>NZ_JBVJFK010000003.1:0-654180 GCF_055587885.1 Streptomyces sp. NPDC046349
ACCCGCCACCTCGGCTTCCGCAGCGGAAACCTCGAAGCCATGGCCCTCATGGGCTTCAACGTCCGCTACCTCGAAGAACCCAACAGCGAAATGGGCGGGTTCCGCATGACCGCCTGGCACACGGATCCGACGGTCACCGCCACCACTGGCGACGGCACGAAGCGCACCAGTGAGAACGCCCTCGCTCCCGGGTACGAGCGCCTCATCGTCACCCACTCCCCCACCCGTTCCGGACAGCACCAGAAGGACCTCCCCCTCGACCTCCGCAAGGACGCCGAAAAGCACGCCGCCTGGCACCACACCACCAAACTCGCCAAACACCTCGCCCCCACCGAAACCGGCAACGAAACCGGCAACGAAGCCACACGCTCCCGACCCAAGGGCTTCACCGACGAAGACCTCGCCAACATCGACGCCTACTTCCGCCACGGCGACCCCGGCAACGGACTGAACGACACCGTCAAGCAGGCCGTCGAGGCCCTGGCGGTGCGGGCCGCGACCATCGACTCGTCCGATGACGCCCAGCGGGAGCAGATGAGCCGGGAGTTCGCGGAACTGCTGGCCGGGCTCTCCGGTCCCGAGCGCATCGACGCCCTGCGGGCCCGCAACATCTACGCCCAGTCGGTCGCCCACCTGCTCCCGAACCCGACCTCGTCCGACCTGACGGCCAGCACCCCCGAGACGGCGGTCCCGGCGACCGCCGCCTCCGTGACGACCGCCCCCGCAACCCCCGCGACCCCCGATGCCCCGGCGTCGAGCCCGGCCGGCGAGGCCGCCGCGCAGCAGCGCCTCGCCCCCGACGACACACCGCTGTTGGCCTCCAGCAAGGCCCCCGGCTCCGACTCCACGGCGATGGAGCTGGACGACGCGCCCACCCGCCCGTGGTACGCCCCCGGCGTGAACCCCGAGGGTCCGGGTGCCCGGCCGTACGCGTACGTCAACCCGGCCTTCGACGACCTGGCCCGCCACGCCACCCGCAGCCCGATGGCCGCCGGGGAGTACCAGCACTGGGTGGGCGAGAGCGTCCGGCAGGGCCGCGAGATCTCCTACGTCGTCAACGCCATGGTCAGCCACCGGACCATCACCGACTCCCCCGGACTGCTCGAACGGTTCCTGCACCACGTGCAGGACGGCCTGCCCGAGCGGTACCGGGGCCGCGTCGCGGTGGTCGTCGCCGTCAACGGCGGCGAGAAGTCCTCGACGAAGGTGGAAACGAAGAAGGCCACGATGCGGGCGCAGGCGGAAGAGCGCATCCACACCGCGATCGCGAACGCCGCGCAGCAGACCTCGTTCTCCCTGCCCCTGGCCCTGGTCCCCACCCCGCTGAACCCGTGGCCGGACAAGTTCCCCTACGGAGCCGCCCGCAACGCGCTCCTGGTCAGCGATGCCAACCGCCAGGCCCTGCGCGCCTTCATGGACCAGGGCAGCCATCCGTACGTGTCCTTCATGGACTTCGACGACTACCCCCACCGTGCCCCGGACGGCAGCCACATCTTCGCGCAGCTGGACCGGCAACTGCGCTTCGACGAGGACGGGACGCTCCCGGCCGACCACGCCGGCGACGTGGACGACGTGGACGACGTGGACGACGCCGCGGTGTTCGCGGCGCCCCTCGTCGACGAGCCGACCGAACGGGACTTCAGGCCCCTGTCACCGCAGGAGATCGCGGCCCAGCCGCCGGAGGTCCTGCCGCCCCTGCGCCCGTACCTGATGTCGGGCGGCTACTTCACCCCCTTCACCCGGCAGGGGAGGGAGCGGCTCCTGCGGGACACCGCGACGCGGGTGCAGGAGGAGAACGCCGAGACGGAGGCGACGTACCAGAAGCAGCTCGCCGCCTTCGAGAAGAACCGGACCGCCCAGCAGGACAACGAGGCGGGGCAGCCGTCCAAGCCCGCCACGGCGCCCGTCCGGGAGACACCGCGGACCTCCCCGAACGACGTCAACCATCCGGACGTCCTGGCGTTCGACCGCGCCGTCCGGCGCGACATGAACGCCCGTGACCGCCAGGCGGCCATCGCCCCCCAGCTCCCCTACTCCCCCGAGCCGAACCTCTTCGTCGACGGCGCCGCCGTCCTGCTGGAGAGCGACGCCGTCGGACCGGTCCGCTTCGGCACCGGCGGCGGCGAGTTCCACGAGCTCAGCGAAAGCCTGATGGAACTGGCCGCCTGGGACCTCGCCCAGGAACTCGGGACGGGCATCACCCACACCCCGGGGACCGAGCCCCGTGCGGACGGCTACGAGCAGGCCATCGCCCCGCTGCGGAGCGCCGCCGAGAACCTGGTGCCGCCCACCCGCGGTCTCGCCTTCCACACCGGTTTCCGCCACAACGCCACCCAGACCGACCTGTCCCGACTGCTCGCGGGCCATCTCGTGGGCGGCTTGCCGCAGGACCACGAGGGGCTCCCCAACCCCATGGCCCGGCTGTTCAACCGCGCCGAGGGGGACACGTACCCCGCCCGCGGCGAGGAGGTCAGGAAATCACGCGGAGGCCTTCGGCTCGCGGCCGTCCGCGCGGGGCTGGGCAACGGCTCCGGCCGGCCGAAGTCCAGGAAGGCGCAGGAGCTCCCGGCTCAGGAGGCGGACCCGCTGCGCCCCCTGTTCCGCCCCGGCAGAATCGCCTGGAAGGCACGGACGGAGAGCAGCGTCCCGCCCGCCGGCGAGCCGGGCCCCAGCCTGCCCCGGGCCCAGACCGAGGCGCCGCGCGACCCCGGGCTGGGCGACCCCCAGAAGCAGCGGATCAGCCGTGCCCTGTCCCACACCGTTCCGGGGCACCCGCACCTCTGGGCGGGTCTCGACCCGACGCAGATGCGCCTGCACGCCTACCAACTGGCCCTCAGCGACGACACGTCGGCCTACCTGCGGCACATGCGTCACTTCGCCCGGACCTATCTCGTCCGGCCGCCGACGCCGGCCGCCGACGACATCGGGGGCCGGCTGGCCGAGCGGGACCTGCTCGCCGCCGCCCGGTTCCACAAGCCGCAGGGCTCCTTCCTCGCCGCGCTCAGCGAGGCACTGCAACCGTCGCCGGAGCGGCGACAGCCCGCGGCCGGGCCGGCCGGCAGCACCTCGACTCCGCCCCAGGCCCTGCACCAGGCGCCGCTGACCTGGGACGAGGTCCTGCGTCCCATGTTCCGGCGCATCTACGTGCGGAACGGGACGATCGCGGCGGCGAAGAACCTGACCAATGACCTGGACACCCAGGGCACCTCGGTCAACGACTTCTTCGTCCGCCTGACCACCGGTCGCGTGCACTCCTTCGACCACACCCTGGCCACCTACGGGGAGCACGGCGCCGCCACGCCCAACGGACTCGACGCCACCGCGGAGTTCCTGCTCGGCCTCTACGCCGACGGCCTCGGCCGGACCATCCACGTGACGCCCCCGGCCGGCAGCCCGCGCACCTTCGCCCCGTCGTCCTCGAGCACCCGCGGCGGTGGCGGCGCGGCACCGCTGGACATCCGCTGGGACGCCGGCGAGCGCGGATGGGTCGCGCACCAGCCCGAGGCGGCACCCGAGCGGTCCGGGGCACCCGGCAAGCGCACCCGGACCGACCGCGACGACGACGAGCGGCATGCGCGGTTCGGGGGCCCGGAGGGGAGCGGCGGCCGGCAGCCCAAGGTGCAGCGGGGCCTGTCGCTCATGGAGGAACTCACCCTCGGCGACGACACCCCGAGCCCCTCCGGCTCCGGGAACCCGGGCGGCCGCCCCGACCGCGGTGGATCCGACCTCTCCCGGTTCGCATTCGACCGGCTCTCCGGCCGGAACCGGGGTCCGGGTGGTCCGAGCGGCCGCCCCAGGGACGCATCATGATCACATCAGGGTCGGCGAAGAGGGGCGGAGCAGTGCGACAGGGTGGCGACGGACCGGCGGAACGGTCTCCGGGCGGCGGCATGTCCGGGCGGCTGCTGCGCCGGTTCGGACGCCGCGGCAGCACCCCGGAGCCCGGCGCGGCGGTGGTGAGCGGTACCGAATCCGGCACCGACTCCGACTCCGCCACCGGCACCGGCACCGGGCTGTCGGCGGAACCGCCGTGCACGGTCCGGGACGAGTTCCGCCACCGCTACCTGCTGCGTTCCTCGGCCATAGGGGACTCCCCGATCCGCGCCCTCGTACGGGAACTGCCCGCCGACGCCCGCCGGCCCGCCGTCGTGGTGGACGTACCGCCGGCGGCCGCCGGCAACCTCGGCCAAGAACTGGGCGGCCTGCTGGCCCTCCTGCGCGAGGAGGACCCCCTCGCCGTCCGGCTGGTGCTGTCCGGGGCCGCCGCCCCGGCCGGTGAGACCGGGCCGCTGGCCCAACGCCTCGCCGACGCCTGGGAGGTGACCCTGGAGGCGCCCGACGCCCGGGCCGTGCTCACCCCCGGCGGCCTGCTCTACGTCACCGAACCCGCCACCCCCGGCGGTGGCTGGTGGCGGTTCGCCCCGGGAGCGACGCCCGAGGCATTGGGCACCCGGCTGCCCGCCCCGCGCTGGCAACGCGCTCTGGCCCGCGTCCCGCTGGGGCCGGTCGGGGAGGGCGTGGTCCGCGCCGTGCCCGCCGGGCTCGCCCTGTCCCCGGCGGACGCCGCCGCGCCGCGCCCCGACGAGCCCGCCTACGCGGTCGCGGTGCACCCCGACCGGCTGAGCGTGCTGCTCGGCGCCCCGCGGGCGGAGCCCGTCACCGCGGAGGACGTGGCCACCCTCCTCGCCGGTCTGCCCGCCGAGCCGCGCCGCGCCCTGCGGCTCGTCCCGGCCGACGGCCGCGAGGCGGTCGCCCTGGCCGAGGAGGTCTGTGACCTGCTCGGCACGGAGCTCGAAGTCTGCCTGGGCCTCCCCGTCACGGTCGCCGGGAGCGACGGCGAGGCCGAAGCCGACGCCGACGCCGAGTGCGTGCGACTGCTCTCTCCCGAGGGGGAGTTCACCTGGCCCGCGCTGCTGACCTCTCTGGTCTGCTCCCCCACCGGGGAGGACGGCTCCCGCCCCGCGCCCCGCCCCTCCGCCTGGGCGTTCCCCCCGAACGCGGGCACCCCGGGGGCGGAACCGGCGACCCTGCGGCTGCCGTCCGGCGTCTGGGCGGTGGCGGTGCGCTCCGGGCTCTGGCTCGGCGCCGCCCCCGAGGCACCGCCCGAGGTACGGGAGCTGCCCGCGCAGGCCCGGGCCCTGCGGGTGGAGTTGGCACCGGACTGCCTGGCGGAGAAGTCCGCGCGCGAGGCGTGCCTGAAGGACCTGACCGCGCTCCTGGCCGGTCTGGACGCGGCGGCCCGCGCCCACGCCGAGCTCGCGGTCCCCGACGGCGCGGAGCCCGAAGCGGTCGCCGGACTGCGGCGGTTCGCGGTCCGTACCGGGCTCACGCTGGCGACGCCGCCCCGCCGCGAAGGCAGCCCGGCACGGTCCCCGCAGACTCCGACGGCTCCAGAGGCTTCGGAGGCCCTCGCCCCGCACGGCTCACCCGCCGAACCCGCGTCGACGCCGTCCCCGGCGGCCCTTCCCGCGACGGCCCCTCCCCCGACGGAATGCGGACCGACGGCCGGGAGCGGCCCGGCCACGGCGGCAGGGCCGGCCACCCGCCCCGAAGCCGCGGCCGAGGCCGACCCCTCAGCCGGCCCTGCGGCCGAGCCCTCGACCCCGAGCAGCCCCGGCGCCCCGCGCACCGAAGGGGGCACGGCCGCAACGGCACTCGCGGCCCCGGTGGCAGCGCCGAGGACCACGTCCGCCCCATCCCGCCCGGTAACGGCATCCGCCCAGGCTGCTCCGGAAACGGCCTCCGCGCCGGGAGCGGCCGCACCGCGCGCCGCGGGCCACCTCCCCGTCGCGGCAGCCACCGGCACCGGCCGCACGTCGGCCACCCAGGCCACCGCGCCCTCGGCCGTCGGTACCGTCCCGGCCCTCGGGGCCGGGACCCCGGCAGTCCCCGCGACCGCCCGCCCCGGGGCGACCGGCAGCACGCCCGCGTCACCGGCACCGGCACCGGCACCGGCCGTGAACCGGGTGCCCGCCACCCTCGCCACCCCCCGCAGCCGCCCGCACGAGGGCGCGGCCGAGCCGGACCGCCGCGCGTTCCGGGAGCTGGCCTCGGGGGTCTGGGAGAAGCACAGCGGGCCCGTCAGCCAGGCCCTCATCCGGCTGCCCGCCCTGCGCGGAAGCGGCGAGGAGGCGGCCCTGGCCGATCTGATCGCCGTCCATCTCTACCTCTCCTCCTCCCCCGACGACCCGTTCGGGGCCCAGGCGCTGGCCGAGGAGGCCGACGGCGCGCTGCGCCCGTACGCGGCGTGCCTGGCCTCGGGTCTGCGGCGCCTTCCCGCTCTGCGGGGCACCCTCGTACGCGCCGTGGCGCCGGCGGCCGTCCCGGACGATGTGGTGCCGGGCGCGCTGGTGGAGTGCGATGCGCCGCTGGACGTCGTCCACGTGGACGCGCAGCACGCGCCCCAGCCGCCGCCGTCCCACGTCCGCTACGCCATCCGGCCCCTGACGGCCCGGCGCACCTCGGTACTGTCCCGTGACGGGAACAGGGCGCAGGCCCTCTTCGGTACCGGCGCCGCGTTCACCGTTCTGGCCCGCCACGAGGCGACCGGAGACCTGCCCGCCCGCATCCTGCTGGCCGAACTGCCCACCGGGACCAGCCGGTTCCGGGCCCCCTCGTCCGACGCCGTGGAACGGCTGGACGCCATCGCCCGCCGTACGGGGCCGGCCGGGGCGGTGCCCTGGCCGGACCGGTGCACCGGCCCGTTCCACCGAGTCCCGCCGACTCCCTGAGCATCGTCGTTCCCGCACTCCTCCTCCCGCCCCCGAAAGGCCCACAGTCATGGCAAACAGCGAGTCCAGCCCGGTAGGCGAGAACGCCGCGGGGTCCCCGGTGCGTCGTGCGGCGGCGCTCGCCGTCCTCTCCGAGGAGCCGACGACCGGCCTGTTCCCCGCCGCCGCCTCCCCTGCCGCCGGGTCCGGCGGCGCCACCCCGCGGCCGGCCGCCGAGACCGGGACGCGCACCACCGAGGCGGGCGGCGCGGCCACCGCGACGGCGACCGCGACCGCGACCGCCGAACGTGCCCCGCAGACGGCCACGGAGCCGAAGTCGGAGCCGGAGGCAGAGGCGGAGCCGCAGACCCGGCCCGCCGCTGCGCAGCCCCCCTCGACCGCCGCCGTCCCGACCGCCACCGAGTCGGCAGCCTCCACCGCGGAAACCGCGACCGCAACCGAAACCGCGAGCGCCACCACCGCCACCGTCACCGCCACCGAAGCCCACACCGCGACCGAGTCGGCGGCGGAGACCGCTCTCGCCGCGAACACCCGCTCGGGCACCTCCGGCACCCGCACCGCCCTGCTGCCGCCCGGGCGGCCCAACAAGCCGATGATCGCCGCAGCCGTCCTCGGCGGGCTGGTCCTCATCGGATTGCCGTTCCTCATATCCGGCCCCGATGAGAAGCCCCGTGCCGCTTCCTCCGAGGCTCCGGCCGGCAGCCCGCTGAACCCTGACGGCTCCGGCCCCGGCCTCGTACCCGGTGAGCAGCGGGTCTCCGTCCCGAGCACCCCTACGGTCGGCGGCGAGCAGCCCGGCGAGGCCCCCGGAACCACGGCCGGCGAGCCTGCGGGCAGTCTCCCCCAGGGCCCCGGCGGGGGCGAGGGCAGCTCCCCGGGAGGCACGAACCACGCGGCGCCCGCCGGGGAGAGCCGTACGGACACCCCGGTATCCCAGGACCCCGGACAGGCCCCCTCGAAGGGCTCGCCCGGCGCCAACCCGCCCGCGACCGTCCCGGAGAACCGGCCCTCGGCCGTCACCTACGCGCGCCTGATCGGCCCCGGCTGCGAGACCCCCGGCTTCGCCACCGGGGACTTCTACAGCGACGGCAACGAGGGCTGGCGCGGCAGCCGGGGCAGCACCACGTCCTACGGCTGCAGCGGCTTCTACTACAGCCTGCCGATGTCCGGCAGTTCACGCTCGGACGGCATCTGGGCGCAGTGGAAGTTCACGACGGACAAGGTGCAGAAGGGCCGCTGCTCGGTCCAGGTGTTCATTCCGAACGTGCGCGACCTCTCGTATGTCGGCGGCAGCCCGGCCCACTACACCGTCTACCGCTCGTTCAACCAGAAGTCGGGCGACGAGATCGGCTCCTTCACGATCAACCAGCCCGCCTCGCTGGGCCAGTGGATATCGGCCGGGACCTTCTCGATCACGGACAACAAGATCTCTGTCGTCCTTGACAACCGCGGCAACGGCGCCGACAACCGCCACGCCGCAGCGGCCCCGGTGCGGGTCAACTGCACCGCGTCCTGAGAAGCCGGGATGGGCGGCAGTGCAGGGGTCCCCTCGACCGCCGACAACAGAGAAGGCCGTCTCCCATACCCGGGCTACAGCCCTGGTGCGGGAGACGGCCCTTTCGTGCTGGCGATCCATCGGGAGATGCGTCGGGCGTGGATGACGCGCGACTCCCTCCGGCTTCAACAGTCGTGGTGTTTCCCCTGAGTGGAACAAGATCCGGGCCAGTTGCGGACCAACACCGCACGATCGACGACGGATCCCTCCATTTTGCCTGATCAGGAGTGGTATGGCACTGTACCACCAGCACTCCAAGAACCTGCTTACAACCTCGACGTCCGCGCCCCGTACACATGATGGCCAGTACTCGCTCGCGGATTCGAGCCGCCGTCCTCATGCCTACGACGCCACTGCCGTGCCTTCGATTCGGCATTCTGATCGCGAAGGCGCCCGTCTGTTGTAAGCGACGCTGCCCGATTTCCGCGGCGAGGCGAGCCCTACCCCTCACTACAGAGCGTTACACCGAGCAGCGTCAGGTCTCGATCGCCACCGCGACCCAACAACAGGACGCCAACAGAGCTGACGAACCGTCACCAAAGTCGGCATGGGGTCGGCATTGGTCCTGGCAAAGCTGACCCCAGCTGGTCCTACCTGGGTAACGTCGAGGGCTCGGAGAGGCTGGCGCGGAGCCTTGCGTCGCTCGCATCGCCGGGATGATCTCCGCGCCGGATACGGTCTCTCCCACCTGACCTCGACTGGTCGGCCTGCTTCACGAACGTGCAGGTCAGCGCACCCGTCCGCGCGCCTTCAGCGGCCCCGGCGGGAGTTGCGGCGCAGGGATCGGGGGGCCGTCGTAGCCCTTGACTTCGCCGTACCGGGAGCCTTCCATCCAGTCCTTGCGGGCTTGTACGATCTCCTCGTTGCTCCGCCCGATCCAGTTCCAGAACATCACGATCTCCTCCTCGAACGGTTCGCCGCCCAGGAGCATCAAGCCCGCGTCCGAGGCCGCGCGCAGGGGGAGTTCCGTCCGGCCGCAGCCGAGGTAGAGCATCGAGCCCGGGAGGACCGGGACGCCGTCGACGTGGGCTTCACCGGACATCGACAGGACCGCGTACTCGAAGTCCGGGTCGAGCGGGAGCCGGGTCTCGGTGCCGGCCGCCAGGGCCAGGTCCGCTCCCACGATCGGGGTGTACGCCGTACCGGGCGAGGTCGCCGTGTCCAGGGTGCCGAGGATGACCGTCGCCGTCAGGCCCGGAGCGGTCACCCGGGGCAGGTCCGCGTGGTGCTGGAAGTGCGGTTCCACGTTCCGGTGGGCGTCCGGCAGGGCCACCCACAGCTGGGCGCCGTGCAGGAAGCGGGCGTGGGGGCGCGGGCTCTCCTCGGAGTGGCTGATGCCGCGGCCCGACGTCATCAGGCCGAGCTCGCGCGGGCGGATCGTCTCCAGGCTGCCGACGCTGTCGCGGTGCAGCACCTCGCCCTCGTGGAGCCAGCTGACCGTCTGCAGCCCGGAGTGCGGATGCGGCGCCACCTGCATGCCGGGCTCGTCGGCGATGTCGTCCGGGCCGTAGTGGTCCACGAAGCACCAGGCGCCCACCATGCGGCGGCCCAGATTCGGCAGGAGTCGGCGGACCTCGGTGGACTCCCCGAGCTTGACCGTGCGCGGGCTGAGGAGCTCGCGCACCGGTTCGGCCACGACGAAGCCGCGGCCGCCGCAGGCGGAAAGAGCGGGCTGGCGATCGAGATTGCTCATGGGCACAACCTAGCCCCGAGGGGGCGGCCGTGTTGAGTGGAATGTTCGGGCGGCCAGGCGTGTTGGAGGCAGCGGACGAACCACCTGAACGCCGGAAGGGACGCGATGAACGCGCCGACGGAGTACTACGAGCACGGAACGGCGGCCGAGCGCTGGGCGCGCGCCCGGCTCTTCTTCGACGCGCGGGAGTACGTGACGGCCGCCCGCATCCTGGAGCCGCTGGCCGGCGAGGCCCCGGAGCAGCTGGCTCCGCGGCTGCTGCTGGCCCGTGCCTACTACCACTCCGCGCAGCTTTCGCGCGCCGAGCGCGAGCTGCGCGCCGTGCTGGAGCGCTGGCCCGTGGAGGACTACGCGCAGCTCATGCTCGGGCGCACCCTGGAGCGTATGGGCCGGTCCGACGAGGCCCGTCCGCACCTGCGGATGGCGGCCGCGATGGCCGGCGAGTTCCCCGAGTAGCGGGGCACGCGGGCGGTCCCGGCCCCGGGTGTGCGGGGCCGGGCGGCGGCCTCGGTTAGCCTGGGGGCACGATGAACCGTCTGACCACGCCTTTCGGCTCCTACGAGCTCACCCGCTTCCCCGAGGACCCGCGCGACCGGCTCCGGGCCTGGGACGCCGCCGACGAGTACCTGCTGCGCCACCTCGACTCCGGTACGGGGGAACGCGGCCCGGTGGACCTGGCCGGCGCCGGGCAGATCACCATCCTGGGTGACCGCTGGGGAGCACTGACGACGGCACTGGCCGCGTTCCGCCCGACGCAGATCACCGATTCCTACCTCTCCCGGGCGGGCACCGCGGCGAATCTGGACCGGGCCGGGATCGGCACCGCCAAGTCCACGGTGCGGCTCCTGACCACGCAGGACCCGCCGCCCGACCGGATCGACGTACTCCTCGTACGGGTGCCCAAGAGCCTGGCCCTGCTGGAGGACCAGCTGTACCGGCTGGCGCCGCACGTGCACGCGGGCACCGTCGTCGTGGGCACGGGCATGGTCAAGGAGATCCACACCTCCACCCTGAACCTCTTCGAGAAGATCCTCGGCCCGACCAGGACCTCGCTCGCCGAGAAGAAGGCCCGGTTGATCTTCTGCACGCCCAGCGCGACCGCGACGCGGGGCGACGACCCGTGGCCGGTCACGTACCAGCTGGACCAGGACGCGGGCTCGGGCGCCGGGCTGACGGCCGTCAACCACGCCGGGATCTTCTGCGCGGACCGGCTCGACGTGGGCACGCGCTTCTTCCTGCAGAGCATCCCGACCAACACGAACGGCGCCCGGGTCGTGGACCTGGGCTGCGGCAACGGCATCGTCGGCACCGCCGTCGCCGTCGCGGACCCGCGCGCGGAGATCGTGTTCACCGACGAGTCGTACCAGGCGGTCGCCTCGGCGAAGGCCACGTTCCGCGCCAACGTGCACCGTGAGCGCGAGCGGGCCGACTTCCTCGTGGGCGACGGGGTCGCCATGCTGGACCCGGGCTCGGTCGACCTGATCCTGTGCAACCCGCCCTTCCATTCCCACCAGGCCACGACCGACGCGACGGCGCTGCGTATGTTCGCCCAGTCCCGCAAGGCGCTGCGGCCGCGCGGCGAGCTGTGGGTCGTCGCCAACCGGCACATGGGCTACCACACCCACCTGCGCCGGCTCTTCGGCAACAGCGAAGTCGTCGCGAGCGAGCCCAAGTTCGTGGTCCTGCGGGCGGTCAAGCAGGATCGTCCGGGCGGCACTCGCCCTATGTGACCTGCCGGTACGTCCTACACTCTGGCGCGTGAGCAGCCAGGTGGGGGACGGAAGCGGTCAAGTGGGGGACGGAAGCGGCGGCGGGCGCTACCGCCGGGAGGACGTGGCGCGGGCGGCCGGCGTCAAGGTGCGCAACCTGCGCTACTACCAGGAGCGCGGGCTGCTACCGCCGCCGCGCAGGGAGGGCCGGATCGCCTGGTACTCGGACGACCACCTGACCCGGCTGCGCCTGATCAGCGACCTGCTGGGGCGCGGCTACACGGTCAACGGCATCGCGGAGCTGCTGAACGCGTGGGAGGAGGGCGGCGGCCTGTCCCAACTGCTGGGTCTGGAGCGGGAGATGACCCGAGACTGGGTTCAGGAGGAGCCGGTGACGATGACCCGGGCCGAGCTGCGCGAGCTGTTCGGCCCGACGGCCACCGCCGAGGACACCCGGCGGGCTGCGGGACTCGGCTACGTCACGGTCGACGGGGACCTCGTCACCTATCCGAGCCGGCGGTTGCTGGACGCGACGCTGGCGTTGGTGCGGCAGGGGGTGCCGCTGGCGGAGATCCTGGATGCCGGGGAGTTCCTACAGGCGCAGGCGGCCGCGCTCGCGGACCGCTTCGTCGGACTGTTCCGGCGGCATGTGATCGGTACGGAGGGGCTGGAGCTGCTTTCGGCCACGCAGCTCCAGCACATCACGGCGGCGGTGGCGGCCCTGCGGCCGGTGGCCGGCGAGGTCGTGGCCACCGAGTTCGCCCGGGCGATGGCCCGGAGGGTGGACGCGGAGGTCGCGGAACTGCTGCGTACGGAGCAGTAGGAGTCGGCTCAAAGGGTGCGCTCGCACAACCTTGCCAACCACCATTGGCACTCTTACATTCAACTCGTCGGTAACAACGGTGCACAGCCGAAATTAGGGACGATCCCATGACCGGTTCCCCCCATCTATCCGACGATCACAGCGACTCCGGCCGCGTCCGCTGGCGCCGGTTCGCCGTCCTGACCGTCCCCGCCGTCGCGGTGACCGCGGGCCTGGGCATCGCCCTCGCCCAGGGCGTGCTGGCCGCCTCGTTCGCCGTGTCGGGACAGCAGTTCAAGGTGTCGGCGAGCAGCCTGGAGGGCGAGGGATTCGCCCAGTACGGCGGCGTCGACGTCAATGCCCGCGACGAGCTCATCCCGGTGGCCGTCACCGCCATCCGGGAGGCCAGGCTCAACAACCTCTGCCAGTCCGTGGTCACCACGCTCCCGGTGATCGGGGACATCTCGCTCAACCTCACCGCGGGCAAGAAGACCCCGGTGGAGGCGAGCAACCTCTTCGTCGACGCGACCCAGCTCGCCGGCGACGCCGTGTTCAGCAACATCGAGATCGGGCGGGACGCCTCCACGCTCGACAAGGGTCCGGCCGACGCGCAGGGCATGCAGGACCTCTTCGCCCAGCAGGCCGACACGGTCCGCATCACCGATCTGCAGCAGACGGCGTGGGCGACGAACGCCGGCACCTTCAAGCTCTCCGGTCTCGGCATGAACGTCAGCAAGGGCAAGAAGGAATGCTTCTGAGCCGCCGTCAGCGTTGGCGGCGGTGGCGGCGCAGCAGGCCCTTCTGGGGCGGGCTGTTCGCGATCATGGCCGGGACGTGGATATGCGTCCTCCCGCTGGCGCCGTTGAAGGTCATGCTTCAGCAGGGTGTGGCGGGGATCCCGTCCGTCCTGATGGGCATCGTGATGGTCGTGCTCGGCCTCACCGCCTGGTTCTCACCGTCCCAGCGGGCCCTCTCGGGAGTCCTCACCACCCTGATCGCCACCGCCGCGCTGGTCCTGTCGAACCTGGGCGGGTTCCTGATCGGCACCCTCCTCGGCATCCTCGGCGGCGGCCTGATGTTCGCCTGGCAGCCGTACGCCGCCCAGCGCGCCGCAAGCGCGGCACCGGCCGCGGATCCGGACCGGACCGCGGACCAGACCGCGGACGGGACCGCGGACGCGACCTCGGTCCCGGAACCCACCGCGGGGCCGGCTCCGGTCACGGCCCCGGTCGCGGCTCCGCCGCGGAACGCGCCCCCTCCCCCCACCCCGCACTCCGATCCCCAAGGAGCACAGCCATGAGCCGCACGCGCACCGCGCTCGCCCTCGGGACGGCCGCCGCCGGAGCCATAGCTCTCGCCTCGGTCACCGCATCCGCCGCCCCCGCGCCCGTGGCCGGGTCGACCACCGTCACCCCCGCCGGCCACGACTTCAAGGCCGTCCTCAGCGGGAAGGCCACGCTCAAGGCCGGCTCGGTGACGGTGACCTGCACGGTCTCCGTCTCCACCGGAACGGTGCCGGCCGCCCCCGGCAACAGCAACCCGGCCGGGCCCGTGTCCTCGCCCATCTCGCCGCCGACGTACAGCTCCTGCACCTCCAGCATGCCGGGGGTGACCCCGACGGTCACCACCAGCGGTGCGTGGGCGGTGTCCATGCAGGACGGATCGCCGATCACCGCGACCATGGCCGTTCCGACCGGGGGGCTGGTCGTCAAGACGACCGGGCTCGCCTCGTGTACGGTCACGGCCGCGCCCACGGCCCCGGCGAGCGTCGCCGGCACCTGGGTCAACGGCAGCCCCTCGAGCCTGACGTTCACCAACGCCTCCGTACCGGTCAAGGTCACCGGCGGGTTCGGCTGCCCCACGAGCGCGACCGCGTCCGTGTTCAACGCGGTCTACAAGGTCTCCGACGCCACCGACCCGGCGCAGGACATCACCGTCGGCCCCTGATCCGGCCACCGAGCGAAAGCCGGGCCCGTCCGGCGCCGGAGGACTCCGGGGCCGGACGGGCCCGGCTGCCGCCGGGCGGGCGGCCCCGGCGGGGAAAATGCGTTGCCGGACCGTGCGGGCCGCGAGAGGGTCGGCGGCATGTCACGGACCGACCCCCCACAGCAGCCCACCGCCCGCCCGGTCCGCCGGGACGTCAGCGACCTCTTCTCGGGCGGCCGCCTCACCGCGATCCCGCGCAAGGCCGCCCGCCGGGAGCAGTTGCTCGTCCACCTGGCCGAGACCCTCTTCTCGGTGGAACGCTCGTACACGGAGCCCGAGGTGAACGACGCGCTGCGCACCGTGCACGAGGACTGCTCGGCGCTGCGGCGCTATCTGATCACCGCGGGCCTGCTCACGCGGACCCGCGACGGCCGCAGCTACCGGCGGTCCACGACCACCCTGTAGTGGGTCGTCAGCCGGCCGTCTTCGCCCAGCACGTGGAAGGCGACGGCCGGCGGCTCGTCGAGGTGCACGTGCTCGGAGGAGCCGGTGCGCCCCTCCCACGGCAGCCGGAGGGTGGACACGACGCCGGGCGCCACGAGGAGCGGCCGGCCGGCGAAAGTGGTGGCGGCGGCGGTGTGGGCGTGCCCGCAGAGGAAGGCTCTCAGGTGGGGGTGCCGCTCGACGAGGGCGGCGAGCCGCTCCTCGCCGAACTGCCGGATCCCGTCGACGTACGGGGTGTGCAGCTCGGTGGGCGGGTGGTGGAAGGCGACCAGGACCGGAGTGTCCCGCGGGGTGTCGGCCAGTACGCCGTCCAGCCGGGCCAGCGTCGACTCCTCGAGGAGGCCGTGGTCCGCTCCCGGGACGGACGAATCGCACACGGCCAGCACGAAGCCGTCGCCGCGCAGCACCTGGTCGACGGGCAGCGCGGATCCCGCCGTCTCCCCCAGCAGTCCCCGGCGGAATGCGGCGCGCTCGTCGTGGTTGCCGGGGCAGACGATCACCGGGTGGCGCGAGCGCAGCAGCTTGGCGGCTTCTTCGTACTCCGCGTCCTCGCCGTGGTCGGCGATGTCCCCGCTCACCAGGACGGCGTCCAGATCGTGGGGCAGGCCGTCGAGGTATTCCATGACGGCGCGGGTGCGGTCGGCCGCGCGCCGGTCGCCGTCGAGGTGGACGTCGCTGAGGTGGGCGATCACGATCACGTGCGGTGTCTTCCTGGATCCCGGAGCGGAAGATGCGGTCGACACGTTCAACGGACGGGGCGGGCGGCGACGTTCCCCGTCCGGCCCGCTTCTCTCAGCCGGTGGGGCGGCGCCGGGTTCGGCGCACCAGTGCCCAGCCGGCCGCCGTGAGCGCGAGCGCGCCGACGGCGAGGGAGGACGTGGCCGTCCCGGTGGAGGCGAGCGCACCGCCGGTGGGGGCGGTGGCCGTACCGCCGACCTTGGTGCCGGAGGAGCCTGCGGCCGAACCACCGCCCGAACCGCCTGCCGCACGGTCGGCCGCACTGCTTGGCGAGCCGGCCCCGCCGACGGTGGCCGCGGAGTCGTCCGTGCCTGCGGATGTCGCCGAGTCGGCGGAGCCGCCCGCTGTTCCCCCGGTCGTGCCGGCCGCTGTTCCCCCGGTCGTGCCGCCGGTCGTGGGCGCGGGGACGGTGAGTGTGGCCGGGGCCGTACGGCTGACACCGGCCTCGTTGGTGAACTCCGCCCGGTATCGGCGGCCGTTGTCGGCTGCCGCGGCCTTGAAGGAGTACGTGGTGGAGGTCGCGCCCGGCACGGTCTGCCAGGTCCGGCCGGCGTCCGCGCTGACCTGCCAGACGACGGTGGGTGCCGGGATCCCCTCGGCCTGCGCGGTCAGGGAGGCCTCGGCTCCGGCGGCGACGCTCCGGTCCTCGGGGCTGCGGGTGATCCTCGGGGACGTGGTGCGCTCCAGGCGGGTGATCCGGCCGGCGGCCGGGTCGGACACGAAGACGGCGCCGCCGCCGGGCTGGACCGCGACGGCCGCACTGCCCAACTGTGCGTGGTTCCCGGGGAGTACGACGGGCCCCGCGGCCTCCTCGAGGTCGCGGGTGCAGTGGACGGTGAGCGCGCCGTCGCCGTCGCTGTCCGGCTGCGATGTGTCCCCCGTGTCCTGCCACACCACGAAGGCCTCGTGCGTGGCGGCGTCGAACCCGGCCGCGCGGGGCATGTCGGCCCCGCCCCCGCCCCTGATGCTGCCGACGGGCCTGCCCGTCGCGTCGTGGACGACGACGGAGGTGTCCAGGCCGACCCACACTGCGCCGGTCTCGGGATCGACCTCGGTGAAGCCCCCGAAGCCGTCTCCCGCCGGGAGTTCGACGGTCGCGGCGACCTGGAAGGAACCGAGGTCGACCCGGTACATCCGGCGGTGGCCGAAGTCGGTGAACCACACCGTGCCGCGCGCCCGGTCGTAGGCGAACCGCTCGCCTCCCTCCAGGGTGAGGGAGCGCTTGACGGCCGCGGTGGCGATGTCCACTTCCGACAGCAGGGAGCCCTGCGCCACCAGCACCGTCGAGGGGATGGGCCCCGGGGCTGCGTCGGTGACGGGCCCGCCCGGCACCCATGCTCCCGCCGCGGCGGCGTCCCCCTCCTTGGCGGTGCCGATGCCGCGCAGCGGGTAGACGAAGACCGCCCCGTCGCCGGGCAGGGGCGCGACGAGCTGCCGCACGGCCCGCCGGCCGAGCGTGCCCGTGGGCCCCGGGGCCTGGCTGACGGTGCTGCGGACCGCGCCGTCGGCGGGTTCCAGGATGTGCAGACCGCTCTCGGCCTCCGTGGTCCCGGGCAGATCGTCCGAACCGACGTACAGCTTCTTCGAGTCGGGGTGCAGGAGCAGGTCGCGGGCCCTGCCCGCGGTCGTGAACTGGGCGGTCGTCCGGTACACGACGGTGCCCGGCGGCACGTCGCCCTTCTCGTCCCCGGCCGCCGAGACGGGGCTGCCGGCGGCGGCCGAGACGAGCACGAGCGCAAGCACCGCGCAGGCGGTGCCGGAGCGGCCGGGGGTGAGGGGGCGTCGGGGTGTCATGGCTTCCTCGTCGACGGGCGGACCGGGGTGCGGCGCGCCGGTGCGCGCAGCGGAACGGGGCGCGGGATGCGCTCAGTTGAAGGCCACCGGGACGTGGACGTCGTACGTGCGGTTGGAGGAGTGGAAGTGGTCGGCGCGCGTGACGACGGCGCACTCGACCGTCTCCCCGCAGATCTGGCCGCCGCCCAGGTCGGCCTTGACGTGGATGGTGACGCTGAAGGTGCCGCCCGGACCGTACGTGGAGGTGTTGGCGAGGGTGCCGCCGAAGATGTTGTTGATCCAGTGCGAGGCGCCCGTGATGCCGGACTGGTCCGAACCGCCGAGGCAGGGGGTGGGCTTGCTCGCGCCCTGCGCGCCGTTCACCGCGCAGAGTCCCACGTATATGCCTTTGCCGGTGTTGAAGCCGCGGCCGGTGACGGTGACGTTCTGCCCCGCCGCCGCGGCGGAAGAGGGCGCCGTCACGCTGAGGTTGTAGGTGGCAGAGCCGTCGGTGACCGTACGGGTCGAGGTGGCGGCCGAGGCGGAACCGGCCGCGCCGACGGCGAGCGCGACGGCGGCGGAGGCGGCGACGGCCGCGCGGGCAGCGGTTCGGGGCAGGGAGGCGGCGGAGGCGGCACGCATCACGAGAACACCTTTCGAGTGCGGGAATTCAGTGGAATGAGGTAAGGCTAACCTAACTTCGATCAAGGGTGTAGGGCTGATTCACGCCACGTGCCGACCCGGCGGAACCGTCGCGGGCCGGTCCGGACGGCCCTCGCGACGGCGGCCTTCCCGATGGCGGCCTTCCTGATGCGGGCGGGGCGCGACGGCGGCAACACTGGGGGCATGGCGAACAAGGCAGCCCTGGAGGGCGGCCCGGACGATCTGCAGGAACGGATCGTCGAGGCCGCCCCTCCCGGAGAAGATCTGAAAATCGCGCACCGCGGTGGCTACGAGCACTTCAGGAGCACGTCGCGAACCCGGGAAGGCCCCGACGGGCCGCTCCGTGTCTACGAGTGGTGGGAACGCACCGAGATCGCCGAATGAGGCCGAAACCGCGCCACGGACACCCGTGGGGCGGGGTGCCGATCAGGCCGGGCCCGGCCTGATCGCCACGACAGTCCTCAACCGCCTGAGCGGCAGGAGGACCCTCAGCCGCGATAGGCCTCCAGCAGTCGCAGCCAGATCTCGCTGACGGTCGGGAAGGCCGGCACCGCGTGCCACAGGCGTGCGATCGGGACCTCCCCGGCCACGGCGATGGTGGCCGCGTGCACCAGCTCGGCGGCGCCGGGGCCGACGAAGGTGGCTCCCAGCAGGACCTCCCGGTCGAGGTCGACGACCATCCGGGCCCGGCCGCGGTAGCCGTCGGCGTACAGCCCGGCGCCGGAGACCCTGCCCAGGTCGTGGTCGACGGCGCGCACCCTGTGGCCCGCGCGTTCGGCCTCGGCCAGGGTCAGGCCGACGGCGGCGGCCTCCGGGTCGGTGAAGACGGCCTGCGGGAGGGCACGGGTGTCGGCGGTGGCCGTGTGGGCGCCCCAGGGGGCGGTGTCCAGCGGGGTTCCCGCCGCGCGGGCGACGATGGCGGCGCCCGCGATGCGGGCCTGGTACTTGCCCTGGTGGGTGAGGAGGGCCCGGTGGTTGACGTCACCGACGGCGTACAGCCAGTCGAAACCGGGCACCTGACAGGTCTCGTCGACGCCGATCCAGCCGCCGGGAGCCAGTCCGACGGTGTCCAGCCCGATGTCCTCCGTCCGCGGCGCGCGTCCCGTCGCCATCAGCAGTTCGTCGGCCTCGACGACCTCCCCGCCCTCCAGTACCACCCGGACGGGCCCGGTCGCGCCGTCGCGTTCGACCGCCTCGACGGCCACTCCCGTACGGACCACCGCCCCGGCCTCGCGCAGGGCGTCGGCGACGAGCTCCCCCGCGAAGGGCTCCATGCGCGGCAGCAGCCGGGCGCCGCGTACGAGGACCGTCACCTGCGAACCGAGCCCCTGCCAGGCCGTGGCCATCTCGGACGCCACCACGGAGCCGCCCACGACGACCAGCCTGCCGGGGGCCTGCCGTGCGGAGGTCGCCTCCCGGCTGGTCCAGGGGCGGACGCCGGCGATCCCCGGCAGGTCGGGGACCAACGCCCGGGTCCCGGTCGCGACGACCACCGCGTGCCGGGCCGACAGCACGCGCCGATCGCCCTCCGGGCCGGTGACGGCCACCTTGCGGACGCCGTCGAGGCGGCCGTGGCCCCGGTGGAGGTCGGCGCCGATGGAGTCGAGCCAGTCGATCTGCCCCTGGTCCTTCCAGTCGCCGGTCCAGTGGTCGCGGTGCGCGTAGACAGCGGCGGTGTCCAGGGGCCCCCCGACGGCTCCCGCCAGACCCGGTACCCGGCGGGCGTCGGCCCGTGCCAGCACCGGGCGCAGCAGCGCCTTGCTCGGGACGCAGGCCCAGTACGAGCACTCCCCGCCGACCAGTTCGCTCTCCACGACAGCCGTGGTCAGCCCGGCGGCGCGGGTCCGGTCGGCGATGTTCTCGCCGACCGGACCCGCGCCGAGCACCACGACGTCGTACTCCACGGCTTCAGTCATGCGGCCCAGTCTCACCGCTGCCCGTCGGCCGCGTCACGCACTCAGGACTCCGGCGTGCCGGACCCCTGGCCGCCGGAGTCCTCTGCGCCCGGCCGGGACGCCGCGATCTTGGCGCGTACCTCGTCCATGTCGAGGGCCCGCGCCTGCCCGATGAGGTCGGTCAGCGCTGCCTCGGGCAGCGCCCCGGGCTGGGCGAAGATCGCCACCTGGTCCCGGACGATCATCAGGGTCGGGATCGAGGTGATCTGGAAGGCACCGGCCAGCTCCTGCTGGGCCTCGGTGTCCACCTTGGCGAAGACCAGGTCGGGGTGGGCCTCGGAGGCCCTCTCGTAGACCGGCGCGAACTGCAGGCACGGCCGGCACCAGCCCGCCCAGAAGTCGATCAGCACGAACGGGTTCTCGCTGACCGTCTGGTCGAAGTTTTCCTTGGTGAGCTCGACTGTAGCCACGGTGTCCAGACCTCCTGATAGAGCCGTCTGCACGTTGAACGATCGACCTGCCTCCGGCATTCCTCGCCGCTCGAGGCCGAGCCCTCCCGTTCCCCCGCGCGATCCCAGGGTCCGTGAGGACGGTGGCCATAAGGCTCGATCCCGGTCGACCCCGGCGCGGCCTGCGGCGGCGCGCCGGGCCGTCCCCGAGGTGATCGCAGGGAACGCCCTAGAACGGGTGCCCTGCGGGAGTGGTGCGGGCCGTCGTCCAGCGCAGCTCCGTGAAGGCGTCCAGGTTCGCCTCGCCTCCGAAGCGGGCGCCGGTGCCGGAGGCGCCGACGCCGCCGAACGGCGCGACGGCTTCGTCGCCCACCGTCTGGTCGTTGACGTGCGCGATCCCGGTCGGAATCCGCTCGGCCAGGTCGAGCCCGCGCCCCGCGTCGCGGGTCACGATCCCGAGGGACAGGCCGTACGGTCCCGCCGAGGCCAGTTCCACCGCCTCGTCCTCCGTCGCGAAGGACCGTACGGGGGCGACCGGGCCGAAGACCTCCTCGGCGTAGGCGGGGGTGTCGTCGGCGGCGCCCGCCAGCACGGTCGGCCGGTAGAAGAGGTCCCGGTGCGTGCCGCCGGCGACGAGCTTCGCTCCTGCCGCGGTGCTGGCCTCCACCAGGGCGTGCACACGGTCCAGCTGGGTGCGGTCGATCAGCGGGCCCAGGTGGACCTCCTCGCGGTACGGGTCCCCCACGGCGAGCTCCTCGGCGCGCGCCGCGAGCCGCTCGACGTACTCGTCGTAGAGCGAGGCGTGCACGAGGTGGCGGCCGGCCGTCATGCAGATCTGGCCCTGGTGGAAGAAGGACCCCCAGGAGGCCTGGGCGACGGCGGCCTCGACGTCGGCGTCGCGGAGCACGACGAGAGCGGAGTTGCCGCCCAGTTCCAGGTGCGCGCGCTTGAGGTGGCGTCCGGCCAGCTCACCGACGGTGCGACCGGAAGCGGTGGATCCGGTGAAGGACACCACCCGCACCCGCGGGTCGGCGACCACCGCGGCGCCCGTCCCGGCGCCGCCGGGCAGGACGTGCAGCAGCCCGTCGGGGAGGCCCGCGGCGGCGAGGACCGCGGCGAGCGCGAGTCCGCCGCAGACGGCCGTGCGCGGGTCCGGCTTGAGCAGCACCGCGTTGCCGAGCGCCAGCGCCGGAGCGACCGAGCGGATCGCCAGGATCAGCGGGGCGTTGAAGGGGGCCACGACCCCGACCACGCCGGCCGGGACCCGGCGGGTGAAGGACAGCCGCGGGGCTTCGCTGGGCAGCACCTGCCCGGTCGGGCGCGAGGCCAGTGCCGCGGCCTCGTAGCACTCCTGCGCGGCGACGTGCAGCTCGAAGTCGGCCTTGCCGGGTATCGAGCCTGACTCGCGCACCAGCCACCGCCGCAGCTCGTCGGCGTGGGCGGTGAAGAGGTCCCCGGCGCGGCGCAGCACGGCCGCCCGCTGGGGGTGGGCGGTGCGCGCCCACTCGCGCTGCGCCGCCCTGGCGCGCACGGCGGCCTCCGCCACGTCGGCGGGTGCCGCGAGGTGGAGGGTCGCGAGGGTGTGGCCTGTCGCGGGTTCGACGACCGGGGCGGCGCCGCCGGTGAGTGTGGGTCCGTCCTGCCAGAGCGTCGGGTCGAGGAGCGGCATGGCGCGGTGCCTCCGGGTGGGGATGGGCGGGATGCCGGGCGAGGGGGGCGGCAGCACGCGCCATCGTGCCAGACCGGAGGCGCCACTTCTGTTCAGTTATTGGGCAGTTGACGGCGAGGGCTGACCGGAAACGATCGACGCCCTGGTGGGGGCGGGGGTCAGCGCTCCAGGACGAGGGCGATGCCCTGGCCGACGCCGATGCACAGGGCCGCCATGCCGGTGCCGGAGCCCGCCGCGGCCAGCTGGTGGGCGACCGAGCCGGCCAGTCGGGCGCCCGAGGCACCCAGTGGGTGGCCGATCGCGATGGCGCCGCCGCGCGGGTTGACCACGGTCGGGTCCAGCTCCGGCCAGGCGGCCAGGCAGCCCAGCGCCTGCGCCGCGAAGGCCTCGTTGAGTTCGAGCACGGAGAGGTCGGCGAAATCGCGGCCGGCCTTGCCGAGCGCGCGCTGCACGGCGTCCACCGGGCCCAGGCCGAAGAGCTGGGGCTCGATTCCGGTGACGGCGGAGGCGCTGATCCGGGCGAGCGGCTCCCGGCCGGTGGCGGCCAGGCCTGCCTCATCGGTCAGCAGCAGGGCGGCCGCACCGTCGTTGAGCGGGGAGGCGTTGCCGGCCGTGACCGTGCCCCGGCCGTCCGTCCGGAAGGCGGGCCTGAGCTTGGCCAGCGCCTCGGGAGTGGAGCCCTCGCGGATGCACTCGTCCCGCGCCAGGTCCACGCCCTCGTAGGGGACGACCTCGCGGTCGTACAGACCGGCGGCCCAGGCGGCCGCGGCCTTGCGGTGGCTCTCCAACGCGAAGGCGTCCTGCGCCTCGCGGGTGACGGCGTACTTGTCGGCGATCAGTTCGGCGCCCTCGCCGAGGGAGGAGGTCCACTCGGCGGGCATCCGCGGGTTCGTCATCCGCCAGCCCAGCGTCGTGGACCACATCTGCTGGTGCCCGGCGGGGAAGGCCCGTTCGGGCTTCTGGACCACCCAGGGGGCGCGGCTCATCGACTCGACGCCGCCCGCGATGGCCACGGAGGCGTCGCCCAACGCGATGGCGCGGGCGGCCTGGATCACGGCCTCCAGACCGGACCCGCAGAGCCGGTTGACGGTCACACCGGGAACGGTGACGGGCAGGCCGGCCAGCAGCACTGCCATGCGGGCCACGTCACGGTTGTCCTCGCCCGCGCCGTTGGCGTCACCGAAGACGACGTCGTCGATCCGGGCCGGATCGAGGTCGGGCGTACGGTCCACCAGCGCGCGCACCACGTGCGCGGCCAGGTCGTCCGGGCGGATCCCGGCGAGGGCGCCGCCGAACTTGCCGATCGGGGTGCGGACGGCGTCGACGACGTAGACGTCGCGGACGGTGCGGATGCTCATGGGGTCTCTCCTGGGCGGATCCGTACGGGCGCCGGCGCATCGGTGCCGCTGTCGGCACCGGGGCACGCCGCCGGGCACGCCCGGTGGGGCGCGCCCGCAGTCTCCGTCCGCAGGTCACCGCCTGTCAACGGCCACCCCGGTCGTGACCGCTCAACCCCGCCTGCCCGGCGCGGTCAGGTCGACTCCCGGCGGACGGCCTCGGCCGCCATGAGGTCGTGCCGCTGCGTGACCTCCGACGGCTCGCGCACCGCATGGTCCACGAGCGACGCCAGGTGGTCGCCGGTCGGCATCTCGATCCGCACCGTGCTCAGCCGGGGCCGCAGCAGCCGTCCGACGAGCAGGTCGTCGGCGCCGATCACGGCCACCTCCTCGGGGACGCGCAGCCCCTCGTCCACCAGGGCCCGCATCAGCAGCATCGCGTACTCGTCGTTGTACGCGAACGCCGCGTCCAGCCGCAGCCCGCGCCACCGGGCGGCGAGCTCCGCGGCGGACTCCTCGGAGTACGCCATCGGCAGGGCCTCGACCTCTGCGCCCGCCACGCCGCGGGCTCCCGCCAGGCGGGGCGCGGAGAACAGCTCCAGCCCCGTCTCCCGCGGGACCACCACGCCGATCCGGCGGCGGCCCCGCTCGACCAGGTGCGCGGCGGCCCGGGCGCCGACCTCCCGCTGGTCCATGACCAGCGCGTGCGCCCCCGGCACATCGGTCGGGCCCATCGTGATCACGGCGCGGGCACCGGCCCGTTTGAGGGTGGCGACGTTGTGCGCGGAGAGGGTGATCTCGCCGAGGGATATGACCGCCACGGGTCGCAGTTCCGCCCACGCCCGGACGGCCTCGTCGCCGCTGAGGCCGAGGCTGCCGTACTGCACGACGGTGTAGTCGAGCCGGCGGAGTGCCCGCTGGAGTTCGTTGAGGAACGTGCTGTAGAGCGGGCCGATGGGCACGTGCGGGGTGGGCAGCAGCACGATCCGGGTGCGTCCGGCGCGCAGGCTGCGGGCGGCGGCGTGCGGGACGTACCCGAGCTCCTCGGCCGCCTCGCGGACCCTGCGGCGGGTGGGCTCGCTGATCCGGACGGCCTCGGCGTTGTTCAGCACGTACGAGACCGTCGCGCGCGACACGCCCGCGCGTCGGGCCACGTCGGCGCTGGTGGGAGCGGCGGCCGACGGCTCCGGCGGCTCCGGCGGCTCCGGCGGCTTCGATGACTGAGACATTGCCGTGGCATCTTTCCAGAACGGCCCGGCCCGACGTCCGATGGATGGCCGGAAAGGAACGCCGCACAGCGGTTGCGCGAGTCATCGACACGTGCGATCGCCTCGCGTCCTCGCCGCACCACTCGACCAGGTGTCACCGCACGTGGCGCGCGCCCCGTCGCGCCGCCGTCCCTGCCGTGCTCCGCCGCCACCCCCGCCGTCGCGACAGGGCGGCACGCACCCTGCACCCCGCCTGCACCGCTGACCGCCGCCGCGCTCGGGCGCCGCTGCACCCCTCCCTCCCCCGGTTCATCCCTCGCAACCTCATCCCCCTTCCTCCCCCGATCCGTTGGGCCCTGCCCGAGAGGGCACCGAGGCTCTGTCCCCCGCTCCGTCCCCGGCTCCGACGCCGCCACCGGCCGCAACACCGACGCACCCCGGCGGGTCCAGGGGTGCTCGGCGGTCAGACCTCCCGGGCCCGGCCGGACGACAGAACACCCCCTGGGAGGCGCCGCAGCGCCGGGCCCGTCGGACGCCGGGGGTACCGGGAGCGGTGATGTCCGCGCCGCATGCGACCATCGAGCCTGCCTTCACGGAGCGGCTGCCCCGCCGCCGCACCGTCGGCCCCACCCTCAGAGCAAGGAGCTCCACGCGCATGTCCATACCTCCGGGTCCCCCGCCGTCGCACGAGCCGTACCCGCAGCAGGGACCGTACGGACAGCCGGGACAGCCCGCGCCGTACGGCGGCCCTCAGGGCTGGTATGCGCCGCAGGCACCTCAGAAGAACAACGCGCTGGCCATCGTCGCGTTCGTCATGTCGCTCGTGTGCGCCATCCCGCTGGTCCCCCTGATTCTCGGCATCGTGGCCCTGTCCCAGATCCGCAAGCGCGGTGAGAAGGGCAAGGGCTTCGCCGTGGCGGCGATCGTCATCCACGGCGCGACCATCGCCTTCTACGGGATCCTGCTGGTCCTCGGCCTCTCCGGAGCGCTGGACGACGGCGCCTCGCCGAAGCGGGACACCGGTGGCCAGGTCACCGGCTCGGGCTCCGTCAAGGTGAGCGACATCCGCAAGGGGGACTGCTTCAACACGAACGGCGATCTGGCGGAATACCAGGACGAGGACGGCGGCGAGGCCTCCTTCTCTGTGCGCGTGGTGCCCTGCGACCAGCCGCACGAAGGCGAGGCGTACGCCGTCTTCAACCTGGACAACGGGACGTACCCGGGTACGGAGAAGGTCACCGCGACGGCCGAGGAGAAGTGCGCCGGCACGCTGCTGACCGACTACGTGGGCAAGGACCCCAAGCTCGCGGAGAAGCTGGAGGTCTACTACTACTTCCCGCAGGCCGCCACCTGGGCCCTCGGCGACCGAGAGGTCACGTGCTTCCTGGGCGACACCAGCGGAGCGAGCACCGGCTCGGCACGCGCCGCCGGCTCCTGAGCCGCCGTCGCCTCGCAGCACCGTACGTCCGCGGGGCCGTCACCGATTCCGGTGGCGGCCCCGCGCCGTCGCGGACACTGCCTGGCCGCCGGCTCGGACGAGGCCCGTCTCGTAGGCGAGGATGACCAGTTGGGCACGGTCGCGGACGCCCAGCTTGGCGATCGCGCGGGTGACGTGGGTCTTGGCGGTGTGCGGGCTGATGAAGAGCCGAGCCGCGATCTGGTCGTTGGACAGGCCGGTGGCGATCAGACGCGTCACCTCGAGCTCCCGGGCGGTGAGGACGCTGAGCCGTTCGGCGGTGTCCGTGGGAGCCGCCGGGCGGTGCGCGAACTGCTCGATCACCCGCCGGGTCGCGCCGGGTGAGAGCAGCGCGTCGCCGGCGGCCACCGACCGGACGGCCTGACGCAGGTCGGCCGGTTCGATCTCCTTGGTGAGGAAGCCGCTCGCTCCGGCACGCAGGGCCTCGAAGATGTACTCGTCGGTTTCGAACGTGGTGAGGACGATGACCCGGCAGTCCGCCAGTTCGGGGTCCTCGGTGATCGTCCGGGTGGCGGTGAGCCCGTCCGTGCCGGGCATCCGGATGTCCATGAGGACGACGTCGGGGCGGACGGAACGGGCCGCGCGGACCGCCTCGTCGCCCGTGCCCGCCTCACCGACGACCTCGACGTCGTCGGCGCGGACGAGGAGGCTGCCGAATCCGGCCCGCACCAGGGCCTGGTCGTCCGCGAGGAGCACCTTGATCGTCATGGTGGGAAGCCTGGCACGGGGATGGCTGCCCGCACCACCCACCCCTCGCCCGCACCGCGCGGTCCGGCAAAGAACTCGCCGCCCAGCGCCCGGACCCGCTCACCCATCCCGCGCACCCCGTGCCCGCTCGTCCCGGATGCCTCCGCCGGGCTTCGGCCGTCGTCGGTGAGGCTCACCTCCACCAGCCCGCCGCCGCACCGGACGATCACGTCGGCCCGTGACGCGCCCGCGTGGCGGACGGTGTTGGTCAGCGCTTCCTGAACGATCCGGTGCACGGCGAGGGAGACCGGTGCGGGAACGGCGGCCAAGTCGCCGGAGGCGTCCAGCCGGATGTCCAGCTCCGCCGATCGCATCCGGTCGACGAGCGCGGCGACCTCGTGGACTCCGGCGGCGGGGCCTTCCGGGGCCTCCCCCGGTGCGCGCAGCACGTGCATCAGCGCACGCAGGTCCCGGACGGCCTCGGTGCGGACCTGCTGGGCGGTGTCGAGCGCGGCCCGCGCCTCCTGCGGTGAGTCGTCGATGGCCTCGGCCGCGACCCGGAGGTGGAGTCCGACGACTGTGAGGGTGTGTCCGACGACGTCGTGCAGCTCGCGGGCGATGTCCAGGCGGGCCTCCGCGATCCGCCGGCCGGCCTCGAGGTCGCGTTCGTGCGCGGCTCGCAGCAGGCGGCGGTCGAGTTCGGCGCGCCAGCGCAGCCGGTTGCGGTAGGCGGTCGCGGCGGCGAGGAGCACCGCCAGCCACAGGGCTTCGGCCCCCAGGGAGCCGAGGGCCTCGCGCGGGGTGGCGCCGCCGGCCGTGCTCTCCCAGGCCGCGGCGAAGCCCAGTTCTGCCAGGCCCACCCCGACCGCCCACGGCAGGCCGGGGCGGCCGGGCCGGTCGTCGGCGGCCAGGGCGGCGTACGCGGCGGAGACCGGCCACACCCAGCCGGCGTCGGTGAGTCCGCAGGTGCGGAAGACGACGACGGCCTGCACGCTCAACAGCAGCACGGCGAGCGGCCACCGCGGGCGCGCCAGGAGGAGGCATCCCAGCCACAGGGCGAGCGGCAGGGCTCCCGCAGCGTCCAGCCGGGCACCGAGCCGAGCGGTGCCCGCCAGGACGGCGACGGCGGTGGCGGCTGCCAGGAGCCGGTCGACGGGACGGACCGGGCGGTGGTCGGCGGGTGCAGGCACGGCGAGTCGGTCCATGGGCCGATCATGCACGACGGCGCCGCCCCTGTCCGTCGCGGTCCGCCGCCGTGAGGGCGAGCGCGATCCATGCGAAGTCGGCCGCGAGGACGAGCCGTTCGGCGAGCCCGACGAGTGTCGGGGCGCCACCCAGTCCCAGCGACGGGCCGCCCTGCATGACGTCGACCAGGAAGACCGCGAGCGCCGCCGTGGCCGTGACCGAGGCCGCTGTGAGGGCGTTCAGGGCCGTACGCAGGCCGGGCCGCCGGGTGGCGAGCGTTCCCCGGAGCAGCACGGCGGCCGTCGGCAGAGCCGCGAAGGCGAGGAAAGCGGCGTTGCCGTGGACGAGTTCGGAAGGCGACGGGCGGCTCCAGTGGCCGGGCGGATCGGCCGGGAAGAGTGCCGCGACCAGGACGCCGGCCGTCCACACCGCCAGCGCGGCCACGCCCGCCCGCCGGGTCCCGGCACCCAGCCGCACCGCCAGGACGGCGGAGGCGGCTCCGACGGCCAGCAGCGCGGCCGGGAGCAGCCAGCCGGCCGTGCCGTGCACGTACCGGCTGAGGGTCTCGCTGACCAGGTGGTACTCGGGGTTGAGCAGTTCCACCGCGGCCATTGCGAGGGCTCCGGTGCCGATCAGGGTGAGCGGAGCCCGTGCTGCGGCTGCGGTTGGCGTGTCCGTCGTTGCCATGCGGTCCTCCTCGGTTGTCGTTTCCGGTGATCCGCAACCTACGAGGGGAACGGGGGCGCCCACGACCTCCCGATGCGGGCATCCGCCTCTGCACCCGATGGTGTCGTCGTCCGGGCCGGCTGCACCATCGGGTGTACATGGCGGGGCGGTCGGGCGCTGTCCGGGCGCGGGGAGGGGCAGTGCGGCCCTCCCGCCACGCGAACGCTCGTCGGCCGGGTCCTCCGTCGACACGCTGTCGTCCTGGGGCGAGGAGGTAGCGCACCTGCTTCGACGGGTGACGTGGCTGTGCCTCCCCGCTACCTTCTTCCTACCGATCGGTAATGGGGGGAGTGGTTCACGATGTCGGAGTCCTCGGGTCCTGCCACGGCAGCGGCCTCGACCCGGTCCGCGGCCCGGTCCGCAGCGGAGCCCGCATCGGCCTGTGGGCTGGTCGCAATGGCCGCCGCGCTCGCCGAAGGCAGCGTTTCGGCACGGCAGTTGACCGAGCAGTCGCTGCGCCGGATCGCGGCCGCGCAGCCCGAGCTGAACGCCTTCCGGACCGTGCGCGCCGAAGCCGCGCTCGCCGAGGCGGACGCCGCGGACCGCAGGCTCGCCGCGGGCGAGCGGCTGCCGCTGCTGGGCGTGCCGCTCGCCGTGAAGGACGACATGGACGTGGCCGGCGAGCCGACGGCCTTCGGCTGCGCCGGATCCTTCGCCAGGAAGAGCGTCGACAGCGAGGCTGTCCGCAGGCTGCGGGCGGCCGGTGCGGTGATCGTCGGCAAGACGCAGACGCCGGAGCTGGGCCAGTGGCCCTTCACCGAGGGCGGGGCCTTCGGGGCGACGCGCAATCCGTGGAACCGGTCCTACACGCCGGGCGGTTCCTCGGGCGGCTCGGCGGCCGCCGTGGCGGCGGGCCTGGTCCCGGCCGCGCTCGGCTCGGACGGGGCCGGGTCGGTGCGGATCCCCGCCGCCTGGACCCATCTGGTCGGCGTGAAACCGCAGCGCGGGCGCATCTCCACCTGGCCGGAGCCGGAGTCCTTCAACGGGCTCACGGTGAACGGGGTGCTGGCCCGTACGGTGGCGGACGCGGCACTGCTGCTGGACGCGGCGAGCGGACCGCATCCCGAGGACCTGCACCGCCCGGCACGCATCTGCGCGGTCGAGGCGGCCCGGCGCACCCCGCGCCGGCTGCGGATCGCCCTGTCCTTCGGAATGGCCTTCACGGCGACGCCCAAGTCGCTGGATCCGGAGGTGCGTTCCGCGGTGGAGCGGCTGGCCGGGCGGCTGGAGTCACTGGGCCACGAGGTGATCCCGGAGGACCCGCGCTACGGCCCTATCGGCCTGACCTTCGTGCCCCGCGCGACCAGCGGCGTACGGGACTGGGCGGCGCGGATGCCGGATCCGGCCCTGCTGGACCCGCGTACCCGCGAGGCCGTACGGACGGGCCGGCTGCTGGGCGGTCTGCCGCTGCGGGTCTCCCGCCGGGCGGAGGCCCTGCTGCGCAGGCGGGTCGGCGAGATATTCGGGCGATTCGACGTCGTCCTGACCCCGACGACGGCCACCGGGCCGCTGCGGATCGGGGCGCTGGCCGAGATGGGTGCCATGGCCACGGACCGGGCGATGATCGCCGCCTGCCCGTACGCCTGGACGTGGAACGTCCTGGGCTGGCCCGGGGTGAACATCCCGGCCGGTCTGACGGACGACGGGCTGCCGATGGGCGCCCAGTTGCTGGGTCCGGCGGACTCGGAGCCCCTGCTGCTGGCGCTGGCGGCGCAGGTGGAGGCGGCGGAGGACTGGGCGGCCCGGCGACCGGGCTGAGGGGACCGTGGAGGCCGCAGAGGCCGCGGACGCGGGGCGGGGCAGGCCGGAATGCCGAGGGTGAGCCCCCATGACACGCTGAAGGGGGGATCCCGCCGGTCCCGGCCCCGCCCGGCCGGCCCTGCCACCCGAGGAGTTCGAAAATGGCCACTGACGCCGGCGGGCCGCAGGCGGCCCGCACGCAGCCGGATCCGTGGAACGCGGCCACGTCGGGCAGAACCGTCATGGCGGCGGTCCTGATGATCTTCGGTGGGGCGATGGCGTTCTTCGAGGGGATCGCCGCCGTCGCCAGTGACGACCTGTTCGTCGTGACGCGCCACTACCTGTTCGAGTTCAGCCTGACCGGCTGGGGCTGGGTCCACCTCATCCTGGGCCTCGCCCTCGTCGCGGCAGGCTGCGCCGTCCTCTTCAGCGGCGCCCTGTGGGCGCGCTACTTCGGCATCGCGGTCGCCGGCCTGGGGGCGTTCGCCAACTTCCTGTGGCTGCCGTACTACCCGTTGTGGGCTCTGGTGCTCATCGCCGTCAACATCCTGGTCGTCTGGGCTCTGTGCACGGGTGCGCACCATGAGGCGCACGCGGCCTGACCCGGCCGCGGAACGGCGGTTGTCCCACACACGCCCGCTGGAGGTCCCCTCATGTACGTTTCTTTTGGGAACGCACATGACGAGAGGGGATCCCATGACGCAGGAGACCTGGACGGCGGTCGACGCGTACTTCGACCGACTGCTGGTCGCAGAGGACGAGGCGCTGACGGCCGCCGCCGCGGACAGCGAAGCCGCGGGTCTGCCCGCCCATCAGGTCGCGCCGAACCAGGGCAAGTTCCTGAACCTCCTGGCCCGCATCCGGGGCGCCCGCACCATCCTGGAGATCGGCACTCTGGGCGGCTACAGCACCATCTGGCTCGCCAGGGCGCTCCCCGAGGGCGGACGGCTGGTCACGCTGGAGGTGGACGAGCGGTGCGCCGACACCGCCGCCGCCAACATCGCCCGCGCCGGACTGGAGGACCGGGTCGAGATCCGACGCGGCAGGGCCGTCGACCTCCTGCCGGGGCTGACCGCCCTGGCCCCCTTCGACCTGGTGTTCATCGACGCGGACAAGCCGTCCAACCCCGCGTACCTGGAGTGGGCCCTCCGGCTCACCCGGCCCGGCAGCGTCATCATCGGCGACAACGTCGTCCGCGACGGCGCCGTGGTCGACCCGGCCGGCACCGACCCCCGGGTGCAGGGCGTGCGCCGCTTCGCCGAGCTCATCGCCGAGCACCCCCGGCTCAGCGCCACCGCCCTGCAGACCGTCGGCTGCAAGGGGTACGACGGCTTCGTGATGGCCCTGGTCACGGACTGAGGCCGTCGCGGCGCCGTGCACCGCCCGCCCCGCGGCGGAGTACGACCGCCGCAGGGCGGGCAGGCGGTACCCTCGCCCGGATGACGGCACTTTCACACCACGGCAACGGCCGCGCCGACCAACCGGGCCGCGACGGCGCCACGGCCACTGTCGAGGCAGATCCGCACGCCATCGGGCCGGTGCGGACCGAGTACGCCCCGGACCCCGACGGCGACCCCGACCCCGGCGAGATCGTGTGGACCTGGGTCCCCTTCGAGGAGAACGACGGCCGGGGCAAGGACCGGCCCGTGCTGGTCGTGGCCCGCGAGCCGGGCAGCCCGACGCTGCTCGCCGTACAGCTGTCCAGCAAGCGGCACGACCACGACCACGAGTGGGTGCCGATCGGGACGGGCCCGTGGGACGGCGCGGGGCGGGAGTCGTGGGTGGACGTCGACCGGGTGCTGCGGGTGCACGAGTCGGGGATGCGGCGGGAGGCCTGCGCACTGGACCGGGGACGCTTCGGGCTGGTGGTCGACCGGCTGCGCGAGCGCTACGGCTGGCGGTAGCGGCGGGCCGAGCGAAGCCGGGACGGCGGGCCGTCCCGGCCCTGCTGGCTCCCGGTGCGCCAATCCCGCCCCGCAGCGCCGACGGCTGCGCGGCACTCGCCGTCTGCGGCACGTCCGCCCGAGCGGCACACCCGGCCCCGCCCGGCGGGCCCGCGGCGCGGCACTCCCTGCGGAGCCGGGCGTTCCCGGATGCTCGGCACTCGCCGCCGACGCCACGTCCGGAGCGGAGGTGCTCCCGGCCGCGAGTCCCAGCACGGCGCCACGTCGGCGCGTCACACCCGCGGCGCGTCCGGCGGGGCGCCGCAGGCGACGCGGCTGCCGGTGCTGCCCGCCGCACCGGCGTCAGGTCGCGAAGTCCGCGAACGCCCGCTCGAAGGCCTGCCGGGTGTCCGGTTTGCGGTCCAGCACCGCGAACACCACCCGCTCGAAGGTCCCCGCGAACCGCCCCGCCAGCAGCCCGCGGAAGGCCTCGGCCACGTCCACCGGGTCATTGCGGAACACCCCGCAGCCCCAGGCCCCCAGGACCAGCCGCCGGTAACCGTGCGACGCCGCCACCTCCAGGACGAGCCGCGCCCGCCGGACCAGCGCCGCGGGGATCTCGGCGGCCCGCTCCGGCTCCTGCCGCAGGATCGTGCCCGCGTTCGGAGCTGGCGAGGTCAGGAAGCCGGCCAGGAACGGCGACTCCATCAGTTCGCCCCGGTCGTCCCGGAAGACCGGCACCCCGGGCGAGTGAATCACCCGGTCGGTGTAGAAGGTGCTGACTTCCGCGCGGTGCACCGCGTAGTAGTCCGGGGCCTCCAGCAGCGTCTCGTACAGCGCGGAGGCGCGGCACAGGGCCTCCTCCTGCGCCTTGGCCCCTCGGACGTAGCCGCCCCCGGGATTTCGGGCCGAGGCGAAGTTCAGGACCGCCACCGAGGCCCCCGCCGGACCGGCCCCCGCACCTGCCGGAGCACCCTCGGCGAGCCTGCGGGCGGCGACCGTGCTGCTCTCCCCCGTCACCTCGACGGCCGTCTCCCGACCCCCACCGACAGGCTTGTCGCCTGGAATGACCTGGTTCGGTCCATATATTCTGGTTCCCGCCTTGGCATCCGCCAGGGCGGCGGCGAGCGGTACGTGCCGCCCCGACCGCGTCCGGTACCCACCGGCCGCAAGGATCTCCGCGTTCTCGCGCGCGATCTCGCGCAGTCTGCTGCTCACGCCGCCATCCTGTGCTCCTCCTTTCCCGGCGGCAAAGGATTTTGTTCCCGAGGGAGGGGTAGGCACGGGTGATGTCACGGCCGACGACAGGAGAAGAGGACCCGGTCATGCCCTTCGACCCACCCGTTCCCCCACCCACGCCGGACGCTCCCCCGCCCCCCGCGATCAGCGAGACGCAGGCGGAGCACCTGATCCACGGGATCTGTTTCAAGACGGGCCCGCCCCGCCTGATCGGTGCCGAACTCGAATGGCTGGTCGTGGACGCCGAGCGGCCCGGACTGCGCGTGACCCCCGAGCGGCTCCGAACGGCCCATGCCGCGGCCCGCGCACTGCCCCTGAACTCCCGGGTGACGGTCGAACCGGGCGGCCAGCTCGAGCTCAGCTCGGCCCCCGCCACCTCCCTCACCGGCTGCGTGGACCGGCTCCAGGACGACCTGACCGCCGTCCGCGCCGCCCTGCGGGGGCAGGGACTCGCCCTGCACGGCCTCGGCCGCGATCCCCGCCTCCCGTACCACCGCCTGCTCAACAGCCCGCGCTACGACGCGATGGAGGCCTACTTCGACCGCACCGGCCCCGCCGGCCGCGCCATGATGTGCGCCTCGGCCTCCGTGCAGGTCTGTGTGGACGCCGGGTACGAGGAGCCGGGCGTGCTCGGCCACGGCCGGCGCTGGCGCCTCGCGCACCTGCTGGGCGCGGTCCTGGTGGCCGCCTTCGCCAACTCCCCCGCGCACGAAGGGCCGTACGCCGGATGGCGCTGCTCCCGCCAGGGAATCTGGAACGACCTGGACTCCCGGCGCACCCTCGCCCCGCCGCTGGAGGCGCGACCGCGGGACGGCTGGGTGCGCCAGGCGCTGGACACCGAGGTGATGTGCGTACGGTCCTACGAGGGCGAGGCGTGGGACGTCCCGCGCGGCACGACCTTCCGCGACTGGCTGCGTGCGGGCGACGCCGGCCGGGCCCTGCGGGCGCCCACCGCCGAGGACCTGGACTACCACCTCACCACGCTGTTCCCGCCCGTGCGGCCGCGCGGCCACATGGAGCTGCGCATGATCGACGCGCAGCCCGGCGACGACGGCTGGCTGGTGCCGGTGGCCGTCGTGCACGCTCTGTTCGACGACCCGGAGGCCGCCGAGACCGCCTACCGGGTGACGAAGGCGCTGGCCGACTCCTACGGCTCGCAGCCCGCTCCGCGCAATCCGCTCTGGCGGTCGGCCGCCCGCCACGGTCTGGCCGATCCCGAGCTGCGGGCGGCCGCCAAGACCTGTTTCCGCGCGGCCGCGGAGGCGTTGCCCCGGCTCGGCGCGAACACCCGCGTCCGCGACACCGTCGGGGCGTTCAACGAGCGCTTCGTGCTGCGCGGCCGATGTCCGGGTGACGAACCGCCGCAGCTGCGGCCCGAAGGGAAGGAGGCCCTGCGATGACCACCGAATCCCACCCCGGGCCGAGGGAACGGGCGGTCGCCTCGCTGACGGCCGCGCGGGCCCGGACGGCGGCGCTCACCGACGCGGTCACCGACGCCGACCTCACCGCCCAGCACTCGCCCCTGATGTCGCCGCTGGTCTGGGACCTGGCGCACATCGGGAACCAGGAGGAGCTGTGGCTGCTGCGCCGGGTCGCCGGCCGCGAGTCGATGCACCCGGAGATCGACCCCCTCTACGACGCCTTCGAGCATCCGCGCGCAGAGCGTCCGAAGCTTCCGCTGCTGGGACCCGCCCAGGCCCGCCGGTACGCCGCCGAGGTCCGCGGCCGGGTCTTCGACCTGCTGGAGAGCACCCCGCTGGAGGGCAGCCCGCTCCTCGACGACGGCTTCGCCTTCGGGATGATCGCCCAGCACGAGCAGCAGCACGACGAGACCATGCTGATCACCCATCAGCTCCGGCGGGGCACGCCCGTGCTGACCGCACCGGACCCGGACGCCCCCTACGATCCTCCCGGCGCCTGCGAGGTCCTCATACCCGCCGGCCCGTTCACGATGGGCACCTCCGCCGAACCGTGGTCGCTGGACAACGAACGGCCGGCGCACGAGCGGGAGACAGCGGCGTTCTGGATGGACACGCTGCCGGTGACGAACGCCGCGTACCGCGCCTTCATCGCGGACGGCGGATACCGCGAACCCCGCTGGTGGGCCGCGGCCGGGTGGGACCAGATCCGCCGGCACTCCATCGAGGCGCCGCTGTTCTGGCACCGGGAGGGCGGCGAATGGCTGCGCCGGCGTTTCGGGGTGACCGAGCCCGTCCCCGATGAAGAACCGGTTCTGCACGTCAGCTGGTACGAGGCGGACGCCTACGCCCGCTGGGCGGGGCGGCGGCTGCCCACGGAAACCGAGTGGGAGAAGGCGGCCCGTTTCGATCCCGCGACCGGCCGCTCGGCCCGCTACCCGTGGGGCGACGCGGACCCGACCCCCGCGCACGCCAATCTGGGGCAGCGGCATCTGCGCCCGTCCCGAGCGGGCAGTTACCCGGCCGGGGCGTCCCCCCTGGGGGTACGCCAGCTGATCGGCGACGTATGGGAGTGGACGGCGTCCGACTTCCTGCCCTACCCGGGCTTCCGCGCCTTCCCCTACCGGGAGTACTCGGAGGTGTTCTTCGGCCCGGAGCACAAGGTGCTGCGGGGCGGCTCCTTCGCCGTGGACCCGGTGGCCTGCCGGGGCACCTTCCGCAACTGGGACCTCCCGGTGCGGCGGCAGATCTTCTCCGGCTTCCGCACGGCGAGGGACGCCTGATGTGCCGCCACATCGCCTACGTGGGGCCGCCGGTGGCGCTCGGGAGGCTGCTGAACGAGCCCGAGCACTCGCTGGTGCGCCAGTCCTGGGAGCCGCGCCGCCAGCGACACGGCACGGTCAACGCCGACGGCTTCGGCGTCGGCTGGTACGCGGAGGGCGACCCCGTCCCCGCCCGCTACCGCCGCGCCGGGCCGATCTGGGGCGACCTGACCTTCACGGACCTCGCCCGGGTGGTGCACAGCGGAGCCGTACTGGCCGCCGTGCGGGACGCCACACTGGCCGGGGCCGACGCGGAGGCCGCGACGGCGCCGTTCACGGACGGGCCGTGGCTGTTCAGCCACAACGGCGCGGTGCGCGACTGGCCCGCGGCTGCGGCCCCCCTCGCGGCGGCCCTGCCGCCCGAGGAACTGCTGCAGTTGGCGGCCAGCACGGATTCGGCACTGGTCTGGGCCCTGGTGCGGCGCCGACTGCGGGCGGGGGACGACCTGGGCACTGCGCTCGCCGAGCCCGTGCGGGAGCTGTCCTCGGCCGCGCCCGGCTCCCGGCTGAACCTGCTGCTCACGGACGGCGCGGCGATCGCCGCGACGGCCTGGGGCGACTCGCTCTGGTACCTGGCCGATCCGGGGGCAGGGCGCACCGTGGTGGCGTCCGAGCCGTACGACGACGACACCCGGTGGTGCGAAGTGCCCGACCGGACCCTGCTGACCGCCACCCGTTCGCGGGTCCGTCTGACCCCGCTCAAGGAGAACCGCACGTGAACAGCTTTCAGTTGACCCGGACCCTCGACGAGGACGCGGCGGAGACCGCACTGCGCGCGGACGTGCTGCACGGGCTGACGCACACCCCCAAGGTGCTGCCGCCCAAGTGGTTCTACGACGCTCGGGGCAGTGAGCTCTTCGAGGAGATCACCCGGCTGCCCGAGTACTACCCGACCCGCGCGGAGCGGGAGATCCTGCTGGAGCGGGCGGGGGAGATCGCCGCGGAGAGCGGCGCCCGAACCCTGGTGGAACTGGGTTCGGGTTCTTCGGAGAAGACCCGGCACCTGATCGAGGCGATGCCCGCGCTGGACACCTACGTACCGGTGGACGTGAGCGAGAGCGCCCTGCGGGGGGCGGCCACCGCGCTGCTCGCCGACCATCCGGGGCTGCGGGTGCACGCCCTGCTGGCCGACTTCACCAGTGCGCTGCACCTGCCGGACTCCCCCGGCCCACGGCTGGTGGTGTTCCTGGGCGGCACCATCGGAAACCTGCTGCCGCCGGAGCGGGCGGTGTTCCTGGCGTCCGTCCGGGCGATGCTGTCGCCCGGGGACGCGCTGCTGATGGGCACGGATCTGGTGAAGGACGAGGCCGTGCTGGTGACCGCGTACGACGACGCGCGCGGGGTGACGGCCGAGTTCAACAAGAACGTGCTGGCCGTCATCAGCCGGGAGCTGGACGCCGACTTCCACACCGCCGACTTCGAGCACGTGGCGGTGTGGAACAGGGAGCAGGAGTGGATCGAGATGCGGCTGCGAGCCCGGTCCGAGGTGACGGTGAAGGTCCGCGCGCTGGATTTGGTGGTGCCGTTCGCGGAGGGTGAGGAGATCCTGACGGAGGTGTCCGCGAAGTTCCGTCAGGAGGGTGTGCGCAAGGAGCTGGCCGCGGCCGGGCTTGAGCTGACCCGGTGGTGGACGGACGCGGCGGGCCGCTTCGCGCTGTCCCTGTCGGTCGCGGACGGCCCGGTGGGCCGGTCCTGACGGGCCACGGCCCGCTGGGCCGCGGCCGCGAGGTCCCGCCGGCCGGTGTACCGGCCCGGCGGGATCCGGGGCAGCAGCGTGATCTCGGCCCGGATCCCGCGGGCCCGGGCGATCCGCCACAGCGAGGCGGTGAGCGGGTCGTTCCCGACGAAGGCGGGCGCCCCGGCCGGGCTCCCGTCGGCCGTCAGGTACGCGAGGTGCACGGGCTGTACGGGGACCCCGGCGTCCACGGCGGACTGGAAGGCGGCCCTGCGGAAGGCGCCCCGGGCGCGCCCGCACCAGGTGGAGCCCTCGGGGAAGACGGCGACGCGGTCCCCGGCGAGCAGCGCGCGGGTCATCGTGGTCACGGTGGCGGGCAGCGCCCGGATCCGGTCGCGCTCGATGAACAGGGTCCCGGCCTGCCCGGCGAGGCGGCCGAGGAGGGGCCAGGCCCGGATGTCGCTCTTGGCCAGCATCCGGCTGGGCAGGACGGCGGCGACGAGCGGTATGTCGAGCCAGGAGATGTGGTTGGCGACGAGCAGGCGGCCGCCGCGTGGGCCGGGGCTGCCGTGCACGGTGATCCGTATGCCGAAGGCCCGCACCAGTGCCGCCGACCAGGCCCGCACCACCGCGTGCCGGGGGCCGGCCGGCAGCAGCCGGACCGGTGGGGCGCCGAGGATGCCCAGCAGGATCAGCGCCGTGGCGCCGGCGAGCCGCAGCACCGCGTGCGGGATGCTCGCGGTGGGCCCCTCGTGGCCGGCGCAGGCCTCGGGGGTGCAGGGCGAGGTGGGCAGCCAGACGCTCATGCGCCCGGGATGAGCGAGCGGAAGTGCTTGAGGTAGCGCGGGTTGGTCCGGCGCAGGGAGAGCAGCACGTACAGGTCGGCGCAGCCGAACTCGGCGTCGAGGGCGGGTTCGCCGCAGACCCAGGCGCCCAGGCGCAGGTAGCCGCGCAGCAGCGGCGGCAGTTCCATGCGGTCGGGGAAGGCGATGCCCTCCGGGTTCCAGGGGATGTGGGGGGTGACCCGGTACTCCTGGGGTGCGGGGCTGCGGGTCAGGGCGCGCTCGCGGGTGGCCGCGGCGAGGACGCCTCCGTCGGCGAGCGGTATCGAGCAGCAGCCGGCGAGCCAGTTGTGGCCGGTGCGGTCCATGTAGTGGGCCAGGCCAGCCCAGATCAGGGCGATGACGGCGCCGTTGCGGTGGTCGGGGTGGACGCAGGAGCGGCCGACCTCGACGAGGTCGGGCCGGATGGGCGCGAGTGCGGAGAGGTCGAACTCGCCCTCGGAGTAGAGGCGGCCCGCCACGGCGGCGCGCTCCGGGGGCAGCAGCCGGTAGGTGCCGACGACCTGCTCGGCCTCGTCGTCGACGACGAGGAGGTGGTCGCAGTACGCGTCGAAGGCGTCGGCGTCGAGGCCCGGCTCGGGGCCGTCGAGGCGGGCGCCGAGCTCGCCGGCGAAGACCTGGTGGCGCAGGCGTTGGGCGGCCCTTACCTCGTGCTCGTCGCGGGCCAGGCGCACGGTGTAGCGGGGGCCGGCGGTGGGGGCGGTGTCGGCCGGGGCGGGCGCGGGGGTGAGGAGGGGGGAGGTGGGGGCGGAGGCAGTGGAGAGGGACGGGGACAGGGGTGCGATGGTCATGGCGGCTCCTGAACCGGACACGGATGGCCAGGCGGCAGGGTGGTGGCCTGGCTCCTTTACTTCTTCCGTGACCGGCTGGATTCGACATGACCGCTCTGCGGCCCGCGGGTGTGCGGACGGCGAACTCGCCGGTGCCGCGGCGCGGCGGAAGCCGGGGTCAGCGGTCGGAGCTGAGGACCCGGCCGATCTCCGCGGAGGCCGTCCGGGCGGCCTGCTTGGGGTCCTGTCCGGTGAGCACGGCTGTCATGAAGGGCTTGATCGGGTTCTTCGCCTCGACCTCGGCCCAGCGGGCGGAGGTCGGGGTGGCCCGGCCCTGGGCGGCGCCGGGGGCCATGTTGGCGGCGCCCTCGTTGCCCTCGACGACGTGCGCGAGGGTGGTCTTGTTCGGTACGTAGCTCATCGTGCGGGCGAGCTCGGTCTGCCACTTCTCGCTGACGAGGGCCGTGATCACGTCGACGGCGCCCTTCCGGTGCCCGGTCCGCTCAGGGATGATCAGGTCGGAGCCGCCGGTGAAGACGGAGCCCGCCCTGTCGGACGTCTTGCCGGGGATCGGGAAGAAGCCGAGTTTGCCCTTCAGCGCGGGGTTGGCCGCTTCGATCTCGGCGGCCTGGCCGGGCGTGGCGATGATCTGGGCGACCTGGCCGCGGGCGAAGACCTGCGACTGCGGGGGCGTCTCCTCGTCCGCGGCCTTGGGGCCGTCGCCGAGGGCCTGGAGCTGCTTGTAGAACTCCATGCCGGCCAGGGCCTTGTCGTCGTCGAGGGTGCCGACCCACTTGCCGCCCGTCTCGACGGCGAGCTCCCCGCCTTCGTCCCATATGAAGCCGGCGAGGACGTACCAGTTCTGGCCCGCGAGGTAGATGCCCTGCTGGTCGCCCTTGTCGAGTTTCTGGGTGGCCTGGATCCAGTCCTGGCGGTTCTTGGGCAGGGTCTTTATGCCGGCGTTCGCGAAGAGGTCCTTGTTGTAGACGACCACGCGGTTGGCGGCGTACCAGGGGATGCCGTACTGGGCGCCGTTGATGCTTCCCGGCTCGGCGAGGCCCTTGAGCCAGTCCTTGCTGCCCCACTCGCGCAGGCCTTCGAGGGTGAGTTCGGAGAGTCCTCCGGTCTCGATGTACTGCGCGACCTGGGTGTTACCGACCTCGATGACGTCGGCGGGGTCCTTGCTCGTACCGTCCAGGACCGCATTGACCTTGTCTCCGATGCCCGTCCACTCCTGGATCCTGACGTCCAGGTCGAGGTCGGGGTGCTCCTGCTCGAAGGACGCGGTGAACCGGTCGACGAAGTCCTCCGAGGCGCTGCCCTTCATCAGCCAGAGCGTCACCTTCTGCCGCCCTGCGGCCTGATCGGCCGACTGGCCGCAGCCCGTCAGGGCGGTCGCTGCCGCGAGGGCCGTGCACACGGCGAGGAAGCGCATCTTCAAGAGGGTCACCTTCTGGGGCTCGGTCTCAGATGGCTCGAAATTGGCATAGACCAATAGGCCGGTCAAGGGTCTTTCGCTCGGGATTCTTGGCGCAAAGTTCGCGGAGGAGGACTTACTGGGGCACCGTAGAACCAGGCAAAAGCGACCCACCGTCGGGAGACCCCATGTCCAACCACACGTACCGGGTGACCGAGATCGTCGGCACCTCTCAAGAGGGCATCGATCAGGCCATTCGCAACGGGATCGCACGGGCGGGCCAGACCGTGCGGAACCTGGACTGGTTCGAGGTGGTCCAGATCCGCGGCCACATCGAGAACGGGGAGATCGCCCACTACCAGGTGGGGCTGAAGGTCGGCTTCCGGCTCGAGGGCGACGACTGAGGCGTCGCGCCCTCGGGCCGCCCTCGGGCCGCCCCCGGACCGCTCAGGTCCGCCCCTCGACCTCCTGGGCGGACTTGAGCTCGGGGGCGTCCGCCGCCCAGTCGGCGACGACGACCCGGAAACCGGCCGCGCGCGCGGCCTGGCAGACCAGTTCGTCGTCGTCGACGAGCATGCGCACCTGGCGGCCCCGCGCGATCCGGCCCAGCACCTCCAGCTTGGTCGTCCGGGCCGGCCGCCGGTCCTGGTTTCCGCGCATCCACAGCCGCCCCTCGGGCAGGCCGTGCCGGGTGAGCCACTCCACGGTGTCCGCCCGGCACCGCTCGGGCCGCCCGGTCAGGTACACCACCTCGCAGTCGGCCGAGCTCTCCACCGCCAGCGCGATCCCGCGCGTCAGCGGCGGATCCGCCGGGGCCGCGCCGAAGAAGCCGGCCCAGTCCCTGGGGCGCCGCTCCAGGAAGTGCTGGCGGTGGGCGGTGTCGGCCAGGGTGTTGTCGATGTCGAAGACGGCCAGCGGCGGCCGCGAGGGGCTCTTGTCACTCATCCGGCCAGCCTATGGCCGCCCACCGACACGGACTCGTCCCGCGGGGCGGTCGGGATCCGGGCTCGCCCCGCGGGAATCCCCGCGGGGCGCGGGCGTTGACTCCTGTGTGATCCGAAAACTCTCGATACTGGACCGGTCGCGCACCCGCCGCGGCCGTCCCGCCCCGCAGGCCCTGCGCGACACCGTGGCGCTGGCCCGGGCGTCCGAGGAACTCGGCTACCACCGCTTCTGGGTGTCGGAGCACCACAGCGTGCCCGGCGTCGCCGGTTCGGCACCGACCGTGCTGGCCGCGGCCGTCGCCGGGGCGACGGACCGGATCCGGGTCGGCACGGGCGGGGTCATGCTGCCCAACCACCGGCCCCTCGTGGTCGCGGAGCAGTTCGGGGTGCTGGAATCGCTCTTCCCCGGCCGGATCGACATGGGACTCGGCCGCTCGGTCGGTTTCACGAACGGCATCCGGCGCGCTCTGGGCCTCGGCGCCGGGGACGCCGACCGCTTCGAGGAACAGCTCACCGAGGTCCTCGGCTGGATCGACGGCACCCAGCGGGCCCACCCCGAGGTGCACGCCCTCCCGGCCGAAGGCCTGCGGATACCGGCGTACGTGCTGGCCACCGGCGCGGGCGCCGGGATCGCCGCCCGGGCGGGACTGCCGCTGGTGGTGGGGGACCTGCGCCACCGCGGCAGGGTCGCCGAGATCGTGGAGGGGTACCGCAAGCAGTTCCGTCCCTCCGCGCGGGGTACGGAGCCGTACGTCGTGGTCTCGGGCACGGTGGCGGTCGCGGCGACGCCCGAGGAGGCCCGGCGCATCCTGCTCCCGGAGGCCTGGTCCGTCGCGTACTCCCGCACCCGCGGCAGCTTCCCGCCGCTGCGCCCGGCCGAGGAGGTCGAGGCCCTGGAGATGGCCCCGAAGGAACGGGAGCTGTACGAGGGCGCCCTCACCGGGCACATCCACGGGACGGAGCAGCAGGTCGCGGCGCAGCTGTGCGAGGTCGCGGACGCGACGGGTGCGGACGAACTGCTGGTCACCACCTCGACGTACGACCGCACCGCCCTGCTGGACTCCTACGCACGGCTGGCCCGGATCGCGGACCTGCGGCCGTGAGGGCCCCCGGATCGAACCGTAAACTGGGACGAATGCACCAGTCCAGCGAAGTCCCCACCGGCCGCGGCCACGACCCCTGCATACGGGTGCGGGGCGCCCGGGAGCACAACCTGCGCGACGTCGACGTGGACATCCCACGCGACGCGCTGACCGTGTTCACCGGGGTGTCCGGTTCCGGGAAGAGCTCGCTGGCCTTCGGCACGCTGTACGCCGAGGCCCAGCGCCGGTACTTCGAGTCGGTGACCCCCTACGCCCGCCGCCTCATCCACCAGATCGGCGCTCCGAAGGTGGACTCCGTCACCGGCCTGCCGCCCGCGGTGTCGCTGGAGCAGCGCCGCTCCTCCCCCGGCTCGCGCTCCTCGGTCGGCACGGTGACGCTGCTGTCCAACTCCCTGCGGATGCTCTTCTCGCGGGCGGGAACGTATCCGCCGGGCGCGCCGCGGCTGGACTCGGACGCGTTCTCGCCCAACACCGCGGCCGGCGCCTGCCCTTCCTGTCATGGGCTCGGCCGGATCCACCGCACCAGCGAGGAACTCCTCGTCCCCGACCCCGGCCTGTCGATCCGCGAGGGTGCCGTCGCCGCCTGGCCCGGCGCCTGGCAGGGCAAGAACCTGCGGGACATCCTGGAGACGCTCGGCCACGACGTGGACCGGCCGTGGCGGGAGCTGCCCGCGAAGGACCGCGAGTGGATCCTGTTCACCGACGAGCAGCCCGTGGTGACCGTGCACCCGGTGCGCGACGCGGACCGGATCCAACGGCCCTACCAGGGCACGTACATGAGCGCACACCGGTACGTCATGCGGACCTTCTCCGACAGCAAGAGCGCCACCCTGCGGGCGCGCGCCGAGAGGTTCCTGGCCGATTCGCCGTGTCCGGTGTGCGAGGGGCGCCGGCTGCGGCCCGAGGCCCTCGCCGTCACTTTCGCCGGGCGGACCATCGCGGAGCTCGCGGCGCTGGCACTGGCGGACCTGGACGCCGTACTCGCCTCCGCGCCGCTGCACGGGGAGGCGGCGCGGGTCCTCGCCGACGACCTGCGTGCGCGGATCGGGCCCGTCAGGGAGCTGGGGCTCGGCTACCTGAGTCCGGACCGGGCCGCGCCGACCCTGTCCGCGGGCGAGCTGCAGCGGCTGCGGCTGGCGACGCAGCTGCGGTCGGGGCTGTTCGGGGTGGTGTACGTGCTGGACGAGCCGTCGGCGGGGCTGCACCCGGCCGACACCGAGGCGCTGCTCGGCGTGCTGGACCGGCTGAAGGAGGCCGGGAACACCGTCTTCGTCGTCGAGCACCATCTGGACGTGGTGCGGCACGCGGACTGGCTGGTGGACGTGGGGCCGCTCGCCGGGGAGCGGGGCGGGCAGGTGCTGCACAGCGGGCCGCCCGCAAAGCTGGCCGGTGTCGCGGAGTCGGCGACGGCCCGGTACCTGTTCGCGGCTCGGGAGCCGGCGCGGCCGGTCCGGGCGGCGCGCAGGCCGACCGGCGAGGTGCTCCTGCGCGGTGTGGACCGGCACAACCTGCGGGATCTCGACGCGCGGTTCCCGCTCGGGGTGTTCACCGCCGTGACGGGGGTGTCGGGCTCGGGGAAGTCCACGCTGGTCGGCCAGGTGCTGGCCCGGGAGGTGGGCGGGCGGATCAGCGAGCCTGGCTTCGCCGTTCGGCGGCTGGTCGAGGTGGACCAGAAGCCGATCGGCCGGACCCCGCGGTCCAACCTGGCCACGTACACGGGGCTGTTCGACGTGGTGCGCAGGCTGTTCACGGCGGCGCCGGAGGCGAGGGCGCGCGGCTGGAAGGCGGGGCGGTTCTCCTTCAACGTGGCGGGCGGCCGGTGCGAGACCTGCCAGGGCGAGGGCTTCGTCTCGGTGGAGCTGCTGTTCCTGCCCAGCACGTACGCCCCGTGCCCGGACTGCGGCGGGGCGCGGTACGGCACCGAGACGCTGGAGGTCCGGTACGAGGGCCTGGACATCGCGGAAGTGCTGGCGCTGACGGTGGAGTCCGCGGCCCGGTTCTTCGCGGACGTCCCGGCGGCAGCGCGCAGCCTGCGGGCGCTGGAGGAGATCGGGCTGGGCTACCTGCGGCTGGGGCAGCCGGCCACCGAGCTGTCGGGCGGCGAGGCGCAGCGGATCAAGCTGGCGACGGAGCTCCAGCGGCTGCGACGCGAGCACACGCTGTACCTGCTGGACGAGCCGACGACGGGTCTGCACCCGGCCGATGTGCGGGTGCTGCTGCGGCAGTTGCACGGGCTGGTGGACGCCGGGCACTCCGTCGTGGTCGTGGAGCACGACATGGACGTGGTGGCGGGCGCGGACTGGGTGATCGACCTGGGACCGGGCGGCGGCGCGGAGGGCGGCCGGGTCGTCGCGGCGGGCACGCCGCAGGAGGTGGCCCGGGCGCAGGGCAGCCGCACGGCGCCGTACCTGGCCCGGGCTCTCGCGAGCGGCCGGGAAGCGGTCGGATAGGGTCCGTGCGGGTTCCGGAGAGGACTGGGGACACCGGAGGCGTATGCGGAGGCGGATGCGGCGGCGGAGGCCGCGCCGGTCGCCGTGCCGGTGGAGGACGCTGGACCCGGCCGCCGGAGCCGTGGGATCCGGCGGCGCCCGCCGCCCGGCTGCCGATCAGGAACGGCGGGCCTGCGCCCGCTGGAGCGAGTGGCTGGGGCCGGGCGGACGCGGACCGGCCCTGGACGCGGACGAGCGTGCCCGCTGGGCCGTTCGAGCCGCAGTACCTCGCGGACATGCTCGTGGTCCGGCCGTACGGTGACCTGGTCCTGGACCTGGATGCCGCCGGGAACGGGATGTACCCGTACCCGTGAGGCTCAGGCGTCGCCGGACAGGAGCTGTTGGGGCAGTTCGCGGAAGCTCCACTGCCCGCTGCGGCGGGTGAACTGCCAGACCAGGTCGTAGCGGTCGGGCCAGGACGCGGGCAGTCCGAGGACCTGGTGGGCACCGAGTGCCCGCACCAGGCGGGGGATCCCGGTGTGCTCCCAGCAGACGAGTGCGGGCATGGGCCCGGCCAGCACGGCGTGTGCCAGGGCGGCTTCGGCGCCGACGGCGAACTCACTGCGTACCGGGGTGCGCAGTGCGGTGGCCAGGGCGGTCACGGTCTGCCGGCACCGCGCGGGGGCGCGGCCCTTGCCTCCGGCGGCGAAGACCGCGGCGGGGCGGGGCAGCGTGGCCCCCTTGGCCGGCGGGAAGAGCCGCGGCAGCTCCTCGGCCCGGCGCCAGCCGCGCCCGGCCAGCGAGCCGGGGTCGTCCTCGCCGTCCTCGTCCCAGCCGGAGTCCCCGGCGTACGGTTTCTCGCCGTGCCGGATCACCATGACCAGGGCGTCCTTGGGGGCGGGCTGCTGCCCGGATGCCGGGGTGCGGGGCGCTTCCTCGCCGGAGCAGCCGGCCGCGGCCAGTGGCACGAGGGCGGCGGCCAGTACGGCTCTGCGGCGTGGTCCGGTCCCGGCGGGGGCTTCTGGCATGGGCCCACTGTCTCCCATGCCGCGCGCGCCGCCGGGGCACGGCACGACGGCCGCCCGCCCGGTCAGCCGATCGGCGCAGGGCCCCGGGACGGCGGGGTCCTGCGCCGGCCTCCGCGTCCGGCCGGGGTCAGCGGGGGCCCTTGCGGACCGCCCGAAGCCATTCCTTGTTCATCGCGGCGATCGACGGGAGCGGGATGCCCTTCGGGCAGGCCGTGGCGCACTCGCCGGTGAGGGTGCAGCCGCCGAAGCCCTCCTCGTCCATGCGGGCCACCATGTCCAGGACACGGGTCTCCCGTTCCGGCGAGCCCTGCGGGAGGACGTTCAGGTGGTTGACCTTGGCGGAGGTGAACAGCATCGCCGAACCGTTGGGGCAGGCCGCCACGCACGCGCCGCAGCCGATGCACTCGGCGTGCTCGAAGGCGAAGTCGGCGTCGGCCTTGGGTACGGCGGTGGCGTGCGCCTCGGGGGCCGAGCCGGTGGGAGCGGTGATGTAGCCGCCGGCCTGGATGATCCGGTCGAAGGCGCCCCGGTCGACGACCAGGTCCTTGACCACGGGGAAGGCCGCGGCCCGCCAGGGCTCGACGTGGATGGTGTCGCCGTCGGCGAAGGAACGCATGTGGAGCTGGCAGGTGGTGGTGCGCTCGGGACCGTGGGCGTCGCCGTTGATGACGAGGCTGCAGGCGCCGCAGATGCCCTCGCGGCAGTCGTGGTCGAAGGCGACCGGGTCCTCACCGCGCAGGATGAGGTCCTCGTTGAGGGTGTCGAGCATCTCCAGGAAGGACATGTCCTCGGAGATGCCGTCGACTTGGTACGAGGCCATGTGGCCGGGGGCGTCGGCGCCGCGCTGGCGCCAGACGCGCAGGGTGAGCTTCATGCGTAGCTCCGCTGGGTGGGGTGGACGTACTCGAAGACGAGGTCTTCCTTGTGCAGGACGGGGGCGGTGCCGGTGGCGGTGAACTCCCAGGCGGCGGCGTAGGCGAAGGCCTCGTCCCGGCGGGCCGCCTCGCCGTCCGGTGTCTGGGACTCCTCGCGGAAGTGGCCGCCGCAGGACTCGGCGCGGTGGAGCGCGTCGAGGCACATCAGCTCGGCGAGTTCGAGGTAGTCGACGATGCGGTTGGCCTTCTCCAGCGACTGGTTGAACTCCTCGCCGGTCCCCGGGACCTTGATGCGGCGCCAGAACTCCTCGCGGATCTGCGGGATGCGGTCCAGGGCTTTGCGCAGGCCCTGTTCGCTGCGGGCCATCCCGCAGTACTCCCACATGAGTTCGCCGATCTCGCGGTGGAAGGAGTCGGGGGTGCGGTCGCCGTCCACGGCGAGCAGCTTCTCCAGCCGCTCCCTCGTCTCGCGTACGACGGCCACCGCCTCGGGGTGGGTGTCGTCGACGGCGTCGCGGCGCGGGTGGCGGGCGAGGTAGTCGTTGATGGTGGAGGGGAGCACGAAGTAGCCGTCGGCGAGGCCCTGCATCAGCGCGGATGCCCCGAGGCGGTTGGCGCCGTGGTCGGAGAAGTTGGCCTCGCCGACAGCGAACAGGCCGGGGACGGTGGTCTGGAGGTCGTAGTCGACCCACAGGCCGCCCATCGTGTAGTGCACGGCGGGGTAGATCCGCATGGGGACCTCGTACGGGTTCTCCGCGGTGATCCGCTCGTACATCTCGAAGAGGTTGCCGTACTTCTCGGCGACCTTGTCGCGGCCCATGCGGCGGATGGCGTCGGCGAAGTCGAGGTAGACGCCCTGCCCGCCGGGGCCGACGCCGCGGCCCTCGTCGCAGACGTTCTTGGCGGCGCGGGAGGCGATGTCCCGGGGCACGAGGTTGCCGAAGGAGGGATAGATCCGCTCCAGGTAGTAGTCGCGCTCCGCCTCGGGGATGTCGGCGGCGGGACGGGTGTCGCCCTTGGCCTTGGGTACCCAGATGCGGCCGTCGTTGCGCAGGGACTCGCTCATGAGGGTGAGCTTGGACTGGTGGTCGCCGGTGCGCGGGATGCAGGTGGGGTGGATCTGGGTGAAGCAGGGGTTGGCGAAGTACGCGCCGCGCCGGTGCGCCCGCCAGACGGCGGTCGCGTTGGAGTTCATGGCGTTGGTGGAGAGGTAGAAGACGTTGCCGTAGCCGCCGCTCGCCAGGACCACGGCGTCCGCGTAGTGCGTGGAGATCTCGCCGGTGATCAGGTCGCGGGCGACGATGCCGCGGGCCACGCCGTCGACGACGATCAAATCGAGCATCTCGGTGCGGGCGTGCATCTCGACGTTGCCCGCGGCGATCTGCCGGGAGAGGGCCTGGTAGGCGCCGAGGAGGAGCTGCTGTCCCGTCTGGCCGCGGGCGTAGAAGGTGCGGGAGACCTGGACTCCGCCGAAGGAGCGGGTGTCGAGGAGGCCGCCGTATTCGCGGGCGAAGGGGACGCCTTGGGCCACGCACTGGTCGATGATCTCGACGGAGATCTGGGCGAGGCGGTGCACGTTCGATTCGCGGGCGCGGAAGTCGCCGCCCTTGACGGTGTCGTAGAAGAGGCGGTGCACCGAGTCGCCGTCGTTGCGGTAGTTCTTGGCGGCGTTGATGCCGCCCTGCGCGGCGATGGAGTGGGCCCGGCGCGGGGAGTCGGAGAAGCAGAACTGGACGACGTGGTAGCCCTGTTCGGCGAGGGTCGCACCGGCCGATCCGCCCGCCAGGCCGGTGCCCACGACGATGACGGTGTGCTTGCGGCGGTTGGCGGGGTTGACCAGCTTGGCCTCGAAGCGGCGCCGGTCCCAGCGGTCCGCGATGGGGCCTTCGGGGGCCTTGGTGTCGGCGATGGGCTCGCCGGTGGTGTGGTGTGCGTAGCTGCTCACGGTCAGTTCACCATTCCGGTCATGACGGCGACGGGGACGGACACGAAGCCCGCGAAGAGGACGGCGGCCAGGCCGTTGGCGAGGGCCTTCAGCGTCCGGTCACGCCCGGCGCGGCCCGCGCCGAGGGTCTGGGCCGCGCTCCAGAAGCCGTGGCGGATGTGCAGGCCGAGCGCAGCCATCGCCACGATGTAGATGGTGTTCCCGTACCAGGTGGAGAAGGTGGCGAGGACGTTCTCGTACGGATGTCCGGCCCAGGCCCGCTCGTTGACGGTGAGCGTGGTGAGGTCGAGCAGGTGCCAGACGATGAACAGGCCGAGGATGATGCCGCCCCAGCGCATGGTGCGGGTGGCGTAGCTCGCGCGGCGGCGCTTGTGGACGTACTTGACCGGGCGGGCCTTGATGTCGAGCCGGCTGAGCCGGTAGGCGGAGACGGCGTGCGCGACGACGGCGGCGAGGAGCACCACGCGGACGATCCACAGGGCCCACTCGTGGTGGAGGAAGGGTGAGCCGAGGGTCCGCAGCCAGTGGGCGTAGCCGTTGAACTCGTCCGCCCCGAAGAAGATCTTGAGGTTGCCGAGCATGTGCACGACGAGGTAGCCGAGCATGATCAGCCCGGAGACCGCCATGACGGCCTTCTTACCGATGGTGGAGCCCCAGAACGAGGGGGCGCTCGTCCGGGTGCGCGTTGCCAGAGCCATGCCATCGACGGTAGGGACGGAGGACCCGAAAGGTCCAAGACATGATGTCGGTCATCTTGATAGACATGACCTATGCAATTCCAGCAGCTCCTCTACTTCGTGGCCGTGGCCGAGACCCGGCACTTCACCCGGGCCGCGGAGCGGGTGCACGTGGCCCAGCCGTCGCTGTCCCAGCAGATCAAGGCGCTGGAGCGGGAGCTGGGGGCCGAACTGTTCAGCCGCGCCAGGGGCAACATCGCGCTGACGGACGCGGGCGAGGCGCTGCTGCCCCTGGCCCGGCGGATCCTGGCGGACGCGGACACGGCGCGGCTGGAGGTGCAGGAGCTGGCGCAGCTGCGGCGCGGGCGGATCCGGCTGGGGGCCACACCGAGCGTGTGCACGGGCCTGCTGCCCGGCGTGCTGCGGGCCTTCCACGCGGCACATCCGGGGATCGAGCTGCTGATCGAGGAGAGCGGTTCGCTCGACCTCGTACGGGAGCTGGCGCGCGGGGCGCTGGACCTGGCGCTGATCGCTCTGCCGCTGCCGCCCTCGGCGCCGGCCCTGACGACGGTGGAGCTGCTGACGGAGGACCTGGTGGTGGTGTCCTCGACGAGGCTCCCGGCGCCCGGCGGGGGCAGGGAACTGACCATCGCGGCGCTGCGCGACGAGCCGATGGTGATGTTCCGGCACGGCTACGACCTGCGGGAGCTGACCGTGGCGGCCTGCCGGGCGGAGGGCTTCGAGCCGGTGTTCACCGTGGAGGGCGGCGAGATGGACGCCGTGCTGGGCTTCGCGCGGGCGGGGTTGGGCCTCGCGGTGGTCCCGGCGATGGTGGTGGCCAACGCGGGGCCGGGCCTGCGGACCACGCCGCTGGCGGGCTCACCGCTGCGGCGGACGATCGCACTGGCCCACCGCACCGATGTGGCTCCCCCGCGCGCGGCGCGCGAGCTGAAACGGATGCTGATGGCGTGACCCGGGCAGGACCCGGGCGCCAGCCCCGGCCCGGCCCTCGAGCCCGGGGGCCAGGCGCGGGGGTGGCCCGGCCGGGAGGCCCGGGCCGGTGATCTCGGGCGGTCGCCCCAGGCGGCGGTCCCAGGCGGTGGTCGCAGGCGGTGGTCGCAGGCGGTGGTCCCAGGCGGTGGTCGCAGGCGGTGGTGCAGGCGGGCGCCCTCAGGCCGGGGTGGGCGGGGACGCGGGCAGAGCCCGGTCGAGGCCGTCGGCGAGCATGCCGAAGGCCAGGTCGGCATCGGCCACGGCGGCCGGATGGGCCTCGTCGGCGCTCTGCCCGGCGTCGAGCCGCTGCCAGTTCCCCCGCCCCAGCTCGTGGCGGACCGCCACGAGGTGGACGGCCCCCAGCCGGGCGGCGAGCGGCGGTATCGACTCCGCCTCCAGGGCGGCGGCGAGCAACGCGACCTCGCGGTCGGTGTAGTGGGACAGGCGGGACTCCAGGCTGGCGGTGGAGTAGAGCAGCCGCTGGAAGGCGAGGACCCCCGGGTGGTCGCAGAGCCCGGTGATCGGGTCCCGCTCGTCGAGGGCCGTCAGGAAGTGGGCGTGCACGGCTCCCACCGGGGACCGGCCCGCAGGGCGGTCTCGGACGATGCGCGCCAGCTCGTCCTGGTGGTCGGCGAACCGGTCGAGGAGCAGGTCCTCCTTGGTCGGGAAGTACCGGAACAGGGTGGGCTTGGACACCTGGGCCGCCGCGGCGACATCGGCCACCGACACGGCGTCGAAGCCCCGCTCCAGGAAGAGTTCCAGCGCCGTGGCCGCCAACTGGCGGCGCGTACGGAGCTTCTTGCTCTCGCGCAGACCCGTCGTGTTCTCCATGCAGCCAGCCTAACAGGAACAAGAGACCGAGTAAATTTTTTAACCGGGTTGCTTTTTGGGTGGGGAGCGGCTTTCCTGGAGACATCGACGAGGAGAGGACTCCCGATGAACCGCACCGATGTACTGATCGCCGGCTCCGGCCCCACCGGGCTGACGCTCACCTGTGACCTCGCCCTGCGCGGCGTCTCCGTCCGCGTCATCGAGCGGCGCACGGAACCGCACCGCGAATCCCGGGGCAAGGGTCTGCGGGCCGGCAGTCTCGCGATCTTCCGGAAGCTCGGCATGGCCGAGCCCCTGATCGCCGCCGGCACGGCGGGGGTGGTCCTGCGCAAGTACTTCGACGGCGAGCACATCAACGACACCCCCACCCCCGCGGACGCCGGGGTACTGATCGGGCAGTGGCAGGTCGAGGAGGCGCTGCGCGAGCGACTCGCCGGATTGGGTGTGCGCGTCGAGTACGGGGCGGAGCTCGTCGGCATCACCCAGGACGACGAGGGGGTGCGCGCCGAACTGGCGGACGGGAGCACCATCGCGGCCCGCTATCTCGCCGGGTGCGACGGCGGGCGCAGTACCACCCGCAGGCTTCTCGGCATCCCCTTCGAGGGCAGCGGGGAGACGGAGCCCGCGATGGTCATCGGCGACGTCAGGGCGCCGGGGCTCGACCGGGGCGTCTGGCACCAGTGGTTCACCTCCGAGGGCGGCGGGATGCTGCTGTGTCCGATGCCGGGGACGGACTCCTTCCAGCTGCAGGCCTCACCCGAGCGGGACGAGCACGGGGAACCGCTGCCGCCCTCCCTCGAGAGCTTCCAGCGGATCTTCGACCGGTGCGCACGGGTGCCGGGCATCCGGCTGGAGGATGCCACCTGGCTCTCCTCCTGGCGGGTCAACGTCCGCATGGCCACCCGCATCCGGGAGAGCCGGGTCCTGCTCGCCGGGGACGCCGCCCACGTCCACCCGATAGCCGGCGGGCTCGGTATGAACACCGGCATCGAGGACGCGGCGGCTCTCGGCCGGGCGCTGTCCGCCGCCCTTGCCGGGCCGGACGCGGACGCGGACGCGGCGCTCGAGGCGTACGAGACGGAGCGGCTGTCGGTGGCTGCGGGGGTCCTGGCCGACACCGCCGAACGGTACGAGCGGGTCATGGAAGCCGTCCGGACCCCCGGCCGCGGGACGGAGGTCGGACTGGACTGACGTGGCGCCGCGCGCCGGAGTCGGGCGCCGCGGGATCGCCCCGCCCGGGCCGGAACGGGCCCGGGCGGCGGAGTTCAGGAGGGCGTGGGCACCGCGTCCGAGAGGGACAGGGTGTGGATGCGATCGGGCGCCCCGGGACGGGCGTAGTACCAGCCCTGGGCGGTGTCGCAGCCGAGCGCGCGCAGCTGGGCGGCCTGGGCGCCGGTCTCCACACCCTCGACGGTGACGGCGAGTTCGAGGCTGTGGGCCAGGGCGACGATCCCCTCCACGATCTTGACGTCGACCGGGTCGGCGGGCTGCTGCTGCATCCCCCGTGTGAAGGAGCGGTCGAGCTTGAGGACGCTGACGGGCAGACGCCGCAGATTGGCCAGGTTGGAGTAGCCGGTGCCGAAGTCGTCGAGGGCGATGTCCACGCCGAGTTCGGCCAGGCGGCGCAGCGGCTCCAGCAGTTCGTCGTCCGCGCCTATCAGGGCCGATTCGGTGACCTCCAGGCACAGCGCGCCCGGGGCGAGACCGGACTTCTCCAGCACCGCCACGGTGTCGGCGACCAGGCCGGGGTGGTGCAGCTGGGTCGGCGAGAGGTTGACGTTGATCCGCAGAGCGGATCCCCCGTGCTCGCGCTGCCAGACGCGGGCCTGGCGGACGGCCTCCTCGAGGACCCACCGGCCGAGGGGGACGATCAGCCCGGTCCGTTCGGCGAGCGGGATGAAGCGGTCTGGGCCGAGCACCCCGTACTGCGGGTGGGACCAGCGCACCAGCGCCTCGGCGCCGTGCACGGTGCCGTCGCGCATGTGGACCAGCGGCTGGTACTCGATGAAGAACTCACCGCGCTCCAGAGCCGCGGGCAGGGCGTTGGTCAGGCCGTGCCGGGTGATCGCACGGGCGTCGGCCTCGGCGTCGGCGAATTCGAAGCGGTTGCCGCCGGCCGCCTTGGCCCGGTACATGGTGATGTCGGCGCTGCGCAGCACCTCGGCCGGGGTGCGCTCCTTGGCCCGTCCCTCGACGATGCCGATGCTGCCCCGGACGGTCAGCTCGCGGCCCTCCAGCCGGATCGGCGTCGAAAGGGCCGTCAGGATGCGGACCGCGAGGTCGGTCACCTGCTGCTCGGTGTCCGGGCCGGTGGTCAGCGCGACGAACTCGTCGCCGCCGAGCCGGGCGACGACCTCACCGGGACCGGTCGCGCAGCTCTGCAGCCGGTCGGCGACCTCGACCAGCAGCCGGTCGCCCGCCGAGTGCCCGAGGCTGTCGTTGACCGCCTTGAAGCCGTCGAGGTCCAGGTAGCACAGGCCGTAGCGGTCGCCGCCGGACCCGCTGAGGGCCTTCTCCAGGCGCTCGAAGAACAGCGTCCGGTTGGGCAGTCCGGTCAGGGCGTCGTGGGTGGCCTCGTAGCGCAGGCGCAGGTTCAGCAGCCGGCGTTCGGTGGTGTCCTCCATCAGCGCCAGCTGGTATTGCGGCTTTCCCTCGGCGTCGCGCAGCAGCGACACCGTGAGGTTGGTCCAGAGCACGGTCCCGTCGTGGCGGTAGTACGGCTTCTCCACGCGGTAGCTCTCGCGCTCGCCCCGCACCAGCTCTCCGTACATCCGCCAGACGTGCGGGGTGTCGTCGGGGTGGCCCCATTCGCTGACGTTGCGGCTGCGGACGTGCCCTTCCAGGCCGCCGAACATCTGCAGCAGCGTGTCGTTGACCTCCAGGACGTTCCCGTCGAGATCGGCGATCCCGATGCCGACGGCCGCTCCCTCGAAGACCGCCCGGAAGCGTTCCTCGCTGGCGTGCAGCGCCTGCTGGGCGTCGGTGCGGGCGGTCAGCGCGGAGCGGGCGATGGCCTCCTGCTCGCTGAGGGTGCGCTCGCGCAGCGCCCGGGCGTATCCGGCCGCGATGGCGTGCTGGAGCCGGGCGCAGCGCGAGTGGTATTCGGCGGTGGCCTCCACGCCGGATCCGTCGAGCCCGTCCGGGCCGCAGTAGAGGACCAGATAGGACTCGATCACCCCGAGGGTGCCGGCCAGGGCCTCGGGGTCGGTGCAGTGCACGGCGACGAGATCCGCCCCCACCCGCTGGGCGACGGCGGCGTCGAAGGGCCTGGCGTGCAGGGCCTCGGTGAGGGTCCGGGTGAGCGGCACGAGGTGCCGTTCGAACTCGGGCCGGGTCAGCGAGGTCGCGGTGACGGGGAAGATGGCCCGTCCCCAGATCGTCGCGAAGCGGGAGATCCGGTCCTCGATGCCGCCGTCGGGCGCCGCCGCGGATTGCGCGGCGGGTGCGGGCGCGGCTGCGGGCGCCGCGACGGTGTTCGGCGCGCCCGCCGTCTGTGCCGGAAGTCTCACGCCTTGCGTCCCACGCCTGCATAGCCCGAGAAGGCGTAGGGGTCCTCCGGCGCCTCGCCGTCCTCGCCGCCCTCGGTGCGGTCCGGGCGCCAGTCGGGCATGGCGACCAGCCCGGGCTCCACCATCTCGAACCCTTCGAAGAAGCCCCTGATCTGCTCCCCGCTGCGCATGACGAGGGGGTTGCGGATGTCGCGGTAGACGCCGACGGCGCCGCCCGCGACCTCCTCCGTGAGCGGGATGCCCTCGTACGAGGCGTGCGTGAGGATCAGCAGGCTGCCGGGGGCCAGCGCGTCGCGCAGTTCGGCCACGGCCTCGTACGGTCGGTCGGTGTCCTCGAGGAAGTGCAGGACGGCGACGAGCAGGAGGGCGACCGGGCGGTCGAAGTCGAGGAGCCGCCCGACCTCGGGTGCCGTCAGGATCTCCTTGGGCCTGCGCAGGTCCGCGGCGACGACGTCGGTGTGCTCCTCGTCCAGGAGGACGGCATGGCTGTGCGCCACGGCCACCGGGTCGTGGTCGACGTAGACCACGCGGGCCCGGGGGCTGGCGGCCTGGGCGATCTCGTGGACGTTGCCGAAGGTCGGGATGCCGGAGCCGATGTCGAGGAACTGCGTGACGCCCTCGGCGACGGCGTGCCGGACGGCGCGGCGCATGAACGCCCGGTTCGCCTGCATGATCTTGGGCAGTCCCGGCATGAATTCCATGGCGCGTCGGGCGGCCTGGCGGTCGACCTCGAAATTGTGGGACCCGCCAAGGTAGTAATCGTAGATGCGGGACACGCTCGGCACCGATATGTCGATGCCTGGCGGGGCCCAGGCGGGGCGCTCCATCGGGATCTCCAAGCGTTGTTCCTGCGGCGGTCCGTGCGGGGTCGGACTCCTGTCCGAGCCGAATGTACTGATCATTGACCAACAGGGCGAGCAAAAGCGGAAATTGGCGATCCGTTCTTCGTCACACACCAAAGGCGCCGGCGGCGCCCCCGGGCAAATGACCGGTACCGACAAATCCCTTTTGAGAATTGACCGAAGGGTGATCGGTCTCGACTGAGGCCGCTCCGCGGGTGGCTCAAACCTTTCCGGTCTGCACTCCACCCGTTCAGGCGAACCGGGCCCGAGCCTCGCGTGCGCGGGGGCGCGCGGGCCCATGCTCCCCGGGTGAACAGAGCCTGTGCCAGGCGCCTGCTGGCGGTCCCGGTCCTGCTGTGGGCGGCCCTGTCCGTCACACCGGCCGTGGCTGATAGCAGCGCCTCCCCGACGACCGACTCCGGCGACGGCGCGCGCGCCACCGCAATGGTCGCGGTGGCCGCCGGCGACGGCCGCGGACGCGGACCGGGTGGTGGACATCACGGTGACGGCCACCGCGGCGACCACGGAAGACACCGTGGTGACGGCCGGGGCTGGGGGCATCACGGCCGCCCCCACTGCCCGCCGCCGCCACCCCCGCCGTGTCCGCCCAAGCCGCCGCCGAAACCCACGCCGCCACCCGAGCCGACTCCCACTCCGCCACCGCCGAAGCCCACGCCGAGCCCGGTGCCGACCCCGCCGCCTCCGCCCGCACCCCCGCCCCCCAAGCCCGAGCCGGCGCCACCGAAGGCCGCGCCCGAGCCCGCACCGAAACCCGTCCTGCCCGCACCGGCCCGGCCGAAGCCGGCACCCCCACCGCCGCGCGCGGCGAAGGCGCCCGCTCCGCCGCCGCAGGCACCCGCGGTGGCCGCACCCGCCCCGAAACCGGTGGCCCGCCCGGCCTACCGCGCGGCAGCCCGCAAACCGGCCGAGCACCACATCTCACCGGTGACCTTCACCCTCCTGACCGCGGCTCCCGCGGTGCTCGCGATCGTCGCGCTGCGCCCGCGGTAATCCGCCCGATGCCGAACGATCTGGAGTCATCTTGTCGGAATGGCTCGTCCTGTCCCTCGCGATGGCCGCGGCCTGTGCCGTGGTGCTGTCCATCGCCTTCTTCAATCACCGCAGGATCGGCGAGGACGACGATCCGAACGAGACCCCGGACGTCATCGAGTACATGACGATGATGATCGGGGTGATCTACGCGATCGTGCTGGGCCTGGCGATCGCGGGCGTCTGGGAGGGCCGCGGAGCCGCCCAGGAATACGTGCGCCAGGAAGCCCAGGCCCTGCACGAGATCAGCGTCCGCTCGCAGGTCTACCCGGCCGAGGTCCGCGCGAAGATCCGGTCCGACGTGGATGCGTACGTGACCCACGTGGTCGGCACGGAGTGGAAGGCGATGGCCGACGAGGGGGAGCTGACGGACCGCGGCGGGGAGCTGCTGGAACGTATCCGCCGCGACGTCACCGACTACGAGCCGCAGACCGACCACGAGGGCCAGGCGTACCAGCCGCTCGTCGACCAGGTGGCGGTGGCCGACGACGCACGCAGCGCACGCGCCTCGAGCGCCGGGGCCACGATGCCGGGCGTGGTCTGGTTCGGGCTGATCACCGGGGCGCTGGTCACGGTGGGCCTGATCTTCACCCTCCAGATCAGGCGCTCGTTCCGGGAGCTGCTGCTGGCCGGGCTGTTCAGCGCGCTGATCGCGTTCCTGCTGTTCCTGATCTGGGACTTCGACGCGCCGTTCGGGCGGGGCATCTCGGCCACCGCCGAACCGTTCCTCACGCAGTTCTCGCACCTCGACCTGGGCGGCTGACGCCGCCCGGCAAACCGGGGACGGGCCTTCCGTCCCCGGTTCGGCCCAGCGCCATGCCCCATTCGCCCGTTCCTGATCGCGGGCGCCGGTACCCGCACCTAGCGTGGCGGACATCGAGGCGCACGAACCCCACCGTGCGGAAACCGTTCCGCGGCTGCTCCTCGGGGATCCGGAGAATCAACCATGGGTGCGATACGTACCTCCGCCACCGCCCTGCTGAGTGCCGGCGCCACGTTCGCCGTACTCGCGCTCGGAGCCCTCGGCGCGCCCGCCGCGTCCGCGGCCGAGGCGCCCGGGGTCCAAGGGCTCGGGGCCCAGGCCGGGCCCCCCGCCGAGACACAGGCCAAAGCCCAGGTTCTGCAAGTCACTTCGTTCGGTTTCACCCTCACCCCCTCGACCGTCGCCCCCGGCGGCCAGGTGGTGCTGGCGGTCAGCGGCTGCAACGCCGCCTACTCCACCGCCTCCTCCGGTGTGTTCGACACCGTGAGCATCGCGCGCGGCCAGAGCGTACGGGCCACCGTGGACCGGGACGCCCGGCCCGGGGCCGTGTACTCCGTCTCCTTCACGTGCAACGGGGAGACGGGCTCGGCCGATCTGACGATCGCCGGCGGCACCACCAGGCCCACGACGAGTTCCACGAGGACCGCCACGGCCACGGCCCCCGCGACGGCCCCGGCCACGGCCCCGATCGCCACGGCCCCTGTCGCCACGGCCCCCGTCGCCACGGCCCCCGTCACCACCACCTCCGCTCGCGGTGTCCGCGGCGGCCTGGGCGGCAGCGTCGCCGGGATGGATCCGGTGGAACTCGGCGCGGGCGCGGGCCTCTTCCTCGCCGCCGCAGGAGGCACCGTGTACGCGCTGCGCCGCAGGGCCTCCGACCGCGGTCATTGAATCGCGCTCACCAGCCCCTCCACCGCCGGTCGCCCCGGGTCCTCGGGGAGGACGCGGGGCGACCGGCGGGAGCGGGCGGTGCCTGACCGGGAGGGCCGACCGGTCAGCTCCGGCCCCGGAGCGGACGGCGACGACGCATCACGTGGGCGCCCGCCCCCAGGGCGGAGACGCCGACCAGGCCCGCGCCGATGGCCGTCTCGGCGGTGGACGGGCCGAAGGATCCGCCGATGCCGCCCTGCGAGGGGTTGCCCTCGAGGATCCGGAAGCGGGCCGTGGCGACCAGGTTGCTGTCGTTGCACTTGACCGACAGCGTGTGGGTGCCCGGAGAGGCGTGGTTGAAGATCCGCACGGTGGCGAAGCCGATCGATCCCGCGGACAGGTTGGCCGGCGGAAAGTTGCCGTGCGAGGTGACGGTACCGCCGTGACCGCAGCCCGCCGCGCTCACCTGCATCGTGGAGCCCTGGTGCACGGCGTACGGGTTCACCGAGATGTTGCTGGGGCCGTTCCCGCCCCCATTCCCACCCCGGCCCCCGGGATCCTGGTTCGCGGAGGCGAGCGGGGCACTGAGGCCGAGCACGGCACAGGCTGCCGCCGTCACGGTAAGAGCGCGCAAGACACGCATGGTGGAACCTCCAGCGGGAAGCGCCCCGGAGCGTCGGCCCCGGATGATCGACGAGAACGCCTCCCACGTCGAACCCTCCGGGTGTCCCGCAACCTCCGCATTTCCGGCTTTGGGCCGCCCGGTTGAGCGACACGCCGAAGCGCGGACGGCCGGGCCGACGGATCCGCAGGTCACGACCCGTCAGGCATTTATGTGACGATTACCTGGATGGGCGCATCCCTTCCGGCCCCGTGCGGCCCCTCCGCGGGCGCGGCCACCCGTTCGCCCCTCCCCCCTCGCCGACCTGCCGCTCCGGCCTTAGCGTGCGTGAAGCAGGGCGTACAGGGGTGGGACGGGAACGCGGGTCGGGACCCCCGCGTCGGGAAGGGAGAACGATGGGCGAGGACGAGACAGGGCAGTCGCGCAAACGCTCACCGTGGGGCGTAATCGCCCTGGTCATGCTCACCGGCCTCGCCATGGTGCGAAACGGCGTGAACATCGACGACGGGCCGCCCCAGCCCACCGCGGCCTCCGCCGTCGCGGTGACGGCCGACCAGTTGCCGGCGAACCCGCCGAAGCCGCCACCGGACCTGGAGCTGCTGGAGCACTCCTCCGTGCAGCGCATCCGGATTCCCACGATCAACGTGGATGCTCCGGTGATGACGGTCGGGCTGGACGCGGAGGGCTGGATCGACGCACCGCCGCCGCAGGACCGCAACCTCGCGGGCTGGTACCTCAACGGCATCTCGCCGGGGCAGCGGGGCTCGGCGGTGATCGTGGGCCACGTGGACAACGCTCAGGGTCCGGCGGTCTTCTACGGCCTGGGCTCGGTCAAGCCGGGCAACCGGGTCGAGGTGGAACGCTACGACGGGCGCACTGCCGTGTTCGAGGTGTACGGGGTCGAGGTCTTCTCCAAGGAGGCCTTTCCCGGAGCGCGGGTGTACGGGGACACCGGGCACGCGGAACTCCGGGTGATCACCTGCGGCGGCGGGTACTCCAAGGCGGGCGGGTACGACGGCAACGTGGTCGTCTTCGCGCGGATGGTGGAGACCCGCTGAACGGGGGGCCGGGCGGACCCCGGCCCCGCCTCAGCTCTGCGCCACGGCGGACAGGGTCGGCAGCGTCATCCGGTATCCCCGCGCGATCAGTTGGGGCAGATAGGAGGAGATCGCCTGGACGCTCTGCGTCCGGTTTCCCCCCGCGTCGTGCGAGAGCACGATCGCGCGGGGCCCGGCGCCGCGCAGGACCCGGGAGACGATCGTCGTGACGCCGGGCTCCTCCCAGTCCAGGCTGTCCACGGTCCAGGCGAGCGGCTCCATCCCCAGCTCGGCCCCGATCTCGAAGGCGGCCCGGTTCCACGCCCCGTAGGGCGCCCGGAACCACTGCGGCGCCTCGCCGACGGCCTGGTGCACGACCTCGCTCGTGCGGCCGATCTCGGCGGCGAGGGCGGGCCTGCTCAGCTTGGGGATGAGCGGGTGGGTCCAGGTGTGGTTGCCGATGACGTGTCCTTCGGCGACCATCCGGCGCAGCAGGTCCCGGTTCTCCACGGCCATCTCCCCGCAGACGAAGAACATGGCGCGCACGCCGTGGCGGCCGAGGGTGTCGAGGATGGCCGGGGTGTACCGGGGGTCCGGTCCGTCGTCGAAGGTGAGCACCATGGAGCTGTCCGTGCCCGCGTCTGCGGGGAGTTGCAGGATGGGCCGGGTCCGCACGGCGGGTTTCACGGCGGGCGGGCGGGCGGGGGTGTCCGCCGTCATGGGGTGCAGCCGGTAGGCCTTCTCGGGCATCGTCCCGGGCAGTGTCCCGGGGCCCGCGGCGAGGTTCGGGCCGGGCCCGGCGGCGGGCCCCGGTGCTCCGCCCGCGCCCGGCGCACCGGGCGTGGCGGGCGCACCGCCCTCGATGCCGTTGCCTGTGGTGATCAGTCCGGCGGCCGCGACTCCGAGGAAGACGGCGGTGCGCAGGAGCACGCGCCGCCCTACTGTCGGCTCGTCTTTTTTCATTATTACTACGTATCAACGACGTCCGCGCAGAGGTCGAGAGGCACGGACGCGCCCCGTTTCGCTCACCCGTGCGGACCAGCCCCAGGGAGTCAGCCCCGCCGCACCAGGGGGAACGGGAGGGTCTCGCGGATCGTGAGGCCCGTGAGGAACATGACGAGTCGGTCCACTCCGATGCCGAGGCCGCCCGTCGGCGGCATGGCGTATTCGAGGGCGTCCAGGAAGTCGTTGTCGAGTTCCATGGCCTCCGGGTCGCCGCCGGCCGCGAGCAGTGACTGGGCGGTCAGCCTGCGCCGCTGCTCCACGGGGTCGGTCAGCTCCGAGTAGGCGGTGCCGAGCTCGGTGCCGAAGGCGACGAGGTCCCATCGCTCGGCGAGCCGGGGGTCCTTGCGGTGCTGGCGGGTGAGCGGGGAGACATCGGTCGGGAAGTCCTTGTAGAACGTGGGGAGTTTCGTCCTCTCCTCCACCAGTCGCTCGTACATCTCCAGGACCACGTCGCCGCGGGTGTCCTGCGGTCCGTGCGGCACCTTGGCGCGGTCGCACAGCCTGCGCAGCGCGTCCTCCTCGGTGTCGGCGTCGACCTCCTCGCCGAGGGCCTCGCTGATGGCCCCGTACATGGTCTTGACCGGCCAGGGCCCGGAGATGTCGTGGACGACGAGCTTCCCGTCGGCGTCCGCCTTGTGGGCGACGGGTGAGCCGAAGGCGGCGGTCGCGGCCCCCTGAATCAGCTCGCGGGTGAGGTCGAGCATGACGTCGTAGTCGGCGAAGGCCTGGTAGGCCTCCAGCATCGTGAACTCGGGGTTGTGCTTGTAGGAGACGCCCTCGTTGCGGAAGGTGCGGCCCATCTCGAAGACCTTCTCCATGCCGCCGACGCAGAGCCGTTTGAGATACAGCTCGGGCGCGATGCGCAGGTACAGGTCGAGGTCGTAGGCGTTGATGTGGGTACGGAAGGGCCGGGCGTTGGCGCCGCCGTGGATCTGCTGGAGCATCGGGGTCTCGACCTCCAGGTAGCCGCGGTCGAGCAGCCCCTGGCGCAGGGCCTGGACCGCGTGGGAGCGGGCCCGTACGACGTCGCGCGCCTCGGGGCTGGCGACGAGGTCGAGGTAGCGGCGCCGGACGCGGGCCTCGGGGTCGGCGAGGCCCTTGCGCTTGTCGGGGAGGGGGCGCAGGCACTTGCCGGTGAGCTGCCAGGACCGGACCACGAGGGAGAGCTCGCCGGTCCTGCTGGCGCCCGGTTCCCCGGTCACGAGGACGTGGTCGCCGAAGTCGACCTGGGCGGTGAAGGAGTCCAGCACCTCGGCGCCGGCCTCGTCGCGGGTGAGCATCAGCTGTATGTCGCCGGACCAGTCGCGCAGGACGGCGAAGACCACGCCGCCGAGGTCGCGTACGACCATCACGCGTCCGGCGAGGGTGGCCTGCTCGGAGGTGCGGGCGCCGGGAGGGTGGCTCGGGTGGGCCGCCTTGAGCTGGGCGACGGTGTGGGTGCGCAGGCGGATCCCCACCGGGTAGGGGTCGGTGCCGCAGGCCCGGATGCGGTCCAGTTTGGCGTGGCGGACGCGCACCTGTTCGGGCAGTCGCTCCACGGGCACGCCGGGGAGCTCCTCCCCCACGGTCTCCAGGCCCAGGGAGTCGATCGGGGGCAGGCCCTCGGTGGTGGCGGGGGCGGTGACGCCCCGGGGGTGGCCGTTGCCCCACAGGGTGCGCAGGCTGGGTACGGAGACGAAGCCCTCGGCGATGCCGGAGGCGAGGCTGACCCGGGCGAGCGAGCCGGCGTCCTGGTAGCAGAGGAACCGCGGGTACCACTCGGGGCCGTACTTGACGTTCGAGCGGTACAGCGCCTCCAGCTGCCACCAGCGGGAGAAGAAGAGCAGCAGCCTGCGCCACACCTTCAGGACGGGCCCTGCGCCGATGCGGCCGCCCTCCTCGAAGGCCGAGCGGAAGACGGCGAAGTTGAGGGAGATCCGGCGCACGCCGAGGCCGGGGGCCGCGGCGCACAGTTCGGCGACCATGAACTCCATGACCCCGTTGGGTGCGGTGCGGTCGCGGCGCATGAGGTCGAGGGAGATGCCGTCACTGCCCCAGGGGACGAAGGACAGGAGGGCGATCAGCTCGCCCCCGGCGTCGAAGGCCTCGACCAGCAGGCAGTCCCCGTCGGCCGGATCGCCGAGCCGGTCCAGGGCCATGGAGAAGCCCCGTTCGGTCTCGGTGTCCCGCCAGCGGTCCGCCCGGTCGACGATGGTCCTCATCTCCTCCTCGGAGAGGGCCGAGTGGCGGCGGATGACGGTGGTCGCACCGGCGCGCCTGACGCGGTTGACGGCCTGGCGGGTGACGCGCATGTCGCGGCCGTCGAGGTCGAAGTGGGCGACGTGCAGGATGGCCTCGTCGCCGAGTTGGAGGGCGCTCAGGCCGGAGCGGGCGAAGGCGGTGGCGCCGTCCTCGGAGGCGCCCATGACGGCGGGCTGCCAGCCGTAGCGGCCGGCCACGGCCAGCCAGGCGTCGATGGCAGCGGACCAGGCGGCGGGGTCGCCCACCGGGTCCCCGCTGGCGAGGCAGACCCCGGCTTCGACGCGGTAGGTGACGCCGGCCCGGCCGTTGGGGGCGAAGACGACGGCCTTGTCGCGCCGCGTGGCGAAGTAGCCGAGCGAGTCGGCCCGCCCGTACGCCCCGAGGAGGGCGCGGATCCTTGGTTCCTCGTCACCGTGCAAAGCTGCGGTCAGCCGCTGGGAGCGGAAGAGGGTCGCGGCCGCGTTGAGCAGGGCGGCGGCGCCGAAGAGGCCGAGGAGGAAGTACAGCGGCCGGGGCGGGCGGCCGTCGAACTGCCGGGCCGAGAAGAGGCCGCCGAAGACCTGCTTGGCGGCCCAGTCCAGCCATTGGCCGCGGGGCAGGGAGCCGGGGAAGAGGGCGACGAGGGCCCAGCCCAGCAGGACGGCGGCGAGCATGCCGAGGCCGAGCACGAGCAGGGCGTGCCACAGCGCCCCGGGCCGGGACGCGGCGTAGAACTCCTTGCGGGCGGCGATCAGTAGGGCCATGGCGGCGACGGCCAGGGCCATGGACGAGATGCCGATCCAGTAGTCGCCGACGGCGATGTCCAGAAGGTCGTCGACGATCAGCAGGGCCAGATAGGTGATGACCATCCACCAGGCGACCTTCTTGCGGGTGCCGAGGGCGGCCGCGAAGAGGAAGAGGAAGACGGCGTAGGCGAGGTTGGCGCTGACCGGTACGACGATCAGGTCGAGGAAGCGTACGACGTGCCGCAGGAGGCGCCGCAGCGTCGGGGAGAGCGAGAGCAGTGCGCACAGCAGGCCGATCGTCCCGAAGAACGCGCCGAACCCGTCGGGCACCCGGTTCAGGAAGCGGTTCCGGGTCCCGTGGGTCTCCTCTGCGGTGACACTCATGGTTCGCACTGTAGGGAGGGGTGCGCCGGTGCGCGCGCCGAGCGGGCGGGGGCGTCCGGCCCGCCCCGGCCTGTCAGCCTGTCATCGCAGGGTGACGGAGCATTGAACGCGGGGTTCGAACGCGGGTTCCGGCGGCCCGAAGGTGATCCCGGCCGGGGTGGACGGTTCGGATTCCTCGCCCGCGGGCGGCGGCCTGCGCGGCCGGACCCGCCCGGCGGCAGAAACGCACTGCCGGCCCTGGTGTACGTCCAGCCGGTGGTGCCGGCCGGGGCGGCGCTCGGCGCGCCCGTGGCGGAGACCGCCGGGGAGAGCGCGGAGGGCCCGGTGGCCGAGATCCGCGCGTCTGTGGAGCGGCCCAGGGGCATCCACGAGGTCCGCCGGTGGTTCCACAGCTTGCGCGGCGACCCGTACGCCGCTCCGGTGAGCGCGGCGCAGGAGCCGATGGCGGACGCGGTGGTGGTCGGCGCCGCGGAGCAGGCGGACCGAGCCCGCTAGCGGGCGGCCACCAGGCCGTCCTTGGCGGCGCCGCGGCTGAGGACCGCCTCGGTGATCTCGTCCCGGGCGGCCTCGTAGTCCTCCCGGCCGGGGTTCTTGGCGAGGGCGTCGGGGAGGTGGACGACCCGGCCGGCGGACAGGTCCATCATCTGCGGCACGAACTCGGCCTTGGTGACCTGCCAGCGCTGCCCGGCCGCGGTCGGCGGGGCGAAGGTGAAGCGGCCGATCGAGCCGTAGTTGCCGCGCAGGTCGCGGGCGCCCGTGTGGTTGAACATCTCGCCCGCCACCTGGTCTCCCATGCCGTAGACGATCCAGGTCCCGTTGACCTTCTCGTAGGGCTGCGGGATGTGGGCGTGGGTGCCGAGGATGAGGTCGATGTCGGGTCGGCCGGCGGTCTGCGAGGCCGTCAGCGCCCTGCCCAGCGAGAGCTGGGTACCGTCCGGTTCGGTCTGCCACTCCGTGCCCCAGTGGACGCTCACCAGCACCACGTCCGCGCCCGCCTTCCGGGCCGCCCGGGCATCCGCGATGATCTTGTCCTGCTTCATCAGGTTGACCGCCCACGGCTGGCCGTCCGGCAGCGGGTAGCCGTTGGTGTCGTAGGTGTACGCGAGGTGCGCCACCTTGGCGGAGCCCGCCGTGTACGTGGTCACCGCGGCCGCCTCGGCCGCCGTACGGGCCGAGCCGGCGTGCCGCAGGCCGACCTTGTCGAAGCGGTCCAGCGTGCGGCGCAGCCCCGCGGCGCCGTCGTCGAGGGTGTGGTTCGAGGCGGTGGAGCAGCCGTCGTAGCCGGCGTCCTTCAGGCCGTCGGCGACCTCCGGCGGGGAGGTGAAGGCCGGGTAGCCGAAGAAGGGCCCGCCCTCCTCCCCGTAGATCGTCTCCATGTGGCAGAGGGCCAGGTCCGCCCCCGAGACCAGGGGCTTGATGCCGGAGAACATCGGCCGGAAGTCGTAGCCGTCGTCCTGCGCGTCGTTCGCCGCCCGCCGGATGACCGAGGTGTGCGGCAGCACGTCACCGCTCGCGACCAGGGTGAAGCCGTGGGCGGCGGGCGCCCCTCCGGCGCTGGTGGGGGCCGGCGGGCCGGAGTCCCCGAGGCGGGCGGGGGCGGTGTCCCCGGCGGCCGAACAGCCTGCCGCCGCGGACAGCAGGAGGGCGGACAGCAGGGCGACCGCCCTCGGCCGGGTGCGCGTGGTCATCGATCGGCTCCCATTTATACGACTATCTGACATGTCATCATCTGCAATCCACATAACCACACGCTGTAAGTCAAGGATCGGATCCGCATCACGCCGACGCGCCCACTCCGACGGCGGACACGGCAGCGCCCCTGCCGTTCGCCGCGCCGTTCGACCGTTCACCGAGCGGCACGGCCGCCCGTCGGACCACCCGGGTGCTTGGGCGCAACGCCGGGTTCCGGCGGTTCCGGGAGGGCTCTGCGCAGGTCAGGGTGGACGGAGCGCCGCCCCCAAGGACCCTCGTGCACCCCGGAAGGAGCCACTCGTGCCGCTCTCCCCCACCCTCCCGCGTACGGATCCCGAGGCACTGGCCGAACTCCAGCGCGACCACGGGCGGGCCCTGTTCGGATTCCTGGTGGGCCTCACCGCCGGGGACGCCCAGCGCGCGGAGGACCTCGTGCAGGAGACCCTCGTACGGGTCTGGCAGCACCCGGAGGCCCTGGCCAGCGGGCACGACTCCATGCGCCCCTGGCTGTTCACGGTGGCCCGGCGGCTCGCGATCGACGCCCGGCGGGCCCGGCTGTCACGGCCCCTGGAGGTGGACCCCGAGGGGCTGGAACAGGCGCCCGCGCCCGAGGACGCGGTGGCCGGCTCGGTCACGGCGATCGATGTGCGGCGGGCCGTCGGGTCCCTGGGTCCGGAGCACCGCGAGGTGCTGCTCCAGGTCTACTTCCGGGACCGGTCGGTGGCGGAGGCCGCCGCCGAGCTCGGCATCCCGGCGGGGACCGTCAAGTCCCGCACCTACTACGCCCTACGCGCCCTCAAGAAGGACCTCCAGGGATACGGCTACGGTCTCGGCGCCTGAGCGACGCGTCCCGGAACGCCGCGAACGGATGCGGACCGGACAAAAAGCGCCGCGAATTCGACATAAGACCGTTCAAGTTGAGTAAACATCCCCCGCTCCGAGAGCCGCTCGGTGAAGGCTCGGTGCTGACGACGGGACGCTCGACGCGCGGGAGAAGGTGGAACGGTGCAGCCCGAGGGTACGAACGGCACCAGTGACGGCGGGCTTGCGGTGCCCATGGCCTGGCTCTACGCCGAGTACATCGCCGACGAACTGCTGCGCACGGGCAGGCTGATCCCGGTCAGCACGCTGGAGTTCCGGGCCGGACGGGACACGCTCGCCCTGACCATCTATCTCTCCGACGCGGCCGGCGAGCTGTCCGGGATCCGCGTGGTGTCACAGCTCGACGAGTGGCTGTCGCTGACGGCGTACGGCCACCCCTGGCGCGACTGGGTGCACACCCGCTTCCTGGACCTGGGCGAGGCGGCACGGGAGCGCGGCCGCGGCGAGGACCCCGACCTGGAGCTGGCCCGGGCGGCGTGGCGCTGGCTGGACGGGACCGAACTGTTCGCCACCAACCTCGACCCGGGGCAGCACGGTCACGCCGGCACCCCGCCGGGACTGGACGAGAACGCGCGCGTGTGGACCCCGGCGTGGCAGTTGGGCCTTCCCCTGGGCCACCTGGCGATGCACCTGTTCTGACCTCGGGGGACCCGCTACGGGAACCTGTCGGCCGGGTCCATGACCAGGCCCGTGAAATCCGCCTCGTTGCGCTCCGCCCGGCTCACGTACCACCGGGCGATCAGCCACATGACCGGATAGACGAGCAGACCGAGCACCAGCCAGACCAGCGGGCCCGACCGGACTCGCGGCAGCACGAACACCAGTGGCAGCGACCCGACCAGCGCCGCCAGCGCGGCCAGCGCCCCGAGGCCCGCGCGCAACTGGCTGCGCATGAGGGCGCGCACGTAGGTGGCCCCGAGGGTGGTCTGTTCGGAGATCTCCGAACGCGCCGGGGTGTGGACGGGCGCCCGGCGGCGGGCGCCCCGGGGAATCCCGGTGACGATCTCGCGCCGGGGCGGCGACTGCTGCTCCTCGGCCATGGTGCCGGAGTCTACGCAGCGCCCCGCTATTTGAGGAGGCGTGAGAGCCGCCGGTCGGCGAGCGGCTTCCCGCCGGTCTGGCAGGTGGGGCAGTACTCCAGCGAGGAATCGGCGAAGGACACCGAGCGGATCGTGTCCCCGCACGCCGGGCACGGCTCGCCCGTCCGGCCGTGCACGCGCAGCCCGCTCTTCTTCTCCGCCTTGAGCTCCCCCGCGGCGAGCCCGTGCGCCCTGCCGACCGCCTCGCGCAGGGTGTCCCGGACCGCAGTGTGGAGCTGCGTGATCTGCTCCTCCCCGAAGGAGGAGGCGAGCTTGAACGGCGACACCCTCGCGGCATGCAGGATCTCGTCGCTGTAGGCGTTGCCGATTCCCGCGATCACGCTCTGGTCCCGCAGGACACCCTTGATCTGGCGCCGCTCCCCCGCGAGGAGCGCGGCGAAGACGTCCCGGTCGAAGTCCTCGGCGAGCGGATCGGGGCCGAGGCGGGCGATGCCGGGCACCTCCTGGGGGTCGTGGACCACGTACACGGCGAGCCGCTTCTGGGTGCCGGCCTCGGTGAGGTCGAAGCCGCCGCCGCCCTCGAGCACGACGCGCAGTGCCAGCGGCCCCTTCCCGGGCCGCGGCGGCTGCGCCGGCAGGGCCTCCCGCCAGCGCAGCCAGCCGGCCCGGCCCAGGTGGGTGACGAGGTGGAGCTCGCCGATCCGCAGGGCGAGGAACTTCCCGTGGCGGGCGACGGTTCCGGCCGGCTGCCCTTCGAGGGCGGTCGGCGGCGGGTCGTACGTCTTGAGCACGCTCACCGCGAGCGGGAGGACGCGTTCGACCACCCGCCCGGCAAGGTGCTCGTCGAGGTACTCCCGCAGGGCCTCGACCTCGGGCAGCTCCGGCATGGTCCCAGCCTGCCGCCGCCTCAGGCGAAGCGCGAGCTGGGCACGGGGCCGGGCGACGCGACCCGGTCCCGGGGGCCCGCGAGCCAGCCGGGGGCGACGCCGGCGGCGAAGGCGCGGAAGGCCTCGTCCGGATCGGGCGGGGTCGCCCCGTCGCCGCCGTCCGGGGCCGGGTCCGCCGCGGCGACGTCGCGGGCGATCTCCTCCTCGCACCGGTCGTCGTCCCGCCAGGGCGGTGCCGCGTACTGGCACAGCAGCGTGCTGAAATCGGCGCTCACCGCGGGCGGATCGGTCCAGCAGGTGGCGTGCTCGGCGAGGATCTGGCCGTCGGCGCGCGCGTGCAGCGTGCGGACGAGGTCCGGGTCGGCCGCGTTCAGGTCGTACGCGACGACGAGGGTGTCCGTACGGTCCGGCTCGTAGGGGACGGCGGGCAGCCCGAGCACTGCGGCGGCGGCGAGGCCGAGGATCCGGTCGGACCGGCCGGGCAGCAGCGAGACGGCGGCGGGCCGGCGCCCGGCGGCCTCCAGGGCGAGCCCGAGGCGGGCCAGGCCGTGGCGGCACTGCTCGTGGGAGTCGCCCAGGTAGGCGTACCGGCCGGTCATCCCGGCCTCCCAGCCGTACGGGGACAGGGTGCCGAGGAGCCCGCCCGTGAGGCCGTAGTGCCAGCCGCGCAGGTCGGCCGGGCCCAGCGGGTCGGGGTGTCCGGCGCTCCGCTGGGCGCGGCGGGACCGGCCGCTGCGCCGGACCTGGCGGGCCTGGCGGTCCCGTGCGGGCGCCCACTGGGGGTCCTCGGGGGCGGGGAGGGCGGACACCAGTCCTTCGGCGGTGTCCAGGTCCCCCGCGAAGAGGGTGTTGTGCGCGAGGAGGTAGGTCTCGGGCCAGGCGGGCAGCCGGTCGCCGCGGCCGGCGAGCAGTGCGGCGGCCTCGGCGTGCCTGCGCTCGTCCTCCAGGGCGGAGACCAGCTCGGTGAGGAGCGTGCGGGAGTCGGGGAGCAGGCCGAGGGCCTCGCGCAGAGGCGCGACGGCGAGGAAGGCAATGCCCCGCTCGACGCAGGCGTACCCGAAGTCGTAGAGGGACTGCGGTTCGCGGGTCCGCTCGGCGGCCTTGCGGGCGGCGTCGGCCAGGTCCTCGAACCCGGCCTTGTCGGCCAGGGCCCTGGCGGCCTCGGCGAGTTCGGCGATCGGTGCCGTCTCGGCGTGCGGCCGCAGGGACCGGACCGCTCCGGGCAGATCGTCCTGCTTCAGCAGGCGGCGTACTTCGTCCATGGCGTTGGTCATCGCCTCCGATCCTCGGCGATGGCCCGGCGCCCCCGCAACGGACTTTCCCCGCGGCCGTCCCGGGCGCTGCCCTCAGCCCATGACGAACTCGCACCACACGCACTTGCCGCTGCCGCGCGGCTCCACGCCCCATACGTCCGCCAGCCGGTCCACCAGCATGAGACCGCGGCCCGAGACGCCCGAGTCCCCGGCCTCCCGTCGGCGCGGGAGCGCGCTGGAGCGGTCGGCGACCTCCACGCGCAGCCGGTGTTCGTGGCCCGCCAGGATGCGCAGGGTCACGATGGCGGGGCCGTCCGTGTGCATGAGCGCGTTGACGATGAGCTCGTCCGCGACGAGCTCGATCTCATCGGCCCGCTCCCGCGCGCCCCAGGCACGCACCGCCGCCCCGATCATGTGGCGGGCGGCCACCAGGGCTTCCGGGTCTCCCGGTGCCACGTGCTGCTGCAGCCGACCGCCGCCGGGCGGGGCGGGGGCGGGCCGGCGGCGCAGCAGCAGCAGGGCCATGTCGTCGTTCCCGCCGCGCTCGGTGACGATCTCGCACAGCCGGTCGGCGAGGAGCTGCAGGTCGGCGGGGCCGCTGCGGATGTGGGAGGACAGCACGTGTATCCCGTCGTCGAGGTCGGCGCCGGGGTGTTCGACGAGGCCGTCGGTGCACAGCAGGAGCGTTTCTCCCGGATCCAGTTCCACGGTGGTCACCGGGTACTCGAGCCGGCCGAACTCCGCGGAGAGCCCCAGCGGCATGCCGCCGCCCACCGGGAGCCGGTGGCAGTCCCCGTCGCGGGTGCGCAGCAGCGGGTCGATGTGGCCCGCCCGGACCATCTGGAGCACCCCCGTGGAGAGGTCGGCCTCCACGTACGTGCACGTGGCGAAGCGCTCGGTGTCCAGCTCGTGCAGGAAGACCGACGCCCTGGCCATGACGGTGCCGGGCGAGTGCCCCTCGGCGGCGTAGGCGCGCAGGACGATCCGCAGCTGGCCCATCACGGCGGCCGCGTGGGTGTCGTGGCCCTGGACGTCGCCGATGACGGCGCCGACCCTGCCGCCGGGCAGCGGAATGACGTCGTACCAGTCGCCGCCGATGTCCTGGCCCATGCGGGCGGAGCGGTATCGCACGGCGATCTCCCCGCCGGGGACGGCGGGGATCCGCCTGGGCAGCATGGCCTGCTGGAGGCCCTCGGCCAGGTCGTGCTCCTGCTCCAGCAGCATGGCCCGCTGGAGGCTCTGCGCGATGCTGCTGCCGAGGGCGACGAGGAGGTTGCGCTCCTCCTGGGTGAAGCCGTCCTTGTCCTGGTAGAGCAGTCCGATGGCGCCGATCGGGCGGGCCTGGGCGATCAGCGGCAGGTAGGCGGCCGCCGAGATCCTCATGTAGGAGATCTTCGTCCAGAGCGCCGGGTAGTCCCGGGCGAACTCCTGCGCCGAGTCGAGGAAGCGCGGCTGGAGGGAGCGGACGACCTCGCTCATCGGGTACTGCTCGTCGATGCGGGTGTACCGGGTCCCCGGGACGAAGCTGCCCTCCGGCCCTTCGGCGACGAGGTGGATCCGGCCGGCTTCGACGAGGCCCATCACCATGCCCATCGAGCCCAGCCGTTCCAGGCCGTGGGCGTCGCCGAGCGCGTCGATGACGTCCTGCACGGTCCGGGCGTGGGCGAGGGCGGCGGTCGTGCTCTCCACCACCGAGGTCTGCCGGCGCCGCTCCTCGTCGAGTCCGAGCCGTTCCGCCGAGTGGCTGAGTTCCTCGGTCGCGTCCCGGACGATGCCGATGATCCGGTGCGGCCGCCCGTCCGCGTCGCGCATGACGCGGCCCTGGGTGTGCGTCCAGCGCAGCCGCCCGTCGCGGCAGCGGATCCGGAAGTAGGCGCCATAGCTGTCCACCTCGCTCTTGAGCGCGGAGGAGACCATGGCGTCGAGCCGGGCCGACTCGGCCGGCGGGACGCGCGGAGAGAGCGACTCGGGCCGGCCGTCGTACTCCTCGGGGGACGTGTCGAAGACGTCGAGGGCGGCTTCGTCCATGTGCATGAGACCGGTGACCAGGTCCCAGTCGAAACTTCCCATGCGGTTGAGCGAGAGCGACCGGTCCGGGTGTGCGGGCCAGTCGTCCGGCAGCGATACGGTGGTCGGCACCGGTCCACCATGACACACGGGCCGGTCAGGCGCTCTCCAGCGACTGGCCCTCGTCGGAGGGCGCCTGCTGGAGGTCCGGCTCGGCGTAGGGGTCCCCGGAGGGGTCCGTGTACGGGTCCGCATACGGATCCGTGTAGGGGTCCGCGTAGGGATCGGCGTACGGGTCCTGGGGGTCGACGGGTTGGGGCGTCGATCCGTCCGGGTACGGCGGGAGCGCGGGATCGACCGGGTCCTGCGTCAGCGGGTCGGACGGTACCTCCGAGGGCGGCCGTTTCTGGGGCTGCTGCGGCTGTCGCGGCCGGGTGGAGGGGTTCAGCGGCACGGCGGGGCTCTGCTGCGCGTCGGTGTCCGGGGGGCTCTGCGGGTCCGGCGGGCACTGCGCCGCACCGGAGCCGGGAGTGCTCGGGCAGGGCGCCGGCGAGGCGGCGGGGCCGCTGGGGATGCCGTCGGCGGGGTCGTACGGGGGCAGGGCCTGCGGGGTCCGGTCCTGGGCGCCGTCGTCGCCCCGCTTGCGCTCGATCCAGGTGTTGTTCGCCATGTTGACGATCACCAGGTTGTTGATCACGTGGGTGGTGGGTTCGATGACGACGACCTGGTTGGGCTGGTAGCCGTTCCACGGGTCGCCCTTGTGCACCGGGCTCCCCTTGGCCGCCCGCGGGGCGCCGAGCGGGTTGCCGCAGCCGCACCGGACGCGGGGCATGCCGTGCTCGTCGACGAGGACGGCCGTGCCGGCCTGGAGGACGGACTGGTAGCCGGCGGCACGGCCGTCGCGGAATCCGTGGTTGGTGACGCGCGTGTCGGCGCGCAGGACGACGGGGGTGAGAGCGCGCAGGAAGTCGGGGATCTTGGCCGCTTCGATGCCGGACGCCTCGGCGAAGGCGCGGGCCGTGGCGTCGTCCTGCGTCAGGTAGCCGACCTGCTGTTCGACGTCGCAGCTGCCGAGCCGCTGGGTGCCGCCGTAGAGGCCGGGGGTGGCCGCGTTGACCGTGCGGATGCCCTGCCCGGTGGGGTTGGGCAGCGGGGGCTGGACGGGGGCCGACTCGCCGGTGGCCGAGGAGGCGGTGAAGGGGTCGGGGCCGGCGCTGGCCACCGGCTGGAGGTGGACCTCCTGGCTCTCGGGTCCGGCCGCGCTGGTCGGCTCGTGGTGCCCGCCGCAGGCCGCGGCGAACAGGCCGAGGAGGGCGAAGAGGGCGGCGCCGGCCGGTGCCTGACGACGCGACGCCTGACGAGGTGTCGGAAGTGACGGTCCGTTCACAGATTTCTCCCTTTTCGCCCCGAGTGCTCCCTCTTGTCTGCCGCATCCGCACGCAAGCCGCAACCGGAGCGCACCTTGAACACACTCGAAGGACCCCGCAGACCCGCCCCTGGGAGCTGAACGCGTTCAGGACATCGGCCCTTCGCCGCGCACCGGCCCGCCGGCCCGCGGGAGCGGGCCGGCGTCGGCGCCGTACGGGCCGGGCCTCCGCGTCGCCCGCGGGATCGCCTGCCGCCTGCCGCCTGCCGCGCAGACTGGCCGGTTCCGGTCGGCCGGCCGGATACTGGAGGCGATGGACTGGTTCACGGCTCCCGGGTACTGGCTCGCCCGGCTGGTCTTCCAGCGGGCCCTGGCCGGCGTCTACCTCGTCGCCTTCATCGGGGCCGCACTGCAGTTCCGGGCCCTGATCGGGTCGCACGGCATGCTGCCCGTGCCGCGCTACGTACGGCACGTGCCCTTCCGGCGCGCACCCAGCCTGTTCCAGCTGCGCTACTCGGACCGGCTCTTCGCCGGCTGCGCCTGGGCCGGGGCCGCGCTGGCCGCGGCCCTGGCCGCCGGGGCCGGGGACGAGGTGCCGCTGGCCGCGGCCATGGCGATGTGGGCCGCGCTGTGGCTGCTCTACCTCTCCATCGTGAACGTGGGCCAGACCTGGTATTCCTTCGGCTGGGAGTCGCTGCTGCTGGAGGTGGGCTTCCTCGCCGTGTTCCTCGGCAACGCCCGGGCCGGGCCGCCGGTGCTGGTGCTGTGGCTGCTGCGCTGGGTGCTCTTCCGCGTGGAGTTCGGGGCCGGGCTGATCAAGCTGCGGGGGGACCCCTGCTGGCGCAAGCTGACCTGCCTGTACTTCCACCACGAGACGCAGCCGATGGCGGGGCCGCTGAGCTGGTTCTTCCACCACCTGCCCAAACCGCTGCACCGGGTGGAGTGCGCCGCCAACCACGTGACGCAACTGGTCGTCCCGGTGCTGCTGTTCACCCCGCAGCCCGTCGCCTCGTACGCCGCGGGGGCCGTCATCGCGACGCAGCTGTGGCTCGTGCTGTCGGGCAACTTCGCCTGGCTGAACTGGCTGACGATCACCCTCGCCGTGTCGGCCGTGGACTTCACCGGGCTCGCCGGACCGCCCCCGGCCGCCGCCTCACGGCCCGCTCCCGTGTGGTTCGTTGTCCTGGTCTGCGCGGTGACCGCCCTGGTCCTGTTCCTCAGCCGCCACCCGGTGCTCAACATGGTCTCGCGCCGGCAGGTGATGAACCGCTCCTTCGACGCCCTGCACCTCGTCAACACCTACGGGGCCTTCGGCTCGGTCGGCCGGGTCCGGATGGAGGTCGCGGTGGAGGGCACCGCGGACCGGGTACCGCGCGAGGACGGCGCATGGAAGGAGTACGGGTTCAAGGGAAAGCCCGGCGAACCGGGCAGGCTCCCGCGCCAGTTCGCCCCGTACCACCTGCGCCTGGACTGGCTGATGTGGTTCGCGGCGATCTCCCCCGGCTATGCGCGCGACTGGTTCGGGCCGTTCGTGGAGCGCTTGCTGGCGGGCGACCGGGACACGCTGCGGCTGCTGCGCCACAACCCGTTCCCGGACGCCCCGCCCGTGCACGTCCGGGCCCTGCTCTACCGCTACCGCTTCACCACCTGGCGGGAGCTGCGCGAGACCGGCGACTGGTGGCACCGCACGCTGGTCCGCGAGTACCTCCCGCCGACCCGGCTCGCGGACGCCCGGCTCTCAGAGCCCAAGTAGCGCGGCCTCCCGTGCGGCGTCGAGTCCGGGGGCCGGCCGGTCGCTGCGCTGCGGGGCCGGGCCGCCGAGGCTGCGCAGCCAGGCCCAGGTGTCGGCCACGGTCTCCTCGACGGGGCGGCACTTCAGGCCGGCCTCCAGCGCCCTGGTCACGTCGCCGCCGAACATGTGGTCGTACGACTCGCCCTCGGGGAGCCAGACCGGGAGCTCGGTCCAGGGCTCCACCCCGGCGGCGATGATCGGCGCCGGGTCGGTCCAGCGCAGTTCGGCGCGGCCGCCGGTGACGGCGGCGCAGGCGTCGAGGAGGGAGCCCATGGTGGCGTGCCCGAGCGGCGCGACCAGGTTGTACGGGCCGCCGAGACCGGCATCGGCGGCGCCCAGGGTCCAGCGCGCGAGGTCGCGGACGTCGATGTACTGGACCGGGAGCCCGCGCGGGCCGGGGGCGAGCACCGGGCCGCCCCGTGCGATGCGGTTCAGCCACCACGGCAGCCGGCCGACGTTCTCGTAGGGGCCGAGGACCAGCCCGGCGCGGACCAGCAGGGCGCGGTCGGCGAACGCGTCCAGCGCGGCGAGTTCGCCGCCCCTCTTGTCCTCGGCGTAGGCGGTCGCCCCGGCGTCCGGCGAGCCCCCGACCAAGAGGCCGTCCTCCCCCTGCCCGGCCGGGGCGGGGTAGGCGTACACCGACCGGCTGGAGACGTACGCGTACCTCCCGGCCCGGCCGCTCAGCAGCCGGGCGCTGTCGCGCACCGCAGTGGGGGCGCCGCTCCAGGTGTCGACGACGACATCCCACTCCCCCTCGGCGAGGGCGGCCAGGCCCTCGGGAGCGGTGCGGTCCCCGTGCAGGGCCCGGGTGCCCGGCGGGGGCGCGTGGCGCCCCCGGTGGAAGACGGTCACCTCCCAGTCCCGGGCGAGGGCGTCCTCGGCGATCGCGCGTCCGACGAATTCGGTACCACCCAGCATCAGCAGCTTCATGGGCCCACCCTGGACCGGCGGGCCGGGCGCGCGGAAGCGGTGATCGCTCTCGGCGATGACGCTCAGGGCGTAGGGGACGTCGTGCCGTACAGGGCAGCGCCCCCGGTGCGGATGGGCACGAGGGGGCGCTTGCACCGCTCTGCGGGTCGGTGCGGGGTTACGCGGACTAGTCGATGCCCTGCAGGATGTGGGCTTCCGCCAGGTCGTCCTCGTACCCGGCCAGCCGGATCGGGGCGGAGCGCGCCCAGACCTCCAGGCTTCCGAGTTCGTCGGACCGCGTCTTGGCACGCGATCCGGTCCGCTCCAGCAACTTCGGTTCGGGCTGCGTCTTTTCAGTCACCGCGCACTCCTCTGTGTCGCGTAACCCGGCAGGCTGACCGCGAGCCGGGCAAGGGATCAAGGGTTCCGGACGCGGTGGCGCCTTAGTGGAGCGCGGCCCGGATGGGGGCCGTCTTGATGCCCCAGAGTACACATATGAGCGGACCTCCGCTCGATAGGAAGGCAAAATCCGCTGTGCCCTCTCAGTTTCGTCCCGAGTTCAGCAAGTCGTCGGCCGGCGGGTGCGTCACGGATGGTGTGCTCGGGCCCGGATGCGCGAGGTGCGACGGAGGGGGTCGGCGATGGCGAGGTCCGGACCGGCGGAGGCCGAAGTGCCCTACATCACAAGCGTGGTTGAGCTGATGGAGCTGCTGCGTGCCGACTGCGCGGATCACGCCCTGCGGACCGCGGCACTGCTCCGCCGCTCCCACCCCGCCGACAAGGAACTGCAGCTCGCGGGCCTGCTCCACGACATCGGCCGAATGCTCCGTCCGGGTGACGGAGTGCGACACGCCGTACTCGCTGCGGAAGCGGTGCGCCCCCTGCTCGGTGAGCGGGTGGCCCGGCTCGTGCGGTTCCAGGCACCGGGCGGGACGGGCGGCGGGGCCGGCGGTCCGGGCGGCGATGCGGAGGCGGCGGCCACCCTGCGCCGGGCAGTCGAGACGGCGGGGGCGTCCGGCCTGGACACGGGCGTGCTGGAGGACTGGCGCCCGCTGCTGGAGCTGGTCGCGGCCGGGTCCTGCCGGGCCGGGAACGCGACAGGCCCCCTCGGTTCACCGAGGGGGCCTGTCACAGGCAGGCAGTAGGCCGGCGGACCGCCGGGTTACCAGTTCGCCGGGGCGTAGTCCTTCAGGAAGACGCCGAACAGGTCCTCGCCGGCCTCGCCGCGCACGATCGGGTCGTAGACCCGGGCCGCGCCGTCGACCAGGTCGAGGGGCGCGTGGAAGCCTTCCTCGGCGAGGCGCAGCTTGTCGAAGTGCGGACGCTCGTCGGTGATCCAACCGGTGTCGACCGAGGTCATCAGGATCCGGTCGGTCTGGAACATCTCCTGGCCGCTGGTCCGCGTCACCATGTTCATCGCGGCCTTGGCGGCGTTGGTGTTCGGGTGCCCCGCGCCCTTGTAGCCGCGGCTGAAGACGCCCTCCATCGCCGAGACGTTGACGACGTACGCGCGCCCGCTGGACGACTTCCGAGCGGCATCGGCCATGGCCGGCCGAAGGGCGCTGATCAGGATGAACGGCGACGTGTAGTTGCACAGCTGGGTCTCGAGCAGCTCCACCGGGGAGATCTGGTCGATGGTCTGCACCCAGGTGTTGCTCTCGACCACGTCGGGCAGCAGGCCGCCCGCGTCGATGGCGGTGCCGGCAAGGTGCCGCTCCAGGCTGGCGTTGCCGGCGACCAGCGCGAGGTCGGCGACCTTCTGCGCCTCCAGTCCGCTCACCCCGACGGGCAGTGCGGCCAGGCCGTCGACGGCGCCGGAGTTGAAGGCGCCGATCACGTGGTGGGCGGGGAGCTCACCGGCGGGCAGCGGGGCGGACTCACCCTCGACCAGCGCCGCGTAGGCGGTGGGCAGGCGGCGTACGGTCTGCGTGGCGTTGTTGATCAGGATGTCGAGCGGACCGGCCGCCGCGACCTGGTCGGCGAGGGCCACGGCCTGGGCCGGGTCACGCAGGTCGATGCCGACGACCTCCAGGCGGTGCATCCAGTCCGCCGAGTCCTCCATCGCCTTGAATCGGCGGATGGCGTCCTTGGGGAACCGCGTGGTGATCGTGGTGTGGGCACCGTCGCGCAGCAGCCGCAGGGCGATGTACATGCCGATCTTGGCTCGGCCGCCGGTGAGCAGCGCACGCTTGCCGGCGAGGTCGGCGCGGGCCTCCCGCCTGGCCCGGTTCTCGACGGCGCACTCCGGGCAGAGCTGGTGGTAGAAGTAGTCGACCTCGACGTACCGCGTCTTGCAGACGTAGCAGGAGCGCGGGCGCTGGAGTATCCCGGCGATCCGGCCGGCCTCCGTGACCGAGGAGGGCAGGATGCCCTCGGTCTCGTCGTCGATGCGCTCTGCGGAGCCGGTCGCGGTCGCCTCGGTGACGGCCTTGTCGTTGGCGGTCTTGGCGGCGCGGCGCTCCTGGCGGCGGCGCTGCTTGACCGTGCGGTAGACGCCTGCCGTGGCCCGCCGCACGGCGATCGCGTCCGGGTGGTCCACGTCGATCGTGTCGAGTTCGGCGAGCACGTCGAGGCAGAGCGCCAGCCGCTCGGGGTCGATGCCCGGTCCGTAGGCCTGTGCCTGGTCGTGGCTGTCTTCGGTCACCGTCATGGCCGCTGCCGTTCCTTGGTCACTCGTCCGCATCCGCCTGCTGCGGAGGTCTCAAAAGGGGAACTGTACGGATCGGACGCGCCCCGAGCCAAACCCGCGGCCCAGACCCTCACACACCGCGAACAGGCCGTCACCGTACGGGTTCAGGCGGTGACCGTGGGGCGCGGTAGGGGTCGCGCTGCGCTGGTGGAAGGGCCACGCTGCGTACTCCCGTACTACGTCGGGAGTATGACTCGTGACCACCTGTGGGCGGAGGAATAGCGCAGATGGGTCGGGCATTGTGGACCTTATGAGTGCACTGGCGCTGTCGGTCCTGCTCTGCCTCGTGTCCGCCGTGGCGTACGCGGGCGGCGCGATCGTCCAGGAGAGGGTCGCGGCGAGTACTCCGGAACGGCGGTACGCACCGCTGTGCCGGGGCGGCTGGTGGGTGGCGGTCGGGCTGAACGGTCTCGGCGCGGTGCTGCACGTGGTGGCGCTCGCGTACGGGCCGCTGAGCCTGGTCCAGCCGCTGGGAGCGCTCACCATCGTGTTCGCGCTGCCGATGGCGGCCGTCTTCGTACGGCGCCGGGCGGGCGCGGCGGCCTGGCGCGGCGCGGTGCTGGCAACGGTCGGACTCGCGGGTCTGCTGGCGCTGACCGGCGGTGACGGCCGGACGGAGCAGGCCCTGGCGGGCGACGAGCGGAGCCTGCTGCTGGTGGTGACCGGGGCCGCGGTGGCGGCGCTGTTCCTGGCGGCGCACCGGATGCACCGGTTGGTGCTGCACAGCGTGCTGCTGGCCGCGGCGGCCGGCACGGCCTTCGGCATGGCCTCGGTGTTCACCAAGTCGGTCGCCGAGATCGTCGGAGCAGGTGCGCCGGCCGGTCTGTGGCCGGACCTGGCGGCGATCGCGGTGCTGGCGTCGGGCGGGCTGCTGCTGTCGCAGGCCGCCTACCGGGGCGCGGGCCTGACCGCGCCGCTGGCCACCGTGACGGTGGTCAATCCGGTGGTCGCGGCGACGGTCGGGATCACGCTGTTCGACGAGGGCTTCCGCCACGGGGCCGCAGGCACGGCGGCGGCACTGGCCAGCGCCGTGGTGGCGGCGGCCGGCCTGGCCCTGCTCACGGCCGTGCCGCCCGGGCGGCGCGGGTCAGATGCGGACGCCGTGGCCCCGCAGGTACTTCAGGGGGTCGATGTCGGAGCCGTAGCCGGGGCCCGTGCGGATCTCGAAGTGCAGGTGCGGTCCGGTGCTGTTCCCGGTGGAGCCGGAGCGGCCGATCCGCTGGCCTCCGGAGACCTGCTGGCCGGACTTCACGCCGAGCGCCGAGAGGTGGGCGTACTGGGAGTACCGGCCGTCGGTGTGCCGGATGACGACCTGGTAGCCGTAGGCTCCGGCCCAACCGGCGGAGACGACCTGGCCGGGTCCGACGGACTTGACGGTGGTGCCGGTGGCCACGGGGAAGTCGACGCCCGTGTGGTAGCCGCTGGACCAGGAGGATCCCGAGACGCGGTACGCGGTGCCGAGGGCTGCGTCGACGGGAGCGGAGAAGGCGCCCGAGGCCGGCTTCTGCTGCGCTGAGGCGGGCTGCGTGTCCGGCTTCTCGGCGGGCTTCGGGGCGGGCTTCTCGGCCGGTTTCGGGGCCTGTTTCTCGGCCGGCTTCGGCGCGGGCCGCTCCGCCGGCTTCTCGGCCGCCGGCCCACCCGGCTTGACCGGCTCGGCGGTCCGCGGCGGCTTCTCCGGATTCTGCGCGGGCGGGGCCGGCGGGGCGGTGGTGACCCGCACCGTGAGGCGCTGGCCGGGGAAGATCAGGTTCGGATTGTCGCCCACGACGGCCCGGTTGGTCTCGTAGAGCGCCTGCCAGCCGCCCTCGACGTGCTGCTCGGTGGCTATCGCGGAGAGCGAGTCGCCCGGCGCGACGACGTACGGGTTGGGCAGGACCGAGGTCCCGGTCGGGCGCGGGGCGGTGCCCTGCACCGGTGTCGCCTTCACCTCCTGGGTCCGAGGCTGTGAACCGGCCTGGGGCTGCGTGGGGACCTGTGCGGCGAGGGCCGGCGACGGGCCTTGGCGAGTGAGGCCGGCGCCCTTGCCGCAGTGGGGCCAGGCCCCGGGCCCCTGGCCCTTGAGCACCTTCTCGGCGACCGCGATCTGCTGTTCCTTGGTGGCCAGGTCGGCGCGCGGGGCGTACGCGGTGCCGCCGAAGGCCCGCCAGGTGCTCTGGCTGAACTGCAGTCCGCCGTAGTAGCCGTTGCCGGTGTTGATGCGCCAGTTGTTGGTCGACTCGCAGGCGGCGACCTTGTTCCAGGTGTCAACGGAGGCCGCGTCGGCCACCGAGGCACCCATCAGGGGGAGCGCGATCCCGGCGCCTCCCGCGGTCACGGCCAGCGAGGCCCGGTTGATACTGCTCGGCTGATACCGGCGGTGCCGGCCCCGTACGCCCATGGGAGCCCCCATCGAAGACATCAGGAATCGCACAACGTAACGTCGGGATCATTGCATGACAAGGGAGCAACGGGGCGCTGTTCAGCGGAACTTGACAATGACACGGCGGGCGTCGGCACCGCCCGCCCCTCGTCGGGGTAGCGTCGGGCACAGCCCGCACACCGAAGCACGCAGGAGCGCACAGATGAGCACCAGCACGGCCCAGATCGGCGTCACCGGCCTCGCAGTCATGGGCAGCAACCTCGCCCGCAACTTCGCCCGCAACGGATTCACCGTGGCCGTCCACAACCGCACCGCCGCCCGGACCGCGGCGCTGGTGGAGGAGTTCGGTCACGAGGGGGCGTTCGTGGCCGCCGAGTCGGCCAAGGAGTTCGTCGATGCGCTGGAGCGCCCCCGGCGCATCGTCATCATGGTGAAGGCCGGTGAGCCCACCGACGCCGTGATCCGCGAGTTCGCCCCGCTCCTGGAGGAGGGCGACGTCATCATCGACGGCGGGAACGCGCACTTCGAGGACACCCGGCGCCGCGAGCGGGAACTGCGCGAGCAGGGAGTGCACTTCGTGGGCGTGGGCATCTCGGGCGGCGAGGAGGGCGCGCTGCTCGGCCCGAGCATCATGCCGGGCGGCTCGCCGGAGTCGTACGCGTCACTCGGCCCGCTGCTCGAGAAGATCGCGGCCAAGGCCGCCGACGGTACGCCGTGCACCTCCCACGTGGGTCCCGACGGCGCCGGACACTTCGTCAAGATGGTCCACAACGGCATCGAGTACGCCGACATGCAGCTCATCGCCGAGGCCTACCACCTGCTGCGCGACGTCGCCGGCTACTCCCCGGCGAAGATCGCGGAAACCTTCCGCGACTGGAACCGGGGCCGCCTGGACTCGTACCTGATCGAGATCACGGCGGAGGTGCTCGCCCACACCGACGCCGCGACCGGGCAGGCGTTCGTGGACGTCGTGGCCGACGCCGCCGAGCAGAAGGGCACGGGGCGCTGGACCGTGCAGATCGCCCTGGACCTGGGGGTTCCGGTGTCGGGGATCGCCGAGGCCGTGTTCGCCCGCGCCGTCTCGGGCCACACGGACCTGCGGGCGGCCGCCCGCGGACTCGCGGGCCCGGCACCCGCCGCGCTGCCGCAGGAGGCGGCGGACGCGTTCGCCGCCCAGGTGGAGGAAGCCCTGTACGCGTCGAAGATCGTCTCGTACACGCAGGGGTTCCACCAGATCCGGGCCGGCAGCGAGGAATACGGGTGGAACGTGGACCTGGGCGCGGTCGCCTCCCTGTGGCGCGGCGGCTGCATCATCCGGGCGGCGTTCCTCGACCGGATCCGCGCCGCCTACGACGCCCGGCCCGACCTGCCGAGCCTGCTGGCGAACGAGCGCTTCGCAGAGGAGATCGGGGCGGCGCAGGAGGGCTGGCGGTCGGTGATCACGGCGGCGGTGGGTGCGGGCATTCCGGTGCCGGCCTTCGCCGCCTCACTGGCGTACTACGACGCGCTGCGGGCGCCACGGCTCCCTGCGGCCCTCACGCAGGGCCAGCGGGACTTCTTCGGGGCGCACACCTACCGGCGGACCGACCGCGAGGGCTCGTTCCACACCCTCTGGAGCGGTGACCGCTCCGAGGTCCGCACGGACTGACCGTACCGCTCAGCTCCAGGGCCCGGGCTGGGGAACCGGCGCGGGTCCCGGGGGCGGGGGTACCGGGTCCGGCTCGGGGACGGGGCCGGGTACGGGCGGCACCGGGCGCGGGATCGGCTCGGGGTCCGGGAACGGGTTCGGTGCCGGCTTCGGATCGGGCTCCGGGGCCGGAGGCTGCGTGTCTTCGAGTGTTCGCACCATGTAGGGCAGCTTCCCCCGATTGCGCCGTGTACGCCCCCTGCGGTGCGGCCGTCAGTGCGAGAGGGAGAGCGCGGCGGCGAGGCCCGGGCCGGGGCTGGCCAGTACGGGCGTGCCGGTCGTGGCGAGCTCGGCGGCGCCGGCCATGGAGGCCTGGGCCAGGAGAATGACGTCCGCGCCGGTGACGGCGTCGGCGGCCTCGGCGACCTGTGCGAGGTAGCGGGCGGTGTCCCCCGCCTCAAAGGCCTCCCAGGCGCCGGCGACGAGGTGCGTACGGACCGAAACGGGCCGGCCGCCCGCCTCCTCGGCGATCAGCTCCGCGGTCGGGACGAGAGTCGATGCGAGGGCGGCGAGGACGGCGATGCGCGGGCCGGTGCGCACGGCGGCGGCCGCCATCGGCCGGTCGACCCGCAGCACGGGTGTGCCGAGGGCCGGGGCCAGTGCCTCGGCGGTCGCCCCGATGGTGGAGCAGCTGACCAGCGCGGGGCCCGGACCGGCTCCGGCGAGCAGCTCCAGCAGGGCCGGGGCCACGGACCGCGGCCCGTGCGCGCGGGCCCGGTTCAGCAGCTCCGGCACCACCAGGTGCCGCAGTACGGCCCCCGGGTGGTGCCGGTCACGCAGTGCGTCGAACACGGGGACGTGCACGGGCGAGGTGTGCAGCAGCGTCAGGTCGAAGGCCGTCACCGCAGGCCGGAGCCGGCCGCCAGCTGCGCCTTAGCGGCCGCGACGACCCCGGCCGGCGCGACGGGCGCCTCGTCGGGGTGTGTGGCGGCCCAGCTCGCCGCATACGGGCAGAGCGGGACCACGGGAACGCCCTCGGCTGCGGCGAGTCCGTAGAAGGTCCTCACCAGGCCTCCGGCGACACCCTTTCCTTCGTGGCCCGGCTCGACGACCGTGTGCACCGCCACCAGGGCGTGGGGCGGCTCGGTGAGCACGAAGTAGGCGATGTACCCGACCGCCGTCCCGTCCTCGACGGCGAGCAGCCGCCCGGCCCTGCGCTCGTCCTGGAACTCGATCGGCTTGTTCGGGCTCTCCGGCATGGTCCCCGGCTCCTGTCAGACGGCCACGGCGTGGGGGCTGCGCTCCTGGTCCGTACCGGGTACCGGTGCGGAGGGGTCTGCGCCCAGTTCGATGATCCGGTTGTCGGCGTCGACGTGTACGACGCGGGGCTTCAGCGCCCGCGCCTCGGCGTCCTCGACCTGCGCGTAGCTGATGAGGATGACGAGGTCCCCGGGGTGCACGAGGTGCGCGGCGGCCCCGTTGATCCCGATCACGCCGGACCCGCGCTCTCCCTCGATGACGTAGGTCTCCAGCCTCGCGCCGTTGGTGATGTCCACGATGTGGACGAGCTCCCCGGGGAGCAGATCGGCGGCGTCCAGCAGGTCGGCGTCAACGGTCACGGACCCGACGTAGTGCAGGTCGGCCTGGGTGACGGTAGCCCGGTGGATCTTGGACTTGAACATGGTACGCAGCATGTTGAACTCCTGGAAGACGGCTCCCTGCCTGCTTTCTGCAGGTCAAGGGCGTCCTGCACTCTACACCGGCAGGCCTGGGATCGGAGGTTCTGCGGAAAATCGATTGACTCTGAGGCGACAGCTCCTGGCCGGCGCTTCCGTGGGCACCAGCCTGTTGCGACGCTGCCGACGAGGCATCGCATCGGACAGCCGGTTCGGAATGGTGGGGGGATCGATGCTGACCAGCTGCGACTTTCCTGGCGGCACGCCATGCAGATCAAAGGGTTCAGGCCGACCGCTTCCCCAGAGAGCACCTCACTACCCATCGTGATCAAGTAACGGTCACCGCAGGCCGGGCCGTAACCTCTGCATCCGGCCGGGTGCCGTACTGCCATGACGCAGTTCCACCAGTCCTTCGCTCGCCGCAGACCGTACTGGCTCAGTCGTCCGGGCCCCGAACTGAGCCCTGCTCAGCCCCGCGGCCGCCCGGCGCCTGCCGCTCTGGCGGGCGCTTGCAGTCACGTGGCGTCAATGAAATCCGCTCGTGCGATGTGACATTCACGTGCTGGAACACCCCAGCGGACGCCGTCTTGAGGTCGTCAACGTCAATGCCCAGGACACTCTGGGGAGAGATCGCTCCTGCGACTCCCCCGATCGGGACCCGCGCCGGGTCGAGTCAGTATTCGGGAACGCTGACGAGCAGTTCCTTGAGAGGACTCCGCTCGGCTACGTCACCAGCGAGGGTTACCTTGGCGAGGGGGTCCGCCTCCTGGTCTCCGGCTGGGGTTGATCAGTGGAGCGCAGTCAGTCGAACCTCAACGTCGGGCCGCCAAAGGCTCGGAACACCATGCCGACCCTCGCCTCGCCAGTGAGGCTCTCCACTACGCACATCGACTCCTCGGCTGAACTCTTTGCGAGCTGGGTCACGTACAGCCGCGCTGCGGTCGGCGGCGCGGGCTGCGTGGCGATGGCCTGAATGATGAGTTCGATGTCTTCGGATGCGGCGATGCAGAACCCCTGGTCGCCTGGCTGATGGCCGTCCTGAGATCACCGTACTCTTCTCCGTCCGCTCCGGCTTCGTCGATCAGCCTCGACGGCACCCGGGTGAGTTCACTGAAACGCCAACCGAGTGAAGGCACCTGAACGAGTCCGGTGGTGTGGTTGATTTCGCTTGTGGACCTGATCCAAGCCACGGGCACAAACCGCTCAAGCGCGGCCTTGGCCCGCTGGAAGCGCGACAGTGGTTCCACGATGGCCGTCACGGCCGCCCCGTAGTCCTTGAGCTCTTTCCAACTTCACGCCGAGCTGGTCAGATGAAGGGCGAGGACGGCTCGGACGAGTGCAGTGATGCGGACCGGACGGCGGCGTGCACGAGCGTCGAGTTGGTCACGGGTGGACGCCCGCCTGCCCAGCCAGATACTCGACGCCGCGGTTGCCGGACTGCTTGGACACGTGGACGTGGACGGCGTGCCGGCCGGACGGCAGTGCAGGGTCGGCGTGGTTGCCGCGGAAGGCGACCTGTACCGCGTCGTGGCGGGAGCCGTGCAGGCCGTGCTCGGGTCTGTCCGGCCAGCGACCTGACCATACGAGGAAGACCGCGTTGCCGTTGTCGCCCAGTGCCGCGATGACTCGGCCCTCAGCCGTCCCCCGTGCGAACCGTGCCGACATTTCGAGCGGCAGGTGTGCCTCCAGTTCACGGTCGTCCATGACCGGCACGTCCGGTTCGCAGCCGCCGGCGCCGGCGCCGCAAGAGGGTCGGGTGCCAGGGTAAGGGTGGTGCACAAAGCGGGAGTTCGGTAGCGCCGCCGCCATTCGGCGGACCTCGTCGACGCTCTCCAGGTGCGTCAGCAGTTCCGCCTCGTCGCCGCGGTGTTCCATCAGAGCGCACAGCCGCATGGCCTGGCGGTACGCGTCGGCGGCATCAGTGGTGACGTGAACACAGTGTGTGTAGCTGGCCAGGCAGTCTTCGCACATGGCCGAATGATGCCACCCGCTGGTCCGGACTGTCGCCCGGAATGACCGGCGGACTCCGATGGCGAGGAGCGACCGTCGGCATGCCCCCGCGATGCCTTGACGAGCCGGGCGTACAAGCGGTGCAGATTGATGGTGTCGAGGTGGAGAAAGTCTGTCGCGAACAAGCCGCCGATCCCCTGCTAGACGGGTCTTCGACCAAGAAATCCGTCTTCTCCAGAGGTTTCGCGTGCTTGTGTACCCGTCCGGGGTCGACGTGTCCAGCTTCCTGTCCGCCAAGCTCCGCCAACACCGCCGGGAGCTCGGCACCCGGTGGCGACGCCTGAGCCCAGGCCGGCAGGCCCTGCTTACACTCGCCCACCTCCGCAACGGCCACCCCTACGCCCAGCTCGCGGCCGGGTTCGGCGTCGGCACCACCACCGCCCACCCGATACGTTGCCGAGGCTGTGGACCTCTTGGCCGCACTCGCCCCGACCCTCGAGGAGGCTGCCCGTACGGCATCGAAGAAGGCGTTCGTTCGTACTGCTGGACGGCACCCTGTTGCCGATCGACCGCATCGTCGCGGACCGTCCCTTCTACTCCGGCAAGCACAAGAAACACGGGATGAACGCGCAGATCCTGGCCGACCCCTCCGGCCGGCTGCTGTGGGCCTCACCTGCCCTGCCCGGAGCCGTCCACGACGTCCGGGCCGCCCGCGAACACGGCATCGTCCGCATGCTCACGGACGCCGGCATCAAGTGCTGCGCCGATAAGGGATACCGAGGCGCCGGAGGCATGGTCCGCATCCCGTACTGGGGACGCCGGGAAACACTCTCCCAAGGCCAGAAGGCCGTCAAGCGGTCCCACGCCAAAATCCGAGCCCTCGTCGAGCAGGCCGTCGCCACCCTCAGGTCCTGGCGACTCCTCCGTAAACTGCGGTGCCCGACCGCCCGCATCACAAGCCTGGTCCAAGCCGTCCTGACCGTGTATTTGGCCAGCTCAGACCGATGATGGAAAGAGCTTGACTGAGGCCTTGTACTCGTCGACCGCCTCCTTCGCTTGTGCTGAGCCAACGTCACCGTGTCGGCGAACCGGGCGACCACCTCGGCGTCGGGCCGGGAGCTGCCCTCTTCGTGGACTGCCCACACCGAACCGAATGTCGCCACCGTGGCGGCCTGCTCAACGCTTGTCATCGGCCACCCACCAAAAGGCCGCGACCCGAGCTCTTGGTGATGTCGAAGGTCGAACCCGCCATCAGTCCATCGGGCCGCCGCGATGGGGCGCGGCCCACACCCAGGTGCGCGAGAGAACTTGCGTCATACGACAGCCACTGCGCGCTCGACAACCGGCACCCCCTACGCGATCCGGCCCGCCGGTCCTCTCAGACCTCGTGGCCGCCAAATCGGACAGGACCTAACCTCCTCCGCTCGGCCGCGCCCTTATTGGTGCAGAGAAGATCGGTCACATACTTGCCGTTCATCCTGGCCGCCCGTAGCTCCGCGAAGCCCGGGGAACCGGTGTGCTGCAACAGCCACCGCATCGGCCACCGGCGCGTGCCGCCGACGGCGCCCCTTTGCTCGAAGCCTGGTGGTCGCTCTGAACGAACACGTGATCAGCGAGGTTGTGGCCGACGGAAAGTACCGCCCACAGCGAGCCGAAGGTCGCCAGAGTCACGACCTGATCGACGGAAGTGAGCGGGCACGTCCTGCCGTCGCCGGGAGACCGTGGTCTAGCATCAGGGCATGGACGTCCCCAAACTCCTGGAAGCCGCGTCCCTGCTTGTTCCTCAGAAGATCACCACCGAGAACGACATCACGGTGAAGGACGTTTGGGAGTACCTCGCTCACGACGAGTGGGAAGTAGCCCTCGATCTGTTGGAAGAACTCGGCGACGTCCACCCGCTTCCGCTCAGCTTTTGGGAAACCCTGGCCACCGCAGCCGAACAGATGCAGCTGGAGAAGAGCGCGGCCTGGTATCACTGGCGCAGCTACGAGACCCGCCACGGGATCATCAGAGCCGACCTCACCCTCCGTCCGGCCGCTGAAGCACGACGACAGACGCCCACCTCCGGCGTCGGCGTCCTGCGACCGATGTGGAGCATCGGCCACCAGACTGCGACCGGCGAACCGGCTCTCAACATTGCCCGGCTCTGGGTGGAGTTCACACCCTTCCTGGAGCCCGGGGGACATGCCTCGGTACGACTCGCACCCCTGGACCCCTCGCAGTGGCAGCACCTTCAGCCCGGCCAGGTGATCACCATGCACGAGGACCAGTCCGTTGCAGGCACGGCAGTTGTTCTGGAGGTCCAGCGACCCCCGGCCACGTTCACCACATGAGAGCGAGTGCAGTCGACTCGTGCCGTTGGTGCAGAGAAGTCCGAGGGCGTTGCACAGGGCCGTGAGGCTGTCTTCGTCGGTGGTCGTTCCTGGATGGGGCGGGCGATCAGCGGATCATAGTCGTCGGATTCGACGGCTGCTTCTTTCGTGGGGAAGTGTCGGAAGAACCGTCATGTAAGGGATTCCGGCCGCAGCCGAGATCTCCTCGCCGGTGGTGTTCTGGCAGCCCTGGGCCAGCCGAGTACGCGTTGCCAGCGCCTCGTCCAGGGCCGGCGGCGATGTTCCGCGCCAGGCCAGGTGGTGTCGGGTCGTACCAGCATGGCGCGCTGTCGGCCGTCCGGCGCGTGGAGCAGGGGGAAGCCGATCGAGCCTAGGTGCTGGTGGGATACCGCCTCGTGCTCTGCGGAGGCTGGCCCGGATGTGAGCAGGGCGCAGCCTGTGCGCAGTTCCAAGTACAGGCGGGTGGCGGTGCCGTCCCGACCCTGCACCCCGCCCGGTGCGTCAAAGTCGCGTTAAGACTGCCGGTGATCGGCAATGTGGGACCGGCGCACGTCAGGGCAGGATGGGCTGAGGCCGGACGGGCCCACGCACCTGATGCCGGGTGCCGGAAGGGAGGGGGGACGCGTGGACGAGTTCATCAAGGCCGCTCTCGGCTTTCCCACCGTGCTGTTCACCGCGGCCCTGGTCGTCGTCCTCGGCTTCTGGCTGCTCGTGCTCTGCGGGGCCGCGGACCATGAGGGTGCCGGATCGGACGTCGGCAGCGGTGCTCTGGGCCTCGGCGGTGTGCCCGTCAGCGTGTCCGCCTCGCTGCTGATCGGCGTGGCCTGGTTCGCGAGTCTTTCCGGGTCGGCGCTCCTTGCGCGTACGGGATGGCCCGACACCCTGGTTCACTTCTTCGGCGCCATGCTGCTGTTCGGGGCACCGTTCCTGTCATGGCGCGTGACGCGCGTGCTCGTACGACCCCTGACCAAACTCTTCCCTGACGAACCCGGGCCGTCCCGGCTGGACTTCGTCGGCCTGACCTGCGTCATCCGCACGGGGCGGGTGGACGCGGGCTTCGGCCAGGCCGAGGTCGCGGCAGGCGACGGCTGCACGGCGCTCGTCCAGGTCCGCCAGCACGGCAGTGATCCACTGATGCTCGGCAGTACCGCGCTGCTCTACGCGTACGACGACGCAGGCGAATTCTTCTGGGTCGCGCCCTTCGACACGGCGCTCGACCCGCGCGGCTGAGCGCCGCGCAATCCAGCCCTCCGGGCTTCTCAGCTTCGACTTCTCACGTGGGGACTCCTCATGGACGCCATCTCATTGGGCCTCGGCACGCTCGTCGTCGTCGTTCTCGTCATCGCGGTCGCCGCGCTGCTTGTCGTGACCCGGCTGTTCCGCAAGGTCGAGCAGGGCAAGGCCCTCATCGTCTCCAAGATGCGGAAGGTCGATGTGACCTTCACCGGGCAGGTCGTTCTGCCCGTGCTCCACAAGGCCGAGATCATGGACATCTCGGTGAAGACCATCGAGATCTCGCGGACCGGCCGCGACGGCCTGATCTGCAAGGACAACATCCGGGCCGACATCCGGATCTCATTCTTCGTCCGCGTCAACAAGACCGTCGAGGACGTCATCAAGGTCGCCCAGGCCATCGGTACGCAGCGGGCCTCGGACAAGGCGACCCTGCAGGAGTTGTTCAACGCCAAGTTCTCCGAGGCGCTCAAGACGGTCGGCAAGCAACTCGACTTCACCGACCTCTACACGATGCGCAACGAACTGCGCGACCGGATCATCCACATCATCGGCACCGATCTGAACGGCTACAGCCTGGAGGACGCGGCGATCGACTACCTGGAGCAGACACCGCTCTCCCAACTGGATGCCGGCAACATCCTCGACGCCCAGGGCATCCGCAAGATCACCGAGCTGACGGCCGTCGAGAGCGTGCGCACCAACGAGTTCCGCCAGCACGAGCAGAAGGAACTGACCCGGCAGAACGTCGACGCCCGCGAGGCCATCCTGGAGCTGGAGCGCCGCCAGGCGGACGCCGAGAGCAAGCAGCGCCGCGAGATCGAGACGGTGCGGGCCCGGGAGGAGGCGGAGACGGCACGGGTGCTGGAGGAGGAGCGGCTGCGGGCGCAGAGCGCCTTCCTGAAGACGGAGGAGCAGCTCGGCATCCAGCGGGAGAACCAGGCCCGTGAGGTGGCCGTCGCGCAGAAGAACCGCGAGCGGGTCATCGCCATCGAGAACGAGCGGATCGAGAAGGACCGCCTGCTGGAGGTCATCGCGCGGGAGCGGGAGACGCAGTTGACGCGGATCGCCGCCGACAAGGAGGTCGAGACCGAGAGGAGGGACATCGCCGAGGTCGTGCGCGAGCGGATCGCGGTGGACCGTACGGTCGCCGAGCAGGAGGAGTCCATCAAGCGGCTGCGCACGGTGGAGGAGGCCGAGCGGACCCGGCAGGCGATCGTCATCGCCGCCGAGGCCGAGGCGCAGGAGAAGCTGGTCAAGGACATCAAGGCGGCCGAGGCCGCCGAGCAGGCGGCCGTGCACCGGGCGGCGGAGGAGCTCACCCTCGCCGAGGCCCGCAACCAGACCGCCGACCTCGACGCCCGCGCCAAGATCCGCCTCGCCGAAGGCATCCGGGCGGAGGCCGCAGCCGAGGGGCTGGCCGCGGTCACCGTGCGGGAGAAGGAGGCGGACGCGATCGAGAAGACGGGCCGGGCCGAGGCCGGGGCCACGGCGGCGCGGCTCAAGGCGGAGGCGGACGGCGCCCGCGAGATGGCGATGGCCGAGGCGGTGGCCATCGTCGAGAAGCTGAAGGCGGAGGCCGAGGGCCTGACCGACAAAGCGGCGGCGATGGCCGCCCTCGACGAGGCCTCGCGCGGGCACGAGGAGTACCGGCTGCGGCTGGAGGCCGAAAAGGAGGTCCGGCTCGCCGGCCTCGACATGAGGCGGCAGGTCGCGCAGGCGCAGGCATCCGTCCTGGCGACCGGGCTGGAGAGCGCCGACATCAGCATCATCGGCGGCGAGTCGGCGTTCTTCGACCGGATCGTCGGCGCGATGTCGATGGGTCGCGCGGTCGACGGGTTCATGGACAACTCGCAGACCGCCCGGACCTTGGCCGGGCCCTGGCTGGACGGTTCCGGCTCCTTCACCGAGGACCTGGCGAAGGTGCTCGGCTCGGTGTCGGCCTCCGACGTGCAGCACCTGACCGTCTCGGCCCTGCTCATGAAGCTCATGCCGGCCGGATCCGGGCAGCTGGACGAACTGATGGCCAAGGCACGGCAGCTGGGGCTCGCCGACCTGCCGGTCAGTGAACTCGCCGGGCAGAAGAGCACCGTCCTGAACGGTGCCGTCAAGAGCTGACCGCCACGGGGGTGCGGTCGAGGGGTGCGGAGCCGCCGAGGAGGGGATGGCGGCTCCGCACCCGTATCACCATCCGTACACGAGGGAGCTGGACCACATGACCACGGCCACGACGATGGACGCCGGGACGTACGAGGTGCTGCGCGACCGGCTCGCGGCACAGGCCGGGGAGCTGGCACGGCGCTCCGAGGCCCTCAACGCCGCCCGGATCGCCGAGTTCGGCGGGACCGGACTCACGCTCGCCGGCTCCGAGCGCATCCGCACCGAGCACAGCCGCGTGGCCCGCGACCTCGTCGCCGTGGGAGACCTGCTGCTCTTCGGCTGCAACGGCTCCACCGGCACGGGACCCGAGCAGTCCGTCGGGGCCGTACTCGGACTGTACGACCGCGACCTGAACCCGCTCCCCGACAGCGCGGCGCCCGGCCTCCTCGACGACCCCGGCTTCATCCGGGAATTCGGTGCGCTGCACCGCTACTACCGGGGCGCACGGCTGCTCCGGCTCCGCCACGTCGACGGCAAGCTGCTGGCCGTCTTCCGGACCGGCGAGCAGGCCGAGGACCTCCGCGTCCTGCGCTGGTCCTTCACCCCCGCCGGCGAGGCACGTTTCCTGGACGCCCAGGGCGAGCGCGACCACGTGTTCCCTCCCGCCCACGACGTCGAGTGGCGGGAGACCACCCGGGACGACCACGTCCTCGGCCGCCACCCGCACACCTCCATCGAGGGGCGGCTCTACGTCTCCACGGTCGGCGGCGCACTCACCGTCAAGACCGAGAACGACACCGAGACCGGCGAGGGCGTCCACCGCGAGCCGGTCGACGAGCCGCTCCAGTCCCTGGCGGACGCGGAGGTCGCGTACGCCACCGTGGGCCCGCTGATCCTGCTCCGGATCCGCCCCTACAAGGAGGAGACCAGGCGCCACCTGGTCTACAACACCGTCACGAACACCATCGTCCGGCTCGACGGTGTCGGCGTCTCCTGCCGCCGCCTGCCGGAGGACGAGGGCATCGTCTTCCCCGGCGGCTACTGCCTCGCCTCCGGAACGGTGAAGACGTTCGACACGGACACGACGGGCCTGGAATTCGAACGTGTCATCCGCTCCCCCAACGGTGAGGACGTGCTGTTCACCTTCCACGCCCGCGCCGAGGGACGCGGCCTGCTGCTCTCCTACAACGTGATCCGCAAGGAGGTCGCCGCCCCCGTCTCCTGCCGCGGCCACGCCCTGTTCGACGACGGCACCCTCGTCGTCCTGCGCGCCGAGGGCGCGGAGCCCGCCCGTACGCACCCCGTTCAGATCTGGCAGACGCCCTACACCTCCGACACCCACACCGCCCCCTCGGGCAACGGGCCGCTCACCCGCATCGGCAACGCCGACCTGGTCCGGGGCATCGCCGACTGCCTCTCCATCGCCCGGCAGGCCACCGAGACCGGAGCCACACCCGCCGGGGCTGTGTACGAAACGCTGCTCGCCGCCTGCGTACGGGCAGCCGACCGGTTCCCCTGGCTCGGCGACGCGGAGACCGGGGACCTGCACGGCCCCCTGGAAGCGATCCGGTCCACCACCGCACAAGTGCTGGAGGAGTTCGAGAGCGTCCAGCTCCTCACCCGGCAGGCTGCCGACGCCCTCGCCGAATCCGCTCAGTCGATCGCCCGGCTCGTCCGCCGAATACGCGGCGAGGCCCCGGCCACCGCCGAGGAGTGGATCGACCGCATCACCGAGCTGCGCCGCGCGCAAGGCCATCTCGTCACCCTCAAGGAGATGCGGTACGCGGACACCGAAGGCATCGAACACCTGGCATCGAACGTGGAGGGCGACATCGCCTCCGCGGCCCGGCGCGCCGTGGCCTTCCTCAGCCGCGAGGACGCCTTCACCCCCTGTCGCGCCGAGGCCGAGCAGCTCGCCGCCGACGCCGAGGCCATCACCACCGTCGCCGAGGCCGCCCCCGTGACGGAGCGGTTGGAGGAGCGGGCCTTCGGCCTCCAGACCCTCGCCGAGGTCGTCGCGGGCCTGGACACCGGCGACGCGACCGTGCGCACCGCCATCCTGGAGCGGGTCGCCGAAGTCCTCGGCAGCGTGAACCGCGCCCGCGCCACCCTCGCCGCCCGCCGCCGAGAGCTGCTCGACCGGGAAGGGCGGGCCGGGTTCGCGGCCGAGTTCGCGCTCCTGGGCCAGGCCGTGACCGGCGCTCTGGCCGCTGCCGCCACGCCCGAGGACTGCGAGGCCCAGCTCGCCCGCCTGCTGCTCCAGCTGGAGAACCTGGAATCCCGCTTCGCCGAGCACGACGGCTTCCTCGCCCAGATCGCCGAGAAGCGCGCCGAGGTCCACGACGCCGTCTCGGCTCGCCGCCAGAGCCTGCAGGACGCCCGCGCCCGGCGCGCCGAGGCCCTCGCCGACTCCGCGCGCCGAGTACTGCAGACCGTCACCCGCAGGGCCTCGGCTCTGGACGATCCCGACGACGTCAACGCGTACTTCGCCTCCGATCCGATGATCGCCAAGGTCCGCCGTGCAGCGGACGAGCTGCGCCAACTCGGCGACTCGGTGAGGGCGGAGGAACTGGATGGCCGGCTGGCCGCGGCCCGCCAGGAAGCCGGGCGGGCGCTCCGCGACCGCAGGGAGCTCTTCGACGACGGCGGCGACACCATCCGCCTGGGCCGGCACCGGTTCGCGGTCACCCGGCAGCCGGCCGAGCTGACGCTCGTGCCGCACCGGGACGGTCTCGCCTTCGCGCTGTCCGGAACCGACTACCGCCGCCCGGTCACCGATCCCCGGTTCGCCGCCACCCGGCCCTACTGGACCCGGACCCTGGCCTCCGAGTCCCCCGAGGTCTACCGGGCCGAGTACCTGGCCGCTCGCCTTCTGGCCGAGCACGGCGCCGACACGCTCACCGACGCGGAAGTGGACACGCTCGTACGCCAGGCCGCCGAGGCCTCGTACGACGAGGGCTACGAGCGCGGAGTCCACGACCACGACGCCACCGCCATCCTGCGCGTGCTCCTGCGGCTGCACGACAGCGCCGGGCTGCTGCGCTACCCGCCGCGCGAAAGGGCCACGGCCGCACTGTACTGGGCCCACGGCACGACAAAGCCGGAGCGTGACTCCTTCACCCGCCGCGCGGTGTCCCTGGCCCGGGCCCGCGACACGTTCGGGCCCTCACCCGCCATCAGTGCTCTCCAGGACGAACTGGCCGACGCGATCGACATGTTCACGCCCGGACCCGCCGACCCGGCACGCGCCGCCGCGTACCTCTTCGAAGAACTGACATCGACACCGATCGGTTTCGCGGTGTCGACCACCGCCCGCACGCTCCTGGACAAGTTCCGGCGCAGCGTGGGCACCCCACCGTACGACGAGGACCTCGCGATGCTCCCGGACCTGCGGGGACGGCGGCAGCTCGTCGAGGGCTGGCTCACCTCCTACGCGGCCGCGTCCGGCGAGGACATGGACGAAGCCGACATCGCCGAGGCCGCCGCCGTCGAACTGTGCCCCGCACTGGACCGCTACGAGGCCGGCGGCACCGTCACGGCCACCGTCTCCGGACTGCTCGGCACCCATCCGCGGATCAGGGAACGCTCACTCGTCCTGCGCCTGGACGACTTCCTGGCCCGTACGGCGGACTTCGCCGCACACGACGTCCCGGGGTTCCGCGCCTACCAGCGGCAGCGCAGCGCCCTCGCCGAGACCGCGCGAGAACAACTGCGGATCGACGCCTACCGGCCCCGGGTCATGTCCGCGTTCGTCCGCAACCGCCTGGTCGACGAGGTCTACCTCCCCCTCGTCGGCGACAACCTCGCCAAGCAGCTCGGCGCGGCCGGAGCCGCCAAGCGCACCGACAGCAACGGTCTGCTGCTGCTTCTCTCACCACCCGGCTACGGCAAGACGACCCTCGTCGAATACGTCGCAGAGCGCCTCGGTCTGCTCCTCGTCAAGATCGACGGTCCTTCCCTCGGGCACGACACGACCTCGCTCGACCCGGAGGCCGCCCCGACCTCCACCGCGCGCCACGAGCTGGACAAGATCGCCTTCGCTGTGGACGCGGGCAACAACGTCCTGCTCTACCTGGACGACATCCAGCACACCTCGCCGGAACTGCTCCAGAAGTTCATCCCGCTGTGCGACGCGACCCGCACCCTGAACGGCCGCGACCTGCGCGGAAAGCGCTTCGCCGTCTGCATGGCCGGCAACCCGTACACCGAATCCGGGCAGCGCTTCCGCGTCCCCGACATGCTGGCCAACCGCGCCGACGTGTGGAACCTCGGCGACGTCCTGACCGGCAAGGAGGACGCCTTCGCCCTGAGCTTCGTCGAGAACGCCCTCACCTCGAACCCGCTCCTCGCCCCGCTGGCCGGACGGGACCGCGCCGACCTGGAGCTCCTCGTACGGCTCGCTGCCGGCGACCCCACGGCCCGCCGGGACCGCCTCACCCACCTCTGCTCCCCGGCCGAACTGGACCGGATCCTCGCCGTCCTGCGGCATCTCCTCACCGCCCGGACGACGGTCCTCGCCGTCAACGACGCCTACATCGCCTCCGCCGCCCAGAGCGACGCCGGCCGCACCGAACCGCCCTTCCAGCTGCAGGGCTCCTACCGCAACATGAACAAGATCGCCGCCCGGCTCTCACCGGTCATGAACGACGCAGAGCTGGCCGCCGTCATCGACGACCACTACACGGCAGAAGCCCAGACGCTCACCACCGGAGCGGAAGCCAACCTCCTCAAGCTCGGCGTCCTCCGCGGCACCCACAGCCCTCGACAAGCAGCCCGCTGGAACGAGATCACCACTGCCTACGTCCGCAGCCAGGCCCTCGGCAACGCCGGGGACGACCCGCTCGGCCGAGCGGTCGCCGCCCTCGGCCTGCTGGCCGACCGCGTCGCCGCCGTGGAGAGCGCCATCACCCGGGCCACGTACCCCCGCCACCGGTCGGCCCTGTGAGAGGCGGGGCGTCCCGGTCCCATCCCGGTTACCCGGGCTGGGCGATACCGGCTGCCTGATCCACCACTCTTCCAGGTGCTGGCCCGGTAACCCCTGAGGCGACTCCCCCGCTGGGCGTCCTTGGTCCGGACGGCGTCGAGGGCCGCCACGGAGGAGGCGTCCCAGATGTGGGCGCCGGAGATGACGTACATCTCGCGCCTTGGTGTGCACGGACCCGCTCCTTACGCCTTTCAGCAGGTGAGTACCCCTCGCACCACCCGCGACAAGCGAAGAGGTCTCCCCCGCCTCCCGGTCTCGCACGTCACGCGCGTCCACGCGACCGGACGCCGGCAGACCGTCTCCTTCACCGCAACGCCACGAGCCGAGGCGCTGAAAGCGCCGAGGAGCACGAACGAGACTTCGGCCCGCGGTGGGTGACCACAGCGGGATCGGTGCCGTGGGACTTCGGATGCGCGTTCACCGGTCCCCGCCGCCGCTCAGGCCGGTACACCCGGCCAAGGGAGCAGACGGGCACCGATGGCAGCGGTCTGCAGTGTGTAGCGGTGCTGCGGGTCGGTCGGGTCGGCCTGGGTGAGGGTGTGGATCCGTTCCAGCCGATAGGTGAGCGCCCGCACGCTGAGCGAAAGCCGACGGGCTGCTTCGGTCGCCACGCAGCCGCTGTCGAAGTAGGCGTGGAGAGTGTCGATCAGGGGCTGCGCACCGCCGCGGGCCCGCTGGAGCGGGCCCAGTACGCTCTCGACCAGGTCGGCCATGGCCTGCCGGTCCCGGGTGAGGACGGGGTAGACGAGCAGGTCGGCCGCGTACAGCACCGGACTGTCGAGTTCCAGGCGCGCGGCGAGGTCGAGGGCGTTGAGGGCTTCCTCGTACGAGTGGACCACTCCTCCGGCCCCCTGGTGGGAGCGGCCGATGGCCACCTGGCCTCCGTCGGTGGCTCCGTAGGCCTGCTTGGCGAAGTACGCCAGGACGTCGGGCTCGTCTCCGGGAGCCACGCAGATCAGTCGGCCGTCCTTCGTCGCGAGCAGGATCCTGCGGTTGCCGAACCTCGCCACCATGGCTTCCTCGATGCCGCGGGCAACGGGGTATCCGTCACCGTAGGGCTCCGGGCCGGTGGCTACGGCCACCGCGTGCGCCTGCGACAGGCGCAGCCCGAACCGCTCGGCCCGCTCCACGAGCCGCCCGAGGTCGCTACCCCCGTAGAGGAGATCGTCGATGAACTCCCGGCGGGCCGCCTCTTCCTGTCGTACTGCCTGCTGCTGGGCACGCTCGTAGCCCTCGGCGAACGCGTCCACGGCCTGTTCGACCGCGGCCAACAGGGGCTCGGCCCTGTCGGTGGGCAACTGCGCCAAGACCTCCCGGGCGACGACCAGGTGCTCGCGTATCAGACCGCGGAGCCCTGTTCCCGTCCGCCCCGCGGCCCGCTCTCCCTCGGCCCTGCGCGCGTCACGCTCGGCGCGGGTGAGCAGGCGTCCCGTGGCACAGGCGTCCCGCAACATCCGCGCGTACGCCGCCAGTTCCACTTCCGCAGCTTCCGCCCCCGCCACCGTTCCCCCTGATCCCGGCGCCCATGACGCCTTCTTGACACGGGGCCCAGGGTGCCACGGGACGAGGATTCCTGGGACACCGGGACGCCTTCCGTTCCGCCGGGCCGACAGGGCACAGCGTCCGCCCGAGCCGGGTACGGGTCGGGGGTCCGCTTGCGGGAGCGGGATTCAGGCCCTTCGACGCCGGCGCCAAGGCGCACCCCGTGCCGGGATCGCGGCCTCCCGTGGTGCGAGGCCGACGATCCAGTCCCACGCCGCCCTCCCGGGCCCCCTCCCGTAAGGTCCTCACGGTGGACGGTCGGGCAGGCGGGTGGACCATCCGATGACGGAAGTCTTACGTCCGGGCGTGGAGCGGGGCTTCAGACGGTCGCGTTCCGTAGCGTCCGGGGCATGCGAGTACTTGTCACCGGAGGCGCGGGGTTCATCGGCGCGCACATCGTCACGGCGTTGACCGATCGTGGTCACGAGCCCGTGGTACTGGACGCGCTGCTGCCGACCGCCCACCCCGGGCCGCCCGGTCTGCCGGGCGCCGAGATGGTCGTGGCGGACGTCCGGGACGCGGAAGCGGTGCGCGCGGCGCTGCGGGGCGTGGACGCGGTGTGCCATCAGGCGGCGATGGTCGGGCTGGGGAAGGACTTCGCGGACGCGCCCGCGTACGTCGGCTGCAACGACCTGGGGACGGCCGTGCTGCTGGCCGGGATGGCGGAGGCCGGCGTGAACCGGCTGGTGCTGGCGGGGTCGATGGTGGTCTACGGGGAGGGCCGGTACGACTGTCCGCGGGACGGCGTCGTCCGGCCCGGTCCGCGCGCGCTCGAGGATCTGGAGGCGGGGCGGTTCGAACCCCTCTGCCCGGTGTGCGGGGCAGAGCCGGTGCCCGGCCTGGTCGACGAGGACGCCCCGGTGGATCCGCGCAACGTGTACGCCACGACGAAGCTGACGCAGGAGCACCTGGCGGCTGCCTGGGCGCGCTCCACCGGCGGGCGCGCCGTGTCGCTGCGCTATCACAACGTGTACGGGCCCGGCATGCCCCGTGACACCCCCTACGCCGGGGTGGCGTCCTTCTTCCGGTCGTCGCTCGCCAGGGGCGAGGCACCTCGTGTCTTCGAGGACGGCGCCCAGCGAAGGGACTTCGTGCACGTACGGGACGTGGCGGCGGCCAATGCGGTGGCGCTGGAGTCGGCGGGCGGCCGCGCGGCAGGCTCGTTCGCCGCGTACAACACCGGCTCGGGCGAGCCGCACACGATCGGTGAGATGGCCGCGGCACTGTCTGCTGCGCACGGTGGCCCCGAGCCGGTGGTCACGGGGGAGTTCCGGCTCGGTGACGTCCGGCACGTCACCGCCGATTCGACGCGGCTGCGGCGGGACCTGGGGTGGCTGCCCGGGGTGGGTTTCGCCGAGGGGATGGCGGAGTTCGCGGGGGCGCAGCAGCGGGCCTCGTCCGGTGTCCCGTAGGGGGCGCAGAAGCCGGACCGCACGGCCCCCGTGCTGCGGAGGAGCCTGATCGGAACAGGGCCGGCCGGATCACCCAGGTCCTCTTCGACGCGCTGCGTACGGCCCACTGCCACGGCAGCGCCGTGATCGTCAGCCACGGGAGTCCCGAGACACGGGCCACCTGGCGCACGCTCGGTACGGCCGGGCTGCTCCGCTGCGGTGAGGCCGTTCGCCCCTTCCCCTGCCCGCCCCGACCGGCTCAGCCGGTCGGGGCGGGCAGGGTCACCTCGAAGCGGCAGCCGCCCGGCACGTTCCGCACGTCGGCGCGACCGTCGTGGGCCTCGACGATGCCGCGCACGATGGCCAGGCCGAGGCCCGCGCCGGCGGGCGGGGTCCGGGCAGCGGTGCCGCGCCAGCCGGTGTCGAAGACCCGCGGCAGTTCCTCGTCGGGGATCCCGCCGCAACCGTCGGTCACCGACAGGACCACGGCCTGGGCACGGCGTTCGGCTGCGATGGCGACCGTGCCGTCGGCGGGCGTGTGGCGGATGGCGTTGACCAGCAGGTTGGCCAGCACCCGGGTCATCTCCTTGCCGTCCACTTCCACCGGCACCGGTTCGACGTCGTCTCCCACGAGCCGTACGCCGTGCGCGTGGGCGAGCGGGTCTGCGCCTGAGAGCGCGTCGCCCACCAGGTCGTAGACCGACATCCTGGTGGGAGTGAGGGTCAGGGCGCCGGCGTGGATCCGGGACAGTTCGAAGAGGTCGCCGACCATGGAGTTGAGGCGTTCGACCTCGGCGCCGATCTGCCGGTGGTAGCGGGCCGGGTCGGCGGCCACGCCGTCCTCCAGCGCCTCCGACATGGCCCGCAGGCCTGCCAGTGGCGTACGCAGGTCGTGGGAGATCCACGCGACGAGTTCGCGGCGCGAGGTCTCGAGGGCACGTTCCCGCTCGCGTGACGCGGCCAGCTTCGCACTGGTGGCGGCCAGTTCACGCGAGAGCAGGGCCAGTTCCGCGGTGGCGGGGACGGCCGGAACGGCGAAGCTGCCGCCGTCGCCGAAGTCGCGTGCGGCGAGCGTGAGGTCGTGGCTGCGGGCGACGACCCAGCGGCCGAGGAGCAGGGCGGTCGCCAGGGAGACGGCGGCAGCCATCGCGACCACCAGTGTGACGACGGTCAGGTCGTGCGAGGAGAGGAACATCGCCTGCGCGACGGCGAGGGTTCCCGCGAGCATCGCGGTGACCGTCACCGCGGCCACCACGGTCAGGGAGACTGCGACCGAACGGTGACGCAACAGACGCAGCACGACCGCGCCGAGCGCACCCGCGCAGGTGGCCCCGCCCAGGGCGAAGACCGCGATGAGCAGCAGGTCCTTCACAGCGCCCCCGCCTGCCCGGTCCCGACCGGCAGCTCGAAGCGGTATCCGACGCCCCATACGGTCTGGATGAAGCGCGGCCGGGCGGGATCGTCCTCGATCTTGGCGCGCAGCCGGCGGACGTGGACGGTGACGGTGGACAGGTCGCCGAAGTCCCACCCCCACACCTCCCGCATCAGGTCCTCCCGGCCGTGCGCCCGGCCGGGGCGCCGCAGGAAGTAGGCGAGGAGGTCGAACTCCCTGAGGGTGAGGGCGAGTTCCGTCCCGTTCTTGGATGCGCGTCGGGTCCCGGTGTCGAGGGTCAGGCCCCCGCCGCCCAGCGCCGGCTCCGGTGCCGCGGTCACCTCCTTGCCGCGGCCCCTGCTGCGGCGCAGGACGGACTCGACCCGCAGGACGAGCTCGCGCGGGCTGAACGGTTTGGTGACGTAGTCGTCGGCGCCGAGTTCCAGTCCTGCGATGCGGTCCTCCTCGTCGCCCCGTGCGGTGAGCATCACCACCGGTACCGGTCCGGCGGCACGAAGCCTGCGGCACACCTCCAGCCCGTCCATCCCGGGCAGCATGAGGTCCAGGACCACGAGGTCGGGCCGGGCCCGTCCGGCGCTCGCGAGGGCCGTGGCGCCATCGGGGGCGTGCTCCACGGCGAATCCGGCGCGCGCCAGATAGCCGGTCACGACCTCGGCGACCGTCGGATCGTCGTCCACGACGAGGACCCGGGCCGACGTGTTCTCGATGCTCATGCGGTCAAGGGTCGCACCGTCCGGTCCGGCTCCGACCCCGCTGCGGCGGCGCCCGGGGTGACGTCCGCGTTTCGTAAGGAGTCGATGTCTCCTTGAGCGGCCCGTCATCCCTACGGTGAAATCCGTGACCGTAGATGTCGTACTTCCCTGTCTGAACGAGGCCGAGGCGCTGCCCTGGGTGCTCGCCCGCATCCCCGCCGGCTGGCGGGCCGTAGTCGTCGACAACGGCTCCGACGACGGTTCCGCCGAGATCGCTCGCGGTCTCGGCGCCACCGTGGTCCATGAGTCGCGCCGTGGCTTCGGGGCCGCCTGTCACGCCGGGTTGATGGCCGCCGAGGCCGATGTCGTCTGTTTCTGCGACTGTGACGCCTCGCTCGATCCGGGACTCCTGACCGGCTTCGTCCGCTCGGTCGAGAACCGTGAGGCCGACCTCGTACTCGGTCGGCGCCGGCCCCAGGGCCGGGGTACCTGGCCCCTCCACGCCCGGGCCGGGAACCTGGCCCTGTCCCGAATGCTGCGCCGCCGCACCGGGCTGCGCCTGCACGACCTCGGCCCGATGCGGGCCGCTCGGCGTGAGGCCCTCCTCGCCCTGGAACTCACCGACCGGCGCAGCGGCTACCCGCTCCAGATGGTGGTCCGCGCCGCCGACGGCGGCTGGAAGGTACGGGAGGTGGACGTGCCGTACCTGCCCCGTGCCGGGAAGTCCAAGGTCACGGGCACATGGCGCGGCACCTACCAGGCCGTACGCGACATGAGCCGCGTACTCGCCGAGCCGGTGGCTTCCGCGGCCGTGACGGGGGGCCGGAGGTGACCACTCTTGTGGTGATCGCGAAGGAGCCCGTGCCGGGGCGGGTCAAGACGCGGCTCACGCCCGCCTTCACTCCGGCCCAGGCGTCCCTGCTCGCGGAAGCCGCCCTCGCGGACACCCTGGAAGCCGTCGCCGCGGCCCCCGCCGAACGCCGGGTGCTCGTCCTGGACGGCCGCCCGGGACCTTGGCTCCCACCCGGTATCGAGGTCGTCCCGCAGTGCTCCGGAGGGCTGGACGAGCGGCTCGCCGCAGCCTTCGCCTGCTGCTCCGGGCCGGCCCTGCTGATCGGCATGGACACCCCTCAGGTCACGCCCGCCCTGTTGGCGCCCGCGACGGGGCCGGACGCCTGGCAGGAGCACGACGCCTGGTTCGGCCCCGCGATCGACGGGGGATTCTGGGCGCTCGGGCTGGCCGCGCCCGACCCCGCGCTGCTGCGCGGGGTTCCGATGTCGGTGAGCGAGACGGGCGCGGTGCAGTACGGCCGGCTCCTGGCGGCAGGCCTGCGGGTCGGGCTGCTGCCCCGGCTGCGGGACGCGGACACCGCCGAGGACGCTCGGCTGGTCGCCGGCGAGGCCGCCGGCACCCGATTCGCCGCCCGATACGCCCGGTTCGCGTCGGCCTCGGCAGCGTCCGCCTCTCGCCCGGTGCGCCCGTGAGGCGGCGCGGGGCTCCCGCCGAGGCCGTCGCCCCCGGTTGCCTGCCCCGGCCGGCGGCCTGGCGCGAGGACCCGTACGCCGACGCGCTCGACAGCGGGCGGGGCCCTCTGTTCCTGCGTCGCAGCGACGGCTGGCTGCTGCCCCTGGATGTGGAGCGCTGGTGCGCCGCTCCTGACGCCGCGGACCAGAGCGTCCTGGCCCGCTGCCGAGGGGCCGTCCTCGACATCGGATGCGGCCCCGGACGCCTCGCCGCAGCCCTCGCGGCCCGGGGCCACCGGGCGCTGGGCATCGACGTGAGCCCGGCCGCGGTGGCCCGTACCGAACGGCTGGGCGGACTCGCACTGTGCCGGTCGGTCTTCGAACCGCTGCCCGGGGAGGGCCGATGGGACACGGCCCTCCTCATCGACGGCAACATCGGCATCGGCGGGGATCCCACGGCGCTGCTGGGCCGACTCGGGTCGGTCACCGGCCCGGCAGCACGGGTCATCGCGGAATGCGTACCGGTGGACGTGGACGAGTGCTGCGAGGTCCGGCTCGACAACGGCAGCGGCGCGCTCGGCGAGCCCTTCACCTGGGCCCGGCTCGGCGCCCGGGCGCTCCACGAGTACGCCCGCGTCACCGGCTGGCACGTCACGCAGGAGTGGTCGGTCGCGGGGCGTGTGTTCGCGCAACTCTCACGGCGTCCTCAGGACCCGTCGCCGGAGGCCCGGGGCCCGGGTTTCCGCCCCGGTCCGGGCCCGGGCCCGGACCCTGGATCGGGCCCGGGTTCGGCAGTCTTCCCGGTTCCTGGCGGCTGATCCCCGGGCCCGCCCCGAGGCCGACGCTGCGGTCCGGAGCCCGGCTCCGGCGGCTGACCCGACCCGGTGTCCGGCGCAGCCCCGTGCCCGGTTGCCGGCTGTGGCCGGGCGGCGGAGCCGCCCCCGCCGCGAGGGCGCCGTGGAAGGTGGCGCCCCGCCACCGCCACCACGACGGCCGAGATCACCACCGCTCCGAGTACCAGCAGCAGGTTCCGCCCGTAAGGTAGGGGCAGCGCGGACGGGTTGGGCGGGGAGCCCGGTCGGAGCAGCAACGGGAGCGTGATCAGCACCGTCGCGCCGCCTGTGATCAGGGCACCCCGCACCACTCCCCTGGCCGGGACGGCCGAGACCAGGAACCCGAGGACCAGGACAAGGGGTGCGATCAGCGCGTCGTGCAGGACCAGCGCACCGACGAGCCAGACGCCCACCTCCCAGGGGTCCGGCACCACGGACAGGTGCCACGCTCCGATTCCCATCAGCAGCAGTCCGAGGGCGCCCACGCCGTAGCGGACCGCTCCCACGGCACGAGCACCGGCGTCCTCGCTGTTCACAACACCTCCAGGCGGGTGACCCACTTGGTCTGCAGGACGCCCGGCCGGTTCGGCGCGATGATCCGCGCCGGGTAGCCGTGGTCCGGCGACAGGGTCTCGCCGTTGAGGGTGAGAGCGAGCAGGGTCAGCGGATCCTCCGCGTACTCCCGGCCCATTTCCATCACCCGGTAGGCACCCTGCGCTTCCAGAGAGACCACGCGCACTCCGGCGCCCGGCCGCCCGCCGGCGCGTGCCACCAGGTCACGCACCCGCAGGCCGCTCCAGCGGGCCTCCGCGCTCCAGCCCTCCACACATGCGATCGGCAACCGCACCTTTGTCCGGGGCAGCGACCGCAGTTGGTCGAGGGTCAGGCTGTACGGTACCGGCCCCGTCACCTCCAGCCGCCAGTCGCGCAGGGCCGCTTCCGTCACACCGGCCGCCGCGGCCGTACGGTTCACCGGAAGCCCCTGCGGTCCGTGGTCGGGATGCCGCGGGGCCAGGAGGTCGAGCCGCTTGAGCGGGGTGAAGGACTGTCCGACCGTGGTCAGTGTCACCACCCCGACCGCCGCGCCGACACCCAGCAGGAGCGAGCGCCGGTCCGTGGCGTCCTCGGCCGCAAGTTCCGAGGTCCCCGCCGATCGCCGCGCCCAATGGGCCTTGATCTGCGGCCACTTCACAGCGACGTGCAACAGGATCGAGCCCGCCACCACCCAGGCCACGGCGAAGTGCACGGGGACGAAGGAGAACGGCCACGGGTACCACTCGACGACGTTGAGGAGTCCGGTGAAGACCTGGAAGACCGCGGTCGCCACCAGTACCGCCACCGAGAGCCGCTCCAGGGCGTGCCGCACCGACCGGACCGGCGGCCGGACGAACAAGCGGGGGTAGACCGCCCACAGTTTCGCGAGCAGCAGCACGATCGCGGCGAGTCCGGAGGCGATGTGGAGTCCTTGCGTGAGCCGGTACCCCCAGACCGGCCGGCTCGGCAGTTCGCCGGCCGGCCAGCCCGGCGGGTGCTGGAGGTAGTGGCTGATCAGCCCCGTCACGAAGCACACGGCGAAAGCGAGGCCCAGCCACCGTCCGACGGACGTGGCGGTACGTGCGTCATGCAGGCGTCCCGAGAAGGTGGGCGGTCGCACGGACGGAAGGAGGGGGCGCCGGCGCGTTCGGGGAGTCATGCTTTCCATCACAGCGCCCGCGGTCGTCCGGCGGTGCCTTCGACACCTTACGAAACGCGTACGTCGGGCCGGGCGGGGCAGGCCCGGCACCCTTGCGCTGCCAGGCTGTCGCCATGAACAGCCGCCACACCGCCGTCGCCGCCCTGCTGCTGGCGGCGCTGACCGCCACTCTCGTGCCGACCGTACGCAAGGACGGCTATTTCGCCGACCCTGTCGGACTCTTCTGGTGGTACGCGGCCACGTGGGCGCTGTTCGCCGCTGCGGCGTGGGCCCTGCGCCGGGTCCCCGCCCGGCACGTCGTCCCCCTGGTACTCGCAGGCGCCGTGGCGGTCGCCGCCACCGGGCTGGTCGCGGCTCCCCGTACGAGCACCGACTCCTTCCGCTACGCCTGGGACGGGCGGGTGCAGGCCGCCGGGATCTCCCCGTACGACCATCCTCCTGCGGACCCGGCGCTCGCCCGGCTGCGCGACGGCTGGCTCTTCCCCCAGGGCTCCGCCGCCTGCTCGGGGCCGGACCGGGCACCGGTGGGCGACGGGACGTGTACCCGCATCAACCGCCCCCGGGTACACACGATCTACCCGCCCGTGGCCGAGGGCTACTTCCTGCTGGTCCATGCCCTCTCGCCACCGGACGTCCGGCACACGGCACTGCAGACCGGCGCGGCCCTGCTGTCGGTCGCGACGGCCTGTGCGCTGGTGCTCGTCCTGCGACGCCGGGGCGATCCCCGTCACGCCGTCTACTGGGCGTGGTGCCCCGCAGTGCCGATCGAGGCGGTGAACAACGCACACGTCGACGTCCTCGCCGTGCTCCTGTCCGTCGCCGCCCTCGGGGTGGTGGCCCGGCACAAGGTGACCGGCGGCGCGCTGCTCGGCCTGGCGATCGCCACCAAGATGCTGCCCGCGGTCCTGCTGCCGGGTGCCCTGTCCGGGGTACGGCGTGCGCGAGACGCGGCCGGCGTGCTGTTGCCCGCCGCCGCGGTCGTCGCACTCGCCTACCTGCCGTACGTCCTGGGCTCCCGATCGTCCGTGTTCGGCTATCTCGGCGGCTACGCCGAGGAAGAGGGCTACGAGGACGCCACCGCGGGCGGGCGCTACGCCCTGCTCCGTCTCCTCTTCCCGGACGCCTGGGCGCTGCCGCTGGTCGTCGTCGGCATGCTCGCCGTGATCGCCCACGTCCTGCGCCGCGGGGACCCCGAACGCCCCTGGAGCGGGGCCCTGCTGGTCACCGGGACGGCCTTCCTGCTCCTGACCCCCGGCTACTCCTGGTACGCGCTCCTGCTGATCGCCCTGGTCGCGCTCGACGGCCGCTGGGAATGGCTCGGCGTCGCCCTCGCGGGCGCGGCCGTCTACATCACCGGCAGGTCCCTCGGCGGCGCGACGGGCACGGTTGCCTACGCAGTCGCCGGAGCCGCAGTCCTGGCCGGCTGGGCCCTGCGCCGTCGACACACGACGACAGCCGATTCGCGTGAGGCGGACGACCATTCGCCGAGCGGGCCGGCTGCCCCTGCTGACGAGCCCCGGACTTCCTGAAGGCCGGGGTGCGGGCCGCCCACGGCGTGCACGTCTCCGACCGCGCCCTGGATCTGGTCGGGCCGGCCGTCCGTGGGCCGGCCGGCGACCCTTGCGGATACGCGCCCGGCCCCAGCCGTGAGCCCGCCTGCCGTCGCGTCACCGCCCCCATCCCGCTCGCCCCCCGCTCGCCCGCCCGACGGGCGGCGACGGGCACCGACGACCGCAGGCCGCTGGAGACGAGAGATCCGCCTGATTCCGTACAGAACTTACGGGTAAAACCTCACAAAAGGTATGGAAATATTCATACCCCTTCCCTCGTGCGGAGGCGTAAGGCATGGATCCCTGGCTGATCTGGCTGATCGTCGCTCTGGTTCTGGGCGCCGTGGAAATCTTCACCCTCACCGCCGCGCTCGGCCTGCTGGGCGGCGCGGCGCTGGTCACAGCCGCATTCGCCGCTATCGGTCTGCCCCTTCCCCTGCAGTTCCTGGTGTTCGCGGTCGTATCGACGGTCGGCGTGGTCTTCATCCGCCCGATCGCGATCCGCCGCCTGTCTCCGCCGCCGGACGGGCGTTTCGGCGTGGACGCCCTGGTCGGCGGGGCCGCCTACGTGACATCGGAGGTGTCGAAACTGGGTGGCAGAGTCCGTATCGGCGGTGAGGAATGGACGGCGCGCGCCTACGACGAGACGCTGGTGATCCCTCCCGGCACGACCGTCGACGTCATCGAGATCAAAGGCACCACCGCACTCGTCTATCCCCGGGAGTGAGCCATGGAGGTCTCCGCGTTCCTCATAGCCGGTCTGCTCGTCGCGGCGCTCGCCGTCTTCACCGTGCTGCGGGCGGTGCGGATCGTGCCCCAGGCCCGCGCCCGCAACGTCGAACGTCTCGGCCGCTACCACCGCACGCTGAAGCCCGGACTCAACGTGGTCATCCCGTACATCGACCGCGTCCATCCTGTGATCGACCTGCGCGAGCAGGTCGTCTCTTTCAAACCGCAGCCGGTCATCACGGAGGACAACCTGGTCGTCGAGATCGACACGGTGCTGTACTTCCAGGTCACCGACCCGCGCGCGGCGGCGTACGAGATCGCCGACTTCCTCCAGGCTGTGGAGCAGCTGACGGTCACCACGCTGCGCAATGTCGTCGGGTCCATGGACCTGGAGAAGACCCTGACCTCACGCGACACCATCAACAACCAGCTCCGCGGTGTGCTCGACGAGGCCACCGGCAAATGGGGGCTCCGGGTCAACCGGGTCGAGATCAAGGCGATCGACCCGCCGCAGTCCATCAAGGACGCGATGGAGAAGCAGATGCGGGCCGAGCGGGACAAGCGGGCCGCCATCCTCGGAGCCGAGGGGCAGCGCCAGTCCCAGATCCTCACCGCGGAAGGCGACAAGCAGTCCGCCGTCCTCCGGGCGGAGGGCAACCGGACCGCGGAGATCCTCAAGGCCGAAGGTCAGTCGCGCGCCATCGACGAGGTGTTCCAGGCCGTCCACCGCAACGACCCCGACCCCAAACTGCTCGCGTACCAGTACCTCCAGATGCTCCCCCAGATCGCACAAGGCCCCGGCAACACGTTCTGGGTGATACCCGGCGAGGTCACCTCCGCCCTCCAGAACGTCACCCGCGCCTTCACCGAGATCCTCCCCCAGTCCGCCGCCACCCGCGAGGCGTCGTCCGACGACCTGGCCGTCCAGGCGGCGAACGACGCGGCACAGGCGGCGGAAGCCGCTGCGGAGGCCCTCGCCGATGCCGCGGAAGCCGACAGCACGGCAAGCGCCCTCGCAGCACCTCGTGAGGCCGGAGGACGCGGCGACCGGACAGCACCGGCGCCCGGATCGCAGGACTGACTCCCCTTCACGTCGTCCCGCCGCGGCCCGCCCGGGGTGCGCCCGTGCAGGTCTGACCCGCGGGAGGCGGTACGAGCGGCCGCCGCTCGAACAGCTCTGCCGCCTCGCCGACGTGACCACGGTCTGCCGCCGGCGGAACCTGCTCGGGGGAAGGGTCCCTCTGCGGGCTGAGCAGGGTCGTCACGGCGCACCGCCGGGCCCCCTCGGGACTTCGGCCGGATTCAGGCGGGGATGCGCAGCCCCGCCAGGAGCTGGTCGAGCGCCTGCTCCACGCCCTGCGCGTCTCCGCCCCGGGCGATCCAGAGCGCGGCCTCGTTCATCGCCCCCGAGAGCAGCCGGGCCAGGGGTTCCACCGGCCGGTCGGCGATGATCCCGGCCGCGGCGAGCGCCGTCAGAGCCTCCGCGAGGTGCCGGGCCGAGGACTCGTCGTCCAGGGTCCGCCACTCGTCCCAGCCGAGCACCGTCGGCGCGTCCACCAGCAGGATCTGTCGGACGGCCGGGTCGGTCGCCGCGGCCAGGAAGGCCCGGCAGCCGGCCCGGAGCTGTTCCCAGAGGTCCTCGTGCCGCTCGGCGGCGGCCGCGACCCGGTCTCCCAGATCCTGCTGGACCTGGGCGACGACGGCCCGGAAGAGCCCTGCCTTGCTGTCGAAGTGGTGGTACGCGGCCCCTTTGGTGACCCCGGCGGCCCGCGCCACGTCGGCGAGCACCACGTGGTGGTAGCCGTCGGCGGCGAACCGCCGCTGCCCTTCGGCCAGCAGCGCCCGCCGCGTGGCCGCCCGCTGCTCTGCACGGTTGACCGCCATCGCACGCACCCGCCTTCCCGTTTCACATACCGGAGGTATGCTAACCCCACAGCTCGCATACCCCGGGTATGCGAAAGGGACCGGAAGGCGGCTGCCATGACGAACGAACCCACGACCACGCCCGCGACGGGGCTCGGCGGCTTCTACCCGGTGCTCGCCACGCGGGATGTCGCGGCAGCCCGGGACTTCTACACCCGGCACTTCGGCTTCGAGGTGACCTTCGAGGCGGACTGGTATGTCAGCCTGCGCCGTCCCGACGCACCTCAGTACGAGCTGGCGCTCCTCGACCACTCCCACCCGACCGTCCCCGAGGGCCACCGGGTCCCCCTCGCGGGCGGCCTGCTGCTGAACTTCGAGGTGGACGACGTGGACGCCGAGTACCAGCGGCTCGTGGTGGCGGCCGGCCTGCAGGCGCTGCTGCCGCTGCGGACCGAGGAGTTCGGTCAGCGCCACTTCGTCCTCGGCGCCCCCGACGGCGTACTGATCGACGTCATCACCGTCGTCCCACCCGGCGGGGAGTACGCCGCCCACTACACCGCCGCCTGATCCCCGCCCCGGTCTCGAACCTCGACACATCCTCGGACATGTGATGCCGAATACCGACGAACTCCTCACGCCGTGTGCGCCGTTACAGTGGGCGACGGCGTCGATCGGTTCGGCCGCGAAGGAGCGGGGACCGCGTGAAGGGGGCTTTGCGTGCTCGAATGGAAGCAGATCCGGACCGGCATCCGTCCCGTGCCCGCTCCGGCCTCGACATCGAGGATCTGGGCCCTCGCGGCCACGACCGCCTTCGCCCTGGTCGTCGTCTTCAATCTCCTCGACGGACAGGGGGACCCCGCCCTCGACCTGGCGGCGATCTCCGTCACCGTGGCCGCGGTCAGTACGGGAGCCCGCCTCGCCGCGGCGCCGGGAACGGCCCTGCTCTGCTGGCTGGTGCTCAACGTCTTCGCGACCGCCCCCATCGGCGCTCTCACCTGGGAGGCGCCGTACGACCTCGGCCGGATCGTCTGCCTCCTCGCGGCCGCCGGCACGGGGACCGTCCTTGCCCGGCTCGCGCACGCCCGCTCCGCCTACCACCGGCTGACGCCGTAGGCCGTGCGTCCGCAGCAGCCGTCACGGCGCCCCCCTTCGAGCGCCGACGCCGGGCCGGAGCGCAGCGCACCTTCCACCGGTTGCAGGATTGGGGGGCCGACCGGCGGGCGGCTGCGGGCCCGGGAGGGACGCGGGCGCCGTCCGCTCGGCGGGCGCCGCCGAGGCCGGGGCGGCCGCCGAGGCCGGGGCGGCGAGCAGCCGCAGCACCGTGGCGGCTTACGCGGCGGCGAAGTGGCCTGCGCGGTGTGCGCCCGGGCGGGCCGGCCGCAATGCCGTGCGTTGAAGTCGGCCCGCTGGAGGCGTCGAGGGCCGCCGGTGCCCGCCCGCCGCAGGCGCTCATCACCCACCCGATGCGCGCCGATCGCCGAGCCCTCGCAGCCCCGCAGCGCCGCGGCCTGGGCGAGTGCCCCGGACCGGTGACGGCGAACGGCCCCGGGGGCGCCGGCGCGAGGACGGATCGGTGCACGGCGGGAGCAGGAGCAGCGTCGCGGGCAGCGGGGCGGGGCCCCCGGTCATCGCACGGCTCGTTCGGGGCCGACGGAGGTCAAAAACCGCTCCTGGTCGGCGAGGAATCCCTCGGCGAACAGGGCTCTGGGCGCGCACAGCGCGGTCAGGGTCAGGCGCAGCGGAGAATCCTCCACGGCGTGTTTGACCAGGCCGTGGGCGGCATCGGGGTAGTGGGCGACCCGCAGGGCCGGTCCCGGTAGCAGGCGTCGGTACGCGGCCTCGGTCTCCGCTGTGTCCACGTTGACGTCGTGTCCCGCGAGCACCAGGAGAACGGGAGTGGCGCGCAGGGCCGGCAGGTCTGCGCTCGCGTCCGCCGTGTGGTTCTTGGAGACGAACCGCCAGCGGGCGGCGGTCATGCCCTTCGGGTCGCCGACGGCGCGGACGTACTCCTCGTACGTGGCGCCGCGCCGCAGGAGTTCCAGGCCGGTCTCGCGGCGGTCCAGGGCGGTCGCGGCCTCCGCGGCGGAGGCACCGTCCCGCCTCAGCTCGGCGAGGAGGTTGTAGCGGCCCTGCCGGTGCCAGTTGACGGCGGGCGAGACGGCGATGACGAACCGGATGCCGCGGTCCTTGGCGGCGATCTTGGGCAGGACCCAGCCCGCCTGGCTGGCGCCCCAGAGTCCGATCGTGCTGCCGTCGATGTCCGGGCGCTGCCGGGCCCAGGCGATCGCGTCGGCGGCTTCGTCCGCCCGGTCGTCCATGCTCTGGTCGAGCCAGTCGCCCGGCGCACCGCCGACGCCCGGTTTGTTCCAGGACAGCGAGGCGTATCCGGAGCGGGCGAAGGCCTCCCACATCGGACGGTAGAAGGTGTCGTGGGTGGCGTCGACCGGGCCGTCCCCGTGCACGAACACCACCAGCGGGAACGGCCCCCTCCCCCGCTCGGGCAGGGCCAGGACGCCGTCCAGGGTGCGCCCTCCCTGGCGTATCGCGACCGGTTCCTCGCGCAGCTCGTAGGTGTTCTGCCACACCACCAGCCCGCCCAGACCCGCCGCGACGACGGCCAGTGCGGCCAGCGCCGCGAGCGCGGCCCGCACCGCTCGGCGACGACGCCGCGGTGCGCCTGCCGTCCGCGTGTGCTCCATCCGATCCCCCCAAAAAAAACTATCATTTACACAACGGTCGTTTCGAATTCGACCGTACTATGTTCGTACGCAGAGTGCGAGGAGGAAGCATGGACTCAGCAGTGGCCATCGGACGCGGCGTGCCGCGTGGGGCAGAGGAGCGGGTCGCCGAGCTGTACTGGGAGGCCTTCGGCCGCAAGCTCGGCGCGGCCTTGGGCCCGCCGGAGCGGGGCCGGGCCTTCATCGCCGGCCATCTCCACCACGACCGCGCCGCCGTCGCCCTCGCTCCCGACGGCGGCCGCGTCGTGGGCGTGGCCGGCTACCGCCTCGGCGACCGCGCGCTGACCGGCGGCGGCGTGCTCGACGTGCTCCGCGCCTACGGCCCCTTCCGCGGCCTGCCCCGGCTCGCCGTACTGGCGCTGCTCGAACGCACCCCCGAGCCGGGAGAACTGGTCATGGACGGCATCGCCGTCGACCCCGCACACCGCGGCGCGGGCATCGGCGGCCTCCTGCTGACGGAGATGGCGGCCGTTGCGGCCGAAAGCGGGTGCCGCCGGGTCCGGCTCGACGTCATCGACGTCAACCCCAGGGCCCGCGCCCTGTACGAGCGGCACGGCTTCAGCGCCGTCCGGACCGAGCAGACCCCGTATCTCGAGCGCCTCATGGGCTTCGGTGCGGTGACGACGATGCACCGGGCCGTCGAGGCCCACCCCGGCCACACCCCGGAGCAGCAGCGATGACCAGCCGACCCGCGGCAGAGCCGGCCGTCCCCGGCGTCGGGACCCGCACTCTGGTGTTCGCCCTCGTCCGCGAGGACGGCACCGTCGACGCGGGCGAGCTGTACGCCGTCGCCGAAGCCCTCGGCATGACCGACCAGCAGGTCCGGCTGTGCCTCAAAAGGCTCGTGGCCGAGGGCCGGTTCACCCAGGAGGGCCGCGGCCGCAAGGCCCGCCTGGTCGCCACCACCGACGCGAGGGGGGCCGTCGCGCCGGACGTCGCGTACGTCCGCCACGCCTACCGGCAGGACCGGGGACTCGCCCCGTGGGACGGGACCTGGCACCTGTTCGCCTTCGCCGTCCCCGAGACGGCCCGGGCGGCCCGCGACGCCCTGCGTGACGTGCTCCTTCACCTGGGCGCCGCCCCGCTCCAGGGCGGCCTGTACGTCGCCGCGAACGAGATCGGCGGCATCGTGGAGGCCCACGCCCGCCAGCTCGGCGTCCTGCCTTCCCTCAGCCGCCTCACCAGCCGCGACCTGAGAGTCGGCGAGGAGGAGGACCCGGCGCGGCTGGCCGCCCTCCTGTGGCCGCTCGACTCGATCGCCGAACGCCACGAGGCACTGGCCGCCCTCGCCACGGCCCGCCTGGCCGCCACCGGCCGTCCCACCGGCACCGAGAGGCTGACCCACGCCGTCGAACTCGCAGCAGCCTTCACCGCCGCCATGGGGCCCGACCCGCTGCTGCCTCCCAAGCTGCTGCCCCAGCCCTGGCCCGGCACCCGCGCCCGCGCCCTGGCCGCCCGGTGCTGGGAAGCCCTGAGCGGCCACGACGCAGGGGATTCCGGCCGCCTTCGCCTGTTCCGCCTCTACGACGAAGCGCTCACGACGCCGGCGCCCGCCGACCCGGACCCGCACCCGGCCGGATGACCGGACGAGCCGCTGTCAGAGCACACTGCGGAAGAAGCGGCGCAGGTCGTCCACGAGCGCCTCCGGCTCCTCCAGCGCGAGGAAATGGCCACCGCGCCCGAGTTCGGTCCACCGCACGACGTTGTGGTCGCGTTCGGCCCAGCGGCGGACGGTCACGTCGTGGGTGGAGAGCAGCACGGCGGTCGGGACGGTCCCCCGCCGACCGGCTGCCCGGGCCCCCGGGGCGTCGGCCGCGCCCTCCTCCTCACCCCACGCGCCGGCGGACATCTCCTCGTAGTAGACCTGGGCGGCCGAGGCGGCGGTGCCGGTCAGCCAGTACAGCGAGACCGCGGTCAGCATGCGGTCCCGGTCGACGCTGTCCTCGGGCAGCCCGTCCGCCGGGTCGGTGAGCTCCTTGAACTTCTCCACGATCCAAGCGAGTTGGCCGACCGGGGAGTCCGTGAGCGCGTAGCCGACCGTCTGGGGACGCTTGGAGTTGCACTGGAGATAGCCGTCGTTGAAGTCCTGCATGGCCTGCCAGCGCCGCTGCTCGGCCTCGGTGAGGCCGTCCGCCTCGCCCTCCGCCCCCACCGGGAACGTCAGCAGGGCGTTGACATGGACGCCGATGACCTGCTCCGGGGCCTGGGCGCCCATCCGGGGCGCGACCCAGGAGCCGGTGTCGTAGCCGTGAACGCCGTAGCGCGCGTAGCCGAGGCGGGACATCAGCCGGGTGAGCACCGCCGCCATGCGCGCCGCGCCCATCCCGGGCCCCGCGAGCGGTGTGGAGAAGCCGAATCCCGGCAGCGAGGGAACGACCAGGTGGAAGGCGTCGGCCGGATCGCCACCGTGGGCCCGGGGGTCGGACAGCGGGCCGGCGACGTCGAGGAAGTCGGCCACCGACCCCGGCCAGCCGTGCAACAGCACCAGCGGCGTCGCCCCGGGTTCGGGTGACCGTACGTGCAGGAAGTGGATGTTCTGCCCCTCGACGTCGGCCAGGTACTGGGGGTACGCGTTCAGCGCGGCCTCGTGGGTCCGCCAGTCGTAGGCGGTGAGCCAGTGATCGGCCAGGCCCTGCAGATAGGCCACCGGCACACCGCGGCTCCAGCCGACACCGGGCAGTTCGTCCGGCCAGCGGGTGGCGGCGAGGCGGGAGCGGAGGTCGTCGAGCCGGCTCTGGGGGACATCGACACGGAACGGGGCGATGCCGGGGATCGTGTTCGTCATGGCCGCGACGCTACGGACCGCTTAGGCCAGTTCCGTTCCCAAGCGTGCGGCACCCTGGTGCCATGCTGGAAACCTCCGGGCGGCTGCTGAGACTGCTGTCGCTGCTGCAGACCCCCGGCGGCCGGTCGGGGACCGAGCTCGCCGCGCACCTCGACGTCAGCCGCCGCACGCTGCGCCGCGATGTGCAGCGGCTGCGCGACCTCGGCTACCCGGTCCAGGCGACCCAGGGCACCGCCGGCTACCGGCTCGGGCCCGGTGGCAGGCTGCCGCCGCTCCTGCTCGACGACGAAGAGGCCGTGGCCGTCGCGATCAGCCTGCGCACCGGCGCCGACGGCTCGGTCCTCGGGGTCGAGGAGTCCGGCCTGCGCGCCCTGACCAAGCTGGAACAGGTACTCCCGTCCCGACTGCGGCACCGGCTCAGCACCCTGCTCGCCGCCACCGTCCGGGCCGGCGCGGCCCCGGCCCCCGCGGTGTCCGCGGGCACTCTGATGGCCATCGCCGAGGCGTGTCGGCGGCACGAGCGGCTGCGCTTCGACTACACCAGCCCCCGCCTCGGCCCCGGGGTCCGCTCGGCCGAGCCCCACAGCCTGGTCAGCTTCGGCCGCCACTGGTACCTGGTGGCCTGGGACACCGACCGCGACGGCTGGCGCACCTTCCGCGTCGACCGGCTCGTCCCGCGCACTCCGGCCGGTCCGCGGTTCACGCCCCGCGAACTTCCCGGCGGCGACGCTGCCGCCTACGTGGCCCGCCGCCTGTCGGCGCAGACATGGCCGGTGCAGGCGACCGTCACCCTGCACGAATCCGCCACCGCGGTCGCCGACCGCGTCTGGCCGGGGATGGGATTCGTCGAGCCCGTGGACGAGCACAGCTGTGTGCTGCACCTGGGAGCCGACACCTGCCGCGACCTCGCCTGGATGATCACCTCGGTCGACACCGACTTCACCCTCGTCGACGCCCCGGCCGGACTCGCCGAAGCCCTCCGCGCCCAAGCCGCCCGCTGCCTCGACGCCCTGGACCCGGCGCGGACCCGGCCGTCCCCGAGCGCCGGTCAGGGCTCGGGACGTCCTTCGCGGGACGGAGAAGCTCCGGGACCGCCCGCACGCGCCGACGGGCGGCGGCCGCTCCCCGCTGCCGACGGGCCGGAGAGGTTAGAAGATGGATTATGAGCGTCTTCCTGGGACATCTGCGGCGTGTGCTGCCCGGCTCGGCCAAGCGGGCCTCCTCCGCTTCCCGAAGTCCGCGCCCAGGACACCGCCAGGAGCACCAGGAACCCGCCCAGCCCCGGGCGGGCCGGGTCCGCAAGCCGCAGCGGCTCTCCTCCCTCCTGAGCGCGCGCAGCGTGGCCGGCGAGGTGTTCCTCCTCCAGCTCGTCGTCGTCGTGCTCCTGGTCGCCGCGGCGGTGGTGGCGCTCGTGGTGCAGGCCCGCAGCGACGCCATGCTGGACGCCCGGCACCGTACGCTCGCCGCCGCCGGCACGTTCGCGGAGTCCCCCGGCATCGTCGCCGCCCTGCGCAGTCCCAACCCCAGCGCCCTGCTGCAGCCGAGCGCGCAGGCGGCGCGGAAGATCGCCGGAGTGGACGGCATCAACGTGTACACGCTCGACGGGGTCACCCTCACCCACAGCGATCCGCGGCAGATCGGCAAGCGCGTGGTCGGCCCGTTCTCCAGGGCGGCGGCCGGCAAGTCCTTCACCGAGACGTTCAAGAGCTCCCTGGGCCAGTCCGTGGTCTCGGTGGTCCCCGTCAAGGACGCGCAGGACCGGGTCCTCGCGGTGGTGGCCTCCCCGGTCACCGTCTCCAACGTGCAGGGCATGGTGAACCGGCAGCTGCCCGTCGTCATCGGCTCCGCCGCCCTCGTGCTCGCCCTGTCCGCGGGCGGGACCGCCCTGGTGAGCCGCCGGCTGCTGCGCCGGACCCACGGCCTGGGGCCGGCGGAGATGACGAGGATGTACGAGCACCACGACGCGGTGCTGCACGCGGTGCGGGAGGGGGTGCTGATCATCGGCGGCGGCGGGCGCCTGCTGCTCGCCAACGACGAGGCGCGGCGGCTGCTGGAGCTGCCGGCGGACGCGGAAGGACGCCCGGTCACGGAGCTGGGCCTGGAGGCGGGGATCGCCACGTCGATCGCTTCGGGCCGGTCCGCGACCGACGAGCTGCACACCGCGGCCGATCGGCTGCTGGCGGTCAACATCCGGCCCACCGCGCCCTTCGGGCAGGCGGGAACGGTGGTCACCCTGCGGGACACCACCGAACTGCGGGCGCTCTCCGGCCGGGCCGAGGTGGCCCACGAGCGGCTGAAGCTGCTCTACGACGCGGGGGTGCGCATCGGTACGACGCTGGACGTGGAGCGTACCGCGGGGGAACTGGCGGAGGTGGCGGTCCCGAGGTTCGCCGACATCGCCTCGGTCGACCTGCTGGACCCGGTGCTGCACGGCGACGAGCCGCCGGAGCCGGGCACCGAGATGCGCCGCACCGCCGTGGTCGCCGCGAACGACCCGCACCCGCTGTATCCCGTCGGCGAGCTGATCCGGTTCGTCCCGACGAGCCCCATGGCGATCGGGGTGGCCGGCGAGCACGCGGTACGGGTGGCGGACCTGCGGAGCACCCGCGAATGGATGGCCCAGAACCCCGCCCGTTCGCAGCGGATGCTGGACCAGGGCGTCCACTCCGTGATCGCCGTCCCGCTGCGGGCCCGCGGCGTGCTGCTGGGGATGGCCGGCTACTGGCGGGTGGGGCCATCCCCGGCGTTCGAGGAGGAGGACGTGTCCTTCGCCGAGGAGCTGACCGCCCGGGCGGCGCTGTCCATCGACAACGCCCGCCGCTTCACCCGCGAGCACACCATGGCCGTCACGCTGCAGCGCAGCCTGCTGCCCCGGGGCGTACCGGACCAGTCCGCGGTCGAGGTCGCCCACCGCTACCTGCCCGCCCAGGCGGGCGTGGGCGGGGACTGGTTCGACGTCATCCCGCTGCCCGGCGCCCGGGTGGCCCTGGTGGTCGGCGATGTCGTCGGCCACGGTCTGCACGCCGCGGCCACCATGGGCCGGCTGCGCACCGCCATGCACAACTTCTCGACGCTCGACCTGCCCGCGGACGAGCTGCTGAGCCACCTGGACGAGCTGGTCGCCCACATCGACACCGACGAGGGCTCCGGTGAGCAGGAGTGGCAGGGCCTGACCGGCGCCACCTGCCTGTGCGCCGTCTACGACTCCGTCTCCGGGCAGGTGACCGCCGCGACCGCCGGCCACCCGGGCCTCGCCGTCGTCCAGCCCGACGCAACGGTGTCCTTTCCCGAGATTCCGGTCTCGCCGCCGCTCGGCCTGGGCGCGGGCATGCCCATGGAGACCGCCTCGCTGATCGTGCCCGAGGGGTCCCAGCTGGTGCTCTTCACCGACGGGCTGCTGGAGAACCGCGACCGGGACCTCGACGCCGCACTGGCGGTTCTGGGCGCAGCCCTGTCCGGGCCGGCCAGGACTCCGGAGGAGACATGCGCCGCGGTGATCGGCGCGATGCTGCCCAGCGGGCAGAGCGACGACATCGCGCTGCTGGTGGCCCGCACCCGCCGGCTGGATCCGGCACGGATCGCCGAGTGGGAGGTGCGGTCCGATCCGGCGGCGGTGTCCCCGGTGCGCACCGCCTGCGCCCGCCGGCTGGCGGAGTGGGGCCTGGAGGACATCGCCTTCACCACGGAGCTCATCCTCAGCGAGCTGATCACCAATGCCGTCCGCTACGGATCGCAGCCCATCCGGGTGAGGCTGCTGTACGACCGCAGCCTGGTGTGCGAGGTGTCCGACGGGTCCAGCACCTCCCCGCACCTGCGCCGGGCCGAGGCCACCGACGAGGGCGGGCGCGGCCTGTTCCTGGTCGCCCAGTTCGCCGAGCGGTGGGGCACCCGCTACACCGCCCGCGGCAAGATCATCTGGAGTGAGCAGGCCCTCCACGCGGCGTCCTCCACGGACGGGGAGGACCTGGGGGCGGCGCTGCTGGCGGCCTGGGACGACGAGCCCTTCTGACACCGCTCCGACGCCGCTCCGGGGCCGCGGCGGTACGTCGGCCGGAGGACGGGCGGCGGCGCGACCCGCCGGGACTGCGCTGGCGCGGCAGACGCACGTACGCTGGCCTGGATCAGTACGTGCCGCCCGTTATGGAGCCTTTGTGCCCGCACCTCGTCTCCGGACAGCCGCCGTCGCCGCCTGCTTCGCCCTCGCCGCGGGGCCCCTCGGCGCCTGCGGGGACAGGCCCCCCGAAACACCCAGGGCGCCGGCGGTGGCCACCTCCGCCGCGGACGCGGGCGGCATGGCGGCGCTGACCGCGGCGGCCCGGAAGGAGGGGGCGCTCAACACCATCGCGCTCCCGAGGGACTGGGCCAACTACGGCGCCTTGATCGACGGCTTCGAGAAGAAGTACGGGATCGAGGTCTCCGTGGAGAATCCGGAAGGTTCCAGCCAGGAGGAGATCGACGCCCTCAAGGCGCGCAGGCGCGACGGCACGGCCCCCGACGTGGTCGACGTGGGCGGCACCTTCGCGCCGGCCGCGGCCCGCCAGGGTCTGCTGGCCCCGTACGAGGTCGCCCCGTGGGACGACATCCCCGACGAGCAGAAGGACCCGCGGGCCCGCTGGTACAACAACTACGGGGGGTACGTCTCGATCGGCTGCGACGCCAAGCGCGTCAAGACCTGCCCGGCCACCTTCGCCGACCTGCGCAGGCCCGAGTACAAGGGTCAGGTCTCATTGAACGGCAACCCCACCAAGTCGGGCTCCGCCTTCGCCGGCGTGTACGCGGCGGCCCTGGCGAACGGGGGCTCCTTCGACGACATCCAGCCCGGCATCGACTTCTTCGCCGAGCTCAGCGGGAGCGGCAACTTCATCCCGGTCGAATCCACCCCGGCCACGATCGAGACCGGGCAGACGCCGATCAGCATCGACTGGGACTTCCTCAACCTCGCGTACGCCGACGAGTTCCGCAGGAAGGGCGCGGACGTGGACTGGCGGACCTCCATCCCCTTCGACGGCAGTTTCGCGCAGTACTACGCGCAGGGGATCAACAAGGACGCCCCGCACCCCGCGGCGGCGCGGCTGTGGCAGGAGTACCTGTTCAGCCCGGAGGGCCAGAATCTCCGGCTCGGGGCGTACGCGCGCCCCGTGCTGATGGAGTCGATGGCGGAGAACGGCACCCTCGACAGGACGCTGGCGGAGAAGCTGCCCACGGTCGAGGGCACCCCGGCGTTCCCGACGGAGCAGCAGCAGGCGAAGGCGGGCCGGACCGTCGACCGGAACTGGGCCGAGGCCGTCTCGGGCTGAGGGCCGGAGACGGGCGGAACGGAAGGCGGCGGGAAAGGAAGCGGGGGCGGGGGCGGGGGCGGGGGTCAACACCGGCGGCGGTCCGGCCGGATGCCCTCGTGCTCCAGTCCGTCGACCGAGAGGGTGTCGAGCAACCGCTCGCGGGCGTACACGCGGGTGAGTTCGGGGAACTCGTAATGGGCCCCGCCGTCCTCCCACCGGACGATGTTGATCAGGTGGCTGTCGACGAAGCGCTGGAGCAGGTGCTCCACGCTGCGGCTGTCGCTGCCGAGGAGTTCGACGACGGAATCGACGGTGAACCGCCTGGGCGGGAGGATGCTCAACAGCCGGAAGACGCTCTGCTCCACACGGCCGAGCCCTTCATAGCTGAAGTCGTACCGGGAGCGTACGTCGAGTTCGCCGAGGCGGAGCTCGTCCAGCAGCTTCTCGGAACAGTTCAGCTGGGTGGCTAAGCCGGACAGGGTGAGCCCCGGACTGCCGCTGAGGCGACCCCCGATGCACCGCACGGCCAGGGGATGTCCGCCGACGGTCTCCATCAGCTGGTTGGCCGCGTTGCGCTCCCGCCTGACCCGGGCGGATCCGATGATGCGGGCGAGCAGCTCGCGGCCCTCGGCGGTGTCCATGGCGTCGAGGTTGACGTTCCAGGCGCCGCCCAGGCCGTGCAGGCGCCTGCGGCTCGTGATGACCACGGAGCACTCCGGGTCGCCGGGGAGCAGGGAGCGCACGTCGGCGAGCGAGGACACGTCGTCCAGCAGGATCAGCAGGCGCCGGCCGACGGTGGTGGAGCGGAACAGCTTGGACCGTTCCTCCGGGTCCGCGGGGATCTCGGATTCCGCGACGCCCAGGGCCCGCAGGAATCCGTGGAGCACTTCCGAGGGGTCGGTGCCCCTGCCGGTGGAGCCGCGCAGGTCCGCGTAGAGCTGTCCGCCTTCGAAGAACGGCCGGACGGTGTGGGACATGTGCACGGCGAGCGCGCTCTTGCCCACGCCGGGCATGCCGCTGATGACCGCGACGGCCGGTGCCGTGGGGGGACGGTCGCACTCCCCCACCCCGGCCAGGAGGGCGGGGGCCTGGTCCACGATGGACTCCCTGCCGGTGAAGTCGGCGATGTCCGGCGGGAGCTGGGCGGGTGCGGCGACGCCGGGTGCGGCGGGCCGGGGTGCGGCGGCGGGCCGGGGCGCAACGGCCACCGGCGGATCTTCCGGGTCGGGATGCCCGACCGGGCCCCGGTCGGGCTCGATCAGGACGGGCTGCTGGTGGCGTTCGTACAGCACACCCCCCGTCGCCTCGGACAACAGCGCCTGGTGGAGCGCCCGGAGCTCCTTGCCCGGTTCGAGGCCCAGGTTGTCGATCATGCTGCGCCGCAGCACCTGGTAGACCTCGAGTGCCTCGTGGCGCCGGCCGGAGCGGTGGAGGGCGATCATCAGGGAGGCGTGCACGTTCTCGTGGAGCGGACGGCTGAGCACCAGCGACTTGAGCTCGCTGATCAGCTCCTGGTGGCGTCCCAGCTGGAGATCCGCCTCGATCCGCAGGTCGAGGGTGCGCTCCCGGAACTCCTCGAGCCGTGTCACGTACGAGGACAGCAGGCCGCCCGGCACGACGTCGACCAGCGCGGACCCGCGCCAGAGCGCGAGGGACCGGCGGAGCGCCTCGGCCGCCCCGGCCGGGTCTCCGTTCTTCAGCAGAGACTTGCCCTCACCGGCTTCCGTTTCGAATCGGTGGAGGTCGACGGACCGGTCGGGAATGGCCAGAGTGTATCCCCCGGGTCGAGTGAAGAGGATTTCCTCTGAATTCCGTGCGGTAAGAATCTTCCGGAGTTTGTAGATATACGTCTGGAGTGTGGTCATCGCACTTGCGGGAGGGTCGCTCTCCCACAATTCGTCGATAAGTTCAGAGGTCTGCACCAGTGTGTTTCTCCTCATGAGGAGAAGGGCTATCACCTGGCGCGGCTTGGGTGCAGTGGGCACTACATTGCGCGGACCATCGAGAATCTCTAATGGGCCGAGCATCCGGAAGTCCATCTCACGTCCCCCGTTCAGTGATGCTGTGACACTGCGTGTTCACAAGGGGTTCGAGCGCCGCCCGGCCGAGTAAGGGTCACGAAGCGACTTCTCCCCTGACTTTGCACTAAGTTAACTCTTCCATTAAGGCGGGGCAAGGCCATATGCCACCGTCCTGGGCCCAACTCGCCCGGACAGCACCGGCGACCTGCACACCCGTTGACCGAAATCCGCCGAGGATTAAACGGAACAGGATCTTCCAAGGTGTGCCCGCCCTGGGGCGCCATGACGGCGTCTCGATTCCGCTTCGAATTCACGCCAATCACCCACGGAAATGCGCCTGTTCTTTTCGGCGGGCACAACCGTCGGGGTGCGGTGGTGACGGGCCCGGGGCGGTGCCGGCTCCGGAGCCTCGTCGCACCGACGCGCCGCTCCCACTGGAGGCCGCCACGATCCTGGCTCGACCCCGCGGGGAGGGGTCCACCGTGCGAACGGATACGGGCGCGTGGGGGGCGTCATGACGACAACCATCGGACGTCGCCCTCGAAGAACGATCGAACCCCCGGCCGCGGCCCCCGCGGAGGTTCAGGGAGATTCGAGGTCGTTGCTGGCAGCCCGCACTGTACTGGGCCCTGCGCGCCGTCGACGGCCCCACCTCCACGGGAGCATCCGCGGACACCGGTACGGCCACCCTCCTCGACGCCGCGGACGCGGAAGACCGCCGAGTACGCAGCACGACCCTGTCCTCCCGGCGCAAAGGAATCCCTGGTGAACAGAACCGCCCTCCCGCTTCCTTCTCCGACCGCCCTCCGCACGCTCCAGGACCGGCTCGCACGGTCGGCCCTCACCGAGGAGAGCCGGGTCCGCCAACCGGCCCCGTTCGCCACCTGGTTCGCCGACGCCCGCGAACGGTCCGGCCTCCGGGTCGACCGCGTGGGCCTGGACGACCTCGAAAACTGGGAGCGGGATCCGCGCACCGGAGCGCTGCGGCACTCCAGCGGCGGCTTCTTCGCCATCGACGGGCTGGACGTGCGCTTCCCCTCGGGTCCCGTACCCCACTGGCAGCAGCCGATCATCCACCAGCCGGAGGTCGGCGTACTCGGCCTGCTGGCCAAGGAGTTCGACGGGGTGCTGCATTTCCTCATGCAGGCCAAGGTCGAGCCGGGGAACAGGAACCATCTGCAGCTCTCTCCCACCGTGCAGGCCACCCGCAGCAATTACCTGCGGCTGCACAAAGGGCGCGCCGTCCCCTATCTGGGGTACTTCCAGGAGAGGACGCGGCACCGCGTCGTCGCCGACGTGCTCCAGTCGGAACAGGGCGCCTGGTTCTACCGCAAGCGCAACCGCAACATTGTCATCGAGGTCACCGAGGACATCGCCGTCGAGGAGGACTTCCGCTGGATGACCCTCGGCGAGATCCACCGGCTGCTGGCCGTCGAGGACATCGTCAACATGGACACACGCACCACGCTGTCCTGCCTGCCCCTGGCCGGCGGAGGCCTCGACGTCCTGCTGGACACCGGCGACGGCTTCCGGGACGCCCTGGCCCGCTCGTGCGCCGGGGAGCCGGGCGGGGTGCACGGCGTGGACGAACTCCAGAGCTGGATCACCGAGCACCGCGCACAGAACGACCTCACCACCCGCCCGGTACCGCTGGTCGAGCTGCGCGACTGGCGCAGCTCGCCGGAGCGCGTCTCCCACACCAGCGGGCGGTTCTTCTCGGTGATCGGGGTGAACGTCTCCGCGGGCACGCGCGAGGTCCGCGGCTGGTCCCAGCCCATGCTGGAGCCGCACGGCACCGGCGTCATCGCCGTGCTGGTCAAGCAGATCGACGGGGTGCTCCACATCCTGCTGCGGGCCAGCGTGGAGCCGGGATACGTGGACGGGGTCGAGCTCTCCCCCACCGTCCAGTTCACCCCCGAGAGCGTCCCGCCGGGCGCGTCCCTGCCCCGCTTCGTCGACGACGTGCTGTCGGCCCCGCCGGAGCGGACCAGGTTCGCCTGTCTGCTGTCCGAGGAGGGCGGCCGTTTCCACCACGCCCTGAACCGGTACCTCGTCGTCGAGGCCGAGGGCGACTCCGACGCCGAGTCCATGGAGGACCGGGACTTCCGCTGGGTGACCCTGGATCAGCTCAGCACCCTGCTGCGGCACAGCCACTACCTCAACGTACAGGCCCGCACCCTGGTGGCCTGTCTGCACAGCCTGCTGGCTCCGCGGAGCTCCGGCGGCGAGGCGCTGGTCCTGTGAGCGGGTGAGCCGGCCGGACGGCTACCCATGGGGGCGGCCCACCGGATTCCCGGTGGGCCGCCCCCACGCGTCGTACCGCCGCCGATCAGGCGGGGCGCAGGGCCCGGTCGATCGCCAGGCACTCGGCGTAGTCGGGCAGCAGGCCGTCCGACGCGGCCTTCTCCAGGGTGGGCGCCGCGAGGTCGCGCTCGGAGAGGACGGGCTCGATGTCGCCGGGGATGGGCAGGGCGAGGTCCGGGTCGAGGATCGACAGCGCCAGCTCGTGCTCCGGGACGTACTCCCCGGAGAGCAGGTAGGACACCACGGTGTCGTCCTCCAGTGCGACGAAGCCGTGGGCCACGCCGACCGGGAAGTACACGGAGCGGAAAACCTCGGTGTCCAGCAGTACGGCGTCCCACTTGCCGAACGTGGGCGAGCCGACCCGGACGTCCACCGCTATGTCGAGCGTCCTGCCGCGCGCGCAGTAGACGTACTTGGCACAGCCCGGCGGTGTCAGCGTGTAGTGCAGTCCGCGCACCACGCCCTTACGTGACCTGCTGTGATTGGTCTGGGCCACGCGGAAAAGCGTGTGACCGCCGGTGGCGTCGGAGAACGCCGACTCCTGGTAGGGCGACAGGAAAATGCCGCGCTCGTCGTCGAACACGCGCGGGGTGAATTCGATTGCGCCCTCGACGGAGAGTTTCCGCGACTCCATGGAGGAAACCATGCCGGACTCCCATTCAATGCGGTGATGTGCGGTCTGTGGCCCGTGAGCGCCTGGGTCCCGTGTCCGGCGTGCCAGGATCGGGGGTCTCCACCGGGCCGTCGTGCTGCTGACGATGATGGCCGCGGGGTCTCGTACGCGCCTCAACGACGGCTGGACGCCGCGGGCCCCGGCCGGGACCGCGGCGGGGCCCGGTCCATCTGCCCTCGAGTGCTTTCGCAGGTGCCGGCCGGACGATGGTGGGCCGGACACGCCGACCACTCCTGGGAGCGACGCACGTGGACAAGACAACCTACAAGGCCCATGTCACGGCCGCCTTCGACCGCGCCGCCGGGTCCTACGACCGGATGGGGGTCACCTTCTTCACCCCCATGGGGCGGCGCCTCGTCGAACGGGCCGCGCCGCAGCCCGGACAGCGTGTGCTGGACGTCGGCTGCGGGCGGGGGGCGTGCCTCTTCCACGCCGCCGCGCTCGTCGGCGACCGGGGCCGCGTCCTCGGCATCGACATCGCCCCGGCCATGATCGAGGAGGCGCGCAAGGAGGCCGCCGACCTCGGCGTCGCCAACGTCGAGCTGCGCGTGATGGACGGGGAGTGCCCCGATCTGCCGGCCCGCTCCTTCGACGTCGTCACCGGCAGCTACAGCCTGATCTTCTTCCCGGATGCCCGGGCCGCCCTGCCGCGCTACGCCGAACTGCTCGCCGACGGCGGGCGCATCGCCTTCACGAGCCCGGTGTTCGACGACGACACCTTCCCCTTCCTCCCGCCCGTCTTCACCGAACTCATCCCGCGCTCGCTCCTGGAGAACCTGCCGCCGCAGTGGCGGCCGGAGGAACTCCAGAAGCGCTTCAACAGCTGGCTGGCGAAGGAGGCCGACCTGCGCCGGGCCCTGGAGGCCGCGGGTTTCCACGCGGTGGAGGTCACCGACGAGCCGGTCGACCTCGTGGCCCCGTCCGGCGAGGCCTGGGTTGCGTGGTCCCACACCCAGGGCATGCGTCTGCTGTGGGAGCACCTGCCCGACGACGACCGGGAGCGTCTGCGGGTCCGGCTCACCGGGGCCCTGGACGAGATGCGCCACGACGGCGGGCCCCTGTCGATCGAGACGCCGGTGCGCTATGTCACGGCGACGGTGGCCCGTTGACCTCGCGCACCGCGCTCTCGCGCTCCGGAGCGGCGGCGGCCGCCGGCCGGGTCCGGCGGGTGCCCCTGGCCAGCAGCGCCTCGGCGGGCCCGCGCCGGCCCCTTCGGCGCAGCAGCTCGGCGAGCAGCACACCGGTTCCCCAAGCGCCGAGGGCGACGAGCGCGGACCCGAGCACGCCCACGCGGTCGCCGAGCCCGAAGGCGTACGGGGCGAACAGCACGAGCCAGACGACCGACTGCCAGACGTAGGCGCTCATCGAGCGCCGGCCGCAGGCGGCGACGGCGGTCGCGGCCCTGCTCCGCCGGCCCTTCAGGCGCAGCGCGAGCAGGGCCACCGCCGCGGCGAGGCCGCAGCCTCCCGCGTACCCCGTCAGTACGTGCAGGGCGCTGAGCCCCCAGGTCACGTCGGAGGGTGCGGTGGTCCACACCCCGGAGGTGACCAGCGCCAGCGGCAGGCCTCCGGCGACGCTCAGGGCGGTGCCCGTCACCGCCACCCGGCGCAGCAGGACCCGGTGGCGGCCCGGCTCCTCCAGGATCCGCCGGCGGGCCGCGTGCGCACCGATGAGGAACGGGCCGAGCGACATGACGGCGAACAGCGGTGTGGTGATCACCCAGGTGCCGATGCGGTACGCCGCGTCGGACACCGGGTCGGCGGCGAGGAACATCGCCGCCGCGGTGTCGTCCGGGTCGCCGGAGACCCCCGCGGCCAGCATGCTCGCGTACAGCACCGTCCCCACGGCGACACCGGCGCCCGCCACCGTGAACAGGATGCGGTCACGGGCGTCCGTCAGGCCGACGGCGACCAGGGCGAGCAGTCCGTAGGCGCCCAGGACGTCCCCGGCGAACAGCAGCAGCGCGTGGACGGCCCCGAACAGCAGCAGTCGGCGGGCGCGTCGCCGCAGCACCCGGCGCGCACCGGGTCCGTCCCGCCCCCGTTCCCTCTCGCGCGCGAGGATCCGGCCTGTGCCGTAGCCGAACAGCAGGGCGAACATGGGGAAGCTGCGGCTGTCGGCCAGCACCGTGAGCACCCCCGCCGTGGCTGCGTCCGCGGGCGAGCCGGCGACCGGCGGATAGCCCCGGATCACGGTGGCGCTCCCGCTGACGAACATGTGGGCGTGCACCAGGGCGACGATCAGCAGCATCATGCCCCGGGCGAGATCGGGGGCGAGGGCGCGGTCCGCCGTCGCCCCGGATCCGGACGGACGCGGAGCGCCGTCGCTCATCGGCCCTTCCTCCTCGGCATGTCAGTCCCGCTCCGCCAGCACCAGGTGGACACTGCCGCCGACGTAGACCCCCCACTGGGAGACCGTGGCGTGGAAACCGAGTCCGGACAGCCGTGAGACGACCCGGCCGAGCCGGCCGTCGATGTCGTGGACCTCGAGGAGGACCCGCCGGATACGGGGCCAGCAGCCCTGGTCGATGCCGTCGAGGACGTCGAGTTCACCGCGTTCGACATCGATCTTGAGCAGGCCCACCCGGTCGACGCCGTGCTCCGCCATGACGGCGGCCAGGGTGGTCACCTCGACGGTGACCCGCTGGCTCACGTTGAAGGTGCGCCGCACGACCTCCCTGGTCTGCTCGTCGGCGCCGATGTTGTCGAGGTGCGCTTCGAGGTTGCGGGCGTCGTCCTCGGCGTCGTCGTACAGGGTCGAGGCGGAGGCCACGTAGGGCCGGTAGGTCAGTTCGGACGTGCCGGGCGCGGCTCCCAGCGCCTGCCGGAAGGCGGTCGCCCCCGGCAGGTGGCGGGCGAGGTTGTCCTCCAGACAGGTGTAGGCCTTCGGGGCGGGTTCGAAGGCGAGCACGCGGCTCCCCGGGGCCAGCCCGCCGAAGAGCAGGGACGCCAGCCCGATGTGGGCGCCCACGTCGATGACGGCCTCGCCGGGGCGGAGGCCCTCGGCCGCCTTCCGGTAGGGGGCGGCGCTGCTGATCTCCTCCCAGAGGGTGTGCGCCTCCGCTTCCTGCACCGCCGACAGCACGCGGCCGTCGGGCAGTTCGCAGCGGGAGACGGGAAGGTCGGTGGGCAGTTCGTCGGGGAGATCCCACGGATTCGGCATGGCATCGAATCTGCGGGACCGGTCTCGAGGGGCGCACGAGGAGCACTGGTCCACCGGTTGGCGGGCCGGTGGACCGGTCATCCGCGGCGCCGGTGCTCCCTGGTCATCGCCTCGAGGACGGGCACGACCTCGTTGGGCGTCGGCATGGCGCGGATCTCGTCACGGAGCGCGCCGGCCCGTTCGGTGTAGGAGGGCTCGTCGAGCAGCCGCAGGATCTTCTCGCGGAGTACCTCGGCGGTGAGGTCGCGTGCGGAGACGGCCAGGGTGGTGCCGGACCTCTCGTACTCCTCGCCCATGTCCTCGCTCACCCACTCGTAGCCGACGATGACGACCTGGGGGACGCCGTGCAGGTCCGCTGTGGCCTTCGTCTGGTAGCCGGCGTGGTGCACGATGACCGAGCACGACGGTGCCAGTTCGTTGAGCGGGACGAAGTCGGTGGTGCGGATGTTGTCCGGCAGGTCGGGCAGGGCGCCGCGCTGTGCCGGGTCGAGGGCGGCGATGATCTCGACGTCGAGTCCGGCCAGGCTCCGGAAGAGGGCCTCGAGGGTCTCGCCCAGCCGGAACCGCTCGGACTCCTCGCTGGTGATGGACGTGCCGAGGGTGATGCACACCCGGCGGCGCTCCACCGGTTCGTTGAGCCACCCGGGTACCACGCAGCGCCCGTTGTAGGGGACGTAGCGCATCGGGACGGTCGGCAGGTCGAGCTCCTGGCGCAGGCTCGCGGGGCGGGTGTCGACGACCCACTGGCCCGTCAGCATGGTCTCGTCGAACCGCCGGTCGCTGCCGAGGCGTTCGAGGGTCCGGTCGATCCACTCGGCCGTCGGGTCCTCGCGCAGCGGCTCGGGCTGCAGGTCCCGGTGGCGTACGAAGTGTCCGCGGGTGACCATCTGCAGGGCGAGCTCGGGTCCGGACACCAGGCGGGCGTGGGCGGCGCCGGTCGCGGCGGCGACGACGGCCCCGGCGATCGAGAAGCTCTCCCAGACGACCAGGTCGGGCTGCCAGCTGCGGGCCGCCGCGACGAGCTGGTCGATCTGCGCGTCGTTGTTGAGCGGCTGGTAGAGGGCGGGGACGACCATGTTCTCGTAGGAGAGGTGGTCCTCCCAGGTCGCCTTGGAGGGGTCCTGCTTGCTGGTGCCGATCTCGTTGAAGAGGGAGATCGCCTCCTTCTGGAAGCCGTCGAGCTGTTCCCAGAGGGTGGGCGACTTGATCGGTACGGCGGTCAGGCCGGTCTGGGTGACCGTGTCTACGAGGCTTTCGTTGCAGGCCGCCCGTACCTCGTGGCCCGCCGTGCGCAGGGCCCAGGCCAGCGGAACCATCTGCTGGAAGTGGTTGCCCTCGATCGACGTGAACAGGACTCTCATCGCCGGGTTCCTTTCTGTGGGCGCCGGTCAGCCGGTGGTGAGCGGGCAGCCGAGCAGGTGTCCCGTCACGGGTGAGCGGCGGCTGCGCAGGTGGCCGGCCGTGCGGCGCGGGCGCGGGCCGGCCGCCACCAGTGCGCGCAGGACCGCTTCCGCCTGGGCGCGGGCGAAGGGCAGGGTCACCCGGTGGTGGAGGGCGGGGACCAGTGCTTCGGCCGGGCGGCCGGTGACGAACCGGTCGGGTTCGTCGAAGACCTCGGGGTCGCGGTTCGCCGCGGCGACGAGCACCACCACGCGCTCCCCCGCCCGCACGTGCTGTCCGGCGAACTCGGCGTCGGCGAGGGCGACCGCCGGATGCATCCGTACCGGGGGGTCGTGGCGCAGGACCTCGGCGACGACGAGGGCCGCGTGGCCGGGGTCCCCGGCGACGCGCGACCACTCCTCGGGGTGGTCGGCCACCGCGAGCACGGAGCCGGCGATCAGGCTCGCCGCGGTGCGCACCCCGGCGGTGGCCAGCAGGACCGCGGTCTCGTGCGCGCCGGGCCCCGGTCCGGCTTCGGGGCCCGCGAGGAGCTCGCGCAGCCGGCCGACGGCGGCCGCGGCCCGCCGGGTCACCTCCAGGCGCTGCGGGCACAGCGTGCCGTCGAGGACGACCCCCGCGGCGGTGCAGGCCCGGGCCAGTTCCCCGCGGTCCGCGCCGGCCGGCCCGAAGGCCGCGGCGAGCAGGTCGGTGGGAACGGCCTCCGCGAGGTCGGTGACCAGGTCGAAGTCCGCGGCCAGGGAGCCGACCACCCGCTCGGACACCGTTTGCACGGCGGCGGTGGTCACGGCGTCCCGTGCGTACCCGCGCAGCCGCTCGTAGTGCGCGGCGTCCCCGCCGAGCCCGGCGTCGTCCACCGGTACGTGGGCCTCGTCGTCCGTCAGGGGGCGGTGCGGCCACCCCGGGCCCAGGAGTTCCCCGGAGAGCCGGTGGTCCGCCGTCACCCAGGCGCCCGTGGTGCTGCGCCACAGCGGGCCGAGCGCGCGGATGCGCTCCTGGGCCGGACGGGGGTCCTCGGCGTGGCCGCGCAGGAGGTCGGCGTACGGATCGCCCTTGACCTGGTGCAGCCACACCTCCCCGTGGGCCCGCTGGAGCCGTCTGCCCAGCTCTCCGATGTCCGTGCGGTTCCATGTGCCGTGCATGACGCTCACCTTCGACGGTCTCCTCTAGATGAGGGGGAACTTCTCGTTGTCCAGCGGGTCCCCGGGGGCCATGTGGGAGATGTGGGCGTCCTCGGTACCGGGCCAGTAGGTGCTGCCGTCGTCCATGTAGACGATGCCGTGGCCCATCCGGGGGTTGTCGGTCAGGTTCGCCCCGGCCATGTGGACGGTGCGGCAGTGGTGGAAGGCGACGTCACCGGCCTTCAGCGGCACGGTGATCCGCGGCTGCCAGTCGTAGTCCGGCCAGATGTCGGCGATGGGCCGGTACTCGGCGAAGCTGGTCATGTGGATCTGCCGGTGGGCGGCGTCGCGCAGGTGGGATCCGGGCAGGTAGCTGAGGCAGCCGCTCTCGGCCGGTACGTCGACCAGCGCGACCCAGGCGGTGAGGGTGCGGTCGATGCCGTGCAGCGGGAGGCCCGTCTCGTCGTCGTGGACGATCGTGGGCAGTGTGTCGAGGGTTTCGCGGCCGGACTTGAGGAGGATGTCCGTGCTGTAGAGGCGCAGGGGGCCGCCGGCGAGGCCCTTGGCGATGGCGGTGATCGCCGGGTGCAGCGCGAGGTCGCGCAGCGCCTCGTGCTTGAGCCAGGCCTGGGCGACGAAGTGCACCTGCACCTGGTCCTCGCCGGCGCCCCAGATCTCCGGTCCGTGCTGGGCGATCACTTCCTCGGAGGCGGCCCTGAACCGCTCGACCTCGGAGGCGGTGAGGACCTGGGGAATGCGGACGAATCCGTTCTCCTGGTAGTGGCGGCGGGCCTCGTCGGTGAGGGCGCCGGCCGTGACCGGGGCGCTTCGGGCCGTCATGGCGTGTTCGCTCCTTCGTCGTGGTGGTGGGGTGCGGGGTGGTCCCGTTCAGCGGGACAGGACCCGGGTGAGCGCGTCGCGCAGGGCGGCGGCGGGGTCGTCCGGCCGGGTGGCGGTGCGCCAGGCGACGACGCCGTCGGGCCGGACGAGGCTGGCGCCGCCGGTGCCGATGCCGAACCGTTCGGCGAGTTCGCCGTCGGGGTCGTCGAGACCGGTGGTGGGGCCGTGGACCTCGACGGGGACGCCGAGTTCCCTGCTCGCGCTGCGGGCCCATTGGGTCCAGCCGGCGCCGTCCGCGCCGGTCATGAGCAGCCAGCCGGAGCCGAAGAGGTCCACGGTGGAGATCCGCCTCCCCGCCCTGCGCACCCACACGTGCGGCATCCGGAAGCCGGGCCTTCCGGTGGGCCGGGCCGGGGACTCGACCCGGGCGGGGTCGTCGTCGTCGATGAGGACGGCGTCCGAGCGGTAGCGGAAGCCGAGGATCGCCTCGGCGTAGCCGACGGGCTCCGCCATCCGGTCCTGCAGGTGCGGGGCGAGCCGGGAGGCGTAGAGGGACATGGACTCGTCCATCACGAGCCGGGCCACGAGGCTGCGCTCGGGCTCGTAGCTGTCCAGCAGTCCGGGGCCGGCCTGACCGGTGAGGACGGCGGACAGCTTCCAGGCCAGGTCGTACCCGTCGCCGATGGCCGTGTTGCCGCCGAGCCCGCCGGTGGGGGGCACGACCTTGGCGGAGTCGCCGACCAGGAACACCCTTCCGGCGCGCCAGCGTTCGGCGATGCGGGCCGCCATCTCCCAGCGCTGGACGTCCAGCACCTTGGGCTCCAGGTCGGGTGCGTCCAGGCCGGCGCGGATCAGTTCGAGGCAGCGGTCGGGGGTGAAGTCCTCGGCGGACTCGCCGCGTTCGGGGTCGTACTCGACCAGGAAGGTGTGCCGCTCGGGGCGGTTGCTGCCGATGAAGATCCCGCTGAAGGCGGGGTTGCGCAGGTAGTACAGCCCGGACGTGTCCGAGGTGAGCACCTCGGACAGGTCGGCTTCGAAGATCATGCCGACCACGTGGGACAGCGAGCCGTGGCCCCGGCGGGCGATGCCGAGCCCTTCCCTGATGGGGCTGCGGTCGCCGTCCGCGGCCACCAGGTAGCGCGCACGCACGGTGGTCCGCGTCCCGCTCTCGCGGTCGCGGAGCACCGCGGTCACCCCGTCCGCGTCCTGTTCGTAGGAGAGCAGAGCGGCGGCGAACCGGATCTGCGCCCCGTCCCGGCGGGCCCGGTCCAGCATCAGCGGCTCCAGCTGGTCCTGCCAGGCCAGCGCCCATGCCATCGGGGAACAGGGTTCGGTCGTGGCGACGAGGTTGTCGAATCCCTCCTCGAAGGTGCCGAGCACCTCGCCCCGCACGGTCTCGGCGACCCTGGTCGTGAAGTGGCCCTTGGCCCCGCGGTGGTCGGTGGCGTCCTGCACCTGCTCGGCGATCCCGCCGAGCCGCAGCAGTTCCATGGTGCGCGGGTTCTGGCCGATCGCTCTGGGGTGGATCGACGTCGTCGGATGCTTCTCGGCCATGAGCACCGGCACGCCCAGGCGGGCGAGGAACATCGTCGTGGACAGGCCGCCCAGGCCCGCGCCCACCACCAGTACGTCGACTTCCGTGTCAGCTGTGGCCATCGTCTTCTCCCGCTTCGGTGGCGGCCGTCCTGTCGGACCTCCGTTGCCCGGGGCCGAGACTCGCCGGTGGGCTTCGAAGTTCGCTGGAGGCCCGTCGGCGCGGGCTCGTGCGGGGCTGCGGGAATCCTCGAGTGCGGTACGAACGGGCACGGGCAGGGTGACCTCCCATGCGAGTGCTGTTCACGCCGTTCCCGGCGAGCACCCACGTCCACACCCAGGTACCCCTGGCGTGGGCGATGCGGGCCGCGGGACACGAGGTCCGTGTCGCCACCCGGCCGGACGTGGTCGAGGACATCAACAACGCCGGCCTGACCGCGGTCGCGGTCGGCGGGGTCCTCGACGTCGCGGCCACGATGAATCCGGAGTACACCGACGAGCCCGACGAGATACGTGACGAAGCCTGGCTGGACGTCCTCGACATCAGCGAGACGCGGCCGGAGAAATTGACCCTTCCCTATGTCCACGGGGTGCTCACCGCGTGGACCTCGTTCGTCTACCAGAACACCTTGCCGGACGACACCACCGGGGAACTGATCGACTTCGCCCGTTCCTGGCGGCCCGACCTGGTCGTCTGGGACACCATGTACTACCCCGGCGCGCTCGCGGCGCGGATCAGCGGCGCGGCGCACGCGCGGCTGATGTTCGGGCTGGACCTGGTCGGGCTGATGCGCCAGCACTACCTGCGGGGGCTGGCCGCCCTGCCGCCGGCGCTGCGGGAGGATCCGCTGGAGGAGTGGATGGACCGGATCCTGCGGCGGTACGGCCGGGAGTTCACCGAGGACCTGGTCGTGGGGCAGTGGACCATCGATCCCGTTCCGCCGTCGCTGCGGCTGCCGGTCGACCTGCCGTCCGTGCCGGTGCGCTACGTGCCGTACAACGGCGAGGCGCAGGTCCCCCACTGGCTGCGGGAGCCGCCGCCCCGGCGGCCCCGTGTCTGCCTGACCCTGGGCAGGTCGTTCCGCGAGGTGGTAGGCGCCGACCGGACGTCGGTCGGCGACCTGCTGGAGGCGGTGGCGGACCTGGACGTCGACGTGGTCGCGACGTTCACCGCGGACCAGCTCGATCCGGGCCGGCGCGTACCGGACAACGTGCGGGTGGTCGACTTCGCACCGCTGGACTCGCTGCTGCCGTCCAGCGCGGCGATCGTGCACCACGGGGGGTCGGGCACCCTCCAGACCGCGCTGGCGCACGGCGTGCCCCAGGTGGTCGTGCCGGCCAAGATGTGGTGCAACGTCCCCAAGGCGCACCGGGTGCGCGACGCGGGCGCCGGGCTGTGCATCGATCCGGAGGAGCTGACGCCCGAGGGGCTGCGCGCCGCCCTGGTCCGAGTGCTGGAGGAGCCGTCGTTCCGTGCCGGCGCCGACCGCCTCCGCCGGGAGGTCGTCGCCACGCCGTCGCCCGCCGACATCGTCCCGGTCCTGGAGCGGCTCACCGCCGAACACCGGTCGCGCTAGGTCGTCTCTCCCGGATCCTGTCGGTTGAGCCCCTCGTCGTCCGGTGCCGTGCATCGCAGGGCGGAGGGGCTCCCGTGTACGGGACGTACTCGGGCGACCCGGCCACGCGGCGAGGTGCGGTGCCGGGCGGCGCGGGCGCGGCAGGGTCCGGAGGAGACGGCCCGGCGCGGCCCCGTGCACCGCGGCCGTCGGGGTGTCTGTGCCCCGACGGCCGCGGTGCGCCGCCGCCTATGCGGGCGGAGTGCTCCCGATCCGGGGGAACGGGGTGGTCGAGAAGATCACCTCGACCGGTACCTCGAAGTACTCCGCGATCCTCAGGGCGAGGTGCAGGCTGGGGCTGTACTCGCCGCGCTCCAGGTAGCCCACCGTCTGGTAGTGCACCCCGAGGGCGTCGGCGAGCTGCCTGCGCGTGATGGCGCGCTCGACCCGCAGCACGGCGATGCGGTTGTGCACCGTCTCGTTCGCGGCGCCGCCGCGCGGACGGCCCTGCTCGCCGGTCGAACGCCAGCCCGCCGCGGGCGTGTCGGTGCCGGAGCCGGACCGCGGGGCCACCGCCCCGTTCTCCGGCTCCGCCGCCGACGTGCCCCGGCGCGCCGACGCGCGCTTGGCGCCGGTTTCCTTGTCACCCAACGCGCTTCAATGCCTCCTGTTGTCGGGCCTCGACCTTCGAACCCGTCTCGCCGCGCACCGTACGGCCCAGGACCCTCGGTGCGATCACCAGGGCGACGACGGCCCAGGCGAGCAGCACGACCGCGGTCATGGGCCTGCGCCAGGAGTCGCCGAGCTCGACCGCGACCGCCGCGTCGGGCAGCAGCGCGGCACGGGTGCCCAGGCCTACCCAGTACACGGGGAACAGCTGCGCAATGCCCTGGAGCCAGCCCGCGAGCGAGGTGATCGGGTAGAAAATACCCGAGATCGCCATCAGGCCCATCGTCGGGAAGATCCCCCACGTGTTGGCGCCGCGCGGGTTCTTCACCATCGCGCCGATGATCAGGCCGATCGGCAGGGTGGCGAGGAGCCCCAGGGCCAGCACCCACACCAGGTTCAGCCACTTGACGAGGTCCCCGGTCATCAGGTCGTCGAAGAGGAACACGCTGGGGACCAGGATGATGACCAGGGTGAGCAGGGTGCTCAGCGCGATGCCCAGCACCCGGCCGGCGATGTAGCCCACGAGCCCCTGCGGGACGGTCCTGGCCCGCAGCAGCGTGCCGTCCTCCCGCTCGGCCGCCAGCGCGAACGCCGCTCCGCCCAGGGCCTGGAAGGCGAGCAGGCCGCCGATCATGCTCGGCATGGTCAGCGTCGCCAGCGACAGGTCGGTGCCCTCCACGGTCGAGTTCCGCATGAAGAACAGCACCCCGAGGAAGACGCCCCCGAGGAAGAGGTAGTAGATGATGTCGCCCGGCGACGTCACGCTCTGCCTGAACTCGGTCCAGCCGCGGCGCAGGCCGAGTCGCACGGCGTACAGGGTGGGATTCATCGGCCTGCCTCCCGGAACGCGGCGATCGCCTCTTCGGACCGGCCGGCCTCGTGCTGGCGGACCATGGTCATGTACGTGTCCTCCAGGCTGGCCCGGCGCACCTCCAGGTCGCGGACCCGGTCCCCGTGCTGCTTGAACAGCTCGTGGACGAACGTGCTGGCGTCGGGCGTGGCGTGGACGAACTGCTCACCGCTCAGGCTCCAGCGGACCTCCGCCTTCCCCGACGTCTGCCGGGCGAGCTGGTCGGCGCTGCCGTCCGCGACGATCTGGCCCCCGGCGAGGATCAGGATGCGGTCGGACAGCTTCTCGGCCTCGTCCAGGTCGTGCGTGGTGAGCAGGATCGTGGTGTCCTCCAGGTCGGAGAGCCGGTGCACCACGTCGTGGAAGTCGCGGCGCGCCTTGGGGTCGAACCCGACGGTGGGCTCGTCGAGGAACAGCACCTCCGGGCGGCCCACGATGCCGATCGCGACGTCGAGCCGGCGGCGCTGGCCGCCCGAGAGGGACCCGATCTTCTGGTCCGCCTGCTCCTCCAGGCTGACCATGGAGATCAGCTCGTCCACGTCGCGGGGCCGCGGCCGCTCGGCCGTGGAGTAGGGCCGGTAGAAGTCCCCCAGCTGGGCCAGCAGTTCCCGGACCTTCCACTTGCCGTGGTCTCGCCATGACTGGAGTACGACGCCCAGCCTGGCGCGCCACTCCTCGTCGCCCTTGGCCGGATCGACGCCGAGCACGCTGACCTCACCCGCCGAGCGCGTCCGGAACCCCTCCATGATCTCGATGGTCGTCGTCTTCCCGGCGCCGTTCGGGCCGAGCAGAGCGAGCACCTCACCCCGGCGGACACTGAAGTCGACCCCGTTGAGAACGTCTTTGGACCCGTACCGCATACGCAGTCCGCGGATGTCGATCACTCGTTCGCCTGCCGAGCCGTCCGGTCCTCCCGCAGCCCGGTCCGCCTCGCGCAGATCACTTAACTCCGCCATAGGCCCCTACCTTTCGATCAGACCTGTTAGATCAAAGATAGTATCTCTACTACGACCCGTACAAGTCGCATGACCAAAGGGGTCGTGACGCACCGTGAGGATCGGTTCAGCGGGCCACGGGCATCTCGATGACCGCCCCGGTGACACCGGACCGCAGGCGCCGCAGGGCCGGACCGGCCGGACGCAAGCCCGGGGCCTCGGCCGCGAGCCCGCGGAGCCCGGCTTCCGCGAGGAACCGCGCCGTCGGGGCCGCCAGCGACGTGGGCAGGCCCTCGGCGAACACCAGGGGCTGCGCGGTCCGTTCCCGGGCCGGGTCGAAGGCGGCCGGCTCCTCGTGCACGGCAGAGTCCCGGCCGGCCGCCTCGACCGCCACCACGACCTGGCCGCCGGCCGGGACGGGCGTCCCGGCCAGTTCGAGGTCCTCCAGCGCGTACAGGGGGACGAGCCGGACGGGCGGGGCGTGGCGCAGGGTCTCCTCGACCACCGCCGCAGCGAATGCGGGCTCCTCGCACAGCGCCCGCCACTGCGCGGGGTGGTCGAGCAGCTCCGCCACCGCGTCGCAGAACAGGGTGGCGGACAGCTCGGTCCCGACGAGGGCCAGCAGGGTGCACACCGACCGCACCTCGTCCTCGTGGGTCGCCGCCAGCAGGGCGCTGACGACGTCGTCCCCGGGCTTCTCGCGCCGCTGCGCGATCAGGTCGCCGAGCAGGGAGCGCATGCCCTCGACGGAGGCGATCATCTCGCGTGCCGTCCGCAGGTGCGGCGAGCACACCGTGGCGTCCAGGAGGCCAGCGGCGCCCCGGCACAGCGCGGCGAAGCGGTCGTGCTCCTCCTCCGGTACGCCGAGGAGCTCCCCTACGATCCCGGCGGCGAACGGGTCGGCCACCTCCGTGCGGAGGTCGAAGCCGCTGGCCGCCCCGGTGAGGGCGCGGCGCAGCGCCTGCTCGGCGGCGGGCCGCCGGCGTTCCAGCGCCTGCGTGCCGAGCAGGGGTTCGAGCAGCTCGCGCACGCGCTCGCAGTCGGCGCGGCCCGCGGTCAGGAAGGCCTCGCCGAAGGGGAGGATCTCGCGCAGCGCGGGCACCTCCCAGGGCATGGGCTCGCGCTGCTCCCCCCCGTCCTGCGCGGCGGGCGCGTCCGCGTCCGGGTGGCGGACGCTCAGCCGCCGGTCGGCCAGCGCTGCGGCGGCGACCTCGTGACGGGCCGTCACCCAGGCCTCGGCACTGCTCCGGTACAGCGGGCCCCGTTCCCGGATCAGTTCGCCGAGCCGGTGCGGGTCGTCGCCGGCGGCCCGCACGAGCAGGGCGTACGGGTCGTCCTTCGTGCCGATGATCCACTGGACGCCGCGGTGCGTGAGCAGCACACGGCCCAGTTCGCTCTCGTTCATGGTCACCATGTGCTGAACTCCGCCTCTCCGGGGGCCTGCTGTGGTCCCGTACCGCTGTGGGGGTCGTACCGGTTCATGTCAGGGAGAGCCCGCCGTCGACCGGCAGTACGGCGCCGGTCAGGTGGCGGGCCTCGGGCCGGGTGAGGTGCGTGACCCACCAGGCGATCTCCTCGGGTGTGCCGACACGGCCCTGGGGCGTCAGCGCACCCACGTGGTGGAGCATGCCGTCGTACTGTTCGGGCGACATGCCCGCCCGCTCGGCGAAGCCGGAGTCGACCAGCCCGGGGGCGACGCCGACGGCCCGGATGCCGCGGGGCGCGAGTTCGACCGCCCAGCTGCGGGTGAGGAAGTCGAGGGCGGCCTTGGCGGCGCCGTACACGCTGTTGCCCGGCCAGGCCCGGGATCCGCGCGCACCGGACGAGCCGATGTTGACCACGGTGCCTCCGCCGTCGGCGGCGAGGGCGTCGAGCGCGGCCCGGGTGAGCAGCACGGGCACCGCCAGGTTGGTGCCGAGCTGGGCGGCCACCTGCTCCGGGTCGACGTCGGCGAGGGCGCGGTGGCCCAGGGCCGCGGCGTTGTTCACCAGGACGTCGATCCCACCCAGTTCGCGCACCGCGGTCTTCACGACCTCCCGGGGCGCCGCGGCCTCGGTGAGGTCGACGGCAAGCGTCCTGATCGTGTCGTACCCCTTCGCCGTGCCGGCGAGGTCGGCGGCGGTGCGGCCCACGACGAGGACTGCCGCGCCCTCGTCGGCGAAGGCGCGGGCGATCGCCCTGCCGATGCCGGAGCCGCCTCCGGTGACCACGACCGACCGCGGGGGGGCCGGGGGTGCGGCCGGGGGCAGGGGTGCTGCGTCAGACATGGTTCCTCACAAGGTCGTCGCGGTGTTCGGCGGTGAGCGACTCCAGCAGTGGGACGATGTCCCGGGGGGACGGAGTGGCGAGGGTCTCCCGGCGCAGCCGCTCGGCGCCGGCCGTGAAGGACGGCTCGGCCAGAACCCGGGTGAGCGCGTCGCGCAGGGCTGCGGCGGTCAGGGTCTGCGCGTCGAGGCGCAGTCCCGCGCCCGACCGCTGCACGAGATCGGCGCGGATCGCGTTGTCCCACATGGTGCCCGGCACGAGGATCTGCGGGACGCCGTACAGGAACGCCGCGTGCACCGTGCCGGACCCGCCGTGGCTGACGAGCGCCGAGCAGGTCGGCAGCAGCACGTCCATCGGGACGAAGTCGACGGCGCGGACATGGGGCGGGAGGCTGCCGACCTCGCGCAGCTGGCGGGCGTTCAGGGTGGCGACCACCTCGACGTCCAGTCCGGCCACCGCCTCGATCAGCTCGCCGACGGACGCCTGGTCGCCGCCCATCACCTCGCGGTGGGAGACGCCCAGCGTCAGGCACACCCGGGGCCGCCGGGGCGCCTCGCGCAGCCAGTCCGGGACGCTGCCCCTGCCGTTGTAGGCGACGCAGCGCACCGGTACGTACGGCAGGTCCGCCGGCAGACGCAGGGAGGTCGGCACGGGGTCGACGGTCCACTGGCCGGTCACCAGGTCCTCGGTGAACTCTCCGCCGTAGCGCTCCATCACCGGGCCCAGCCACTCCCGCATGGGGTCCTCGCGCAGCGCCGCGGGCCGTCGGCGCACCTGGGCCAGGTAGCTCTCGCGCATGCGGCCGACCAGGTCCAGCCCGAACATCAGCCGGGCGTGGGCAGCGCCGGTGACGCGGGCGGCGACGGCTCCGGCGAAGGTCAGGGGATCCCAGATCACCAGGTCGGGGCGCCAGCCGCGGGCGAATCCGACCAGGTCGTCGATCATCTCGGCCGACGAGTAGTTCTGGAAGACGGCCGAGGTCATCGCGGTGAACACGCCGTGCATGTGGTCGTACGTCAGCTTCTCCGGGCGCAGTTCGTCCATCGCCAGCAGCATCTGGGCGTCCGGGGCGTCCTCGTCGTAGGTCTCGCGGGAGGCGTCCTCGCGTTCCCGCAGCTCCTCCATCAGCCGTTCCTCGCCCAGCTCGCGGCCGACCGGGACGGCGGTCAGGCCGGTGCGGGCGATGACCTCGGCGAGGTCGGGGTGGCTGGCCACGCAGACCTCGTGCCCGGCGGCCCGCAGCGCCCAGGCGAGCGCGACCTGTGCGTGGACGTGGTTGCGCGCGCCGAAGGTGGTGAACAGGACGCGCATCAGCGCTCCCGTGCCGCTCGCTCGGCGTGCTCCTTGGCGAGCAGCATCGTCGCCGTGCTGTTGCGGCCGAGCGCGTCGCGGACGAAGGTGCGCGCGTCCCCGACGGTCGCGCCCTCGCCGAGGACGGGGACGACGGCGTCCCGGTCCAGGACGACGGTGTGCGTCGAGGTGACGGTGCAGCCGGAGGTGCTCTTCGCGATCCGCCAGAGGCCGTTGTGGACGGTCATCAGGGCGGGTGTCCTGAGCTGCTTGTAGACGATGGCGGCCGAGGGGAAGCAGACCCGGACCGACTTCGTGGTGTGGACGGCGCCGTTCGGGGTGAGCGTGTCCATCTCCAGCAGCTGGAGGTTCGGGGTGCTCTCCTCCAGCTCGACCCGGCTGACGTGGGGCAGCCGCTCATGCCACCGCCGGGCGTCGTAGAGGAAGTCGTACACGTCGGCGGGATCGCCGGCCACTTCCACCACGTCGTCGAACTCGAGCGACAGGTCGTCGGCGCCGGTGCCGGAGGCCTGCTCGGCGGCCCGCCGGAGCGCGTCCAGTTCCGCGTCGCTGTTGCGGTCGATGGCGCGGGTGATCCACTCCACGCCCTCCGGGTCGTCGTCGACGGCCCGGAAGTCGTGGGTCAGGCGGACCAGCGAGGCGGTGTCCGACAGCGGTTCGACGCTCCATTCGCCGCCCATGGCGGCGACGGGCGGCTGGGACACCTCCTGGCGGAAGCCCACCCGCATTCCGCCGGGGTCGAGGACGCGGCGCGAGGTCCATGTCTTGACGGCTTCGTTGGCGGTCGCCCAGATACGGATGCGCTCCTCGCCGGCGGTCCGGTCGAGGACGTCCACGTGCACGGTCGGGGGGAAGACCCGCGGCCACGATTCGACGTCCGCGATCAGGCCGTAGACGGTGCGGGCGGGTGCCTGCACCGTGATCCGGTGATCGGCTCGGTGGTTGTTCGTCATGCTGCGGGTCTCCTGGTCCTCGGACGGTCAGTAGTTGCCCAGTCCGCCGCAGACGTTGATCGCCTGCGCCGTGACGGGTGCGGCCCGGTCGGTGACGAGGTAGCCGACGAGGCCGGCGACCTCCTCCGGGGTGGTGTACCTGCCGAGCGGGATCTTCGCCTCGAACCGTTCCAGCACGGCTTCCTCCGTGGTGTCCCAGACCGCGGCGTACCCCTGCCTGACCCGCTGGGCCATCGGCGTCTCCACGTAGCCCGGGCAGACCGCGTTGACGGTGATCCCGGTGGGGGCCAGTTCCAGGCCCAGCGCCTTGGTGAAGCCGACGACGCCGTGCTTGGACGCGGAGTACGGGGCGCCCAGCACCACGCCCTGCTTGCCGCCGGTCGAGGCGATGTTGACGACGCGGCCCGTGCCGCGTTCGAGCATGCCGCCCGTGGTGAGTGCCTCGCGGGTCATCCGCAGCACGCTGTTGAGGTTGGTGTCGATGACGTCGAGCCACAGCTCGTCGGTGATCTGCGCGGTGGGGCCTCCCCCGCTGCGGCCGGCGTTGTTCACCAGCACGTCCACGGGCCCGTACCGGTCGACTGCGGCCCGGACGAGGGCGCCGACCTGGTCGGTGGAGCGTACGTCGCACGCCCGGCCCGCTGCCTCGTACCCCTTCTCGCGGAGGCGTTCGACGGTGAGCGCGACGTTCTCCTCGTCGCGGGCGCAGATGAACACGCGCTGGCCGAGTTCGCACAGCAGGGTGGTGATGGCGAGCCCGATGCCGCTGGTGGCTCCGGTGACCAGGGCGTGGCGGTCGTCTTGGGCGGGCATGTCTCTCCTCATCGTTGTCGGGTCACGGCCGCGGCCGCGTTGAAGCCGCCGTGTCCCCGGGCCAGCACGAGCGCGGCGGACACCGGTACGCGGCGGGGGGTGCGGACCAGGTCGATCCCGTACTCCGCCACCGGGCGGCGCACGTTGGCCGTCGGGGGGATCACCCCGTCCCGGATGGACAGCACGGCCGTCGCCAGGTCCAGTGCCGCCCCGCCGGCGCCGAGCCGGCCGGTCATCGTCTTGGGCGCGGTCACGGGGACGCCCTGCGGGCCGAAGAGTTCGCGGACGGCCTGCGCCTCGGCGCGGTCCAGGTCGGGCATGCCCGCGGCGTCCGCGAACACCACGTCGATGTCGCCCGGTGCCAGGCCCGCCTCGTCGAGGGCGAGTTCGGCGGCCCGCCGCAGGGTGGACGGGCGGCCGCTGCCGGGCGCCGGGTCGAAGGTGGACGCCTGGCCGGCGATCTCCGCGTACCAGGACCGCACGCCCCGGGCGCGCGCCGACTCCGGGGTCTCCAGGACGAACAGTGCGCCGCCCTCGCCCGGTACATGGCCGGCGGCGTCCTGGTCGAAGGGCAGGTACGCGCGCTCGGGATCGTCGGCGGTGCTGATGCGGCCGCCGGCCAGCTGGGCGACCCAGCCCCAGGGTGAGGGGGAGCCGTCGACGCCGCCCGCGATCACCATCGGAACGCCGTCGCGCAGTTGGCGGCGGGCCTTGGCCAGGGCGTCCAGGCCGCCGGCCTGTTCGGTGACGACCACGCCGCCCGGGCCTCGCAGGCCGTGCCGGATGGAGATCTGGCCGGTGTTGACGGCGTAGAACCAGGCGAAGGACTGGTAGGCGCTGACGTGCTCCGGCCCCTTGCTCCAGAGGTTGTGCAGTTCCCGGTGGCCGAAGGCGAACCCGCCGGCCGAGCTGGCCGTGACCACACCCACGCCGTACTCGGGCATCGTCGCGAGGTCCACCCCGGCGTCCTTGATCGCCCATTGTGCGGCGACCAGGGACAGCCGGGTCATGTGGTCGGTCTGCGGCAGCAGTCGGCTGGGGATGCCGTGTTCACGCGGGTCGAAGCCGGCGATCTCGCCGGCGAGCCGGCTCGGGTAGCGCTCGGCGTCGAAGTGGCTGACCCGGCCGATGGCGGCCCGGCCGGCCAGCGTGCGGCTCCAGTGGGAGGCCGCGCCCAGGCCGGTCGGCGCGACCACGCCCATGCCGGTGATCACAGCGGTGGACGTCATGACGCCGCCCTCTCCGGGCTGCGCAGCACCATGGCGCTCTGGAATCCGCCGAAGCCGCTGCCCACGGTGAGCACGGTGTCCACGGGCTGCCGGCGCGCGGTCAACGGCACGTAGTCCAGGTCGCATTCGGGGTCGGCTTCGTGGAGGTTGGCGGTGGGCGGGATGGTGTCGTGCTCGATGGTGAGGGCGCAGGCCGCGATCTCCAGCGAGCCGATCGCCCCCAGCGAGTGGCCGATCATCGATTTGATGCCGCTGACCGGAACCCGGTAGGCGTCCTGGCCCAGCGCCCTCTTGAAGGCCGCCGTCTCGTGGCGGTCGTTCTGGAGGGTGCCCGAGCCGTGCGCGTTGACGTAGTCGATGTCCCCCGGGGCGACCCCGGCCCGCAGCATCGCCACCCGGATCGCCTCGGCCATCTCCCGGCCGTCCGGGCGCAGTCCCGTCATGTGGAAGGCGTTGGAGCGGGAGGTGAAGCCGCTGATCTCGGCATAGACGTACGCGCCCCGCCGGCTGGCGTGTTCGGCGTCCTCCAGGACGAAGACCGCGGCGCCCTCGCCGAGGACGAAGCCGTTCCTGGTCCGGTCGAAGGGCCTTGAGGCCAGGCCTGGTTCGTCGTTGCGCGGCGTGGTCGCCTTGATCGCGTCGAAGCAGGCCACGGTGATGGGCGAGATCGGGGCGTCGGTGGCGCCGGCCACCATGACGTCCACCGTGCCCTCCCGGACCAGCTCCACCGCGTGCCCTACCGAGTCCAGTCCGGAGGTGCAGCCGGTCGAGATGAGCGACACGGGTCCTTCGGCGCCGACGTCGCGAGCGACCTCGGCGGCGATCGAGGCCGGCACGAAGTAGTCGAACAGGTGGCGTCCGGCATAGGAGTCGTCCACGTTCCAGTGGCGGCCGCCGTCGCTGACGACGGAGTACTCGTCCTCCAGGCTCATGGTGCAGCCCACGGCGCTGCCGATGGCGACACCGGTGCGCGCGGGGTCGAGGCCGGCGGGGTCGAGCCCGCTGTCGGCGACGGCCTCGCGGGCGCTCACCACGGCGAACTGCGCGGCGCGGTCCATCCGCCGGACCTGCTGCGGGGTCAGTCCCTCGGCCAGCGGGTCGAAGTCGACCTCGGCGGCGATCTGCGAGCGGTAGGGGCCGGGTTCGAAGAAGGTGATCCTCCTGGTGGCGGTGCGCCCGGCGGTCAGGGCGTCCCAGAAGGGCTTGCGCCCCACGGCCCCCGGGGCGACGACCCCGATGCCGGTGATGACGACGCGGCGGCCCGTGGAGGCGGCCATCAGAGGCCCTCCGTCGCCGCCCGCTCGGCCGGCACGTACTGCCGGGGGACGTACAGACCGGGCTCGCTGGTGCTCAGTTCCCGGAGCCGGGCGACGTGCTGGGGGAAGGAGGGGGCGCCCACGGCGGCACGGAAGGCCCGCGCGTCGCGCCAGTGGGCGATGTTGACCCAGCGGGTCGGGTCCTCGGCGTGGCGGTGCAGCGTGTACTGCAGGAATCCGTCCCGGCCGGCCAGGTGCCGCCCGGTCTCGGCGAAGGCCTTCTCGAACTCCTCGGGCGAGGCGTGCACGGTGAATCTGTTGATGAAGGTGACCACCCCGCTCCCGCTGGGATCATGGTCGTTCGGTTGCATCTCACGCCTCTTTTCAGGTCCGGCGTCGGGCTCTGACGATGTGGCGTCGTCCAACGTGGGCGCCCGGTCTCGCAGCCCGCTCAACAGCGTCTGGACCGGGGGCCGCCGTGGCCGGTCGGGGGTCGAGCGGCCGTGGAGGGGCCGTGGAGGGACCGCTCGAGCGAACGTCGATCCGCTGCCGATCGGGGTGTTGGGATGCTCGTCGGCAACCAGCACACCGAGAGCCGGAGGCACCCAGTGAGTCGGAACATCGAAGCCGTGCGGCGGATGATCGCGGCGTACAACACCGGCAGGACCGACGACGTCCACGAGTTCATCCACCCGGAGTATCTGAATCCGGCCACGATCGAGCACGGGCTCGGTGAAGGGCCCGACGCGTTCGCCATGGCGGTAGCCTGGGTGCGGAAGACCTTCTCCGAGGAAGCGCATCTGGAGGAGGTCAGGATCGAGGAGCGGGGCGACTGGGTGCGGGCCTACCTCGTGCTCTACGGCCGTCAGGTCGGCCCCATGGTCGGCATCGCGCCGACCGGCCGCCGCTTCTCCGGGGAGCAGATCCACTTGCTGCGCGTCGTCGACGGCAGGATCAGGGACCACCGGGACTGGCCGGAGTACCAGAGCACGTACCGCCAGCTCGGCGAGCCGTGGCCGGAGCCGGACGGCTGGCGCCGCTAGAGAGAGCCGTGTGAGGAGCGCCGATCGATGACCGAACAGCGGACCGTTGACTTCTGGTTCGACCCCGTCTGCCCGTACACGTGGATCACCTCGCGGTGGCTGGTTGAGGTCACCAAGGTGCGGCCGGTGACCGTCCACTGGCGGGTGATGAGCCTGTCGGTGCTCAACGAGCACCGGGACGACAACCCGGAGGGCGAGTGGGAGGACTACATGTGGGCGCCGGTGCGGGTCTGCGCCGCGGTCGAGGAGAGGTTCGGCCAGCAGGCACTCGGTGACCTCTTCACGGCGATGGGCACCCGCTTCCACCTCCAGGGGGACTGGGGGAACCTGGCGGGGGCCCTGGCCGATGCCGGGCTGCCGGAGGAGATCGCGGAGGTCGCCGGTTCCACGGAGTACGACGGGGCCGTCCGGTTCTCGCACGCCCAGGCCGTCGCGCTGGCCGGCGGCGACATCGGCACGCCGGTTGTGTCGGTCCTGCGGCCCGGCGGCGAAAGGGTCGGCTTCTTCGGTCCGGTCGTCTCCCCCGCGCCCACGGGGGAGACGGCCGGCCGGTTGTGGGACGGCCTGCTGCTGATGGCCGGTGTTCCGGGCTTCTACGAGGTCAAGCGGACCCGGACCGAGGAGCCCCGGTTCGAGCTGGCCGACTGAGGCGGACGGCCGGTCATCCGCCCCGGCGCACGTGCCTCAGCACGGCCTCGGCGAGCGGCCGGTGCACCGAGCGCGGCAGCGCGTGGCCCATGCCCTCGATCTCGACCAGTTCCGCGCCCGGGATCAGACCGGCGAGGTGGCGTCCGTGGGGCGGGGGCGCGATCGGGTCCTGCATGGCCTGGATCACCAGGGTGGGGACCCGTACGTCGCGCAGCTCGGGCGCGCGCTCCCGGGGCGGCGGCTGCACCGCGTAGTGCACCTGCGGCTCGGTGAGGGTGCCGCAGTGGTCGATGGCCTGCTGTTCCCACCGCCTGAAGTCGGCCTCTCCGAAGTCGGCCTCGTCCCCGGAGAACAGCTTCCACCGGCGCACCCGCCGCTCCACTTCCGCCTCCGGGCCGTCCACCTCCTCGTTCATGACGGCCAGCGCCTTGAGGAAGCGCTCCTGGGGCAGGGGCAGTCCGTCGGCGGACGGCTCGCCTGCGAAGGCGCGGCGGATGTTGCCGGGGAAGTCCACGTCGAGTGCGCCGCCGAGCATCATCGACATGCTCAGCATCCGCTCCGGGTGGTCGAGCGCGACCAGCTGGCACAGAACCGTGCCCATCGACATGCCGACGAAGTGGGCGCGTTCGACGTCCCAGCCGTCGAGGACCGCGACGGCGTCGGCGGCCAGCCGGAGGTAGCTGTACGGGCGCTCGGCCGGGTCCCAGCCGGTGGAGCGCCCCACCCCCCAGTGGTCGTAGCGGATCACGTGCAGCCCGTCGGCGACGAACCGTTCGACGAACTCGGCGGGCCAGCTCATCGCGGTGAGGTTCCCGCCCGTCACCAGCAGCACGGTGGGGTCGGCGGGGTCGCCGAAGTCCTCGCTCCACAGCAGCACGTCCTTCGACGTGACGATACGTTCTGCCACTTCGGTATCCCTCTCGGCTCCTGGAACCCCTGGTTCCGTGGGCGGGCGGTCGTGGTGGTCGGGACGGGCTCAGTGCGGAGCCAGCTCCCACAGGCAGGAGTCCAGGGGCACGTTCGGCGAGACCAGCGGCCCGGACCTGGAGACGATGCGCAGACCGGCGGCGTCGGCCAGGGCGGCCCATTCGCGGTCGGTGCGGACGCGGCCGCCGAGGAACACGAGCATGCGCAGGTCGAGCACGCTGAAGTACAGGTCGGAGGTCCGCGTGCCCCCGGCCGGGGCCTCGGCCCGCTCCAGCAGGACGATCCGGCCTCCGGGCCGCAGGGCGTCACGGCAGCGCGCCAGGATCCGCAGGGCGTCCGCGTCCGACCAGTTGAGGAGGACGAACGACAGCACGACGGTGTCGGCGGAGAACGGCAGTTCGTCGAAGAAGTCGCCGGCGACGACGTCGATGCGGTCGTCCAGCCCGGCCGCGGCTATCCGCTCGCGGGCCCGCTGCGCCGCTCCCGGCAGGTCCAGCAGTGTGCCGCGCACGCCGGGCGAGGCCCGCACGATCGCGCTGAGCAGGCCGCCGGGCGCGCCGCCCACGTCGAGGACGTGCCGGGCCCTGCTCCAGTCGTAGGCGGCGACGGGCGCGGCGAAGGCGGCGTCCTCCCGGGTCGTCATGAGGGTGTCGAAGGACGCGCCGAGTTCCGCGTCCTCGGACAGGTCGGTCCAGAAGGGTTTGCCGTAGCGGTCCTCATACTGCGGCCGCCCGGTGCGGACGGCTTCGCGCAGATCGAGGAAGGTCAGGTCCGCGCGGCCGACGGCCTGGTCGAGGTCGAGCCAGGAGCGTTGCCGCGACGGGTCGTCCTCGGCGAGCAGGTCTCCGAGGCGGGTCGGCGCGTAGCGGCCCGGTGCGGTCTCCTCCAGCACGCCGGCGGCGGCCAGGTGCCGCATGAGCCGCGACAAGGCGTCGGCGTCCGCTCCGGTCGCCCCGGCGAGGGTCTCGGGGCTCGTGGCGCCCCGGCGCAGGTGGTCCACCAGGCGCAGGGTGGCCGCGACCCGCAGCGCCATGGGGGTCACCAGATTCGACATCCGCACCAGGGCGTCGACGGGCCGTTCCTCCACGATGTGTTCCTCGGCGATGTGTTCCTGCGCGGGCCCTTCCTCCACGGGCCCCTCGTCCACCGGGCTCGGTTCCCGGTCGGCGCCCGCGTCGGTCCCGTTCCCCGTGCCGCTCACGACGTGCTGCCCTCCGGGTCGGTGCCGAGCGCGTGCGCACTCAGGTGGTCGACGGCGTCGGCGTAGGTGAAGGGCTGCATGAACCAGCCGGCGCGGACGTCCCGGTAGTGGCGGGACAGGGGGTGGCTCGTGGTGAAGGACGCCCCGCCGATGAGGGTCATGCTGTCCTCGACGATGTCGGCAGCGGTGCGGTTGACGACGAGCTTCGCGTACTGGAAGGGCGCCATCATCAGCCGGCCGCGCTCGCCGGGGTCCACCGTCGTGCGGTGCGCGTGGTGGTCGGCGTTGGTCAGGGCCGCCGCGAGCACCGTGCGGAGCGTGTACAGCTTCACGTCGAGTTCTGCCACCAGGGTGCGCACGGCGGCCGCCGGCTGTCCGCCGCGCCGGGCTGCGGCGGCGACGGCGAAGTCGCGTGCCGCCTGCGCGATCCCGGCGTACACACCGAGCAGTCCGATGGAGCTGACGGTCTGGCCCGCCATGGCGGCGTCGTTGCGCACGCCGACCGGTCCGCGCAGGAAGACGTCGGCCTCGGGGACGGGGCAGTCCTCGAAGACGACCTCGGTGCTGGCGGACGCCCGCATGCCCATGCCGTCCCAGGTGTCAGGGGCCTTCAGGCCGGGGGTGTCGGCGGGCAGGAAGGCGGAGGCGAGCCGTGCGGGCCCCGACGCGGGGCGGGTCTGCGCCGCGACGACGACGTGCGTGGCGAAAGGGGCCATGCTGACCAGGATCTTGCGGCCGGTGAGCCGCCAGCCGCCGCCGTCCGCGGGCACCAGCTCGGTGGTGACACCCGCGTCCTTGAGGGCGCCGCTGATCAGGGCCCGTCCGCTGCCCATGAGCCGCAGCAGCCGCTCGGCCAGGGCGCGCCCGGTGCCGACTGCGTGCTCGCGCTCGTACGACATGGTGATCCCGCGGCTGAACTGCATGTGCAGCGACAGGGCGACGGCCGCGTCGGCCTCGGCGATGCGCTTCACGGCGAGGCACACGTCGTGGACGCTGGTGACGCCCAGTCCGCCGAACTCCCTCGGCACGGTCGCGCCGAGGACGCCGTCGGCGCCCATGCGGCGGACCGCGTCCAGCGGAAAGGCGGCGTTGCGGTCGTGCTCCGCGGCGCCGGCCGCGAGGTGCGGCAGGTGCCGGTCGAGGACCTCCAGCAGTGCGAGGCCCTCGGGTGTGCGCGGTTCGGTGAGGTCTCCCGCCGTCATGGCGTTTCCGTCCTTTCCCTCCGGATGACGTCCGCAGGACGCGTCGCCGCCAGATATCGGTCGATGGCGGACCGGTGGTATCCCGGCCCGAATCCCAGCCGTTCGAGCCCGGGCACCAGGTGCCGCAGTTTCCGTACCGAGGGGCAGTGCTCGATGCTGTCGTCGGTGACCTGCCAGTGGGCCGTGACCCCGAGGCGCTGTTCGAGGTGGCGCACGACGTCGGCGACCTCGACGCAGTCCCCGGACGCGACGTTCACGGTCTCGTCGCAGACCCCGGTCCGGAGCAGGGCGTCCACCACGACGGTGAAGTCGGCCACGTGGATCATGTCCCGGCGGGCTCCGCGCTGGACGCGCACGCGGCCGGCCAGGACCTGGCTGACGAGCGCCGTCAGGAGGCGGAAGCCCGGTTCGTCCGGGCCCAGTACGTAGCCGAGCCGCAGGACGAGGTGGCGCACTCCGGAGGCCTTGACGAGCCGTTCGAGGTCGAGCTTGTGCTGCCCGTAGCGGGTGGAGGCGACCTGCGGGCCGTCCTCGTCGCCGGGGCCGCCCGGGCCGCCGTACATGCTGACGGTGGAGAAGAAGACGAGCATCCGGTCCCTGCGCAGGCAGTGCCGGATCGCGTCTTCGACGAGCGCGACCTCACGCCGGTGCTCGGCGTCGGGCAGCGGGTGCGTGGGCACGCCCGCGGCCAGCACCGTCACTCCGGGATGTCCGGCCGCGAGCGGTGCGAGATGTCGTGCGAGGAACCCGTTCCCGATGATCTCCATCTGACAAGGCAGTCCTTCGGCTCGCTGGGGGCACCGACCCTCGCAGCCGGGTGTCGAAAGACGCTCGAAGGGCGTGTTCAACAAGGCTCCGTGAGCCTTCAAGGACGCGGGGGGAGGGTGGCACCAGCACCCCAACCCCCTTCATGAGGCGAGGAGTCCCCATGCGCGTACTGTTCGTCAACTCCCCAGGGCTGGGGCACATCTTCCCGTCGGTGCCCCTGGCGCACGCACTGACCGCTGCGGGTCACGACGTGCTGTTCGCCCAGGGCGGTGACGTCGGCGCGGTGGCCGCGGCGGGCGTCAACGTCGTCGATGTGACCCCCGGGCTCGACTATGCGACGGTGTTCCGGCCCGAGGAGATCGACTTCAGCGTCGACGGCGGGGACGAGTTCGTCGCCGCGCTCTTCGCCCGGGTCTCGGGCGTCACCGTGGACCGGCTGCTGGAGGTCGCCCGCGGCTGGTCCCCGGACCTGGTCGTCCACTCGCCGCTCCAGGGCGCCGGCCCGCTGGTGGCGGGGGCGCTCGGCGTTCCGGCCGTGTCGGTGGTCACCGGTCCGGCCGACAGCGCGCCGCTCATCGCCGGTCTGATGCGCGATCACATGAAGGAGCACTACGCGCGGCATGACGTCGCACCCGTGCCGGCGCCCGGCCTCCGGCTCAACTCCATACCGCCGAGCCTGCTGGCGCTGCTTCCGGAGCGGGTGCGGGCGCAGGACGACGTGCCCTTCCGGTACGTGCCCTTCAACGGCAACGGCGAGCTGCCCGGCTGGCTCCTGGAGCCGCCGCGCCGGCCCAGGATCGCGGTCACGCTGGGGTCGATCGCCGGCCTGTGGGGCGGGCTCGCCCTGCTGGCGCCGCTCGTCGCCGCGGCGGCCGGCACGGACGCGGAGTTCGTCGTCACCCTGGGGGGCGGTGATCCGTCGCTGCTGGGTGAACTGCCGCCGAACGTGCGGACGGTGGACTGGCTCGCCCTGGGGCCGCTGCTGCGGACCTGTCACGGGCTGATCCACCACGGCGGCTCGGGCACGTCGGCTGTCGCGATGGCCATGGGCGTACCCCAGTGCGTCATGCCGCTCAGTCCGGACCAGAAGGACAACGAGCGTGCGGTCGTCGAGCGGGGTATCGCGATCGGGGCGTCGGCGGGAGCCGTCGGCACGGCGGAGTTCCGGGCTCTGCTGGAGGACGAGGGGATGCGGGCGGCCGCCGCCGAGGTGCGCGACGAGGCGGCGGCGATGCCGTCCCCCGCCGCGCTCGTCGGGCTTCTGGAGTCCCTGGCCTGAGGGGCCGCGGGCGGGCGGGGCGCGGGCGCGCGTCGGCGCGTCAGCGGCCCGGGGGCCGGACGGACAGCGCGTGGCGGAACACGTCCGCCGGGTCCCATCGGGCCTTGACCTGCTGGAGCCGTGGGTAGTTGTCCCGGTAGTAGAAGGTGTGCCAGGGCACCCCGGAGGTGTTCCACCGGGGGTCGGCGAGGTCGACGTCCGGGTAGTTGATGTAGGCCCCGCCGTTCGCGGCGTCGGGCACGGGCACGCCTCCGGTGTCCGCGTACAGGTCCCGGTACAGCTCGCGCACCCAGGCCAGTTGCTCGTCGCCGGAGATCCCGGGCCACCATGAGGTCTCATAGGAGGCGCTGAAGAGGCTGTCGCGGTGCGGGATCGCCGTCGCGTCCGCCGGGACCGTGTTGATCCTGCCGCCGAGGGTGGACAGGTACACGGCCGAGCCCTGGTGCTCGCCGCCGGAGCTGGTCAGAAAGCGGTGCAGGGTCCGGATCTGGGTTTCCGTCCAGGCCTTGCGCAGGAGGGCGGCCTTGGACTTGAAGGGGTACCCGCCGCCGGCGTACGGGTCGGCGGTCAGGGTCGACTTCAGCCACAGCGCGGTGGCCTGTTCGGCCTCGTGGCGCACTCCGGTGCCGGCGGTGATCGCCGCGACATACTCGTCGAGCAGTTTCGCGCCGTGCGGCAGGGAGCCGTCCACGTTGGCCACGAGCGTGAACCGCCCGTTCGCCCGGTGGTTGAGGATGAGCCACGCGCTGAGGGGTGCGTAGCGGGAGTTCACGGCGGACTCCCGCTCGTGCCAGGTACCGTGGTTGCGCAGGATCCGTACGAAGGCCGCCTCGGTCATGTCCGCCCACGACCAGCCGATGGTGACGGAGCGGATGGTGGCCGGGGGTCTGGGCAGCAGGGTCGTCGGGTCGTCGCCGCGCGCGCCGGGCGAGCGCATCAGATAGCGGGTGACGATGCCGAAGTTGCCGCCTCCGCCTCCGGTGTGGGCCCACCACAGGTCGTGATGGGGGTCGGCGGGGTCGCGGGTGGCGGTGACCAGGCGGGCCCGGCCGGGGCGGTCGGCCACGACGACCTCGACGCCGTACAGGTGGTCGGCGACGAAGCCGTGGTGGCGCGACAGCCCTCCGTACCCGCCGCCCGCGATGTGCCCGCCGGCGCCGACGCCGGGGCAGGCGCCCGCCGGGACGGTCACTCCCCATCCGAGGTAGAGGGTGCGGTAGACCTCGCCGAGCGTCGCGCCGGACTCGATGGCGAAGGCCTTGTGCCGGGGGTCGTAGTGGACGGACTTCATCTCGGAGACGTCGACGACGACCTGGACGGCCGGGTCGTCGACGAAGCCCTCGAAGCAGTGTCCGCCGCTGCGGACGGCGATCCGCCGGCCCGTGCGCAGGGCGTCGTCCACGGCGGCGACCACCTGGTCGGCGCGGTGGACGAGGCGTACGGACTCCGGGCGGCCGGCGAACCTCCCGTTGTAGCCCCTGGCCGTCAGCTCGGCGTAGCGGGGGTCGCCCGGGCGGATGTCCTTGGCCGGGGGCGGCGGGAAGCAGCCGGCGGCCTTCGTGTCCGCCGCGGCCGTTCCCGTGCCGGCGGCGGTGAGCGCCGCGGCGCTCCCGGCGGCGACGCCGCCCGCGATGAATCCGCGGCGCGATAGGTCCTTCACTGCCACTCTCCCTGTCGTTGGTGCGGTCGCCGCCCGGCGGCGAGCTCTTCGAGGACGGGTACGACGGCGCTGGGCGCGGGCATGTCCCTCGACTCGTCGCGCAGCCGGCCGGCCGCCCGGGTGAAGGAGGGCTCCTCCAGCAGCCGCATGACCATGCCGCGCAGGGTTGCGGCGTCGGCCTTCTCGGGCTGCGCGACCCGGATCCCGGCTCCGCGCTCCGCCAGCAGGCGTGCCTTGTGGTCGGTGTCCCACACCCCGTCGGGCAGGATCAGCTGGGGCACTCCGCAGCTCAGCGCGGTGTTGAAGGTGCCCGCCCCGCCGTGGTGGATCACCGCGGAGCAGCTGGGGAGCAGGGTCTCGAGGGGGACGAAGTCCACGACGCGGACGTTGTCCGGAACTTCGGTGACTGACGCGAGCTGGGCCGCGTTCAGGGTGGCCACCACCTCTGCGTCGACCCCGCCGAGGGCCGAGAGCACCTCCCCGAGCGGGAGCCGGTCGGCGCCGAGCAGCTCGCGGTGCGAGACGCCGAGCGTGAGGCAGACGCGACGGCGCTCCTGCGGCTCGCGCAACCAGTCCGGCAGCACGGAGCTGCCGTTGTGGGGGGCGCAGCGCATGGGTACCCGGTCCGGTCCGTCCAGCAGGCGCAAGGCGGGCGGGAGGGGGTCGATGGTGCGCTGCCCGAGGACGAGGTCCTCGCCGAACTCCCCGCCGTAGCGCCGCACGGTCTCGCCCAGCCACTCCTCCATCGGGTCCTCGCGCTGCGCCGGCGGCAGCCGGCGCAGCGCTTGGAGGTAGGGGTGGCGCATCCGGCCGATGAGGTCCAGGCCGAACAGGAGCCGGACGTGGGCCGCACCGACGGCCCGGGCGGCGACGGGTCCCGCGAAGGTCAGGGGGTCCCAGACGACCAGGTCCGGCCGCCACCACCGGGCGTGGCGCACCAGGTCGTCGATCATCGCTGGTGCGGAGTACTGCTGGAACACCTGGGTGGTCATGGCGGTGAAGACGCCGTGCATGTACTCGTACGACAGTTTCTGCGGGCGGATCTCGGTCATGTCCGTCCAGTACTCGTACCGCTCGGCGATCGCCCGGTGGTCGTCCGCGCCGCCGGTGTCCTCCCAGGCTCCCGGGTCCTGCGCCGTGCCTTCGGCGGACCCGTCGTGCCCGTGCTGTTCGTACGACTCCATCTGGGCCGCCAGGTCGAGCGCGGCTCCGGCCGTCACGGCCGTCAGGCCGGTGCGGGTGATGTCGTCGGCGAGGTCGGGCTGGCCGGCCATGTGGACCTCGTGGCCGGCCGCCCGCAGTGCCCAGGCCAGCGAGACCTGTGCGTACAGATGTGACTTCGCTGTGTGTGTGGTGAACAGGACCCGCATCGGGCACCCTTCCTCGGCCGGCGTGTTCGCTTGCTGCGGGCGCGGGCGCGCTCAGAGCACGCGGACGTCCGGGACGTAGCGGATCCACTTGCCGCCGGCGGCCCGGAACTGCTGTTCCTTGGCGATGATCTCCTCGGCGTGGTTCCAGGCGAACAGCAGGGCGTAGTCGGGGTAGGGGTTCTCGAAGTCGGCCCGGGACCGCACCGGGATGTGCGAACCCGGTGTCAGCCGTCCCTGCTTGTTCGGGGTCGTGTCGGAGATGAAGGAGATCAGGTCGGGCCCGATGCCGCAGTAGTTGGCGACGGTGGCGCTCTTGGCCGTGGCCCCGTACCCGACGACCGTGCGGCCTTCGTCGCGCAGCCGGCGCAGCAGCGCGACCAGCTCGTCGCGGGCCCGCTCCACACGGGCCACGAAGCCCTGGAGGGTGGCGAGCTCCGACAGCCCGCGCCGGCGTTCCTGTCCCAGCAGCTCGGCGACCGCGGGCGCGGGGGTGCGCCGTCCGGCGCGGGCGATGGTGTAGCGGACCTCGCCTCCGTGCACGGAGAGCCGCTCCACGTCGACCAGTTCGAAGCCGAACCGCTCGACCATGGCGCTCACGGAGGAGACGGAGAAGAAGTAGTAGTGCTCGTCGTAGATCTGGTCGAAGGAGGCGAGGTCGACGATGTCGGCGAGATAGGGGTCCTCGAAGACGAACACCCCATCCGGTGCGAGCAGTTCGTCCACTCCCCGGAAGATGGAGTCCAGGTAGGGGATGTGGCAGATGGTGTTCGCCGCGAAGATGACCTGGGCGTGCCCCTCCTCCTTGCGGATGTCGGCGGCCGTCGACTCCTGGAAGAACTCGGTGGCGACGCGGATGCCCTGGCGGCGCGCGATGTCGGCCACGCTCTGCGAGGGTTCGACACCCAGGTGGCGGACCCCGGCCTCGGCCAGGGCGCGGAGCATGACGCCGTCGTTGCAGCCCAGTTCGACGAGGAAGGCGTCCGTCCCGGTGAGTTCGGTCTCCAGGAAGTGCCGGGCGGTCTCCTCGAAGTGCTTGCGCATGACGGAGGACCCGGACGACAGGTACGGGTAGTGGCTGTTGAACATCAGGTGGCGCGGCACTTCCTCGGTGAGCTGGACCATGGTGCAGTCGCCGCAGACGCCGACGGCCAGCCGGAAGAAGAACTCGTCGCCGAGGTATTCGGGCTCGAGGAGCCCGCTGGAGAGCGGTTGCTGTCCGAAGTCGATGAACTCGTGCAGCCGACCGCCGCAGATCCGACAACTGAGCACGATGGAGGTCCTCTTCCTTGAGTGGCGGATGAGCGGAGTGGCGGATGAGCCGGGGTGGGGATTCGTCACGGCGTGCGCGGCCGGGCGTGCCCGGCGGGCGGGCTCACAGGCCCCCCGGCCAGTCGTCGTCGGCCCGCAGCAGGGCCCGTGCCAGGTTCTGGTAGAAGGCCACGACGCCGGGTTCCTTGGGGCTGAGGTGGCCGCGTGCGGCGAAGCGGGACCCCACGGCGCGCTGGACGGCCTCCAGGCCGTTGCGGTCCTCGCTGTTGATCATTCCCGCGTACGTCTCGGCCTGCAGGCGCATCTCGTCGAGGTCGGCGCCCTCCAGCGCGGCACGCGGCACGAGGATGCCGCCGCGGACCAGCGTGCGGTCGATCGTCTGCGGGATGAGGCTGAGCCAGATGACCATCTCGCCCGCCGCGGCCAGGCTGGCCGCGGGGAAGACGAAGATGCCGTACAGGTGGGCCTTCTCCGTCTCCGTCAGCGGCAGGGCGTAGGCCTCCTGCGGCTCGGTGAACGGGACGAGCAGGCGCAGCGCCCACGGGGAGTCGACCCGTACGTCCGTGTCGGACCCGCCGGGCGTCGACTGCTGGAGGGTCTCCGGGTGGAAGCCCATGACGTGGTAGTTCTCGTGGGCGTTCTCGACGGCGACCTTCCAGTTGCACGCCCACTGCTCGCTCCACGAGCCGAGTTGCGCCATCTCGTCGAGCCGGTAGTTGGTGAGGTCGCCCGAGATGCGCTTCAGCTCGGGGGCGAGGGGGGCCGCGGCCGCGTCGAGGTTCACGTACACGAAGCCGTGCCACTCCTCGACGGCGAATGCGGGGAGTCTGCAGTTCTTCGGATCGAAGTCCGGGTTCCGCCGCATGTGGGTGGCGCCGAGGAGGCGGCCGTCGAGCCCGTACCGCCACAGGTGGTACGGGCATGTGAAGGAGTCGGCCCGGCCCCTGGCGCCGGAATCGACGAGCGGCATCATCCGGTGCCGGCAGATCGGTGACATCCCGTGGAGCGCGCCGTCCGCGTCGCGGGTGAGCAGGATCTGCTCGCCCGCGATGTCGACCGAGACGTAGCTGTTCGGCTCGGCGAGTTCGTCGCGGTGCGCGACGAGCACCCACGAGCGTCCGAAGACGCGGGTGCGCTCGAGCTCGTACAGCTCGGGCGAGGTGAACGCGCGGGGCGGCAGACTGAGCTGGGGTGCCCGGTCCAGGTAGCCGCGCAGTACGTCCAGCAGCTCGGCGACCTCTGCCGACGGGGAGCCGGCGCGGGCGTCGGCGGTCCGGTCTGTGCTCGTTCCTGTGCTCATCGTGGGGACTCCAACCTGTGCCGCGGGTCCGTGGTGCCCCGACCCTGGCAGGGGGGATTCGAACCCTGCTCGACAGCGGGGCCCCGGCCCGCGAGACGCCCCGGGGACCCGTGCGTCCAGCCGGCCTCCGGCGTTCCTCTAGCGGCCGGCCGGACCATCGGTCCCGCCGGACCCCTGTCCCTTCCGCCGTACCCGCCGCGCCGTCGCCGGCGGGTGCCCGTCGAGCGAGGTCGCCGTGTACGGAGCCGAACTGGCCGAGATCTACGAGCTCATCCACCGCAGCCGCGGCAAGGACTACCTCGAGGAGGCGGCCGAGGTGGAGCGGCAGGTGCGGGTGCGCAAGCCGGACGCGGCGAGCCTGCTCGACGTGGCGTGCGGCACCGGGGCCCATCTGCGCTGCTTCGACGAGCTGTTCGACGAGGTGGCCGGGCTGGAGCTGTCCGAGCCGATGGCCCGTTTCGCCCAGGCGGCGCTGCCGCACGTGCCCGTGCACGTGGGTGACATGCGGGACTTCGAACTGGGCCGCACCTACGACGTCGTCACGTGCATGTTCGGCTCGATCGGCTACCTGCTGACGCAGGAGGCGCTGGTCGGCGCTCTGCGCCGGTTCGCGCGGCACTTGGCGCCCGACGGGGTGCTGGCCGTCGACCCGTGGTGGTTCCCCGAGACGTACCTGCACGGCCACGTCGCCGGCGCCACGGCGACCGTCGGGGGGCGGACCGTGTCCCGGGTCTCCCACTCCGTACGGGAGGGGGCCGCTTCCCGGATGAACGTGCACTACCTCGTCGCGGACGGGGCGTCGGGCGTCCGGCACTTCCAGGAGACGCACCTGATCGGCCTGTTCTCGCGGGAGCAGTACGAGGCGGCGTTCGAGGCCGCCGGTTTCCGCGTCGACTACGTCCCCGTCGCGCCCGCCGGTCGCGGGCTCTTCGTCGGCGTCCCGTCCGCCGGGTGATCCGGCGAACGGGACGGCGGGGTTCAGGACCGCTGCACCAGCTGCGCGTTGGCCTGCTCCAGGAACTGGTTCAGCGTCTTGATGCGGGTCTCCGCGTCCGGCATGCCGATGGAGTACCTCCGCTCGACCTGGCTGATGGCCTCCAGCAGGGCGAGCGAGTCGTAGCCGAGGACGCTCAGCTCGACGTCACCGACGTCCTCGCCGTGCAGATCGGCGCCGTCCGCCTCGCCCGCGCACTCGCGGAAGATCTCTACCAGTACCGGCAGGGTCAGTTCACTCATCACACGTACCTCTCTCCGCTGGTGGGGAATCGGGCGCCCGCCGACGGGCGCCCGGGGTCGCGGCAGGGGCTCAGCCCGCCGCCTTCCACATGTCGTGCAGGGAGGCGCGCAGCCCGATGGCCGGGCGCCAGCCCAGGACCCGTTCCGCGCGCCGGATGTCGGCCTTGGTCCAGCCGCCGCCCTTGCTCTCCACCGCCCCGCCGGTCTCCTTGACCGTGCCGGGTGGGAACCCGGCCGCCTCGACCAGGGTGGTGACCAGTTCGCGCATGGTGGGCGCCTCACCGCGTCCGATGTTGAACACGGTGCCGGAGGCGGCCGCGTCCGCGGCCACCAGGACGGCCGAGGCGACGTCGCGCACGTCGACGTAGTCACGTGCCGCGTCCGCGATCACCAGCTCCAGCCGCTCCCCCGGCGTCAGTGCGCGCAGCCGGTGCAGCACGGTGCCCAGGAAGCTCGCCTCCGACGGGTGCGGACCGCACACGTTGACCGGGCGCAGCACGACACCGTCGACGTCCCCGGTCCGGGCCGCCTCCAGTACGGCCTGGGATCCGGCCAGTTTCGTCCGGGCGTACGGGGTGGTCGGCTCCGGCGGCACCGACTCGTCGATGCCGTCGGGGTCCGGGGACACGAATCCGTACTCGTGGATGCTGCCGACGTGGACGACGCGGGGGCGGGTGGGCAGCTTCGCGACGCCGGCGAGCATCCGCTCCACCAGCCGCACATGCGCGTGGTGCATCGCCTCCTCGGTCACCACCCATCCGCCCGTGGCGTTGACGACGACCTCCACGTTCCGCTCCGCGAGGAGGTCGGCGACGTCCCGGGGATCCGCCTCCGCCACGTCCAGCGGGACGAAGGGGTGCCGGGCGGCGTGCGGCGCGGGGCGCCGGGCCACGCCCAGCACCTGGTGTCCCGTGCGCGTGAACGCCGCGGCCACCTGCCGTCCGATGGTGCCGGTCGCGCCCAGTACGGCGACCGTACGGGGCGTGCTCACTTCACGCGGGCTCGTCATCGCGTCTCCCCTCCTCTCCGTCACGGGCGCCGGTCGTCACGGGTGACGCGGCGTTCGCGCACCTTCAGTTCGCCGTCGACCCGGACGAGCACGTCGTCGCACACGCACATCAGGTGCAGGCGGGGGCTGCCGCCCCGGGCCGTGGCGATGATCTGCGCGTACGAACGGACGCTCAGGGAGCCGTCCTCGCCCGGCCGGACCGACACCATGCCGAGCAGGTGCCGGTGCACCTCGCCGGCCTCGGCCAGCGCCGCGGCGGCCTTGTCGACCCCCTCGGCCAGGGCGGCCCGGCCGACGACGGGCTCGGGCAGCGAGGGCGGCGCGAACGATCCGTCCTCGGTGAAGGTCCGCGCCCAGCCCTCGCCGTCCCCGGCGTCCAGCAGGTGCATGTGATCGGCGTAGAACTGTTGCACTTCGGCATAGAGGGAATCGAACGACGACGAGGTTCCCGTCCGCATTGCCACCGCGTCCTCCTCACGCTGGTCCCGTTCGGGGCGAACGGGCGTACCCGCGAACGATTCACGACGGCCTTCGACATCGGCTCGAACGTGACGCGCGGGAGCCGAGTGAGGCTTGAGCGCTTCTCCGTCGGCGCGGAGCACGATCTGCTCGTCGGTGGGAGCGGTTCGGTGCGTAGGAGGTCCGTGTGCGGTTGATCGACCTGTCGTCGGCGGTGGATGCCACGGCGTACGAGCCGGATCCGGTGGTCCATGAGGTGTTGACGCCCCGCCAGGGTGCCGAGCACATGAGCGCGGAGATGCGCACGCACTTCGGGCTGGAGTTCTCTCCCGACGAACTGCCCGACGGGGAGTTCCTCTCGCTCGACCGGATCACCCTGACCTCGCACACCGGCACCCACGTGGACGCGCCCTCGCACTACGGCTCCCGGGCCGGGTACGGCGACGGCGTGCCGCGGCACATCGACCGGATGCCGCTGGAGTGGTTCTGCAGGCCGGGGGTCGTGCTCGACCTCACCGACGCGCCGACCGGTGTCGTCGGGGCGGCGCGGCTGGAGAAGGAGTTCGAGCGGATCGGCCGCACCCCGGCGCCGATGGACATCGTCCTGCTGCGCACCGGGGCCTCGGCGCGGGCGGGTACCCCGGAGTACTTCACCGAGTTCGCCGGGCTGGACGGGCCGGCCGTGCACCTGCTGCTGGACCTGGGGGTGCGGGTGATCGGGACGGACGCGTTCAGCCTGGACGCCCCGTTCACCGACATCATCGGACGCTACCGGCGCACCGGTGACCGTTCGGTGCTGTGGCCGGCCCACTTCGCCGGCCGCGACCGGGAGTACTGCCAGATCGAGCGGCTGGCGAACCTCGACGCCCTGCCCGCCCCGTACGGGTTCACCGTCGTCTGCTTCCCCGTGAAGATCGCGGGCGCGGGCGCGGGCTGGACCAGGGCGGTCGCCATGGTCGACGAGTGACCCCGACCCCCACCCCGACACCGACTGGAGAGAGATGTACGGACAGGAGCTGGCGGAGGTCTACGAGATCTTCTACCGCAGCCGGGGCAAGGACTGGCCGGCCGAGGCGGCCCACGTCACGGACCTCGTACGGGCGCGCTGCCCGGACGCGGACTCCCTGCTCGACGTGGCCTGCGGGACCGGGGCCCATCTGGAGACCTTCGGAACACTGTTCAAGCACACCGAGGGCCTGGAGATCGCCGCCCCGATGCGGGAGCTGGCGCACCGGCGGCTGCCGGCGGTGACGGTCCACCCCGGCGACATGCGCGCCTTCGGCCTCGGCCGCACCTTCGACGCGGTCGTGTGCATGTTCTGCGCCATCGGCTACCTCGGCACCGTGGCCGACATGCGGGACGCGGTGCGTTCGATGGCCGGGCACGTACGCCCCGGCGGCGTGCTCGTCATCGAGCCGTGGTGGTTCCCCGAGGACCACGTCGAGGGCTACGTCGCGGGCGACCTCGGCCGGGAGAACGGCCGCACGGTGGCGCGGATCTCGCACTCGACCCTCCAGGGCCGCGCGACCCGGATGGAGGTGCGGTTCCTCGTCGGCGACAGCTCCGGCATCCGGGAGTTCACCGAGGTCGACGTCCTCACCCTCTTCACCAAGGACGAGTACCTCGCGGCGTTCGCCGACGCGGGGTGCACCGTCGAGTACCTCCCCGGCGACCCGACCGGGCGCGGTCTGTTCGTCGGTGTACGGCAGTAGGACCCCATCCAGGCACGTGCCGGAGACGAGCGGAGACGGTGACTCAGCCATGACCACTTACGTATGGGACTACCTGCGCGAGTACGAGAACGAGCGGGAGGACATCCACGACGCCCTCGAGACCGTGCTGCGGTCGGGGCAGCTCGTGCTCGGCGCGAGCGGGCGCGGCTTCGAGGAGGAGTTCGCCGCCTACCACGGGGTCGGGCACGCGGTGGGCGTCGACAACGGCACCAACGCGATCAAGCTGGGCCTCCAGGCGATCGGGGTGGGCCCCGGCGACGAGGTGATCACGGTCTCGAACACCGCCGCGCCCACGGTGGTGGCCATCGACTCCGTGGGGGCGACACCCGTCTTCGTCGACGTCCACCCCGACACCTACCTGATGGACGTCGAGCAGGTGTCCGCGGCCGTCACCGGGCGCACCAGGTGTCTGCTGCCGGTCCATCTGTACGGCCAGTGCGTGGACATGACCGCGCTCCAGGCCGTGGCCGACGAGCACGGCCTGGTGGTCTTCGAGGACTGCGCACAGGCCCACGGCGCCCGCCAGGGCGGACGCCTCGCCGGCACCTGGGGGGCCGCGGCCGGGTTCTCCTTCTATCCCACCAAGGTGCTCGGGGCCTACGGCGACGGCGGCGCCGTCATCACCTCGGACCCGGCGGTGGACGCCGCGCTGCGGCGGCTGCGGTACTACGGCATGGAGGAGCGCTACTACGTCGTCCAGACCCCGGGGCACAACAGCCGCCTGGACGAGCTGCACGCGGAGATCCTGCGCCGCAAGCTGCGCCGGCTCGACGCGTACGTCGAGGGCCGGCGCGCGGTGGCCCGCCGGTACGCCGAGGGACTCGCCGGCACCGGGCTGGTCCTGCCGTCGACGGAGCCGGGCAACGACCATGTCCACTACGTCTACGTGGTCCGCCATCCGCGGCGCGACGCGATCATCGAGGCCCTGAAGGCCTACGACATCCAGCTGAACATCAGCTACCCGTGGCCGGTCCACACCATGACGGGTTTCGCCCACCTGGGATACGCCAAGGGGTCCCTGCCCGTCACCGAGTCGGCAGCCGAGGAGATCTTCTCGCTGCCGATGTACCCCTCGCTGGACCCGGCGGTGCAGGACAAGGTGATCGGCGCGCTCCACGACGTACTGGCCGCGCTGTGAGCCCTGTCCCCACCGGGCGGGGCGGGGACGGCGGCCGCCGGGTCCGCATGGGTGTGCTGGGCTGCGCGGACATCGCGCTGCGCCGGATGCTCCCGGCCATCGCGGCGGCCGAGTCGGCCGAGCTCGTCGCGGTGGCCAGCCGGGACGCCGCCAAGGCGCAACGGGCGGCGGCCCGGTTCGGGTGCGCCGGCGTCAAGGGCTATCGGACGCTGCTGGAGCGGGACGACATCGACGCGGTGTACGTGCCGCTCCCGCCCGCACTCCATTTCGAACAGGTGGCCGAGGCGTTGCGGGCCGGCAAGCACGTGCTGTGCGAGAAGCCGCTGTGCACGACCCACGCGGAGGCCGCCGAGCTGATGGAGCTGGCTCGGCGGCACCGCCGGATCCTCGCCGAGAACTTCATGTTCCTGCACCACTCCCAGCACGCCGGGGTCCGCTCGCTCGTCGAGTCGGGTGCCATCGGCGGGTTGGAGGTGCTCTCCGGGTCCTTCGGCGTACCGCCGCTGGACCCCGCGGGGTTCCGCTACGCCCCTTCGCTCGGCGGCGGCGCGCTGCTGGACGTCGGCGTCTATCCGCTGCGCACGGCGCAGATGTACCTGTCCGGCGAACCGGAGGTGCTGGCGGCCACCCTGCGGGTGGACGGCGCGACCGGGGTGGACGTGGCGGGCACGGCGCTGCTGTGCGCCCCCGACGGCGTCGCGGCGCAGCTGGAGTTCGGCTTCCGCCACTCCTACCGGTCGCGCTACGCGCTGTGGGGCGGCGCGGGCCGGATCTCGGTGGAGCGGGCGTACACCCCGCCACAGGTGCTCAAGCCCGTGGTCCGGCTCCAGCAACAGGACCGGCTGACCGAGTTGGCGATGCCCGCGGACGACCAGGTGCGCAACGCGCTGGCCGCGTTCACGGCCGCCGTCCTGGCCGGCGGGGACGGACCGGTCGGCGAAGCGGAGTCGCTCCTGCAGGCCAGGCTGGTCGAGGACGTCCGCAAGGTCGCCAGGATCGTCGGAGGGTGAGCGGCGGGCGCCCGGGCTGCGGCGTCCGCGGCGCGGACCTACGCTGATCCGGTGACCGGCCGCACCGGAGGCAGGGTGTCACCTGGCGCCGCCCGGCGGTGGTCCGAGGGAGGTGACGCCCGATGTCCGCACCCCGGGCAGCAGCCGTGGTCCGCCGCGCGGCCGCGGGAACCGTCTTTCTGATCGTGTTCGCGGGCGCCGGCACCGGCACCGCCCTGGCCGACGACAACGGCATGGCCGACAAGAGCGCGCAGGCCATCGCCGACGCCTCGCGCAAGGCCATGTCGGAGGTCACGTCCATGCGCATGGAGGCCAAGGTGACCGAGGGATCGGGCACCACGGCGCTGGACATCCGGTTCGACGAGGCGGGCAACTGTGTCGGCACCGTCAGGCCGCCCGGCGGCTCCGGCAGGGCCGACGTGATCAAACGCGGCAACGACGTGTGGATGAAGCTCGACGACGCGCTGCTGCGGGCCCAGGTACCGGGCGCCGCGGCCGAGGACGCGATCGCGCTGATCGACGGCCGCTACCTGCACGGCACCACGGACAACGTCATGCTGCGCGATTTCGCCCAGTTCTGCGATCTCGACCACTTCAAGTCGGAGTTCTCCTCCAAGCCGGCGAACGAGCAGCTCACGAAGGGCGCGCGCAGCACCGTCGACGGCCGTCCGGCCATCACGGTCACCGGCAAGCGCGGCGGGGACACCGGCACCTACCAGGTGTCCACCCAGGACGAGCCGTACCTCCTGCGAGTCCAGGGCGCCAAGGCCTCCGGCGAGCGTGTGGACGCCACCTTCTCCGCCTTCGACGAGCCCGTCCGGCCCAAGCCCCCGGCGCCCGCCGACTCGGTCGACCTGTCCGAGCTCCAGTAGCGCACCGCGCGAAAGGACCACCATGATCACCACTGACTTCGCCGCGGGCGCCCCCTGCTGGATCGACCTCGGCGCTCCCGACGTGCCCGGCGCGGCCGCGTTCTACGGAGCCGTACTCGGCTGGGACTACGAGTCCATGGGCGAGGGCGAGGACATGGAGGGCGGGATGTTCCGCAAGGACGGGAAGATCGTCGCCGGACTCGGCAAGCTCACCGAGGAGGGCGCCCGGCCGGCCTGGATGATCTACTACAGCGTGCCCGACGCGGACGCCGCCACCGCAGCCGTCGAGCGCGCCGGGGGCACGGTGCGGGTGCCTCCGAGGGACCTCGACGAGTGGGGGCGGATGGCCCAGTACAGCGACCCGCTGGGGGGGCAGTCCGCCGTCTGGCAGCCGGGAACCAGCAAGGGTGTCGAGCTGGTCGACGAGCCGGGCTCGCTGTCGTGGACGGAGCTCTACACGAGCGACGCGGCGGCGGCCAAGGACTTCTACGGCGGAGTCTTCGGCTGGTGGTTCAGCGACATGGAACTGCCGGGCGGCGCGGGCACGTACGCGCTGGTCACGCCTGCCGGGCAGCCCGCGGAGCGCATGCACGGCGGCATGATGGAGCTGCCCGCCGAGGACCTCGACCTGGCGGACGGGCGGCCCTACTGGCATCCCGTCTTCGCCGTCACCGACTGCGACGCGGCGGTCGACGCGGTCACCGGGAACGGCGGCAGTGTGCAGATGGGGCCGGAGGACGCCGAGGGCGTCGGACGGCTGGCCGTCTGCCTCGACCCGGCGGGCGCCGACTTCGTGGTGCTGGCCCCGTCGCCGGACCGACCCTGATCCCGTCCCCGCGGAGGGCGGCCCCGGGAAGGCCGGCCCGCGGGAGAGGTCAGACGCGGGAGCGGTAGGCCCGCATCGCGAGCGGGACGAAGACGATCGCGATGCCCGCCGCCCAGATCAGGGACCACATGATCGGCTCGCCGGCAGGGGTGCCGAGCAGCAGTCCGCGGAAGGCGTCCGACAGCTGGGTGACGGGATTGACGTTCACCCAGGCCTGGAGCCAGCCCGGCATCGTGTCGACCATCACGAACGCGCTGCTCGTGAAGGTGATCGGGAAGATCAGCGTGAAGGCGAAGACCTGTACCTTCTCCGCGTCGCCCGCCAGCATCCCGATCAGCACGGCCGTCCAGGAGACGGCCGCGGCGAAGACCAGGAGCAGCAGCAGCCCGCCGACGAAGCCGGCGACGCCGCCGGTGATCTCGAAGCCCAGCAGGGTGCCCAGGGCGATCATCAGGAGCATCGCCCACAGCTGTTTGGCCAGGTCGGCCGTGATACGGCCGAGGAGCGGCGCCGAGCGGGCGATGGGCAGGCTGCGGAGGCGGTCGAAAACGCCCTTGGTGAGGTCGGTGTTCAGCGCCATGGCCGTGTACATGCTCATGAAGAGCGTGTTCTGGACGATGATCCCGGCGAGCGCGTACTGGAGGTATGCCTGCGGGGATCCGGCCATCTGTCCGCCGAAGACGAAGGTGAACAGGAAGACGAACATGATCGGCGAGATGCTGTAGTCGACGAGCTCCAGCGGGTTGTGCTTGACGGAGACCAGGCTGCGCCAGGCGAGCGTCGCGGTCTGCCGCAGGGCCGCCAGGGGGCGCACCCGGCCGCTGCCGCCCAGGGCACCGGCCACGGGCGCGGACGCGGACGCGGCGGTCATGACAGGCTCCCCGCGGTCGCGTACTGCTCCCCCTCGCCGTCGCCGTCGCCCACCGCGGTCTGCGGCTGCGCCCGGTGGCCGGTCAGGACCATGAACACCTCGTCGAGCGACGAGCGCCGCAGCGTCAGCTCGGCCACCGCGATGCCCGCCTGGTCCAGTCGGCGGACCACGTTCGGCATCAGCTCCGGATCCTTGACGGGCACGGTGATCTCCTCGCCTTCGATCTCCGCCAGGGGGCCCGCGGCCTCGGCGAGCAGGGCGTGCGCCGTGCCGAGGTCCGCCGCGCGGGCCGGCCGCAGCTGCAGCACCTGGCCGCCGACCTGCGCCTTCAGCTCGTCCGGCGTGCCGTCGGCGATGACCGCGCCCTTGTCGATCACCACGATGCTGTCGGCCAGCCGGTCCGCCTCGTCGAGGTACTGCGTGGTCAGCAGCACCGTGACCCCCTCGGCGACGAGGCCGCGCAGCATGTCCCACACCTCACCGCGGCTGTGCGGGTCGAGCCCGGTGGTCGGCTCGTCCAGGAAGAGGATCTGCGGCCTCCCCACCAGGCTCGCCGCCAGGTCCAGGCGGCGCCGCATGCCGCCGGAGTACGTCTTGGCCGCCCGCCCCGCCGCCTCGACCAGCTGGAACCGGTCGAGCAGTTCGGTGGCCCGGGCACGGGCCCCCGCGCGCGGCATGCCGAGCAGCCGCCCGATCATCAGCAGGTTCTCCGTGCCGGTCAGGTTCTCGTCGACGGCGGCGTACTGGCCGGTGAGGCCGATCATCGAACGGACCCGGCCCGCCTGCCTGACGACGTCGTGCCCGGCGACCTCCGCGCGGCCCTCGTCCGGCTGGAGGAGGGTGGCGAAGATGCGGACGGCGGTGGTCTTGCCCGCGCCGTTGGGTCCCAGCAGGCCGAGGACGCTTCCGGCGGGCACCTGGAGGTCCACGCCGGCCAGTGCACGGGTCTGCTTGAACCGCTTGGCCAGGCCTTCGGCCCGGATCGCGTACTGCATGGAGATCACCCCGGAGGTACGTGCTGCTGCCACTTCCCTCAACTGTGACGCACGCCACCGACATTGTCCGGACGGACGGACGGACGGACGGCCCGGGCGGCTCCGGGCGGCCCGGGCGGCTCCGGGCGGCCCGGGCGGCTCCGGGCGGCCCGGGCGGCTCCGGGCGGCCCGGGCGGCTCCGGGCGGGCGGCGCCGCCCGCCCGGAGCGGGTCCGCGGCCCCCGGGCCGCCCCGGGACCACTCAGGCGATGGCCTCGCTGATGGTGAAGAGGGCCCCGGTCCGGTCGCGCAGGGTGACCCGGCGGTCCGTCGGGGAGGACCGCACCGGTGTCACGGCGGCGCCTCCGCGCTCGATCGCCCGGACGACGGCCCCGTCCAGGTCGGCCACGGCGAAATGGACGTGCCAGCGGGGCCGGACCTGCGGGTCGGGGGCCTGCTCCACCGCTCCTGCCTCGATCCGCGCGACGGTCTGGCTGCCCCGGCGCACCACCACGTGGTCGTGCTCGTAGGCAACGTCGCAGCATCCGGGCCGCTCGCAGGCCCAGTCGAGGACCTCGCCGTAGAACACCGCCGCGGCGAACGCGTCGCGGGTGCGCAGCTCGACCCAGGCCGCGGCGTCCTCCTGTCCGGCGTGCCACTCCGGGACGACCTCGCCCTCCCAGAAGCCGAAGACCGCCCCGTACGGGTCGGCGGCCAGCGCGGCCCTCCCGGTGGCGAAGGCGAGCGGTCCGACGGCCATCGTCGCGCCCCGCTCGCGGACCCGGGCGGCGGTCACCTCCGCGTCGTCGACAGCGAAGTACGGCGTCCATGCGGTCGGCACGGCGAGCCGCGCGGCGAGCGCGCCGACGGAGGCCACGGGCCGGCCGTCCAGCATGGCGACGCGGAAGTGCTCACCGAGCCGGGTGGCCCGGAACGTCCAGCCCAGCACCCCGGCGTAGAAGTCCTCCGCGTCGGCGAGGCCGGGGGCCGTGAGGTTGACCCAGCAGGGCACGCCGAACACCTCACGGCTGTTGGTCGTCATGGCACCGCCTCCGATCGCCGCCCGGCATCCGGTCCCGCCGCAGGGCGGCTGCCCCGCCCGACCACTCCTCACACACGCGGGCGAAACGGACCATCCGTGGCGCATCGGCGGCGGCGGCGGTGTGCGCCGGCCCTCCGGTGCGCACACTGGACCCGGTGGACCGCGCCGCGGCGGCGGCGGACCGACGAGAGGTGTCCGGCCTTGATCGTTCCAGTTCCCGTTCCCGTTCCCGTTCCCCTTGCTGCTCGTGCGCCCGTTCCTGTCGTCATCGACTGCGATCCGGGGCACGACGACGCCCTCGCCATCCTCCTCGCGGCGGGAGACCCGGGGGTCGACCTGCTGGCCGTGACCACGGTCGCGGGCAACCAGACCGTGGAGAAGACCACCCTGAACGCCCTGCGGGTGTGCACTGTCGCCGGCATCACGGGAGTACCCGTCGCCGCCGGCTGCGCGGCACCGCTGGTGGAGCCGCTGCGGGTCGCCGAGGACGTGCACGGGGTGTCGGGTCTGGACGGCCCCCGCTTCCCCGAACCGTCCCTGGCCGCCGAGCCCGACCACGCGGTGGAGCTGCTGCGGCGCATCCTGGCCGGGTCTCCGGAGCCGGTCACCCTGGTACCGACGGCGCCCCTGACCAACATCGCCCTGCTGCTGACCCGGTACCCCGAGCTGGCGGGCCGGATCAGGGAGATCGTGCTGATGGGCGGCTCCACGGACCGGGGGAACCGGACCCCGGCCGCGGAGTTCAACATCCACACCGATCCGGAGGCCGCGGACATCGTCTTCCGCAGCGGCGTACCGGTGACCATGTGCGGGCTCAACGTCACCCACCAGGCCCTCGCGACGCCTGAGGTCGTCGCCCGCTTCGAGGCTCTGGACACCGACCTCGGGCGGATCTGCGCCGAGCTGCTGGGCTTCTTCGCGGGCACCTACCGGCGGCTGTGGAACTTTCCCGCTCCCCCGGTGCACGACCCGGTCGCGGTGGCCCGGGTCATCGACCCCGCGCTGGTCACCTGCGTGGACGCGTACGTGGCCGTGGAACTCCACGGCCGGCACACGCGCGGGGCGACGGTGGTGGACCTGCACGGCACCCTGGGGCGGCCGGCGAACGCCCGGGTCGCCGTCGGGCTGCGGGCCGACCTGTTCTGGGACCGGCTGCTGGCGGCCGTGGCGGCCCTGGGCGGCTCCGGCGCGGGTCAGTCGGTGCCTCCCGCGGGGGGCCGCACCGGATCGGGCCCCTCGGACGGGGGAAGCCGGTGAGCCGCCACCAGCTCCTCGGCGGCCAGCAGCGCGCTGTGCGCGTTGCGCTGGCCCATCAGGACGCACAGCGTGTACGCGGCATCCTCCATCGCGGCGCGCAGTGCCGGGTCGTCCGGCGCGGCCAGCGTACGGCGGCGCACGGCCCGCAGGTGGTTCAGGTGCCGGCGCAGCACGTGCGGGGCCGGCAGGAGCGTCCCGGAGGGGGGCGGCGCAGGGGGGTACGGGGTCCGGGCATGCCCGATCTCGGCGCGCAGCGCACGCTCGCAGTCCGGGTCGACGTCCGCGGGGCACGTGCGGGTCGCGATGACCGTGCGCGCCATGAGCTGGAGCGTGACGCCCGCGGCCTGGGCCGCGTTGCCGAGGACGCGCCGGGCACTCTCGGCGGTGCAGGGCACCAGGGCCATCACCATCCCGGTCGCGCCGGCGAGCGCGGCCCGGTCCGTGACACCGTCGGCGTCCGCTTCCCCCGCGGTCACTGCGGCGCCGCCTTCCGTGCGGCTGCGGGCCGCCGGGCTCTGAATCATCCGTCCGCTCCTCGGGTCTGTCCTGGTGGATGCCGCTGTGTAGCACCTCCGGACGAGCGGCGGGCGCGCACACGCGGGCGCCGTGGAGCGGATCGCCCGATGTGGGGATCCACGATGCCTCGGGTTGACGTTTCGCGGCGCTCCGCGCGGCTCGTGCCGCGCGAACGCTCCGCAGCGGCGGGTGCCGGTACGGAGCGTGCCGCTCAGCGCGTGGACGTCAGGTGTTCAGACGGCTGTTGGGGCCGTCGTGCCCGTCCGCGCCCGCGTCGTTGAACCAGTAGTCCCCGGCGGCGAGGTAGCGGAAGGCGTGCGTGGCCTTGGCGGGCAGCGCGACCGTCACCGCCCGCATGCCGTCGGGACGGGGTTCGAGTACGTGGGCGCCCGGCTGCCAGTCGTTGAACGTCCCCACGACGCTGACGGGGCCGGGCGGGTCGCCCCCGGGCAGCACGAAGGTGACGGCGGTGGTGTTCTTGCGACGCTGTCGTTCCAGCATGAAGTGCTCCTTCTGCGTCGTGGACGGCCCCACGTTTCCGGAGTCATCCTGACGGCCCCTCGCGGCGCCCACCCGCGACCCGCCGCAGCGCGCCCAGGGTCACCCGTCGGGGCTACAGGCTCAGGGCGTCCTCGGCGTTGTCCACCCACGGGGTCACGGAGTTCTTGGCGGCGGAGACGTACAGGCCCGGGGTCGGCGCCTTGAGCGGTGTCTGCACGAGGTCGGACTCGGTGCTCATGGTCATCGCGATGGAGTCGACCGTCTTGCCCGTGCCGTCGACGGCACCGCCCATGAGGCCGGCATAGGCGGACTTGCCCGGGGCGAGCCTGATCGCGTCCTCGATGCCGGGGGCCGTGCCCCGCTCCGTGGCCTGCCCGTCCAGGGCGCCGAAGGTGACGACCGGGTGCCCGAGCACCCTGCACGCCTTCGTTCCCCTGTTGGTGATCTTCAGCAGGTAGCTGCTGGTCGTGGGCTCCGCCAGGCTAGCGGTGAACGTCACGTCCTGGGTGCTGCAGGGGAAGACGTCGAAGTCGGGGTCGGCCGGCGCACTCGAGCCGGGGGAACCGGCGGACTTCGACGGCCCGGCCGGCTTCGCCGCCGGTGTCGCGGCCTTCGACGGCGCGGCGGAGCCGGCCGGGGACGAGCCGGCGCTCGGCGTGCCCGCGGACGGCGTGCCGGTCCCGCCCGCCGCGTCGTCCCCGGTGGGCCCGCAGGCGGTCAGCGCCAGAACGGACAGGGCGGCGAGGGCGACGGCGGTTCTGCGTACGGTGCTCATGGTGTTCCCCCCAGAGAGGTGCGACTCGCGCGGGGCCGGTCCCGGCCGATTCCGGCGGCCTGGGACCAGGATCCCGACGAAGCTTCACAGCTTGGTGACGGGCCGTCGCCGAGTCGACCACGGTTGCCGGCGCGCCGCTCCCGCCTCCCCTAACCTGAAATGACAGCAGACCATCAGGAAGGGAATTTTCCATGCCTTCTCGCCTCAACCCGTACATCAGCTTCGACGGCGACGCCCGGCAGGCCATGGAGTTCTACAAGGAGGTCTTCGGCGGCACCCTGGCGTTGAACACGTACGGCGACTTCGGCGGGGAGGAGGCCGGCGACGCCGCCGACCTGATCATGCACGGCATGCTGGAGACCGCGAGCGGCTTCACGCTCATGGGCGCCGACAACCCCCCGGGCACGCAGTACAGCCCGGGCAACAACATCTCGGTGAGCGTCAGCGGGGAGGACGACGGCGAACTGCGCGGCTACTGGAAGGCGCTCTCCGGCAGCGGTACGGTCTCGGTGCCGCTGGAGAAGCAGATGTGGGGCGACGTCTTCGGCATGTGCACGGACCGCTTCGGCATCACCTGGCTCGTCAACATCAGCACGCCGGAGGGCTGACCCCGCCGCCGCGCGAACACGGCCGGCGCTCCCGCGCCACCTCCACGGTGGCGCTGCGGCGGTGCCCTTTTCGACAGCACGGCACCTGCCTCGCCGGCCCGACTCCCGCATGATCGATTCTCCGCACCGTGCGGGAGCACGGGCGGCCCGCGCCGCCCTTCGATCACAGGAGTCCAGTTCCATGTCCGACATCACCGTGCGGGCCGTGAGGCCCGGGGACTTCGCGCAGTGGCGTGTCCTGTACCGCGGCTACGCCGATTTCTACGAGGTTCAGCAGACCGAGGAGGCGGCCGCAACGGTGTGGTCGTGGGTGAACGACCCGGCCCACGAGGTCGGCGCCCTGGTGGCCCAGGACTCCGCGGGCCGGCTCCTCGGCCTGGCCCACTACCGCCCCTTCGCCCGGCCCCTGTCCGCGACGGTCGGCTGCTTCCTCGACGACCTGTTCGTGGCACCGGAACACCGCGGGTCGGTCGCCGCCGACCTGCTGCTCGGCACGCTGCGCCAGCTCGCGGGCGAACGCGGCTGGAGCGTGGTCCGCTGGATCACCGCTGACGACAACCACCGCGCGCGGGCCAAGTACGACCAGGTGGCCACGCGCACCATGTGGGTCACCTACGACATGCCCCCGGCCCGCCCCTGACCTGCGTGCCGCCCGGACCGCCCCGGACGCGGCCTTACGGCCGGGCGTGAGCGTCCTCACCGCTGGAACCGGCACGGCTCGCGGAGCCGGGCGGCGGACGCTGAACGGCCGCTCCCGCGCGGCCATTTGCCCCCCGACACCCCCGGCCGCCCACGACCCGGTCGCAAGTAGGCTTCGATCACGGCTCGGGGCGGACGCTCTCGTCGCCTCATACGGAGGCCGCCGGCCGACCGGCGGCCGGTGAGGCCCGAGGCGGTGGGCTCTCTGCCACGTCTGTCCCGCGGGGACGCGACGGAGGGAATCGGATGTGACCGTCGACCTGCTCGTGATCTGCACGACCCGGCTGGAGGAGTGCCGCGACTTCTACGCCGGACTCGGCCTCGAGCTCGTACCGGAGAAGCACGGCAGCGGGCCGGACCACTATGCCGCGACCTTCGCCGACGGAGGCGTTCTGGAGCTGTACCCGGCCACGCGCCGCCCGGAGACCGGCTACCTGCGCCTCGGGCTGACGGCCGCGGCGCGCGTGCCGGGAGGGCGTGCGGCCGGCCGGCACACCCTCAGCGACCCCGACGGCCGCACGGTCGTCCTGACCGTCCCGGAGTCGAGCGGGGCCGCGAGCGGTTCGTGAGGAGTGCCCACCGTGCGATGGCCGCCGCGGCGGTGACGGCGGTCCGGTTGCGACAGCCGAGGCCATGCGGGTCCGACCTCTCGTGTGCACGCCGTGCACGGGCCGAACGGACCGTGCGTGAGCCGGGGCGACCCCGTTCGGCGGCTCGCCACCCGGAAGGACCACACGGACGCCGACGGGCACCGGGTGCAGGCCGCCGCCTTCGCGGCATTGTCGGTGCCGTGTTCTAGCCTCGGCCCGCAAGCTCCATCCCATCCCGCCACACGGAGGGCAGGCTCGATGGCCTCGGCACCGCAGAAGATCACCACGTTCCTGATGTTCGAGGGCAGGGCGGAGGAGGCCCTGACCTTCTACACCTCCCTGTTCGACGACTCCGAGGTCATCGACATCACCCGCTACGGCGCCGACGGCCCCGGCGAGGAGGGCACCGTGCTGCGTGCCACGTTCTCGCTCGCCGGACAGCAGTTCATGTGCATCGACAGCTACGTCAAACACGAGTTCGGCTTCACCCCGGCGGTTTCGCTCTTCGTGGAGTGCGGGTCCGTCGCCGAGCTCGACCGCCTCTACGCGGCCCTCGCCGACGGGGGCAAGGAGCTGATGCCGGTGGGCTCGTACGGCTTCAGCGCACGGTTCGGCTGGGTGAACGACCGCTTCGGGGTGTCCTGGCAGCTGAACCTCCAGGAGCTGCAGGCCTGAAGGCTGGAGCAGAAGGGGGCGGCTGTCGGCTCACGGCGTCCGAGGCGGAGCACCGCGTTTCCCGCACTCCGGCATCAGCTCACGCTCATCCCGCGCTGCGGCCATACCCCCCGCTCGGTGCGCAGCGCGTTGAGCTTCCGCGAGGCCTTCAAAAACGTGTGGTCGGCGTGCGCACCCTGGAACCCGGTCTTCGCGCTTGTTCCCGCGCCTCACGAGCAGTGTGGCGGCCTGCCCGCACGAGGGGCCACCCGGTCACGTCAGGGCCGGTGTGAGGGCGACGGCCACTGCGGCCGCCGCGAGGGCTGCGGCGGCGAGGCGCGTGGTGCGCCCCGGCCTGCGGGCGAACCGCTCCGCCGTGACGATCCCGGTGAGCAGCGCCATCCAGGCGAGCATGCCCGTGCCCGCGCCGCCGGCCGCGGCCATCACCGCCATCAGCGCCCAGCACGACCGCAGGCAGGCGCCGCCGTGGCGCAGCCCGAAGCGGACCGTGCCCGCCACGGCCCGCGGGCCGCTCAGCGGCAACGGGGAGGAGCGGTGGCAGTCGCGCAGGGCGCGCCGTTTGTGAACCGTCGCCTGCCGGGCGCCGGCGAGAGCGAGCGCGCCGGCCAGTGCGGTGTCGCCGGGCAGGCGCGACCACAGCGGGGCCGCCGCGAGGAGCAGCGCGCCGTAGCCGGTCCACACCGCCAGGTAGACGGCGGCGAAGCCGCCCATCGCGCGCTGCCGGCGCCGGCGCAGGCTGTTCGTGCCCACGTGCGCGAGCGCCGGGAGCGCGGCGGGCAGCATCATCGCGACGCACATCAGCGCCCATGCCGCGAGGCCGCCGAGGCCCGCGGTGGCGCCGTGGGCCGTGTGCGCGGAGGACACGTGGTGGTGGGGCGCCTCACCGGCGGGGGCGGGGACCGCGGGGTGGGCGCCGTGGTGCGCCCCGGCCACGGTCAGCGCGATCACGGCGATCCAGGCGGCGAGGGCCGCGAGTTCGTAGGGGAAGGTGACGCGCGGCCACGGCCGCCGGGGCAGGCGCGCCGGCGGCCGTGGGGACCGCGCCCGCGCCCCGCCCTCGAGGGCCATCAGGTGTAGCTGAGACTGACGCGCCCGATCTCGACCGGAGGGTCCTCGACCGCCGCCTCCTCCGCCGGCACAGCTGCTGCTGCTCCGAGCGGACGGAACGTGACGCTCATCCGGTCTTCGTCCCAGGCGTCCTGCGCCCGCAGCCTGCGTACGAGCGGGGTGATCTCGACGCTCACCCGCAGGCCGTGCGGGTGCTCGTCGCCCCGGGGGTCCTGGGCCCGCTCGATGCCGAAGAAGGACAGGTTGCCGACCCGGTGGCCCTCAGCCTGCTCGCGGGAGGCCCCTTCGGGCAGGTTCACGTAGATGCCGTAGACCTTGTCGGGGTTGGTGTCGCCCTCGATGTCCTCGACGTTGAGGTAGATGTGGCGGTCGGCCTCGGGTTCGTCGACGCCGAGCGCCTCGCCCAGCGGCCTGGTGGTGCGCCGGTCGATCGGCACCGCGATGCTCTCGGCGTGGCCGACGAGGCGCAGGGGCTGTTCCGAGGAGCCGGCCATCTCACGGCGCCGCGGCGGGGTCGGTCCCGAGGCGCTCGGACCGTTCGTCATCTCGGGCACGGGAAACCTCGTCGCGTGAAGCGGAACCGGCGGGGAGATCGGCACGGGCGACTCGTAGGTGTAGCCCAGTTGCCCCGCCGGGTCGAGGATGTCGGACGCCGCCAGGCTCTGCCGGCTCCCGTCCGCGTCGAAGAACGTGTATTCCTGGGTGATCCAGCGCGGGTCGTCGGGGTTGCTGTTCCCCGAACGGCTCGACCACAGGAACCACAGGCGGTCGATGTTGGCGTGGTGGAGCCAGAAGACCGGATCCAGCGCGGCCGTGGTGGTCCGGCCCATCCAGCGGCCGATGTGGCTGTGCACGGCGTTGTGGGGCGTGTCCTCCAGGGCGCCCTTGCGGTTCCAGAAGGTGCTGCCGTTCGGCGTGATGCCGCCGCCGAACTCGGTTTCGCCGACGAAGCGGGTGCGCCCCATCGCGTAGGCCGGGGAGGTGATCTCGAAGGGCAGGGGTTCGCCCTCGTTGACAAGGTTCGCCCGCTCGGCGAACAGCGGGTTGGCGCCGCCGTCCTCGTCGCGGAAGGCCGGTGGGATCCGGGCCTGCTCCCGGTCGGCGTCGTAGTCCCAGAACGGCAGCGCCCAGTCGGCCGGGCCGCCGAGCCGGACGACCGTCGCGCGGACGATCCGCTCGAAGTACCAGAGGTACATGCGGTGCCAGGCGAGGAAGTACCAGGAGCCGTGCTCGCAGCCGTTCCACAGCGGCCTCGGGGGCGTCGCGCTCGTCCCGTGGACGGCTGCCTGGTACGTCCAGCCGGTGGGGTCGTCGGGGTCCCGCGCCTTCATCTCGGCCACGGCCGCCGCGTAGTGGGCGAGCGTCAGGTCGCCGGCCGGGAGGGTCCACACGTTCCTGCGCACGTGCGCCACCTGCTGAGGGCTGCCCATCGCGTCCGCCTTCCATCAGAAATCGGGAGGAACCTACCGAATGGACATGCAGCGATCGAACCGGCACGCGGGCGGCAGGCCCAAAGGGGGTTCCCGGTGCCTCCTTCCCGGTGCCTCCTCCCCGGTGCTCCTTCCCGCCTCGGGGGCCGTCGGCGCAATCCTTTCCGGTTGGGCGGGAACCCCGAACGGCCCGAGTCCGACTACTGGCACGTGGGAGGCGGAGCCGCGCCGTCCCGCGCGGCCGAGGACGATCGAGAGGCGTGTGATGGGCGGACTGGACGTGCGCATGCGGGGGGTCGTCTGCCGGCACGGGCGGGTGGAGGCCGTCGCCGATGTGGACCTGGAGATCGCAGCCGGTGAGCGCGTGGCGCTGACCGGTACCAACGGTTCGGGCAAATCCACTCTCCTGCGTGCCGTGCTCGGCCTGCACCGCCGGACGGCGGGCTCGATCCTGGTCGGCGGCCGGGAAAGCCGCTCCCCCGCCGAGTGGGCGTGGCGGCGCCGGGCCTGCGCCTGGATCCCGCAGAAGCCGGCCGCCGGCCGCTTCCCGCTGCTCGGCACCGAACTGCTGGCCGGGAGCAACGCGCCTGCGGAAGCGGCCGGGGCCGCGGACCGGCTCGGGGTGGGCACGCTGACCGGAAGGCCGCTGCACACTCTTTCCGGTGGCCAGTTGCAGCGCATGTACCTGGCACGGGCGATCGGGTGCGTGGCCGCGGGCGCCGAGCTGCTCCTGGCGGACGAGCCGACGGCCGCCCTCGACTTCGCCGGGCAGGCAGAGGCAGCGGACGTCCTCACCTCGCTGCCCGTGACCCTGATCGTGGTGACCCACGACCGGAGCCTGGCGGAGCGCTGCGACCGCGTGCTGGAGATGGCCGCGGGCAGGGTGCGGGAGGTCCGGTGACCACCCTGGCCGCCGCCGACCTGGGTGAACTGCTCCAGCTGCTGCCCGTGCAACGGGCGGGAGCGGCTCTGCTGCTGGCGGCGGTCGGACTGCCGGTCATCGGAGTCGTCATCGTCGGGCTCGACATCATGCCGGTCCGGTTCGCGATGATGCACGTGGCCCTGCTGGGCATCGCCGTGGGCCTGCTCACCGGCCTCGACCCCATGCTGTGCGCGCTGGTGGCGTGCGCGCTGGCCGGCGCGGGCGTGGCACCGCTCGCACGTACCCCCGACGGCCTGTCGGGCGCGATGGGGCTGCTGATGAGCCTGGCCATCGCGGCGGCACTGCTGCTGCTGGCCGTGTCCGGGGTCAACGCCTCCGGCGCCTTCGCCCTGCTGTGGGGGTCGATCCTGTCCGTCGGCACGCCCGACCTCGTCGTCCTCGGCGTCCTCGCCGCCGCCGTGCCCGGCCTGTTCTGGTGGCGGCGGCGCGAGATCGGACTGCTGCTGTACGACCGCGAGCTCGCCCTGTGCTCCGGCGTCCCGGTACGGGCGCTGACGGCGGCACTGCTGGTCCTGGTCGCCGTCGCGGTCGCCGGGGCCATCAAACTCACCGGCGCGCTGCTCGTCGACGCGCTGACCCTGCTGCCCGCGCTCGCCGCGCGCCGCCTGGGCAGCTCGCTGAAGTCGATCACCCTGTGGGCGGTCGGCATCGGCGTCGCGGTGAACCTGACGGGGTTCCTGCTGGCCCTGTGGCTGGACTGGCCGCCCGGCCCGGTCCTCGTCCTGGCCGCGGGGGCGCTGGTCCTCGCGGTGCATTCCATACCCGAACGGAGAATCAGCTCATGGCGCGCACCCGCGTCCGTATCCCTGCCGTCCTCGCACTGAGCGCGGCCCTCTTCCTGACCGCCGGCTGCGGGAACGACGCCTCGTCCACCTCCGGCGAGGGGCGGGGGCAGCCGTCTGCCGGCAAGCCGTCCGTGGTGGTCACGACCACCTGGGAGGGCGCGTTCGCGAAGGCCGCAGGCGCCGAGGACATCAAGGTCATCGTGCCGCAGTCCGTCCACCACGCCCCCGACTACGATCCCAAGCCCTCGGACCTCGCCGCCGTGGCCAAGGCCGACTTCGTGCTGTACGCGCCCTTCGAACCGTACGCCGCGAAGATCAAGGAGGCCGCGGGGTCCAAGGCGAGGCTCGTCGAGGTGGAACTCGACAACGACCCTGCCAAGGTGTCCGCCGAAGTCGGCCGCCTGGCGGGGCTGTTCGGCACGGCCGACGCCGCAGCGCAGTGGAAGAGCGGCTTCGACGCCGAGTACACGAAGCTGAACAAGGAGCTCCAGGCCACGTGGCCCGGCGGGCGCAGCCCGTCCGTCGTGACGCAGGTCTTCACCGCGTGGTCGGCGAAGCTCGCGGGCGCCACCACGGTGGGCACGTACGGGCCGGAGGCCGTGACCCCTGCGCAGCTCGCCGAACTCTCGGCGAAGAAGCCCTCGCTGGTGCTGGACAACGCGCACATGTCGACCGGAGCGGTCCTGCCGGACTCCGGCGCCAAGCAGGTGAAGATCGTCAACTACCCGGGGGACGACCTCGAGCTGCTGCCGGTCTACCGCAATGCCGCGGCGGAGCTGAAGAAGGCCATGGGCACCCCCGCCGCCTGACCGGGGGTTCGGGAGGGGCCCGGGGGGACGTCCGCCGGGCCCCTCCCCCGCACCGGGGGGCGGCGGCGCGGGCCGCGACGGCTTCGCCCGCGGATTCGTCCATCGGGCCCGAAGGCGCGCGATCGCGCCGCACGGGTTCCACCCCGGGGTCCACGGGCCCGTACGTCCTCGGCCGGCTGGACGAGGGCGACGAGGAGGTCCTGTACCGCCGGCGCGGTGCATGTGGTGGAGCCTTCCTGGAGGCGGAGGCGCCGGCCGATCAGTCCCGCCAGGACTGGACGGACGCAGGCTTCGCCGAGATCTGCGACTCCGTCGCGGAACGCGTGCGCGCCGCGTACGGCCGGCCGCTGCCGGCGGACCGGGCCGTGTTCCTGCACTGCGGCGACGGCGAACGGCCCGTCACCGGCAGGTGGGCGGCCCTCCGCTGGTCCTGAGTACCCGGCCATCGGGCGACGGCGCCGTGGAGATCGAGATCCGGCCGGCCGCGATCGGAGCCTGGCCCGCCGGCGCCGCGCCGGCTCGTTGGGTCTTGCTGGTGACCGGCCCTCGTCCGCCACGGCGAACCCTGCCCGCAGGGCCGCAGCGCGGTTCCGCGTCCGGCGGCCTCGGCGTCGGGAGGGCGTGGGCCGGTGTCGTGCAGTGCTTGCGCCTGCGCGTGTCCGGCCCGTGCGACTGTGTTTTGGGGCCGTGCGGCGATCACGGCGACCGGGCCGGACGGCGGCCCGTCCACACGAGGGCGCCGCTCTCGGTCAGGCGCTTGCGCAGGGCCGCCCGGTCCGGCTTGCCGGCGGCCGTCAGGGGCAGTTCCGGAACGACGAGGAGCTGCTCGGGATGCTTGCGCCGCTCCAGGCCGCGTCCCGTCAGGTGTTCGCCGAGGGAGGCGAGGGTGGGGGGCTGTGCCCCCCGGGCCACGACGCACGCCGCGAGCCGCTCTCCCATCAGCGGGTCGGGCACGCCGACGCACGCCACGTCGCGGACCTGGGGGTGCGCGGTGAGTTCCCGCTCCACCTCGGCCGGGCTGATGTTGGCTCCGCCGCGGATCACGATGTCCTTGAGGCGGCCGACGACGTGCAGGACGCTGTCGGCGTCGAGGTAGCCGAGGTCGCCGGTGCGGACCCAGCCGTCGGGCGTGCGGTAGCGGGCGTCCAGCTCGGGGGCGCCGACGTAGCACAGCGGGGTCATCGGCCCGCGCGAGATGATCTCGCCGACGGCGCCGTCGGGGAGGGGCAGGTGCGTGTCGGGGTCGGCGATGCGGATCTCGGCGACCCGGGGGTCGGGGTGGCCGGCGACGACGCCGGAGCCGTCGGTGGGCGGCACCGCACGGCCCAGCCCCGTATGGCAGTTGACGCCGTCGGCGGAGCCGTAGAGGTTGACGACGGAGCAGCCGAACGCCTGCGCCGCAGCGGCCGCGGTGGTTTCGTCGAGTGGCGCCCCGCCGAGGACGAGGGCGGTGGGCGGCGGCAGCTCCTCGCCCGTCCCGTCGAGGCGTTCGAGCATCATGCGGACCATGGTGGGCACGCCGAGGACGTGCGTCGGCCGGTGTTCGCGCACGGCGGCCAGCGCGGCGTCCGCGGTGAAGTGGTCGAGCAGCACGAGGCTGCCACCGTGCCGGGCCAGGGTGACCGCGGTGCCGTTGGAGCCGAAGGCGGAGGCCAGCGGGACGAGGAAGAGGCAGCGGGGCGGGGTTCCGTCGGGGATGAGGGAGGCCAGGAAGTTGCCGCGGCCGCCGGCCAGCGCGTTGTGCGAGTACGCGATCATCTTGGGCTCCGCCTCGGAACCGGAGGAGACGAGGATGCGCGCCGCGCTGTCGGGGTCGGGCCGGGCGGGCACGAACCCGCCGGGGTCGCTGCGCAGCAGCTCCGCCAGCGGAATCGTTCCGTCGGGGATGGTGCCCGGGCGTCCCCCGGCGATGACGTGCCGCAGGCGCGGCAGTGCCCCGGCCAGGGTGCGGAGGTCGCCGGCGTGCCGGAACGCGCGGTGCTCGGTCGCCGCGATGACGGCGACGGCCTCGGAGCGGCGCAGCAGGCACTCGGCCTCCAGGAGGCCCCGGCCCACGGGGAAGGGCAGCGAGACCGCGCCGAGGGCGGCCAGCGCCAGGTCGGCGATGACCGCGCCGCGGCCGTCGGGCAGTTGAACGCCGACCACGTCGCCCGGGCCGATACCGAGCTGCCTCAGGCCGGTGGCCAGGCATCGGACCTTGCGGTCGAGGGCGGTGTAGCAGAGCTTGCCCTTGGCGTCGATGACGGCGGTGCGGTGCAGGTCGGCGATCTGGCGGGCGCGGAAGAGGCTGTAAAGGTCGAGGTCGGGGCAGGTGCCGTCGACCACCCAGGAACGGCGGAGTTCGGCGGGCAGCAGGTCACGCAGGACGAGCCTGTCGGCGGTCATACGAAGCTCCAGGGGTCGGGGACTGCGGGGGCGCCGTGGGCGTCGCGGCCGATCGAGCCGGCGAAGCGCGGGTCGTGGTGCAGGTCGGACAGTTGGGTGGTGACGGCGGCCGCGGTCAGGCCGTGCTCGCGCAGCCGGGACAGGGCCTCGCCCGTGGCCAGGCCGCGCAGGTCGTGGCCGGCCGCGGCGCGGGCATCGGCGTCGGCGGGTGCGATCCAGCCGTCGGCCGTGGCCAGCGGGTGGCGGAATCCGGGCGGGCGGCGGGGGTCCTCCCCGCGGGCCGCCCTGCGCAGGGCGGGGCCGGTCAGGGTGTCGGCCGCGCCGAGCAGGGAGGAGTCGACCCGTACGCCGCGGCCGGTGCGCTCACGCAGCAGCAGCCCTGCGAGGACGGCCTCGGCGCCCAGGAGTCCGCCGAGGACGTCGAGGAGGGTCATCAGCGAGGGTGCGGGGATCTCGCCCGCGGGCCGGGCGGCCTCGCCGACCCCCGTACGGGCCTGGACCATGAAGTCCGTGCCCATCGGGGCGTCGTCGAGCCGGCCGGCCCAGCCGCTGGTGTACGCGTGGACGAGCGCGGGGTTGACCCGTGCGAGGTCGTCGGCGTCGAGGCCGAGGGCGGCGGCTCTGCCCGGCGCCCAGTTGTGCAGGAAGACGTCGGCGTGCGCCGCCATGTCCCGCAGCCGGCCGCGGTCCGCCTCCGTCTTGATGTCGATCTCGACGGCCCGCTTGCCGCGGTTGAGGGCGAGCCAGCGGGCGGAGATCCCGGAACAGGCGGGGGGCATGCCGCGCAGCGGATCGCCGCCCGGCGGTTCGATGCGGATCACGTCGGCGCCGAGCAGCCCGAGCAGGTGCGCGGCGAGCGGTGCCTGGATGCGGCGGCCGGCCTCCAGCACGGTCAGCCCGGCGAGCGGCCGGGCGGGGGCCGGGGCCGGCGGGCGGCCCGGCCCGGCGGCCCGTGCCCGGCCCGCCGTCGGGGTCAGGAACCAGGGTGCGGCGCCGTCGTGTTCCGCGGCCCGGTCCGCGAGGGTGCGCAGTGCGCACACCTCGGCACCGGAGGCGGCCGCGGCCCGGCGGATCCGGTCCCAGCCGTGGGACCGCGCGGTGGCGTGGAGGGCTGCCGGGATCGGGGCGCAGGCGGTGGCGTAGCGGAACTGGAAGGGCCGCCAGCCGGTCCGGAGGGCTTCCCGGGGCGCCTCCAGTGCCTGCCAGAAGGCGGCCCAGGCGCCCGGGTCGAGCGTCTCCAGTTCGAAGAGGACTCCGTCGGCGGAGGTGAACGGCGGCCCGCCGGCGGCGATTTCGGCAGCCTCGGCCTCGTCGGCGCCCGCGGCGGCGAGGTACTGGGACACGGCGAGCAGTCCGGCCCGGTCCGCGCCGGTGGCGACGTGGGCTGCGGCGCCGCCGCGGGCCTGGCCCACCAGGTTCGCGAGCAGCCCCTGCACCGTGAGCACGGCGGTGGCGGTGGCGGCGTAGTCGACGGCCAGTCCGCGCGGGATGCCGTCCCGCCGTCCGTGCACGGCCATCATGCCGGTGGCGGCCTGCACCGTGGCCTCGTCGGCGAGTCCGCTCGCGGGATCCGCCCAGGCGGCTGTCGCGAGGGCCGGTGCGAAGCCGCCGCCGGTGAGCACGGTGCCGGCGGTGGGCGCGTCCGCGTGCCCGGGGCGTTCCGTCCGTGCGCCGAGCAGCCGCAGGTGGTCGGTGACGAGGCCGGTGATCTGCGGCGGCCCCGAGGTGTCGAAGCGCAGTGTGTCGAGCGGCCGTACCGTCTGCGTGGTTGCCGGTGACGCCATGGCTCTCCTCTCCTGGCCGCGGTGGTGGCCGCGTCCCGGGTCTTGCGGGATTCGGGAACCCGGGGGCCTGCGCACCCGACCAGTTCCACGAACAGACAGTCGGTCGGCCGTTCGTGCGAGTTCCCGCGAGTTCGCGGCGGCTCCCGAAACTTTCCGGAAGTCGGCACGAGTCCCGGAAGTTCCCGGGCAGGAGGAGGCATACGGTGGAAGATCCCCGCTCGGACGGCGCCGGATCGGCACAACGGGAGCCGGACACGGCCGCGTTGCGGCAGCGGGTCGACCGCTTCGTCCGGGCCCGGGTGTTCCCCCGGGAGTCCGTGCTGGACGGGGGCGGTTCCGAGGCCGCGGAGGCCCTGGCCGCGCTGCGCGCCGAGGCCCGGGCCGAGGGGCTGTGGGCCCTGCCGCTCCCCGCCGAACTGGGTGGCGGCGGCCTGTCCTTCGGCGCCTACGCCGAGCTGGCCGAGGCGGAGGGGGCCAGTGACCACGGTCCCGCCGCGCTGGGATCCGCCCCGCTGCTCGACGTGACGATGCTGGCGCGGTACGCGCGGCCCGAGGTCCGCGACGTGTACCTGGAGCGGCTGGTCGCCGGGGAGATCCGCACCTGCTACGCCATGACCGAGCCGGGGGTGCCCGGCACCGACCCGTTCGGGACGGCCACACGTGCCGAACGGCACCCGGACGGGGGCTGGCTGGTCACCGGCCGCAAGTGGTTCACCTCGGGCGCCGCCGGCGCCGACCTGGCCACCGTCATGGCCCGCACCTCGGGGGCCGCCGGAGACCGCGGGGGGCTTTCGCTGCTGCTCGTGCCCACCGGCTCGGCCGGCTTCCGCGTCGTGCGCGGACTCCCCGTGCTGGGCGCCCCGGGCCAGTACGAGATCGCCCTCGACGGGGTGCGGGTGCCGGCCGACCACGTCCTCGGCGAGCCCGGCGGTGCCCTGGCGATCGCCGGCGAGCGGCTCCGGCTGGGCCGTACGCTGCGGTGCCTGCGCTGGCTCGGACAGGCGCAGCGGGCCTTCGACCTGATGTGCGAGCGGGCCGCCACGCACGGCGGATCCCGCGGGCCGCTCGCCGACCAGCAGCTGGTGCAGGCCCACGTCTTCGACGCCCTGCTCGCGCTGCGCACCACCCGCCCCCTCGTCCGGGAGGCGGTGGCGCTCATCGCCGCCGGACGGGACGCGCGCACGGAGGTGGGGCTGGCCAAGGTCGCCGCGGCGCGCATGCTCCAGCAGGTCGCCGACTCCGCGATCCAGATCCACGGCGCCGCGGGCCTGGGCCCGGACACCCCGCTCCCGGCCCTCTTCCGCACCGGCCGCGCCGCCCGCATCCTCGACGGCCCGGACGAACTCCACATCACCTCGGTGGCCCGCCGCGTGCTCCGCGCCTACGGCCGGAGCGGCCGGACCGGTCCGCCGGTCGTGCGGGCGGCTCCGAGCAGCTGAACCGGGGGGCGCCACGAGGCCGCCGACTCCGCCGGTGCGGTCGTTGCGGGACCGGGACCGGGACCGGGCGGCCGCACGGTCCCGCACGACTGCACCGGGTTCGACGGCAGCAAGGGCGACGTTTCTCGACTTTCCATCAGACGCGCGTGACGTCCACGAGGCCGTGGAGGGCGGACAGGGCGAGGGCCAGGAAGAAGTCGCCCCAGACGAGCTCGTGGCGGACCGCCGGTCGCTTCGCCGGGTCGTAGCAGCCGTCCAGCAGCATTCCGGGCGGGCGGGAGCCGTCCTCGCCGGTGAGGTGGGACCGGGTGAGGCGGTCGACGATCACCTCGGCCCGGAGCGCGTACTGCTCCGCGCCGGGCCCGGGCGTCCGGGCCAGTTTCAGCAGGGCGACCGCCGTGATCGCTGCGGCCGAGGTGTCGGGGGGACCGGCCGGGCAGGCGGTGTCGGCCGGCGGGACCGGCGGTCCGGTCAGCAGCTCGCCCCGCCTCAGCAGCAGGTCGGCTGCCTCGGCGAGGCGGGCGAAGCGACCCGCGCCGGGGGTTGGTCGGAGCATGGCGTCGGCGACCGCCAGAAGCAGCCAGGCCTGCCCCCGGCTCCAGCCCGGCGGCGGGTCCTCGCAGGGATGCCATCGGCCGGTCGCCGTCTCGAAGCTCAGGGCGGGCCGGAACCACGGGGCCGCGTCGCCGGGCCGGCCGAGGCAGAGGTCCAGGTGCCGGTGGAGGTGGGCTGACGCCGCGGCCGCCCCGTCCGGTCCGGCGCCCGCGAGGAGCGGCACGGTGCCCGGCACGGCGTCCACGCGGGCGAGCAGCCGGGGCCGCCCAGCGCGCCGCCCCAGGGCAGGATCCCGAGTTGCGGGTCGCAGGCCGACAGGCAGGCCCGGGCCGCCCGGGCGCGGAGCGCGGCGGCTTCGGCGTCGTCGCCGGCCGCGGCGGTCCCGTACCAGAAGATGAGGCCGCGGGTGGCGGTGTCGGCCGCGACCCACGGTTCGAGGCGGGCCGTGCACGCGGCGGCGGCCCGCCGGTCGGGCTCCGCTCCGGTGTACCGCGCCCGCAGCCAGAGCAGCCCTGCCCAGAAGCCCCCGGTCCACGAACCGCGGCCGGTCGTGGTCCACCGCCCGTCGGCCGGGTCGGCGTACAGCGGGAAGCGCGGGTCCACCTCGGCTGCGGTCACCGCCACCCGTTCCATGACCGCTGCCAGTGCCCGGCCGGTCGCGGCGCTCACGCCGTGCCTCCGCGCCGGTCCCGTACCGCCCAGAGGAACGCGACGGCCGCGGCCGCCGCGAACTCCGCGGCCACCAGGAGCCAGCCCGGCCCGTACCGCCCGCTCTGCACGAGCAGGCCGAACAGCGGCGGGCCCAGCGCGAATCCGGCGAAGAATCCGGCCGCGACCAGTGAGGAGTCCTGTCCGGCCCGGCCGGGGGCGGCCCGCTGGAGCACCAGCACCATCGAGACGGCGTTGGCGGAGACGGCGAACACCCCGACGGCGACCGCGCCGGCCCACACCAGGGGGCCGGCCACGAGGGCGGCCGCCAGCAGGGCGGCCGCGCCGAGCGCGCCGCACGCGAGCCCGCCCGGGAGCCATTGCGCGCGCCCGGGGCGGGCCGCCCTGGCCCAGCCCACCCGGCCGGCGATCCCGGCCACTCCCAGTACGGCGACCAGGGCGGCCGCCATGGTCGGTCCCATGCCCAGGCGCTGCGCGCCGAACAGGGCGAGGTAGGTGTTCACGGAGGCGATACCCGCACCGAGGAACAGCGAGTACACCGCCAGCCAGGCCACCATCCCGCGCGGGACGAGTTCCGTACGGGGGCCTGCCGGCGGCGGCGGGGGGTCCGCGGGCAGGACCCGCAGCGCCCACAGCCCGGTGAGCAGGGCCGCCGCGGCGCCCGCCCAGACAGCGCCCCGCCAGCCGATCCCGTTCGCGAGGGCCGCCAGCGGCGCTCCGGCCGCGAAGGCGCCCAGTTGCACGCCGGACTGCTTGAGGCCGGTGACGGCGCCCCGGCGGGCGGGCGGTACGGCGCGCAGCAGGGCCTTGTTGGTGGCCGGGTTCGCGAGCGCCTGCGGTACGCCGCCCAGTGCGACGGCGCCCAGCAGCAGGCCGGCGCCGGGGGCGGCCCCGATCAGGGCGAGGGCCGCGGCGGACAGGAGCAGCAGGAGGACGAGCGAGCGCCGGGGGCCGATCCGGTCCACGATCCGCCCGCCCGCCGGGGACAGGGCGGCGGCCGCTCCGAAACCGATCGTGGTGGTGAGGCCCAACAGGGCCGGTGAGAGGCCCAGTTCCGCCACGAGCCGCGGCCCGAGGGCCCCGAGCAGGAACAGTTGCAGCATCGAGAACGCCATGGCGCAGGTGAGGAGCGCCGTGAGCCTTCGTCCCGCACCGGCGTCCATCTCCGTCGGCGGTGCCGTCGCCGCTCCCTCCGCCGCCGCCACAAAGTCTCCCTTCCCGGGACGTTGAACTGCTCGACCGACCGGGTAGGCAGTCGGATGGAGCGGCGGGTCGGTTCCCGCCCTTCCGCTGTGCCCTGCACCACACGAGGGAGGCGGCCCGACTGTGACATGGTGGGGCCGCGGAAACTTGTCCGGAAGTGCGCACCCTGATGTGCGGCTCGGGAGGCCGGTGCGAGGATGAGCCCCGCCATGGAGCCGGTCCGCTGTTTACGCGCCCTACGGGCTGCGATGTTCGCAGCCCTCTGTGTGCTGCTCGCGGCCATCGGGCACATGCTCATGTCGGGTGCTGCGGTGCCCTGGTGGGCGTTGTCCCTCGGGTTCGCGGCGGCCTCGGGAACGGCCTGGTCCCTCGCGGACCGTGAGCGCGGGATCCTCGCCGTCACGGGGGCCGCCGTCGCCGTGCAGGCGGTGCTCCACTCGGGTTTCTCCCTGGCCCAGTCCGCGGGCCGGTCCGCGGCGGAGCCGGCCCTGTCGGCCTTCTCGGCGCTCGCAGCCGACTCGGCCGCGGCGACCGGAACCGCCGCATCGGAAGCGGCTGTTCATGCGCACCACGCCGCCCGTCCGACGGCGGATGCCGCGTCCGCCGCGGCGTCCCTGCACATGGCGGGGGGCGCGCACGAGGGCTCGGCCCTGCCGATGGCGTTCATGTCACCGGCCGGAATGCTGATCGCCCACCTGCTGGCCGCCGTGCTGTGCGGGCTGTGGCTCGCCCACGGCGAGCGTGCCCTCTTCCGCGTGGTGCGCGCCGTGGCCACCCGGCTGCGGGCTCCGCTGCGTCTGCTCCTGCGACCGGTCACGGCCGCGCTACGGCCGCGACCGCGGGTGCGCCGGCCGCACCGGACGCGCGCACCGCGGCAGCTGTTCCTCGTCCACGCCATCACCTCGAGGGGTCCGCCGACGGCGACCGCTGTCCTCTGACAGCCGGTCACCCGAGCCGCAGCGACATCCCTGTCCGCATCCCCGTCGCGTTCGCGACCGCTCTCGCGCACACCTCGCACGCACGTGATGCGCTCTGCGCACCTGACGCACCTGACGCCCTCGGCGCACCCTGTGCCTCGCGGGTGCCCCGCGGATGCCGCGCCTCGGGCCCTCGGCCCTGCCCTCCGGCAGGCCGTGCACCTCACCGGTCCCGCCCTGGAGCGGCACCGGACTCCCCTTGCACATAAGGACCTTTGGCGATGACACCTGCCCTGACGACCCCCCAGACCTGTACCGCCGGCGCGCGTGCCGCCCGGCACACCGAGGCCTCCGACGCGGCGGTGACCCGGCTGGCCCTCGCCGCCCGTGACGGCGACCTCGCGAAGACGGACCGCTTCGTACGCGCCCTCCACCGCGACGTCTGGCGCTACGTCGCCTACCTGAGCGCCGACACCCAGGCCGCCGACGACCTCACCCAGGACGTGTTCCTGCGGGCGCTGGCCGGCCTCCACCGGTTCGAGGGCCGCTCCTCCGCGCGTACCTGGCTGCTGTCCATAGCCCGGCGCACCGTCGTGGACAGCCTGCGCCACGCCGCCGCCCGGCCGAGACTGTCGGAGCGCTGCGACTGGCAGACGGCCGCCGAACAGGCCCAGCCGTACGGCCTACCGGGTTTCGAGGACGGCATCGCGCTGGCGGAACTGCTGGCCGCGATCCCGTCGGAGCGCCGGGAGGCCTTCGTCCTCACGCAGTTGCTGGGTCTCCCCTACGCCGAGGCGGCCGAGGCCATCGGCTGCCCGATCGGCACGGTCCGCTCCCGCGTGGCCCGGGCCCGCACCTCCCTCGTCGCGCTCCTGACGGACACCCATGCGGCCGCGGCGGAGCCGCAGGCCCCGGCCGCGCCGGGCGAGCGGGCCCCGCGGGGGACGCGCGAGGCGGTGCTCGCGGCGTAGGCCCTGATCCGGGACGCGTTCCGGAGGGGCGGCGGCTCATCGGGCCGTGGGCCGCCGCCCCCGTGGGCGGCGGCCCACCGGTCAGGGCCGGGCGGCGAGCGCCTCGACCTCGAACAGCAGGTCCGGCGTAGCCAGGGCGGCGACGCCGACGAGGGTCTGCGTGGGCGGCCGCGCGCCCCAGCGCTTGTGCACGGCGGCGGCGATCGGCCCGAGCTTGGACACGTCGTGGCCGACCACGTACGTCCTGAGCTGCACGACGTGGCCGAGGCCGAGTCCGTGGGCGTCGAGGGCGACACCGATGTTACGGAACGCCTGCTCCACCTGTTCGCAGAAGTCGGCGGAGACGACCGCGCCGTCCGGGCCGGCCCCGTACTGGCCAGCGACGAGGACCAGTTCCGTACCCGCGGGGACGGAGGCGGTGTGGCTGTAGCCGAACGGGGTCGGGTCGTGCAGGCCGTCGGGGTTGACGATGTCGTGTGCCATGGGGGCCACCTCTCGGGTGCAAGGGACTGTGTCGCGTCGAAGCCTCGCAACCAATCACGACATCGTGTGTCGTGTATTCCGGTAGCTTTTCCGGGTGCGCGCCGATCGCCTGGTCTCCCTGGTACTGCTGCTGCGGCAGCACGGCCGGCTGTCCGCGACCACACTGGCGCGCGAGCTCGAGGTGTCCACCCGGACCGTGCTGCGCGACATCGACGCGCTGTCCGCGGCCGGCGTCCCGGTCTACGCCGAGCGCGGCCGGCACGGCGGTTTCACGCTGCTGCCCGGTTTCCGTACCGAGCTCACGGGGCTGAACCACGACGAGGCGCTCGCTCTGCTGGTCGCCGGATCGCGGCGCGGGGCGCAGGCGTTCGGCCTCGGCTCGGCACTCGCCTCGGCCATGCGCAAGGTGGTCGACGCACTGCCCGAAAGCCAGCGGGCGACCGCGGCGGGTGCGGCGCGGCGCCTGCTGATCGACCCGGAGACCGACGCCCTCGCGCGCCGGCTCGTCACCGAGGAGCTGCCGGACGCCGTGGTGGGCGAGGTCCGCCGGGCGGTGTTCGCCGGCCACAGGCTGCGCATCCGCTACGCGGCGGCGGGCCGGGAAGCCCAGTGGCGCACGGTGGAGCCGATCGGTCTGGTCACCGTGCGCGGCCAGGGCTACCTGCTGGCCACGCGGGCCGGCGCGGACCGCACCTACCGGCTGTCCCGCATCCTGGCCGCCGAGGAACTCGCCGAACCGGCGCAGCGACCGGATGCGGTCGATCTGGACCTGGCGTGGCAGGAGCGCAGCATGCGGTTCCGGGCCGGCGGCGACCTGGTCACCGTCCTGGTAGGGGTGGATCCGGCGCGGCGGGAGGACCTCGTCGGCAGCGCACTGGCCGTGCTCGCCGAGGAGGCCGACGCGGAGGGCCGGCTGCGGCTGGAGGTCACCTACCAGGATGCGAGGCACGCCGAATGGGCGCTGTGGCAGCTCGCCACGGACGCGGAGGTGCTGGCCCCGCGGTGGCTGCGCGACTTCGTGCACCACCGCGCGGCGGCGATCGCCGCCCGCCACGCCGCGCCGTCCCCGGAGCAGGCGCCGTCGGCGTAGGACACCCCTGGGGGGTGGGGCAACGCGGCAAGATATCAGCCTTTCCAGGAAACGCCGGAGTGTTTATCCGATGGTGATGTCCTCCGGCGGGGGCGTCACGGCGGGCACTACCGTCCCGTGAAACCCCCGGGAATGCGGGTGTTGCACCGCACGACGCTTGCGGGACCTCCCTGCCCCGCCACCTCCCGGCCCCACGGAGCAAGGAGGCACATTGCTGTCATTGCGGCGGAGAAACACGCGAGGCTGGTCGACGGCCACCCGGTACTCGATCGCGAGCGGCGTCGTCATCACCGCGCTCGCGCTCACCCTGATCGCCCTGTTGGTCCCCGTGGACAAGTTCGACGGCGGCCGGGCGACGGCCGCCGTCGCGGCCCCGGCGCCGGCCGACGACGACGGCCTGGGAACGGTGAGCACGGCGTACGGGCCGCTGACCGCCGCGGACCGCGACTTCGTCCGCAAGGTCCGCCTCGCCGGGCTGTGGGAGCTGCCCGCAGGGCGGCAGGCCCAGCAGCGCGGGACGCGGCCTGCGATACGCACGGCCGGGGACCACCTCGTCGACGGCCACACCGAACTGGACCGTCAGGTCATCCAGGTCGGCCAGGCCCTCGGCATCGACCTGCCCAACCAGCCCTCCGCACAGCAGCAGGACTGGTTGGGCCAGATGAGCCGCGCCAAGGGAGACGAGTACGAACGGCTGTTCACCCAGCTGTTGCGCCGAGCGCACGGAAAGGTGTTCTCCCTGCTGGCCGGAATCCGGGCCCAGACCCGCAACTCCATGGTGCGAGCCCTCGCCACGTCCGCCAACGCCACGGTCCTGGACCACATCACGGTCCTCGAGGACACCGGGCTGGTCGACTTCGACGGGCTCTCCGACAATGTCCCACCGACGAAGTGAAGTGATCGCATGAGTCCAAAGGGCCACAAGCGCGCCCGATTGTCGACGAAGATCGTGGGAGCGGTCTCCGCACTCGTGCTGGGCGGCGGCGGGGTCGCCGTCATCGCCGGCAACGCCTCCGCGGGCCAGGACGACAACCGCAAGTCGCAGTTGACGACCACCATCGACTGCCCCGACGTGGGTGAGAAGCTCACGGCCGTGCCCGAGCAGGCCAAGGCCGAGGTCGACGCGAACCTGGCCAAGCTGGACGACCAGGTGGCGGACGCCTACCGGCGGCTCGCCTCCGGCCAGGCGCAGGGCGACGCACTCCTCGGCGAACTCAAGCAGAAGCGTGAACAGACCATCAAGGGGATGTCCGACGCCATAGACCGGGCGGGCGACCCCCCGAAGGAGATCGCCTCGTTGAGCGCCTGCCAGATGAAGAAGGCCTCGGCCGAGGAGGACGGCGGGGGCGGAGCGGCGGCGCTGGCCTCCGACGCCAAGTCCTCCGCGGCCGGCAAGAAGGGCGCTCCGGCGAAGAACGACTTCGTGAACATCACCAAGGTACGCCCCAACGTCCGTGCTCCCAGGGCCCAGAACGGGGCTTCCACGGGATCCTTCAGCGTGCAGTGCGGCCGCAACGAGAACGGCCACTTCAACCCCGACAACGTCATCGTCGCGCCCGGCGTGTCCAACGGCGCTCACCACATGCACGACTACGTGGGCAACGTGTCCACGGACGCCTTCTCCACCAACGACAGCCTCGCCAGGGCCGGCACCACCTGCGGCAACGGCGACCAGTCCACCTACTACTGGCCCGTGCTGCGGCTGCGGGACGGCAAGGCGGAGCGCGACGCGCAGGCGCCCGGCGGCGGGCAGGACGGCAACGTCGGCACGATCCTGAAGCCCAAGCAGGTCACCATCACCTTCAAGGGCAGCCCCGAGGGCAAGGTCAAGGCCATGCCCCGCTTCCTGCGGATCATCACGGGTGACGCCAAGGCGCTCACGAACGGCACGGCCAACGCCAACGCCTCGTGGAGCTGCACCGGGTTCGAGGACCGCCAGCTGAAGGACAAGTACCCGGTCTGCCCCAAGGGCAGTGACGTGGTGCGCACCTTCTCGTTCCAGAGCTGCTGGGACGGCCGCAACACCGACAGCGCCAACCACCGCACGCACGTGGCGTTCGCGGACCGCAACGGCCGCTGCCAGAAGGGCTTCACCGCCATCCCGCAGCTCGTCCAGCGCATCGTGTACGGGGTGCAGCCGGGCTCCCGCATCGCCGTGGACAGCTTCCCCGAGCAGTTGCACAAGCCGGTGACCGACCATGGCGACTTCATCAACGTGATGTCGAACGGCCTGATGAACAAGGCCGTGAGCTGCATCAACGACGGGCGCAACTGCCGCTGACGCTCGCGGCCGGTTCTCCCCTTCCGCTCCCGGAGCGGGCGCTCCCCCTTCCTCACCCCGCGCCCGTTCCGGGAACAGGTGTTGGTCCGAAGCTTCTTCGGACCAACACCTCTTTCGTGTTCCCGCCCCGGAGCGCGCGCCGGTGGCCGTCCGGCCCGGGGCGCGTTCGTGTGCCCGGGGCTGCGGTGCGCTCGTCGGTCCGGCCCGGATCCGGGCGAGGCGGCCGGGCGTGCGCGGTGCTCTCGTCCGGCCCGGGTCCCGGCCGGGTCGGACGGGTCCGGCCCGGCTCGGGGCGGGGCTCCCGGCGGACGGGTCCGGCCCGGCTCGGGGCGGGCTCCTGGCGGACGGGTCCGGCCCGGCTCGGGGCGGGCTCCTGGCGGACGGGTCCGGCCCGGCTCGGGGCGGGCTCCTGGCGGACGGGTCGGTGACGGCACCCGGCGTGGGCTGCCCGGGTCCGGCCCGCGAACGCCCGGTCCGCGAGGGCGCGGCACGCAAAGGCCCGGCACGCAAAGGCCCGGCACGCAAAGGCCCGGCACGGCCCCGTGAGGACGGGGCCGGGCCGGGCCGGCGTGGTTCGGGTGTGTTGTCGGGGGTGTTGTCGGGGGTGTTGTCGGGGGTGTGTTCAGAGGGGATTCAGTGGCTCAGAGGGGTTCGGGCGTTCACAGGGGGTTCACTGGGGGTTCACAGGGGTTCGGGGGTCAGAGGCCGTTGACGCGGGCCATGCGGCCGACGACGAGGGGGGTGAAGTCGGCCTGGATCACGCGGGCCGTCCTGCGGGTCACGCGCGAGTGCTGGCGCCGGACCTGGGCCATCAGCCGGCGGCTGCGCAGGGCCATCTCCAGCTCGAACCGGGTCCGCGGGTCGCGCAGGCCGGTTCCGAAGAGCTTCTCCAGCTGGCGCATGCGGTACCGCACGGTCTGCGGGTGCACGCTGAGGGCCTTGGCGGCCTCGGGCGCACCGCCGCCCTCGAGCCAGGCGAGCAGCGTCACCTCCAGCCGCTCGCTCTGCCGCGGGGTCAGGTCCGCGAGGGGCCGCAGCCAGCGGGCGGCCAGTGCGTGGGCCAGGGGTTCGTCCTGGAGCAGGAGCAGGGTCGACAGGTGGTCGTCGACGAAGACCGGCCTGGTCTCGAGGCCCGGCCGGCTGGGGGTCAGACCGGCCAGGCGCAGCGCCCAGCGCAGGGAAGAAGCCGTGTCCCGGATCGGGACGGCGTGTCCCACGGCCGCGAACCGGCCCCGCAGCAGGTGCTCCAGCGGTCCGCGGGCGTCCGGGTCGGCGCTGGGGACCAGCAGGCACGGCCTGCCCGCGAACATTCCGACGAGGGCGTCGTCCATGACGCCCGCCAGCTGCTGCGCCTCGCCGGGGGTGGCCGGAACAATGGCCCGTACGGCCAGCGGGAGGGGCCATCCGGCCGCCTCGGCGAGCTCGGTGAGGGAGCTGTCGGACGCGATGCGGTCGTCCGTGAGGGTCCTGAACAGCTCCTGGCGGGCCCGTTCGCCCGGGCGGACACCTTCACCGGTCTCCTCCTCGGTCTCCTCCCGGGTGGTCACCGGGACGCGCTTGAGGGCCGGTTGGCGGATGCCGTCGCGGGATCCCGGGCGGACCTCCTCGCGGACGTCGTCGCGCGGGCCCTCGTGCGTGATCTCGCACTCGTCCGTGTATGTCGCCTCCCTGCTGCCGGCCTTGCCGCGGTCCGCGGTTCGGAGCTCGGTTTCGGCCTCGGTTTCAGCCTGGTTCTCTGCCTGGTCCTGGCACTCGTCCGGTGCTTGTTCCCGGGTTCGCTCCTGGTAGCCGAGTGTGGTGAGGAGTGCCTCTTCCACCCGCTGCCGGAGCAACTCTGCATCAATGGCATCGTTGTCATCGATAAGTTCGGAAAATTCCGGAATTCCATGCAGAAGCTCCTCCACTATCTCGGCAGCCAGCGCGGGGAGTTCCCTGCGCAAGACGCGCGTCCACTCGCCTCGGGGGCGGGACCAGATGCGGTTCAGAAGTTCGCACATCGTTTTCCTCGTTCGTGCCGGGGTGAGGCTTGCCCGGGGAAGAGCGGCAAGCCCGCCGAGGTTGCTCCCCGCGCCAACATCGTTGTCTGACACGGGAGTTGCGGCCCTCGTACTCCCTCCTGGAGAGGTCCGACCACCCACCGTCCCGGGACTTTGCTTTGTTTTTACTGTCCGGGACGCGTAGGCGGCGGGCGGCGCGGTGGCCTGTCGCAACCTCCGCTGGAGGGGAATCTTCCGGTGTTGTTCGATGCGCCGGAGACGCGCTGCGAGAAATTATCACGTTTCGATAAATCCTGTGGAGCTGATGTGACGCTCCACGATGCTGCTGCACTCCGGCCCCAAGTTCCCTCGGCCGGCGCGGAGTTTCACAGCGCGGCCGGGCAGAGACGACAACGACCCCCGGGTTCCGAGCGCCAGGTGGAGTGCTCGGAACCCAGGCGCACAGGAGACCTGGATGCCCTTGCCCCAGCCGCACATGCCTCGCCCGCACAGGGCCCGCCGTAAAAGCCGACACGCGGCATCGGCTCAGGCAGCAGGACGGAGGGCCGCCCGGCGGCCCTCCCTCCTGCCGACGCCCGGACGCATGAGTCCGGGCGCCATCTGCGCCGTCGGCGCGGCCGTCGTCTCCATCACCGTGGCCGCCCGCGCGGGCGCCTTCACCCAGTTCTGGGACTTCCTCGACTTCGGAGCGGGCGTGCTCTCACTCGTCTCGCTCACCTCCACCGTCCTGTGGGGACTGATCTCCACCGACCGGCTGGTGCTGAAATCGGGTCACCGGCTGCTCGCCCAGGGCGTGCACCGCGGCCTGGCGGTGTCCGGCCTCGGCTTCCTGGCCCTGCACATCTGGGTCAAGATCGCGGAGCAGCGGACGACCGCGTCCGCGGCGTTCGTCCCGTTCACCGACATCGGCCAGCCCGTACTGATCGGGTTGGGCAGCCTCGCCGGGTACCTCTTCGTCGCGGTCGCGGTGTCCGGCGCGGTGCGCAGTGTGTTCGCCTCCAAGGGCCGCTCCCTGTGGTGGCGGGCGCTGCACTTCGCCGCCTATCCGGCCTGGGGCGCCTCCCTGGTGCACGGGCTGAAGGCGGGCCGGGCCGCCGACCTCTATGTCACGGTGGCGTACGCGCTGTGCCTGCTCGGTGTCGCCGGCGTGCTCGCGTTCCGGCTCAAGTCCAGGATGAGCGAGTCGCCGACCAGGCCCCTCGGCACGGCGAGCACCCAGCAGCTGCCCGTCGTGGCCGCCGTCCCCCGGCAGCGGCGGGAGCCCCGCTCCCGGGCCGCCGGCTCCCGGGCGGCCGGCGCGCGGGCCGCCGGCGCGCGGGAGAAGTTCACCGGGCCGGCCGCGCCTCCCACGGACGACCAACCCGCCCTGACCGCCGTGTACGCGACCGACCCCGCCGGCTCCTACATGGATGCCGGCCTGGGCATGGGCGCCGCCGCGGGCATGGACGGGGACCAGTTCGCCACGCGCGAGTGGCGGCTGTGAGCGGCTTCACGCGCCCCAGCCTCGGCTGCGTGGGCGCTCCCCGACTGCTGGCCGGGCTCGACCAGGCCCCCCGGCTCGACCGCGTCGCCCATCTGACGACGCACGGCCAACTGCCGCGCTACCGGCCGGACGAGCTCGTCGATCTCGCCGAGAACATCGACCTGCGGGGACGCGGTGGGGCCGGATTCCCCTTCGCCCGGAAGCTGCGGGCCGTCATGCGGGCGGCCGAGGGCCGTGACACCGGAACCGCGGTCGTCGTCAACGCCAGTGAGGGCGAGCCCAGTTGCCTCAAGGACAAGGCGCTGCTGCTGCACGTCCCGCACCTGGTGCTCGACGGAGCCCTGCTGGCCGCCGCCGCGGTCGGCGCCGACGACGTCGTCATCGGCGTCACCCGGCCCGACGTGGAGCAGTCGCTGCGCGCGGCTGTGGCGGAGCGCGGCCCCGCGGGCCGCCAGGTGAGGGTGCAGGCGCTGCCCGAACGGTTCGTGACCGGAGAGAGCACCTCCATGGTGAACGGTCTGAACGGGGGTCCGACGCTGCCTTCGGGGCAGAAGATACGGACCAGCGAGCGGGGACTGGCCGGCATGCCCACCCTGTTCTCGAACACCGAGACCTACGCCCAGCTCGCCGTGGCGGCCCGCCTCGGCGCGCTGGACTACCGGGCGGTCGGCCTGCCGTCCGAGCCCGGCACCGTGATGTTGACCATCGCCGGCTCCACGGTCGTCGAAGCGCCCCTGGGGACCTCACTGGCGTACGTACTGGAGCTGTGCGGCCTGGATCCCGGCCAGGGCGTACTGGTGGGCGGCTACCACGGCAAATGGCTGGATCCGGGGTCCGCGCGCATCGCCGACCTGTCCCGGGGGTCCCTCGCGGCGTTCGACGCGGTGCTGGGGGCGGGGGCGGTGCTGCCCCTGCCGGAGGACACCTGCCCGGCCGGCGAGGTGGCGAAGGTGACCCGCTGGATGGCGGACGAGACGGCCGGCCAGTGCGGCCCCTGCTTCCGCGGACTGCCCGCGCTGGCCGACGTGGTGGAGGACGCCGTCAGGGGCGGGGGCAGAACCGCTCTGGAGACCATCGAGGCCCGGATGAAGGTGGTACGGCGCCGCGGCGCGTGCAGCCATCCGGACGGCACCGCGGCCTTCGTGGCCTCGGCGCTCGCTGCGTTCCCGGACGAGTTCCGCGACCACGCCCTCGGCAGCGGCTGCGGCCGGCCGGTGATGGGGGCGCTGCCCCTGCCGAAGGACGAGACCCCGGAGGAACGCCTGTTGGTGGACTGGACCCTGTGCCGGGGCCACGGACTGTGCGTGGACATCCTCCCGGACGTCGTACGGCTGGACGCGGACGGGTACCCGTCCCAGGCGTCCATGATCGTGCCCGCGCAGCTCCGGCAGAAAGCTCAGCGCGCGGTGCGCCGCTGCCCCGCGCTCGCGCTGCGCATCCAGGACTGAACCAACCCCCCCGGGTTCAATGTTGGCGCGATCTGACAAATTCTCAGGGAGATTGACATTCTCCGGCAGAGGCCCCGTAGAAATTACCCAGGGCACGAGAACGCGAATCCTGACCTGAAGGAGAGATCGTGAAGAAAATGCGTCGTGGAGTATTCGCCGGGTCGGCCGTCGCGGTATTGATGCTGACCGCCGCATGTGGCAGCGGCGACAATTCCGCGGGAAAGCAGGATTCGGTCCAGCCGGTGGGCGACAGCAAACAGGCGGGGTCCGGCTACGACGGTTACGGTGGCGGCTCCGGCGCCGTCCCGGCTGCCGACACCATCAAGAGCGGTCCCGCCGGCGAGCTCAAGGTGAAGGCCACCACGGAGCTGGGGCCGACGGTCACCGACAGCGCGGGCTTCACGCTCTACCGGTTCGACAAGGACACGCCCAAGCCCCCGAAGTCCAACTGCGAGGGGGACTGCGCGGCGGTCTGGCCGGCGGTCTCCGCGGACGACGCCTCGGCCGGCGAGGGCATCGACAAGGCCCTCCTGGGTTCGGTCGAACGGGCCGACGGCACCAAGCAGCTGACCCTGGCGGGCTGGCCGGTGTACCGCTACGCGAAGGACACCAAGCCGGGCGACACCCTCGGCGAGGGCGTCGGCGGCACCTGGCACGTCCTGGCGCCCGACGGCAAGCCGGCCAAGGCCGGCGGCGGCGCGGGCTCCGGGTCCGGCGCCGACCCGAGCGCCGGTGCGGGCGCCGGTGCGGGTGAGGCAGGCGGGGCGGAGAAGGCGCAGGCGGACCCGATCGGCGTCAACCGGGACACGAAGCTCGGCGCCATCCTCACGGACGCGCAGGGCCGCACGCTGTACCGGTTCGACAAGGACAGCGCCTGGCCCATGAAGACCAACTGCCTCGACGCCTGCCTGAACACCTGGAAGCCCGCCAAGGCCGTCGACAAGGAATTGGTGAAGGGAATTCCCGCCGAATTGGTGGGTACCTTCAAGCGGCCCGACGGAACCGAACAGCTGACGATCGACTGCTGGCCGCTGTACACGTTCACCGGTGACAAGGAACCGGGTGACATCAACGGGCAGGGCAACAAGGGCGTGTGGTTCGCGGTCTCCGACAAGGGCAAGAAGGTGACGACCACGGGCTGAGGCCGGAAAGCCCACCCCCAAGGGCTTCTCAGCGCCGCCGCACAGTACCCAACAGCACAACACCCCCGAAAACGCGTGGTGCCCGGGCCCCTCCCCTCCCGGGCACCACGACCCCTTTTCCCCGATCAGCCCGTGAGGTCCGCATGCCGACCACCGACCGCCCCGCCCCCCGGATCCGCCCGTCCCTCGCGGCCGTCGCCGCGGCGTGCGTCACCGTCCTGCTGTGCGCGGGGTGCGCGGGACACGCGGCCACACCCGCCTCCGCGGAGGCTGCCGCGCCCGGCACCTCGATCGAGGCGATCGCGTCGGCCATCGGCTGCGCCCCCGAAGTGAGCGTGGAGGCCGATGAGTTGCGCCAGGGGGGCTGCGAGACGGGACAGGGCGCCTACCGCATGGCCACCTTCGCCGCCCAGAAGGGGCTGCGCGCCTGGCTGGACGAGGCCCGGGCGTACGGCGGTGTCTACCTCGTGGGCGACCGGTGGGTCGTCACCACTCAGTCGGCGGACGCCCTGAACGCGCTCCGCGAACGGCTCGGCGGTTCCGTCGAGACCGGCACCGCGCACAACGCGCCCTCCTCCGGACACACCGACCCTGCCGCGCACGCCGTCCCATCGGGAAGCACGCCCCCCTCCGGGGACGCGGCGCCCTCCGCGCCCGCGGGCCCCTCCGAGCACTCCGGCCACTCGACTCCCGCCGCGGGCGGTTGAGTCGGCGGTCCCGCCCGACGGCGGCGTGTCGGCCAGTGTCCTGATATCGGCTCATTCGTGAGGAGCACACGGCACTGCCCTCCGGGATGATTCGGCCGGGGCGGCGGGTGCAACAAGGTGGACTCGTAATGGACTTCACCGAAAGGAACGGCTCCGTGCGCCTGAAACGCCTCGCACCGCTGCTCGCCACCGCCGGCCTCATCGCCACCACCGTGCCTCTGCTGACCGCGACGCAGGCTGCCGCGTCTCCCGCGGCCGACCACCTCCGCCAGAAGCCCGCATGGCAGCGGTGCAGCCCGGAGCAGCCGGCCTCGTACGAGTGCGCCACGTTGAAGGTCCCGCTCGACTACCGGCGCCCCGACGGCCGCACGATCGACATCGCGATATCCAGGATGAAGAGCGAGAACCCCGCCAAGCGGCACGGCGTCCTGCTGCTGAACCCCGGCGGCCCCGGCGGGCCGGGGCTCGACCTGCCGCTGCTGGTGAACGGGCTGATGCCCAAGGAGGTGCGCGACGGCTACGACCTCATCGGCTTCGACCCGCGGGGGGTCGGCGCCAGCAGCCCCATCACCTGCGGGCTGGAGGACGCCGAGCAGGCCTTCGACCGCGCCTACCGCCCGGAGACCTTCGCCTCCGACGTGACGTGGGCCCGCACCGTCGCCGACAAGTGCCGCGAGAAGGCCGGTGACGTGCTGCCGCACATCACCACCCGCAACACGGCCCGCGACATGGACACCATCCGCGCCGTGCTGGGCGAGGGCAAGATCTCGTACCTCGGTTACTCCTACGGGACCTACCTCGGCGCGGTGTACTCGCAGATGTACCCGGAGCGCACCGACCGCTTCGTGCTCGACAGCGGTGTGGACCCGCAGCGGATCTGGCGCGGGATGATCCAGGTGTGGGCCACCGAGGCCGAGCCCGCGTTCGCGCGGTGGACGCAGTGGGCGGCGGAGCGGTCGGCCGAGTTCGGGCTGGGCGACGACCCGAAGGCGGTCTCCGCCACCTTCTGGGCTCTGGTGGAGCGCGCCGACCGGGAGCCCATCGACTTCGAGGGCACGAAGGTCACCGGCGACATGATCCGGGCCGCGCGCGGGGTGTTCTTCTACCCGGCGCAGGCCACGCCGCTGGTCGCGGCCCTGAAGGCCGCCGCCGAGGGCAGGCCCCAGGCGGCGGGCGCGGACGTGAAGGCACTGAAGCTGCGGCTGCTCGGCCGGACGGCCGAGGAGCCCGCCTCGGACAACGGCACGGCCGCCTTCTGGGCCGTGGTCTGCGGGGACACCGGCAGCTGGCCCCGCTACACGGAGCAGTACGAGCGGGACGCGGCGAAGGACAAGGTGAAGTACCCGCTGTACGGGGACTTCGCGTCCAACATCAAGCCGTGCGCCTTCTGGGACCGGCCGGTGGAGTCGGCCACGCCGATGCACAAGAAGGCGAACGTGCTGACGGTGCAGAACGAATGGGACTCGCAGACCCCGCTCACCAGCGGCCAGGGCCTGCACCGCGCCCTGAAGGGCTCGCGGATGGTGCTGGCGGCCGGCGGTGAGGGCCACGGCGTGTACCTCGTCGACCCCGCCTCCTGCGCCAACGCCCCGGTCAACGCGTACCTGGCCACGGGCAAGCTGCCCGCCCAGGACGTGACCTGCCAGAACCCGCCGGCGGCCGCGGCCGGGGAGCGGGGAGCCGCTCCGGCGAAGCCCCTGCCCCTCCCCGGGGCTCCCGGGCGGTTCTGACCCGGCTCCCGGGTTCAGCTCGTGAGGGACGCCTCCGCGGCCGCCTTGATGCGGCGGCCGAAGTCGGGGGCGTCCTTGCGTGCCGCACTCGCCGCGATGCCCACGAGCAGCTTGCCGAGGCCGTGGCCGTCGAGCTTGTTGAAGATCCGGACCCGGGTGCGTCCGCCGGGGAGGGGAACGAGGTCGTAGCCGCCCTCCGCGGTGACCAGGTTGCGGCTCTGCTCGGCCCAGCGGATCAGGTGCGGCGGGTCGAAGCCGACGATGCGGAACTCGCGGGCGGTCTTCATCCCGGCGTCCTTCACCGTGCTGCGGAAGACGGTGCCGAACGCGGTGGGGCCGTCGGGAACCTTGGTGATCTGCTGGAGGCGGGGACTGAAGTCAGGGTCGTTACGTCCGTCGGCGAGGTAGGCGAAGACCTGCTCGACCGGCCGGTCGATCTCGATGCTCGCCTCGAACTGTCCGGACATGTCCGCTCCTCGGTGCGACTACCCGAGCCATGCTCCCAGACCCGTGGCCGACGCGCGCGCCGGATCCCGCCCCGCGGGGACCTCTCCTCCGGTGCGTGCCCGGCCGCGGCCGCACGCTCGTCCTGGCCCGTCGTGACGCCCAGCCTCCATGCCGCGCGAAGGGCAGGCCGCCGCCTCGGGCACCCCGTCGGTCGGGCCGGCGTACCCGGGCAAGGAGCGCACGGCCGCGGTCAGCCGAGCAGGGCGTAGACCGTGGAGGCGGTGGCGGCCGGTTCGGCGGCGCCCTCGGGGGTCAGTGTGATGTCGGCGAAGGCCATGCGCTTGCCGAGCTTGGTGACCCGTACGTGGATCAGCACGTCGGCGTCGATCACCGGACGCTGGAAGCTCGTGGACTGCTGGACGGTGGTCATCGGCCCGTACCCGCCGCGCGCGGCGGAGATCGCGATGACGGTGGCGGTGTCTGCGGCGGCCATCATGGCCTGCCCGCAGAGGCCGCCGCCGTCGCGCGCGAGGTCGGCGGACCACGGCAGCCGCAGGACGGCGTGCCGCTCGCCGGTCTCCTGGACGGTCAGTCCGAGGGCGAGCACCCAGGGGGCGAAGTTGTCGCTGAGAATCTTGTCTGCGTCTGCGGGGGAGAACGTCACCGGGAGATTGTGGCGGTCCGATCGGACCGCCACAATCCCCTTTCGGTCAGAGCTTCGCGGCCAGTTCGGTGCCCTGGCGGATGGCCCGCTTGGCGTCGAGTTCGGCCGCCACGTCGGCGCCGCCGATCAGGTGCGCCTCGACACCGGCCGCGCGCAGGGCCTCGTACAGGTCGCGGCGCGGCTCCTGGCCGGTGCACAGGACGACCGTGTCGGCGGGTACGAGGCGCTGCTCGCCGCCGACCGTGATGTGCAGGCCCTCGTGGTCGATGCGGTCGTACGAGGCGCCGGCGACGGAGACGACACCGCGGTGCTTGAGCTCGGCGCGGTGGATCCAGCCGGTGGTGGTGCCGAGGCCGGCGCCGACCTTGGTGGCCTTGCGCTGGAGGAGGTGGACCCGGCGCGGCGGCGCAGGCCGCTCGGGGGCGGTGAGCCCGCCGGGTCCGGCGTACGCGGTGTCCACGCCCCAGTGGCGGAAGTAGACGTCCGGGTCCTGCGAGGCACCCTCGCCGCTGTCGGTGAGGTACTCGGCGACGTCGAAGCCGATGCCGCCGGCGCCGACGACGGCGACGCGCTCGCCGACGGGGGCGCCGTCGCGCAGCACGTCGAGGTAGCTGACGACGTTGGCGTGGTCCACGCCGTCGATGTCCGGGGTGCGGGGGGTGACGCCGGTGGCGACGACGACCTCGTCGTAGCCCTGGAGGGTCTCCACGTCGGCCCGGGTGTCCAGCCGGACGTCGATGTCGTGGGCGGCGAGCTGGGTGCCGAAGTAGCGGATGGTCTCCTCGAACTCCTCCTTGCCCGGGATGCGGCGGGCGATGTCGAGCTGGCCGCCGATGTGGCCGGAGGCCTCGAAGAGGGTGACGGCGTGGCCGCGTTCGGCGGCGGAGACCGCGCAGGCGAGGCCGGCGGGGCCGGCGCCGACGACCGCGACGCGCTTCTTCAGCTTGGTGGGCGAGAGCACGAGCTCGGTCTCGTGGCAGGCGCGGGGGTTGACCAGGCAGGTGGTGATCTTGCCACTGAAGGTGTGGTCGAGGCAGGCCTGGTTGCAGCCGATGCAGGTGTTGATGGTCTCGGGCCGGCCGGCCGCCGCCTTGGCGACGAAGTCGGCGTCGGCCAGGAAGGGGCGGGCCAGGGAGACGAGGTCGGCGCGGCCGTCGGCGAGCAGTTCCTCGGCGATCTCGGGGGTGTTGATGCGGTTGCTGGTGACGAGCGGGACGGAGACCGCACCCATCAGCCGCTTGGTGACCCAGGTGTACGCGCCGCGGGGGACGGAGGTGGCGATGGTGGGGATGCGGGCCTCGTGCCAGCCGATGCCGGTGTTGATGATGGTGGCGCCGGCCGCCTCGATCTCCTTGGCCAGGTGGACCACCTCGTCGAGGGTGGAGCCGCCGGGGATGAGGTCGAGCATGGAGAGGCGGTAGACGAGGATGAAGTCCTCGCCGACGGCCTGGCGGGTGCGGCGGACGATCTCCAGCGGGAAGCGGACGCGGTTCTCGTAGGCGCCGCCCCAGCGGTCGGTGCGCCTGTTGGTCGCGGCGGCGATGAACTCGTTGATCAGGTAGCCCTCGGAGCCCATGATCTCCACGCCGTCGTAGCCGGCGAGCTTGGCGAGGCGCGCGGCGCGGACGAAGTCCTCGACCGTGCGCTCCACCTCGGTGTCGGAGAGCTCGTTCGGGACGAAGGGGCTGATGGGGGCCTGGATGGCGCTGGGCGCCACCAGGTCCTTGTGGTAGGCGTAGCGGCCGAAGTGGAGGATCTGCATCGCGATCTTCCCGCCCTCGGCGTGCACGGCGTCGGTGATCACGCGGTGCTCGGCGGCCTCCTCCTCGGTGGTGAGGCGGGAGCCGCCCTCGAACGGGCGGCCGGCGTCGTTGGGGGCTATGCCGCCGGTGACGATGAGGCCGGCGCCGCCGCGGGCGCGCTCGGCGTAGAAGGCGGCGAGGCGCTCGAAGCCCCCCTCGTGCTCCTCGAGGCCGGTGTGCATCGACCCCATGATCACGCGGTTCGGCAGGGTGGTGAAACCGAGGTCCAGGGGGCTCAGCAGGTGCGGGTACCGGCTCTGGGAACTCTGCGGACTCATCGGGGTGTGCCTCCTCGCGCGGGGTGATGAACCTGTTCTAGCGAGGGCGGAGGCTTTTTGCAACTAGGTGCATAAACTAGGGGTCGGCCTCTCCCCGGCGTTCCGGGCACTCGGCGGCCCCCCTGTGGCGGAGTTCACGCTGTCCGCGCCGCGGCCCGGTGACCGGTATCGTCGCCGGGTGATCGAACAGCACCTCCTGGCGGTGAACGGCATACGGCTGTCCTGCGAGGTGTCCGGCCCGGCGGACGGCGAACCACTGATCCTGCTGCCTGCCCCGGACGACGCAGGTGACGCGTCAGGCGCAGGGTGAGGGCGATGCGGCCCTCGGTGGCGAGGAGGGGGTGGCAGGCGGTGAAGATCAGGCGCAGCAGGTCGTCGTCGATGTCGTCGGGTCCGGCCGGTTCGGCCGGCGGCGGCTCGTCCTCCAGGGTGCGGCCGACCTCGGCGAGCTTGCGCGCGTACGTCTCCTTGCGGCGGACCAGGTCGATCGCGCGGTGTCTGGCCGTCGCCATGAGCCAGGCGCCCGGTCGGTCCGGGACACCCGCCTGCGGCCATTGCTCCAGTGCGGTGACGAGGGCGTCCTGGGCGATCTCCTCGGCGATGCCGACGTCCCGCACGATGCGGGTGACGCCGGCGATGATCCGCGCCGACTCGATCCTGAACACCGCTTCGACCGCCTGGGCCGTATCCACTGCCGTCACGGCCACTCATCAGAGCAGCCGTGACGCGGCAGGGCAAACGCGGCACGGGCGGGCGGGATCACCCCTCCCGGATGCGGTCCGCCGGATCACATTTCCTGGATCTCCCGGACCTCTGCGCTGACGTTCCATTCCGCCGGGTGGATCTCCAGGAACCGCCGGGTCCACTCGATGGCCTCGGCCTTGTCCTTGCACTGGCTGAGGGAGTAGCCGCCCACGACCTCCTTGGTCTCGGTGAAGGGGCCGTCGGTGTAGCTGATCTTCCCGCCGGACCAGCTGAGACGGGTCGCCTCGGAGGTGGGGAGCAGGCCCGCGGTGTCGAGCATGACGCCGGCCTTGGTGATCTCCTCGAGCAGGGCACCCATGCGCTGCTCGAACTCCGGCGGGAATTCGTTGGGGGGAAGTTCCTGCTCGTTGATGCGGATCATCGTCAGGAAGCGCGGCATGGTGACTCCTCGGTCGCGGGGGCGGGGTCCTTCCCCGCCTCTCACCCTTGCGTCGAACGGGAGGCGCCCGGATCGACAGCTCTCCGGAAATCTTTCGAGGAATCTTTTGCGGCGGCCACCGGGGCTCCGCCGACTGCCCGGCGGCGCCGGTGGCCGGCAGGTCAGGGGCGGCTCAGCGGCTGTCGCCGGTCCAGTCCCAGTGGCCCGGGTCTCCCGCGCGGCGCCGGTAGTGGGCGCGGCCGCCCGCCCCGTAGCGCCCTATCTCGGTGGGGAGGCGGGCCTCCTCGTCGAGCTGGGGCGCGCTCCAGCCCGTGATGTCCAGGAGGAGCCCGTCGAGCGGGCCGCCGACGAGTTCGCCGTAGACGTGGCCGGGGCGCGGGCCGGGGTCGGGGTCCTCGTGGTCGGCGCCGTAGACCCGGCGCCGGAGCATCCTGTCGTCCATGCAGATCAGCTTCACAGGCGGCACTGACAACGGCCCGGCGGCCGTCCGCCCGGGCGGCGGCGATGATGGAGTCGCGCGTCCCGGCGGAGGGGCGCACGAGCGAGGAGCGACACGCATGGCGCATGGGGTGCACCGGCCGCAGGAGGACGAGGAGTTCGACTTCGTCCTGTCGATGGCGAGGGGTCCCGTCCTCGCCTACTTCTGCGGCACCTGGCCCAAGGCGCTGGAGGCCTGCCGTGCGATGGACGCGGTCGTCGGCGAGCTGGTGCGGGAGTACGGGACGCGTGTGACGGCGGTGCGCACCGACATGACGCGCTGTCCCGGGCCGACGAAGCGCTACGGCGTGACCGGCGCCCCGACCGTCGTGCTGATCGAGGAGGGCGAGGCGGTCGCGAGGCAGGCGGGCCCGATGGGTGTCGAGGAGTTCCGGGCGTTCCTGGACGCCCACCTCTGACTGCGGGCCCGACCGGCTCAGAGCAGGGCGACAGCGCGGCGCTCCAGGGACAGCGACTGCTCCACGAGGGTGGCGAACTCGTCGAAGAGGGCGCGTCGCGCGGCTGTGTCCGGGTCCTGGCCGGCGGTGCGGGCCAGTTCCGCGAGCCGGGACCAGTGCCCGGCCGACTCGCGGAACAGGGCGGCCGCGCCGGGCCGTCCGACGAGGTCGAGGAAGTCGGCGTAGAGCGGCCGCGTGGCGCCGGGGGCGGTCCACTCCCGCTCCAGGCAGGCGTCCAGTCGGCGGGTCCCCGCGAGGAAGGCCTCCGGGGCCGCGAAGCGGCGCTCCCAGCCGGCTTTGGTGCGGGTGTCGCGCAGTTGCGCGGCGAGCTTCTCCATGCCCGAGAAGCCGAAGTTCACGTCGAACCGGTTGCCGAGCACGGGCCCGGTGAGGCGGGCGGCCGTGGCGGCGAGGGCACCTTCGACGTCGGGGTCCCCGGTGGCCGGGCCGGTGGGCACGATCATCTCGTGGCGGCCCTTGCGGTGCCCGGACCAGGCTGCGCCGAACTCCTCCCGGGGGATCCGATGGGGCGTCCGGGCCGCGTCCTCGACGTAGAGGGTGTCGCCGTCGTAGCCGGCGATGACCACGGTGTACGGATCGGCTCCGGCCATCTCGTCCCCCGTCCCGTGCCACGGGAGCCCGGACCGGTCGACGGTGCAGAACACGGGACGCCCGGCGTCGAGGGCTGCGTACACGCGGTCCCAGCGCGGCCCGGTGCTGTGGGTCACGTCGTAGGGGACGCGGAGCCGGTCGAGGGCGGAGCGGACCCAGGGCGCGGGGTGCGCCTGGGCGACGATCGTGAGCCGGGGCGGGCGGCCGGTGTACTCGAACACGAAGTACATGAAGCCGATGCCGCCTGCGAGGCCGGCCACGAGCGCCTCGTCGTGCGTGCCGCCGAGGGCGTGCCGGACCAGGGAGCTCTCGCGGTGCCGCCCGGTGCCGAATTCCTCGTACAGGAGCATGCGAGCAGCGTAGCCGCGGGGCGGACAGGCCACTTCCTGTACAGTTGTCCAGGAAATCTGACCCCACCCGTTCCTTCTCCCGAGAAGTGGAGGCGGCCATGCAGACGGTCGCTCGGCTCCTGATCGGCCTCGTGGCCGCGCTGCACGTGTACTTCCTGATCCTGGAGATGTTCCTCTGGCAGCGGCCGCCGGGGCGGGCGCTGCACGGCTTCGACGCGGACACCGCCCGGCTGACGGCGCCGCTCGCCGCCAACCAGGGCCTGTACAACGGATTCCTCGCCGCCGGCCTGGTGTGGGGGCTGGTCGTCGACTCGCTCGCCACGCAGGTGTTCTTCCTCGTCTGCGTGATCGCGGCCGGCGTGTTCGGGGCGGCGACCGCCAACCGGCGGATCCTCTTCGTCCAGGCCGTTCCGGGCGCCCTCGCGCTCGGCGCCGCGCTGTGGGCCGCATGAGCCCGGAGGATCCGCGTACGGCCCGGACGAAGGGGCGGCTGCGGGAGTGCCTGCTGGCCGAATGCGCCGGCCGGACGCTGGCGGAGGTCAGCGTCTCGGCAGTGGTCCGCCGGGCCGGCGTCGGGCGGGCCACTTTCTACCTGCACTACGAGGATCTCACCGCGCTCGCCGTCGACGCGTGCGCGGACGTCGTGCACGCGGCGGTCGACGCGCTGCACGCCTGGCAGACCGACCCCTCGGCGCTGCCCCCGGTGAGGCCTCCGGCGGCACTGGCGGAATTCCTGACGGGGGCGGCGGCCCGGGCGCCGCTCTACCGCACCCTGCTCCTCCCGGGCGGCGGCGGGCCCCTCGGCGACCGACTGCACCGGGAGCTGCGCGCCCGCGCCCGCGCCGAGCGCGCGGCGGTGGGCGCCCCCCGGCCCGAACTCGTCGCCTCGGCGGTCGCCGCCGCCTTCACCGGGGTCCTCGCGGACTGGCTGCACGGAGAGATCCCGGCGGATCCGACCGCTCTCGCGGATCACCTGTGGCCGCTGCTCCTGGCGCTGCACCGGGCCGCCACGGCCTGAGCCGGGTACGGGACGCCGAAAGCCCCGCCGGCGGACCGGCGGGGCTTCGTTCACGGCACGCGGCTCGTGGTGGCGACTACCCGATGGGGACCACGTTCTCGGCCTGGGGGCCCTTCGGCCCCTGGGTGACGGTGTAGTCGACCCGCGCGTTCTCCTCCAGCGACTTGAACCCCTGGGTCTGGATCGCGGAGAAGTGCACGAACACATCAGGACCGCCGTCGTCCTGCTGGATGAAGCCGAACCCCTTCTCCGAGTTGAACCACTTCACGACACCTGTTGCCATCTTGCTGATCCTTCACAATGGTCCACTGCGGGCCGCACACGCGGCCGTCTCGATCCTGCCCAACAGTCCCTCGGACCACACGCCGGACGCGGCCAACCGGGGCGCGTCGCGCATTCGAACTTGCGGTCGACTTGTCGGTGGTACGAGGGACCGGGCCCGCCCCGCACGGGCTCACACGCCCTCCCCGGCGGCCGGCAGCGGCGCCGTGGACCGGGGCCGGGCCGCCCCGAGCGCCCGGCGGGGACCGCCGGCCCGGCAGCCCAGGCAGTCGGCGTGACCGGTGCGGGCCGCGGCGTCCCGGGTGCGCCAGCCCCATTCGGCTTCCGGGCGGGGACCGCTGGGCTTGCCCCACCCGGCCAGGTGCAGCAGCCAGGTGACAGCCCCGGCCAGGACGACAACGGCGAGGCCGATCAGGATCCCGGACGGCCAGGCCGCGCAGACGGCGGCACCCGCTCCGGCGAATCCCAGCAGGGCCAGTGTGGTTCCGGTCCAGCCGGCCACCGTGTGGCCGAGATCGACGTGACCGTGCGCGCTCATGGTTCTCCCTGGTCGAAGGGGCGGCAGTAGGCTCAGGACGAAAAGAGATACTTACTTCGCGAGGTAAGTATCTCATCAACTAAGTAACTTAGATGCTAAGGAGTATCCGCGTGCAGGGCAAGCCCCGCCCCGCGGCCACCGCCGCGGAGGCGCTTTCACGCATGGACCGGTTCGTCGCCCTGGGCATCGTCGGCCAGCAGGAGGTGGCGCAGCGGCTCGGCCTCAACGTCACCGACCTGACCTGCCTCGGGCACATCCTGGGCGCCGGGGAGAACCCCCTCGCCGCCGGCGACCTGGCCGAGCTGGTGGACCTCACCACGGGCGCCGTGACCGGCGTGCTCAACCGCCTCGAGAAGGCCGGCTACGCCCGCCGCCGGCCCGACCCCGCCGACCGGCGCCGGGTGCGCGTCGTGGCCGAGCCCGCCGCGGCGGCCCGGGTCTTCGCCGTCTACCAGCCGTTCTACGACCGGCTCGGCGCGCTGTTCGCCGACTACACCCCGGACGAGACCGCCGTGATCGCCGACTTCTTCGAGCGCGCCGCGGCCGAGGTCCGCGCCCACTGCGCCGAGGTCCGCTCGGGCGGGGTGGACGCCCCTGAGGCCCGGTCCCCCGCTGGTACCATGGGCGGTTGACCATCTCCTTTCCTTCTTCTCCCGCTGCTTCGAAAGGTCCTGCATGAGGAACCCGTCAGCTCATGGCCGCTTCGGTGTGAAGGGCGGTGCCAAGGCCGGTTCCAGGACCGCCGCCAAGGCCCCCCGGAGCATCGGGCCGCAGGGTGAGTTCGCGATGCCCGAGCCGAAGTCGCCGGCGCTGGCGCCGGTGGAGTCGTTCTCCGAGCTCGACCTGCCCGTGGAGCTGGTGGAGACCATGGCCGCCCAGTCGGTGACCCAGCCGTTCCCGATCCAGGCCGCCACCCTGCCGAACGCCCTCGCAGGGCGTGACGTCCTCGGACGCGGCCGGACCGGCTCCGGCAAGACCCTGGCCTTCGGCCTGGCCCTGCTGGCGCGCACGGCGGGATGCCAGGCCGATCCGAAGCGCCCGCTGGCGCTGGTCCTCGTCCCGACGCGCGAGCTGGCGCAGCAGGTGACCGAGGCGCTGGAGCCGTATGCCGCGGCCCTGCGGCTGCGGATGGCCACCGTGGTCGGCGGCCTGTCCATCGGCCGGCAGGTGAGCGCCCTGCGGACCGGCGCCGAGGTCGTCGTGGCCACCCCGGGCCGGCTCAGCGACCTGGTCGGGCGGCGCGACGTGCACCTGGAGCGGGTACGCGTCACCGTGCTCGACGAGGCCGACCAGATGTGCGACATGGGCTTCATGCCGCAGGTCACGGAGATCCTGGACCAGGTCCACCACGCGGGCCAGAAGATGCTCTTCTCCGCGACCCTGGACCGCAATGTCGACCAGCTGGTGCGCAGGTACCTGAAGGACCCCGTGTCGTCGTCGGTGGACCCGCAGGCGGGCGCCGTGACGACGATGGACCACCACGTCCTGCACATCCACGCGGCCGACAAGGTCTCGGCGGCGACCGAGATCGCGGCCCGCGACAACCGGGTGCTGATGTTCCTCGACACCAAGCACGGCGTCGACCAGTTCGTGAAGCACCTGCGCGCGATGGGCGTACGGGCGGAGGGGTTGCACAGCGGCAAGTCGCAGCCGCAGCGCACCCGCACCCTGGCCCAGTTCAAGTCCGGCGCCGTCACGGTGCTGGTCGCGACGAACGTCGCCGCACGCGGCATCCACATCGACGACCTCGACCTCGTCGTCAACGTCGATCCGCCGGCCGACCACAAGGACTACCTGCACCGCGGCGGCCGGACCGCCCGGGCCGGCGAGTCCGGCCGGGTCGTCACGCTCGTCACCCCCAACCAGCGCCGGGACATGGTGCGGCTGCTGTCCGACGCCCGGATCCGGCCGACGATCACGCAGGTCCGCTCCGGTGAGGCCGCGCTCAGCCGGATCACCGGCGCGAAGGCCCCGTCCGGCGTGCCGCTGTCCGGCTCGGCTCCGACCGACGCCCAGGGAAGGCCGTCGGGGACGGAGCTCGGTTTCCGCGGCATCGGCACGCGGCCGGGCCGGTCCGGAAAGGGCAAGGAGTCCCGCAAGACGCTGGAGGCCCGCCAGCAGGCCGAGGCACGCCGCGCCGCCCGGGTGCGCCGCGGCATCTGACCGCCTGCGGGCGGCCCGCGCGGTCAGTCCCGTTCGAAGGCGTGCGAGTGGCCGATGACGCGGAAGCCGCGCCGCTCGTACCAGTGGCGCGGCCAGTCCGCCGAGTCCGCGGTCAGGAAGCGGGTGTCGCAGCCCGCTTCCGCGGCCAGGCTCAGGGCAGTCGCCACGACGGCATCGGCGTGGCCGCGCCGGAAGTGCGCCTGCGAGGTCATCAGGTCCTCGATCTGCGCCATGCCGGCCGCGGGGTCGAGGTAGAGGTCGGCCCAGGAGGCGACCTCCCCTCCCTCGGCGCGGGAACCGATGAAGCGGACGTCGTCGGCCCCGCGCAGGCGGGCCTGGCGCCGGTCGACGAGATGCCGCACCACCTCGTCGTCGACGTCCGGGAGGATGCCGCGCCAGCGGGTGGTGAGCGGCCCCCGCAGTGCGTCGAGACCCACTTCCTGCGCGTCGGCGCGGGTCGGCACCGGTCCGGTGTGGAGCATGACGAGATACGTGGAGTGGGTGTAGCCGGCGCGTACCAGCGGTCCGGCGCACGCCCGCGCGGTCTCGTCGTCGAGGACGGAGACCAGGCGGTGCGGCAGGTGGCCCAGAGCCTCCTCCGCGAGGGCGGGCAGCGCCTCGGGGTCGACGACCCCGTCGACGACGACCTGGTTGTTGCCGCGGGAGTGCCGAAAGGCGTCGTCGTAGGCGGCGAACCCGCCGGGCACCGGGACGATACGGGCGGCCTGGCGGCGGGCGAAGGCCGCCATGAAGCCGTTGATCCTGGAGAGGCGCTCGCTGGTCACCCGGACAGCCTAGTTCCTGTCGACAGAGTGGCGGCCGGCCGGGCCCGCGGCGTCCGGCGCCGTGGATCGCAAGGCGGAGGGGCGCCGCGTGCCGCAATTACTCGGGAGCCCGACAACGCGGCGAGGGGCGGTACCGGACCGCAGGCCCGGCGGCACCTCCCAGCGGTGGTCGGAGAGGGACTTCGACGACAGGACCCGGGCCTGAGCCGCGGGCCTACGGCGGGAACACCCGGAATTCAGGCGACCGTACCGCGGCGCAGGCGATCGGCGGCTGCGTTGCGGACGCGGCGGGTGCGGGCGGCGGCGGCCAGCAGCTCCAGCACTTCCCGGGATGCGGGCAGCCGGACCGCGGTGCGCTGGCACCAGTCGGACGCGTCCGTCAGATCGGCGGCGGACCAGGGCTCGCCCCGGGTGGCGGCCCTGAGCAGGCTCCACTCCCGCAGCCTCCGCTCGGGGAAGGCACGGCCGGCGAGCACGCCGGACATGGCCCGCGCCCAGTGGGTGAACCCGTCGTCGGCGAGCAGGCCCGCGGCCCGGCGGTCGAGATGGGTGACCACCGCCGCCTCGGCCATCATCCGGTCGGGATCGCCCAGTACGGCGGTCACGACCTCGGCCTCGGCCTCGGCGTTCCCGCCCGGCACCGCGGCCAGGGACTCCAGGTGGCGGGCGTAGCGCCAGTGCTCGGGGGGCGTGTCGGAGTCGGGAAGGCTCATCGGACGGCACCCTCGCGGACGCAGCCCGCCCGTCCGGCACCCGTGGTCGACCTCGTCCTGCCTCCGCCCGCCGGCACGGTCGCCGGCGTGCCTATGGCGGGTCGTCGCTGTTCCCTGCCTGTCCGCATGGCACCCATTCCACACGATCACCGCGGCGGGCCGGTGGCCAGGGTGCCTTACGGCGTTCTCAGGGCCCGGGAGCGTGCATCAGGGCCTCCGCGCCGACGGGCCGGTATCCGGCCGCCTGGAAGGCGCGGACGCTGCGCGCGTTGCCGGTGGCCTGCTGGGCCCAGACCGGGCGGCCGTCGGGTACGAGGTGGCGGGCGGACCTGGCCAGCTCCCTGCCGAGCCCGCGGTGCCGGGCGTTGTCGTCCACCTCGATCGCCGCCTCCCAGCGGCCCGCGACGCCGCGACCGAGGACAAGGACTCCCCCGTCGGCCGACCAGACCCGTACGTCATGTCGGCGGCGCAGGGCCCTGCGGACGCGCGGATGGCCGGGATCCGTCGTCTCGCGGAGCTCCATCGGCGGCCGGCCGGGCAGCGGGCCGGCGACGGTGAGCAGGTCGACGGTGTCGGTCCGGCGCCCGGTGCGGTCCAGGAGCGCGGCCAGGAAGCGCGGGTTCATGGTGGCGGCCAGCGGGTCGCAGTCCAGGGAGGCGAGGGTGGCGAGCACCCACTCCGGGTCCTCGTCGGTGAACACGACGGAGTGCGCGGTGAAGGCGAGGACGCCCGCGTCGCGGTGTTCCTGCGGCACCACGGTGGTGCGGCCGTCGGGCCGCGGGAACCTCCCGTCGGCCGCCGCGTCCAGGATCTCGGTCAGGGTCCGGCCCATGCCGTCAGACCTGCTCGAAGTGGAAGGACTTGATGAAGCAGTCGCGGGGCTGCCCGATCGCGAAGAAGACGCAGTCGACCAGCGACTGGGCGGTGAGGGGGTCCTTCGCCGTGCGCGGGGCTCCCTCCCAGGCTTGCGAGAGCGGGTCGTGGTTGTCGAAGTCCGGCGGGTAGAGCGAGATCACGCGGACGCCCCGGTCGCGCAGCCGGCGGGAGAGGATCTCGGTGAAGCCGGCCTGGGCGCTCTTGGCGGCGTAGAAGGCGTCGTGGGCTTCGGAGCGGTGGTGGCCGGCCTCTCCGCAGCCGGAGACCATCGTGACGATGTCCGGCCGGGCCGACTTCAGCAGCAGCGGGAGGAACGCCTTGGTGGCCAGTACGGTGCCGGTGGCACCGGAGGCGAGGGTGTCGACGACGTCCTCGTCGGAGGCGGACAGCAGGTCGGTGCCGTGCTGGTAGCGGGAGCCGTTGTTGACGAGTACGTCGACGCGGTCCGTGCGCGCGGCGACCGCGGCGGCGAACTCCCGTACGGAGGCGGGGTCGGTGAGGTCGCAGGCGTAGGCCTGGACGCGGTCGGCGTCGTGGCCCTGTGCCGTGATCTCGTCGCGGACGCGTTCGGCGGCTTCGCGGGTGCGGGCGGAGAGGTGGACCTCGGCTCCCCGGCTCGCGAACCGGAGGGCGAGGGTACGGCCGAAGTCGCGGCCGGCGGCGGTGATGACGACGCGGTGGTGTTCGAGTGTCATGTCTGCGCTCCTGATTCGTGGTCGCTACACATGATCTCAGGTGCGGAGCAGGGCTGTTCAGGCGGGCGGACGGACCGGCGGGCCCGGCGGGCCGGCGATGCGCAGGACCCGGGCTCCGGCTCCGTACCCGAACTCGGTGGCGCCCCTGCCCTGTTCCGTGCGCTTCAGCCGTGTCCCGCCCCGGGGTCGGGGAGCGGCGCCCCGGTCTCCAGCAGGGTCTTGAGGCTCGAAGCGAGCATCGGCCAGGCCTGCCCGCACATGCCGATCAGGGTGCCGCCCGGCTCGAATCCCTCGTGGCGGATCGTCAGCCGCGCGAGCGTGTCGCCGACCGGCTCGATCTCGTACGTCACCTTCGTGCGCGGCTCCTTCGCCAGCTCGGACCGCAGCTCCTCGTCGATCCCGACGGTGGCGGCCCACTGCGGGCTGAAGGTGTGCCAGGTGTAGGACAGCAGGCGGTCCGGGACGCAGCCGAGGACCAGTTGCCCGGGGTCGCTGGTGCGGGCCCCCCGCTCGACCCAGGCCATCGCCGAGCCCACCGCCCAGTCGGTCTCGAAGCTCAGCCCCCAGTACCGGCGGGTGAGGGCGGGGTCGGTGAGGGCCTGCCAGACCCGGGACGGGTCGGCCTGGATGTAGAGGGTGTAGGTGATCGCGCTGTCGTCGCTCATGGCCCCATGCTGCGGGACCGCTGACCGCGGACGGGGGATTTCCCGATCACGGCGGTGGCGGACGGCTCCGCCGCCCGGTCACCAGCGCACGCCCTCCTCGGGGAGCTCCGCGAGCGCGGTGCGGGCGGGGTTGGGGAGGCCCAGCCGGGCGCGGGCCGCACGGACGGCGGCGAGCTCGTCCTCGCCGGCCGGCCCCCAGTCGCTGAGTTCGCGGACCTGTTCGGGGGTGGCCAGCAGCCGGGCGTACGCCGGGTCCGCGGTCGGCGGAAGGCCGGTGAGGCGGGCCGCGAGGCGGGCGTGCACGCCTCCCTCGCCGCACCGGTAGCCCAGCGGCGCGGAGCCCGCGGCGGCCGCGGCGGTCGGGGGCGGGAGGTGCGCGGCGCCGGTGGCCCGGGCGATCAGGAGCAGGACGCGGCCGTCGGGGGCGAACAGCCAGGCGGATTCGTCCCGTACGGGCAGCTGCGCGGGGACCGGGCCGCAGTGCCAGGCACCCCGCTGCGGGATCCGGCGGGCTCGGAGCACGCCGAGCCGGTCGAGGGCGGTCGGCGCGGTGGGGCGGCCGTCCTCCAGCAGGGCGGCGCCACAGCCGTTGATGCGGGCGCGCAGGGCGGACAGGGCGCGGCGGGCGTCGCCGGGGTCCATCAGGGCGGGCAGGTCGGCCGGCTCGGCGAAGTGGATGCCGGTGATCTCCCGCGGCGGGAGGCGGACGGCGTCGATCCGCTCCGGTGTCCAGGTCCCGCCGTCGTAGACGTGCAGGATCTCGCCGGGGAAGCGCATCTCCGGCGGGAAGCCGGGGGTGTCGGCCGGGATCCAGTCGACGGCCAGGCCGCGCGGGTAGCGGCCCTCGACGCCGAGCTCCTCGCGCAGCTCGCGGGCGGCCGCCGCGGACGGGGCCTCGCCCGCGTCGACCGCCCCGCCGGGGAGCATCCGGTCGGCGCGGTAGTCGACGCTCTGGACGAGGATCCGGCCGTCGGTGTCGGTGACGAGGACGACGGCCGCGGTCCAGACGGCGGCGCGGGAGGCGCCGTACTCCTGCGGGGTCATCCAGGTTCCCGCGTCGCACTCACGGTCGTCGCTCGCGCTGTGGTCGGTCAGCTGCGGCATCGGGACTCCGTTCACCTGGGTGGACCCGCCGCCTGTGCAACAGCGGGCGGGGCCCCCGGGTTACGGCGGGCCGCGGAGCCGGAAGCGGCAGACCCGCTCTGCCGCCCCACACCTTCTTATTACCCGGTTATGCCGTCGTTGGTACGGTGCGGGAGCGGACTGGCGGCGTGAACACCGCCGGTCCGACCAACTTCGGGGCGGAGCGGGAACGGCAGTGGCGGGGACAGCGGTGGGAACAGCGGCCGGGACGGGTGCCGGAGCGGGTGCCGGGAAGGGGGCGGAAGCGGGCGGGCGGGGCGGCTCCGGCCGGCTGGCCGGGGTCGACGCGGTGCGCGGCATAGCCGTCCTCGGCATGTTCGCCGTGCACGTCGGTCCCAGCCCGCAGCCCGAGGGCGCGGGGTACCTGCTCGTCGCGGCCGACGGGCGCGCCCCGGCGCTCTTCACCCTCCTCGCGGGCTTCTCCCTCGTCCTCGCGCAGCGCGGCACCGACCCGGCCCGGCGCCCCGAGGGCTGGGCGTCGCGGTGGCGTCCGCTGCTGATCCGCTGCGCCGTCCTGGCCCTACTCGGCCTGTACCTGGCCTCGTTGTGGCCGGGGATCCTCGTCATCCTCGCCTTCTTCGCCGTGTACTTCCTGGCGGCCGAGCCCTTCACGCGCCTCTCCACGCCGGTGCTGACCGCCGTCGCGGGTGCGTCGGTGGCGGTGGGGCCGCTGCTGTCGTTCCTGCTGGGGCCGCTGTTCGGGTACGGGTCCTCCGGGCGCGGCCTGGTTCCCGAGGCCGCGGACCTGACCAGCTGGCCGGGACTGGGCGCGGCGGTGTGCGAGCTGCTGCTCACCGGTGCCTATCCGCTGGCCACCTACTTCCCGTACGTCCTGGCCGGGATGGCCCTCGCCCGGCTGTGTGACGTGCGGGAGCGGGTGACGGCCCGGCGGATGGCGGTGTGGGGCACGGCGGCCGTGGTCGCCGGGTACGGGTCCGCCTGGCTGGCCACCCATGTGTTCGGCACCCGGCAGCGGCTGCTGGAGGCGATAGCGGTCCACCACCCGGAGGCGATGGCCGCCGCCGACCCCGTACGGGAGGTGCTGAGCGGCCAGTTCGGCGCCGTGCCGAGCACCTCGTGGGACTGGCTGCTGCTGGCCGACCCCTACAGCCAGACCCCGCCCGAGACCCTCGGCAACGCGGGGGTCGGCTGCGCCCTCATCGGCCTGTGCGCCCTGGCCGCGCGGCACGCCGTCGGCGTCCGCCTGCTGCGGCCGCTCACGGTGCTGGGGGCGATGGCGCTGAGCGCGTACGTCGCCCACGCACTGGTGCTGGCCGGCCCGGCCCACGGTGCCGCCTCCTGGTCGGCGTGGATCGCCTTCAGCGGCGCGGCCCTGGTCCTGACCTGGGTCTGGCAGCGGATCTGGGCCGACAGCCCGCTGCGCCGCGGCCCGGTGGAACACGCCCTGCGGCTGGCCACCCAGGTGGGCGGCCGAGCCTGAGGGCTGTCCCGTAGGAGCGCCGGCCGCCCCGGGGCGGGCGGGACTCCGGGGCCGGCCCGTTTCAGTCGTCGAGGCGGACGGGCATGAGGAGCGAGAAGGCGTCCTCGGTGTCCGTCCGCCGGACGGCCAGCGGCGCCGTGGGGGCGCCGGCCTCGACGATCAGCTCGTCCCGGGCCCCGGCGGCGAGGGCCTGCAGCAGGAAGGCGCGGTTGACGGCGACGCGGTCCGGTGTGCCGTGGCCTTCCTCGCAGACGGTCACCGCGCCGTCGGCGACCTCGAGCACGGTGAGGTCGAACAGCGGACCGTCCGGCTCGCGCAGCCCGCTCTCCCGGACGGGGCCGGTCTCCACCGCGTGGCGGAGGGCCGCGACGTCGACGAGGGCCCGGCGTCCGGCGGGCAGGCGCACGAGGCGGCGGTAGTCGGGGAAGTCGTGGTCGAGGCACCGGCCGGCCGCCTCGTGGGCCCCTGCCCGCAGGGCCACGCGGTCGGCGTCCACGGTCAGCAGGACGGGCGTGTCCTCACCCAGCAGGGCTCGCATGGCGTCCGTGAGCCGGGAGGGCACGAGCACCTGGACCCGGGGGCCGTCGTACCCGGCGGCCCCGGCCCGGGCGACGGCCATCCGGTACCGGTCGGTGGCCGCGAGCCGGAGCGCCCCGCCGTCGACGTCGAAGAGGACGCCGCCGAGCATCGGCAGCTCCGGGTCGGTGCCGGCGGCGAAACGCACCGAGTCCAGGGCCTCGGCCAACTCCGGTGCGCGGAGGGTGAGCCGGACGGTGGCGGTGCGGAGCGATGCCATGGGATTCTCCCTGCGTTCGAGTAGCGCTCGGACCGTGGAGAACTCGAAGCGCGCATCGGCCAGCCCCTGCTCGAGGCGGCGCAGGTGCGCCTGGAGGAGCCCCCGCACCAGGTCGGTGTCCGCACCGGACAGCCCCGCCAGTACCAGCCGGATGTCCGCCAACGGCATGCCGGCCCTGCGCAGCCGGGCCAGCACCCGGGCCTCGTCGCGTTGTTCGGGACCGTACCAGCGGTAGCCGGTGGCCGGATCCACCCGGGCCGGGACCAGCACGCCGGCGCCGTCGTAGAACCGGAGCGCGCTCACGCTCAGGCCGCTGTCCCCGGCCATCTCACCGATGCTGCGCATGTCGTTCTCCACACCCGGAACTCTGCGCCCTCCACCAGGTCGAGGGTCAAACGGCGGGTCCGCGGCGAAGGACGGGAGGCATCCGCACTTCCTGGGTCCGAGCCCCCCACCCCCGTGGGGGGACTCCGATCCGGACGGGACCTCCCGTACTCGTCTCCGGGTGCCGGGCACCCCGCGAGAACGATCACAACGCTAGGCCGGGGAGGCCGGGTCGACCCATGGCAGCAGACGTCAGCAAGGGGACCGAACGCGCCAAGGGGGGACCCGGCCCGCCGATTGGGGGACATCGGGACCCAAATGGCGGCGATGAGCTGGTATTTCGCGCTGGTCTATGCTCACCACCTGTGGTCTCGCATGCGCACCGGGGGACAACGTCCTCCGCCCTCACCCGCCTCAACGTCAATGCCGCACGTCTGCTCGGGATACCCCCGACCGGCTATGCGCACCTGCTGGGCATGGCACCCCAGCACCTCAACGACGACCTGTGCCGGCCCCCCGCCGTCACGAGCATCCGCATCGCGGAACTGGCGACCGTCCATGCTCCCTGGACCGAGGTGGCCCTGCTGCTGGCGCAGCAGTCGGGCATCGGGAGCCTCGGGGTCTGGGACTACCTGATCACCTCCGCGCCCACTCCGCTCGAAGGGATCCGGGACGCCGCGGCCTACCTCGCCACCGTCGTCGACACCAGCACGGACGACCTCCGGATCACCGAGGACGGGAACCGCGTGACCCTCAGCCACCTCAACCGGGCCGATCTGGCCCACGAGGCGGCCTGCGCCGTCCGCGCCTGTTCCCTCGGCCTGTACCTGCGCCGCCTGAGTGAGGCCGCGGGGCGCCCCCTCGTTCCCCTCCACGTGGCCCTGGCCGCCGAGGCACCCCGCCGGCACGACGCGCTGGTCGAGCTCTACGGCACCCGCACCATCGAGTTCGGGGCTCCGGTCAGCTCGATCACGTTCCGCGCCGCCGACCTGACCGCCCCGACGCCGCACGCCCAGCCCGGGCTGTCGGCCGTGCTCCGAAAGCACGCCGACCAGACCCTCGCCTCGGCCGTCCCGCTGCGCGACTGGCTGGACCTCTTCCGCAGCGCGCTCGCCTCCGTCCAGGACGACGCCGGCCCGGCCCTGGCCACCGTCGCGCGGCGCATGGCCGTCAGCCCGCGAACCCTCCAGCGCCGCCTCGACGAACACGGCACCACGTGGAGCGCCGAGGCCGAGGCCGTACGCCGGGACCACATCTCGCGGCTGCTCCACACCACCGACCTGAGCATCGACGCGATCGCGGCCCGCACCGGCTACGCCGACGCCCGCGCCCTGCGCCGGGCCGTCCAGCGCTGGTACGGCACCACACCCGCCGCGCTGCGCCGCGCCGGCCACCCGCACGGCGGCGCGCTGGAGGCCGCACCGTAGCGCCCGCGACCGGCCGCGTCAGCGGTGCAGCCGGCGCGTCCAGTCCTCGGGCACCCGGCCGGCCGGTCCGGGGGCCGGCTGGTCCGCGGGGTGGTCGCCCGGCGGGGCGAGCCGGGGCCCGGACTCGTACATCTCGTTGCCGTCGTAGTCCCAGAACCACTCCTCGCCCGGCTCGAAGCTCTGCACCAGCGGATGTCCGGTGGCCTTCCAGTGGGCGGTGGCGTGCTGGGCCGGCGAGGAGTCGCAGCAGCCGACGTGTCCGCACTGGGCGCAGCGCCGCAGGTGAAACCACCAGCCGCCGGCGGCGTCGCAGTCGGCGCAGCCGGTGCCGGTCGGCGGGACGCTGGGGTCGATCCCCTTGATGTCTGTCATGCGGGCTCCTCGGCGGTCTCGGGTCCGGGCGCGTTCCCGGGTTCCGGGTCCGGGTCCGGGCCGGGTGCGGTCAGCGGCAGCAGTACCTGGAAACGGGTGTCGCCGGGGGCGGATTCGACCTGGAGGCTGCCGTGGTGCTTGTTGACGACGATGCGCCAGGAGATGTCCAGGCCGAGGCCGGTGCCCTCGCCGACCGGTTTGGTCGTGAAGAAGGGGTCGAAGATGCGGTTGCGGATGTCGGCCGGGATGCCGGGTCCGGTGTCGCGGAACTCCACCAGCAGCCGGTCCCCCGCCCGTGCCGTGCGGACCGTCAGGGTGCCGTCGCCTCCGGTGCTCCCGATGGCGAAGACGGCGTTGTCGACGAGGTTGGTCCACACCTGGTTGAGTTCAGCCGGGTGGGCGGGCACGTCCGGCAGGGTGCGGTCGTAGTCCTTGACCACCCGCACCCGGGGGCCGATCTTGCCGGACAGCATCAGCAGGGTGCTGTCGAGGAGTTCGTGGACGTCGACGACCCGGGTGGGGGCCCGGTCGAGCTGCGAGTACTGCTTGGCGGCGTCGACGAGACGGGAGATGCGGGTGGTGGCGTCGTCGATCTCGTCCATCAGCAGCTCGGTCTCGACCGAGTAGTTGAGCCAGCCGATGGCTCCGGGGAGGATGTCGTCGTCCACGGCCGCCGCGACCTGCTCCAGCCAGTCGGCGTCCAGGCCGGCCTGGACGAAGGTCGGTGCGATCCGCCAGCCCTCCGCGATGCCGTGGTCGTCGAGCCAGTCGGCGAGCTCGTCCTCCCGGTCGGAGGCCTCCAGGGGGCTGAGGGCGGTCGCCTTGGCGACCCGCTCCACCGTGCGTTCCTGGACCTCGATGAGGTCGGCGATCGCCTCGCGGGAGTAGTGGCCCTGCGCGATGACGGCAAGCTTGTGCCGCATCTTGCCGACGCGTTCGCGCAGGGTCGCGGTGGCCCGGACCGCCGCCGCGGCCGGGTTGTTGAGCTCGTGGGTGAGACCGGCGGACAGAGAGCCCAGGGCCAGCAGCCGTTCCCGCTGTCCGATGGCACGCTGGGTGTTCTTCGCCCCGAAGAACAGCCCCTCCAGCAGGTGCGCGGCCATCGGGAACCATTCCTGCATGAAGGCCGAGAACGCCTGCGCGGGCAGCACGAAGAACCGGGTGGGCTCGGTCACCCGCATCGAGTTGGTGTACGTCTGGGGCACCCGGTCGCCCAGGTAGGCCTGCATGGCCCCCGCGTACACGCCGCGCTGCGAGGTCCGGCTCACCTCGACGTCGTCGCCGCCGACGCGGCGGGACAGTACGACGGTGCCCTGGATCATCACGTAGAAGCAGGACGCCGGGTCGCCCTCGGTGTAGACCGGGCCGGTGTCGAAGCGCTCCACCCGCCCCTCGGCGCACAGTTGCCCGAGCTGCTGCGGGGTGAGCTTCTCGAACAGGAACAGCGAGGCGATCTCCTGGGGGTCGCAGTGCACGGACTGCCCGCTCATGACTGCTCCAGGTAGCGGTGGACGAGCATGACGGCCATGGCTCCCTCTCCGACCGCGGAGGCGACGCGTTTCGCGGACTGGGCCCGCGCGTCGCCCGCGACGAACACGCCGGGGATGTTGGTCTCGAGGTGGTAGGGCGGCCGGTCCAGCGGCCACTCGGCGGGCGGCCGCCCGTCCAACGTGAGGTCGGGGCCGGCCAGGATGAACCCGCGGTCGTCGCGCAGCACCGTGCCGTCGAGCCAGCCGGTCAGCGGGGCCGCGCCGATGAAGACGAACATCCACTGCGCGTCGACGAGTTCCGTCCCACCGCTGTCGACGTCGCGCAGGGTCAGCCGCTCCAGGTGCTCCTCGCCGTGTGCGGCCTCGACGACGGTCCGGGTGCGCACCGAGATGTTCGGCGCCTCCTCGATCTGCTGGATCAGGTAGTACGACATCGACGCCGCCAGGGACTGCCCGCGCACCAGCAGCGTCACCGACTTCGCGCCCCGCGACAGGTACATCGCCGCCTGGCCGGCGGAGTTGGCGCCCCCCACGATGTACACGTCGTGGCCCTGGCAGGAGGCGGCTTCGGTCAGCGAGGAGCCGTAGTACACCCCGCGGCCGGTCAGGTCGTCGCAGCCGGGCGCCTGCAGCTGCCGGTAGGACACTCCGGTCGCCAGGATCACGCTGTGCGCGGCGACGGACGAGCCGTCGGAGAAGCGGACGACGCGTGCGGGGCCGTTGACCTCGAGTCCGGTGACCTCGCGCGCGGTGAGGATCTCGGCGCCGAACCTTCCGGCCTGGCGGCGGGCGCGTTCGGTGAGCTGGGCTCCCGAGACGCCGTCGGGGAAGCCGAGGTAGTTCTCGATGCGGGAGCTCTGCCCGGCCTGCCCGCCGGTCGCCGACCGCTCGACCAGTACGGTCCGCAGGCCTTCGGAGGCCCCGTACACGGCCGCGCCCAGCCCGGCGGGGCCGCCACCGATCACGACGAGGTCGTAGAAGTCGGCGGCCGGTGTCGTCGCGAGCCCCACGTGGGCGGCCAGGTCGGCCGCCTCGGGCTCGACCAGCACGGTGCACTCGGGGGTCACGACGAGGGGCAGCCGGTGTCCGTCGGCCCCGGCCGCCTCCAACAGCCTCCGTCCCTCGGGTTCGTCGGAGGAGTACCAGCGGTACGGCACCTGGTTGCGCGCCAGGAACTCCCGCACCTGCGAGGAGCGCGCCGACCAGCGGTGCCCGACGACCTTGGTGGCGGGAACCGGTCGGTAGTCGCTGGACCGCCACGCGGCGAGCAGGTCGTCGACGACCGGGTAGAGCTTCTCCTCGGGCGGGTCCCAGGGCTTGAGCAGGTAGTGGTCGAGGTCGACGACGTTGATCGCGTCGATCGCCGCGTCGGTGTCGGCGTAGGCGGTCAGCAGCACGCGCCGCGCGCCCGGGTACACGTTCAGGGCCTGCTCGAGGAACTCGATGCCGTTCATCCGCGGCATGCGGTAGTCGGCCAGGATCACCGCCACCAGGTCGCCGCGCAGTTTCAGCTCGCGCAGTGCCTCCAGCGCGGACTCGCCGGACTCGGCGCGCACGATCCGGTACCCGGCACCGTAGTGGCGCCGCAGGTCGCGGGCGACGGCACGGGAGACTCCGGGATCGTCGTCCACGGTCAGGATGACGGTCCGAGCCGGTTCGGCGGCCTGTGCCATGCGTCTCCCAGGGGCGGCCCGGTCCGGCGGCGCGGCGAGCCGCCGCGCCGGTTCCCGCCCATCGTATGTTCGATCGTCCGGATCCGCTCCGGCTCCGGAGAGGGCCGTCACGCAGCGTGCTCGCCCGGTGCGTGTCGAGCGCACGTGGCGGTCTCGCCGGTGCGCTGGCCGGAGGGTTTCGGGTCGCAGGGCCCCAGTCACCCGACCGTGTGATCGGCACGGCCCGCGCGGCGCCGGTACGGCAGGGTGGTCGGATGCAGCTGCGCCGGGCTCTGCCCCTGACACTCGCCGCGCTCGTCATGGCCTCCGGATGCGTGACGGTGCGTCCCGCTCCGGCCCCCGCGCCGGATCCGCCGCAGCCGACTCCCGCCGCGGACCGCGGGCTGCCGGGTGAACCCGCTTCCGAAGCGGGGCCGTTGGTCCGGCTGCCGTCGGTGCGGTCGGGGGAACCCGCGCCGGCCCCGGACGAACCCGTCTCCGCACCGGCGCCGCCCCGGCCGGCTGCCGCCGCCGAGCTGCCGGCCCGGCCGGTGCGCCCGCCGCGCCGGGCCGACTCGCCCAGGACCGTGAGAACCGTGAAACCGGTGAGGTCCGCGCCCCGGCCGAAGGCCCGGCGGCAGTCGGCGGCGCCGGGGAAGTCCGTGCCCGCCCCGGGCCGTTCGTACGACATGGCTCCGCTGTGCGAGGCGGCCAAGGGCACCGTGTCACCGGCCATCGTGGCCCTCTGCCGCTGAATTGGGTGGATCCGCCGGGTCCCGGATACCTACAGTGACAGCGGACCCTGCCGTCGAGCCGGAGCGGATCATGCGCACCCACTATCCCCGTACGCCCCATCTGCCCTGGTCGCCGGGGGCTTCGGCGGACGACGTCCGGGCCGTCGGGTCCACGGGGCTGGCCGGACGGGAGGTCGTGGTCACCGAGAAGCTCGACGGGGAGAACACCACCCTGTACGCGGACGGGCTGCACGCCCGCTCGCTCGACTCCGGGCACCACCCCTCACGGGCCTGGGTCAAGGGCCTTCAGGGGCGGATCGGGCCGGGCATTCCGGCCGGGTGGCGGGTGTGCGGGGAGAACCTCTACGCCCGGCACTCGATCCCCTACGAGGACCTCGACAGCTGGTTCTACGGTTTCTCGGTGTGGGACGGGGAGCAGTGTCTCGACTGGGACCGGACGGTGCGGTTCCTGCGGGGCCTGGGCGTGCCCACCCCGCGCGTGCTGTGGCGCGGCACGTTCGACGAACGCGCGTTGCGGGGGCTGAGGCTCGACACCGCCCGGCACGAGGGTTACGTCGTGCGCGCGGTCGCCGGCTTCGCCCGTGCGGACTTCGGGCAGTGCGTGGCCAAGTGGGTGCGGGGCGGACACGTGCAGACCGACACCCACTGGATGTACGCGGAGGTCGTGCCCAACGGGCTCGGTCCGGCGGCCCCGTTGTGGGCGGTCCGTTCGGGAGCCGAGCCCGATGTCGCGGCCCTGTCGACCGCCGTCGGCACGGGGACGGGCACGCATCCGGGCACCCACCCGCACCCGGACACGGTGGCCGAGGTCTCCGAGGCCGCTGCCCGGATCGACGCGTCGGGGCGGACCGGTGAGGACCGGTTGGCGGGGGTGCTCGCCGCCGCGCTGCGCCGCGAACCGCGGGCGCGCGTCGCCGCACGGCTCGCGGCCGGACCGGCCGGGATGGGTCTCGCCCGGCGGGTCGGCGACCTGCTCGGGCTGTACCCGTCCCTCCAGCGGCCGTTCCCCGACGCCGACCGGCGGGCCGGGCTCGTACGGATGGCCGCGGCGGCCGATCTGGGGGTGCTCCACGCGCTCGCCGGGGCACTGGCCGACGGGCCCCGGGCGCGCGAGCAGGCGGAGTGGTCCGCACTGTGGGCCGAGGAGGCGGGCCTGCTCGGCGGCGCGGATCCGCTGGAGGCCCTGCGCGCCGCGCTGCGGGAGTCCCTCGCCGGGCTGGACGCGGACGCGGCCGACCGCTGCTGGGCGCAGGCCCGGCGCGCGTTCGCGGACGGCAGGATCTCCGGAGCCTCGGTGGAGGAGGCCGTGGCGGCGACGTGGCAGTGGCGCGACGGATCGTTTCCCCGGCTGGTGCAGCTGTGCGGTCCCTCGGGCAGCGGGAAGAGCACCTTCGGCCGCGGCCTGCCCGGCGTGGACGCGTACGTGTGCCTCGACGACCTGCGCACCGCCCGGGGGTCGCGTACGGACCAGCGGGCCAACGCGGACGTGCTGCGTGAGGGCCTGGACCGGCTGGACGCCGCCCTGGCCCGCGGCGGGACGGTCGTGTGGGACGCCACTTCGCTCACCGACCAGCAGCGCGGCCTGGCCGGCTCGGTCGCTCGCCGCCGCGACGCGCTGGTCACCCATGCCGTGGTCCTGGTCGAGGAGGCGGAGCTGGAGCGCCGCAACGGTGTGCGCCCGCACCCGGTGCCGCCGCAGGTGCTGGCCTCGCAGCTGCACCGGTTCAGCCCACCGTACGCGGGCCGGGCGCACCGTACGTGGTACGTCGGCGCGGGCGGGGACGTGGAGGACACGGCGGGCACCCTGGCGGCGGGCCCGCTCACGGCCGGCGGGGGCTCCGATGCGCACCAGTGAGCAGCTCTATCACCAGGTCCGCTGGGACCCCCGGTTCGATCCGGCACGGTTCGTGCTCGGCCTGCTCCAGCGCGGGGCGGCGCCCAAGCGCGTCCCGCTGCCCTCCTTCGTGCCCGGCGGGGACATCCCCTGGCACCGGGTGCTGTTCGTCGAGGCCGACGGCGAGCTGGTGTGGGACCGGGCCACCGGCGTCGACCTGATCGACGTGACCGCTGCGGGCCGGGTCCGTGATCCGCGCCTGCTGCGGGCCCCGTTCTTCACCGCGCGGACCCCGTACGCCTGGGATCCGGCGGGCGGCGGCGCGTGGCGTCCCGCCCGGGCCGCGTCCCCGGACGCGGGGGCGGCGCCGTCCTCGGTGCGGCTGCTGACCTGGAACACCCTGTGGGACCGCTACGACGCCCCCCGCATCGCCACCGCCCGGCGCAGACCGCTCCTGCTGGACGATCTGGCCGTCGCGGACGCCGACGTGATCGCGCTCCAGGAGGTCGAGCCGGAGCTGCTCGGCATGCTGCTGGCGGCGCCGTGGGTGCGGGCCGGGTACACCTTGGGCACGGACCCCGGCGGCCGGGACGTCGCCGAGTGCGGGCTGCTGGTGCTGAGCCGGCTGCCGGTGCGGGAGGCGGGTCTGCACGTGTTCCGCGCGCACAAGGCGGTCACCGCCGTGACGGTGGACACCGCGGCCGGGCCGCTGGTCGTCGCCGCCACCCACCTGACCAGCGACCACAGCGAGAACGGGCACGAGCGGCGGGAGAGCGAGCTGGCCCGGCTCGCGGAGGGCCTGGGCGGCGTCGAAGCCGGTGTGGCCCTGCTGGGCGACTTCAACGACGGCCGCCACGGGGCCGAGGGGCCCGCGCCCGCGCTCGGCATGCGGGACGCCTGGTGCGAGGTGCACGGGTCGGCGGACGCCACGCCGACTTTCGATCCGGTGGCCAACCCGCTGGCCGCGGTGGGATCGCTGACGGGCCGCGCGGGCCGGCTGGACCGGATCCTGCTGGGCTCCACCCCGGCCCGGGTGGCGCGGGCGGCGCTGCGCGGCGACTCCCCGGCCCTCGACGGGCTGTTCGTCTCGGACCACTTCGGGGTGGAGGCCACGGTGGAGTTCGGGACGCCCGGCGACGGCCCGGCGCGGCTCGAGGTGCCGGCGACGGTCCGGACGGCGGTGGCGTGGCTGCCGCCGGGCCTCCCGGCCGGGGTGCGGGAGGTACGCCGGGACCACGACCCGGCGTACGGGCGCTGGCCCGCGCACGTGAACCTGCTCTTCGGCTTCGTACCGGAGTCCTCCTTCACCGAGGCCGTCGCGCTGCTGGCCGAAGCGGCCGCGGGGACCGCTCCGTTCGAGGCCCGGCTGGAGGGCGTGCACAGCTTCGGGCACCGTGAGGAGGCCACCGTCTGGCTGGATCCGGCGGCCGCCGGTGAGGCGCCGTGGCAGGAGCTGCGGCGCGCCATGGAGGAGCGGTTCCCCGGATGCCGCGGGCGTTCGGGCGCGTACGGGGGCTACACCCCGCATCTGACGCTGGGCCGCAGCCGCGATCCGCAGCGGGCGGTCGCCGAGTTCGAGGCGCGCCTCGGCGGGGGCGTGTCCGCGCGGGTCGGGGAGCTGGCCGTGCTCTCCCGGCGCGGGGACGGGCCGATGCGGGTACGGGCGACGGTGGCGCTGGGGACGGGCGAGGTGCGCTGGGTCCCGGAGCCCCTGCCGGAGGACCGGTGGGAGCCCGGGGCCGATCACGCCGAGTCGGTCACCGCGCGCGTCGGGGTCGCGCTGCCTAACGCGCGGGTGCACGTGGCCGGCTCGCGCCGGATGGGCTGCGACCTCCCGGGGGCCGATCTGGACCTGGTGGTGGCGCTGCCGGGGCCGCTGGACGTGGCCCGGGTGCGCGAGCGGCTGGCGGCCGCACTGCCGCAGGCCCGCGGGCTGCGAGAGGTGACGGGGGCCCGCGTGCCGGGCCTGCGCTTCTGTGCGGGGCCGCTGTCCGTCGACGTGGTGCTGGTCGCCACCGGCGACCTCGATCCGGCGCTGGCGGTGACGCGGCGGGCGGAGCTGGGTGAGGCCGCCGCCGTCGCGCTGAGCGCGGTGAGCGACGCCGACGCCGTACGGGAGGCGGTGGGTGCGGAGCACGCCGCGTTCGCCGGTCTCGCACGGCGGGTGAAGGCGTGGGCGCGGGCCAGGGGCCTGGACTCGGCGCCGTTCGGGGGCCTGCCGGGAGTCGCCTGGTCGGTCCTGGCGGCATGCACGGTCCGGGAGGCGGGTGCCCTGCCGCCGGACGCCCTGGTGCGGGAGTTCTTCGGGAGGTGGGCCGCCTGGGACTGGCGCGAGCCGGTCGGATGGGTGGAAGCCGCCGCGGGGCCGGACGCGGTGACGGTCCTCACCCCGTCGGAGCCGGTGCGCAGTTGTACCGCCCAGGTGACGCCGGGTCTGCGGGACCTCCTGGTACAGGAGTTGTACGGGGCCTGGGAGCTGCTGGAGTCGGGGGTCGGCACCGAAGCCCTGGCCGCGGCCGCGCCGTCGCCGCACCGCCGGCACGCCGCCTGGGCGGTGGTGACCGTACGGGCGGCCGAGGAGGAGTTCGAGGAGGTGCGGGGACGGGTGCGCGGGCGGTTGCGGGCGCTCCTCGGCGCGCTGGAGGATGCCGGCGTCACCGGAGCGCACGCGTGGCCCCGCCCCTTCGAGTCCGGGCCGGGCCTCGCCCGGTACGCGATCGGCCTGGGTGCCGCGCCGCCGGACGCGGCGCGGCTGGCCGGGCCGGCCGACCGCTGGCGGGCCGGCCTGCGCGGGGTGGAGGTGTGTTGGGCGGCGGGCGGTGAGGTGCCGGATCTCGGCGCCTGAACCGCGGGCCGCCGGCGCGGCTGCGCGGACACGGTCCAGGCCGTGTCGTGTGGGTCAGACCTCGATGATGATCTTTCCTGGGGTGTGGCCGCCCCGGCTGAGCTCGAAGGCGGCCGCGAGGTCGGCCAGCGGGAACGTCTTGGCGACGGGCACCTTCAGCTGACCGCTGTCGGCGAGTCGGCCCAGTTCGGCCAGGTCGCTGCCGACGGGGCGGACCCACATCCATTCGCCGCCGGATCCGAGCACGCTGGGGTCGGCGATGGACGCGTGGCGGCCGTCGTCGTGGAGGACCTCCCTGGTGACACCGCCGACCCCGCCCACGAAGTCTGCGACGACGGTGGGCCCGTCGGGCACGAGGGCGCGGACGCGGTCGGCCAGCCCGTCCCCGTATTCGACGGGCTCGGCGCCGAGTTCGCGTACCCGGTCGTGGTTGCGGGGGGACGCCGTGCCGATGACGCGGGCACCGAGGGCGCGGGCGATCTGCACCCCGAGGGAGCCGACGCCGCCGGCGGCGCCGTGGATGAGAACGGTGTCGTCCTTGCCGGTGCCGAGCCGGGTGAGCAGCTGGTAGGCGGTGAGCCCGGCGAGCGGGAGTCCGGCCGCCTCGGCCCAGCTCAGCGAGGCGGGCTTGTGCGCCAGGGCGCGAACGGGCACGGTCACGAACTCGGCGAAGGTCCCGCCGTGCACGTAGTCCTTGCGGGCGTAGGCGATGACCTCGTCGCCCTCGGCGTACTCGGGTACGTCGATGCCGACCTTCTCGACGGTGCCCGCAACGTCCCAGCCGGGGACCACGGGGTACACGACGTCCATGAGGGGGTCGAGCCCGCCCGCCATGATCTTCCAGTCGACGGGGTTGACGGCGGCGCACCTGACCCGGACGAGGACCTCGCCGGGGCCGAACTTGGGCAGCGGCAGCCGGGTCTCGGAGAGCACCTCCGTCCCGCCGTACCTGTCGTACGCCATCGCCCGCATGGTTTCCTGGCCGCTCCGGCCCGACTCGGACATGTACCGACCTCCCGGTGTGCTGGTGGACCCCGCCCCGCCCATCCCATCACGCGCGCGGCGCCCCGGCAGGTCGGACACGGCCGCCCGCTCAAGGGCGCACGGGACAGGCCGCCCGGAATCCGAGCCGTCCGCCCGCCCTCTCGGCGATCTCTCCGAGCACCCCTTCGAGGTACAGGTAGGCGGCCCGGCGCTCGGCGCCGGGTCGCCGCGGCGGGACGGCCACCACGCCAGGAGGTCCTCCAGATCTGGACTCGCTTGCCCTTCCACACCCTGCCGGCCGCGCTGACCAGCAGTTCCTCGACGCACGCGGAGCTCCCGCGCCAGGTGGCCCCGGTCGCGGGGAAGCGGGCCAGGTGCCCTCGGGGAAGCCGTGCGCGAGCCGCGGGCGCGGCGGCCCGGGCGGGGCCGCCGGCGTGCGCAGCAGTGCGGGCACCGCCGGCGGCAGCGGCCGCACCGGGGCTCCCCCGGGGGTTTCGAGCGCCCTGGCCAGGGCATCGGGGGCAGGCATCGGATCACGCGAGAGGGTGATCACTCGTACTCGGTGCCGCCCTTGCGGGTCAGGTAGGCGGGGCTGACCGCCTTGGCGATGGCGCGGCCGCCCACGACCGGGCTGTACCGTTCGGCCGCCGGGCGGATGACCACGCCCTCGCGCAGGTGCGCGGCCCGCCCGGACACCGTCTCGCGGCCGCTCGCGTGCTCCAGCACCGTGTCCAGGTCGTACGGCCCCTCGTACAGCCGCGGCACCAGCGGCAGTTCGCCGTCGGCGAGGACGGCGGCCGGGTCCAGCCAGCGGACCTGTCCGTCGATCTCCGCGGACACGTCGAAGACGGCGTATCCGGGCGGCGTGTCAGCGGTGCGTACGTCGGTTCCGTACGCCAGGTCCTGGACGCCCGCGCCGTACACCTCGCCGAAGATCCCGACCCGGGTCGCGCCGAGGCGTTCGGCCAGCGCCTCGGCGACGGCCGGCACTCCGTGGCCGCGAACCGCGCGCCAGTAGAGGTTGCGCTCGTCCTCCTTGAGGGCGAGTCCCTTCGCGCCGAAGCCCTTCGAGGAGACGATGGAGCGTCCGCCCTCGACGACGTACGTGAACAGGCTGGCCGTTCCGTGCAGTTTCTCCGTGAGGACGACTGGCTCGCCGACCTCGAAGATGTGGGGATAGCGTTGGAGGTTCTCGATGTCCACCCACGGCAGCAGGTCGGCGGCGGCCTCGATGTCGCCGCTCATGGTGGTCGGTATCGGCGGGGCCCATTTGGTGATGCCGAGGACGCCCGCGAAGTCCGTGCCCTCCTCGGCCGCCTGCGCCAGGTCGACGTCGGCGAGGGCGCGGGGGCGGCACACCAGGCCCTGCGAGAGTTCGCCGCGCAGCCTGACCGCCTTGACCCGGTCCGCGTTGCCGCCGGCGAGCCGTCCGGTGAGCCCCAGTTCCTCGATCAGATCGGCGGGTAGCACGGCCTGTTCGGGTATGTAGAGCGCGAAGTCACCGCTGCGGTAGGCGCCCTTGGCGACCACCGCGCGGTAGAGGCCCACCTGGGCCAGCTCCAAGGCGTCGGCGTTGGGGTGTTCGTGGACGGTCAGTTCTTCGGCGGTAACGCGCAGGGTCGACATGGAGGGCCTCCAACGGGTTGTCACGGACGGTTCCGACACGCCCGGTTGTGGCCGTCAGGTCGTGCGGCGCATCGGTGACGCCACTCTCCGTTCCACCATTTTCGCTGGTCCAGCGATTATCACGGTGTTAGCCTGCCGCACCGTGCGACGCGACGGGCACCCGCACCCGCTCGCGCTCGCGCTCGCGCTCGCGCCACGATCCGTGTCCCGCAGGAGGCTTACATGTCACATCGTCCGGTCACGGTCGTCACGGGAGGCAGCAGGGGCATCGGTGCGGCGACGTGTCTGCGGCTGGCCGCCGACGGGCACGACCTGGCACTGGGCTACGTCCGTGACGAGGCGTCCGCCGAGGCCGTCGCCGGGCGCGTACGGGCGGCCGGGGCCCGCTGCGCGACGGTGCGGGTCGACACAGCCGACGAGTGCGCGGTCGAGCGGCTCTTCGACATCGCCGGCGCCGAACTCGGCACGGTGACAGGCCTGGTCAACAACGCGGGGGTGACAGGACCTCTGGGCAGGCTCGCCGACGCCCGCACCGAGGACCTGCGCCGGGTCGTGGAGGTCAACCTCCTCGGCTACCTCCTGTGCTGCCGCCGGGCCGCCCGCGACATGGCGCAGTCCTCGGGCGGCGCGATCGTGAACGTCTCCTCGGCGGCGGCCACCCTGGGCAGTCCCGGCGAGTACGTGCACTACGCGGCGACCAAGGCGGCCACCGACGCCCTGACCGTGGGGCTCTCCAAGGAGTTGGGCCCGGACGGGATCAGGGTCAACGCCGTCGCGCCCGGCACCGTCGAGACAGACATGCACGCCGCCATGGGCGACCCCGGCCGCGCGGCCCGCATCGGAGCCGCGACCCCGCTCGGGCGGCCCGGACGGCCCGAGGACATCGCGGGGGCGATCTCCTGGCTGCTGTCCCCGGACGCCTCGTACACGACGGGCACCGTGCTGCGGGTCGCGGGCGGCCGCTGAACCACCGGCCCGGGACGCCCGCTACCGCATGGCGGCCTGCGTGTTCGGCCCGTAGACGCCCTGCGGGTCCCCCTTGACGGAGCGGTCGCGCTGGAGCTGGCCGACGCCGCGCTTGGTCTGGCCGTCGTAGACGCCGGTGACGGATACGTACGTGAACCCCTGCTCGTAGAGCATCTGCTGGAGGGCGCGCACCTCGGGTCCGCTGTCACCCATGCGCAGGGTCACGTACGCGTTCGACGGGCGCGGGGCCGATGCGCTCGGGGTGGTGGGCGGTTTCGTACCCGGGCCCGTCGACGCACCGGTGACCGAGGCCGATGGTCCGGCGGACCGGGCGGACGGGTCCGTGCCGGGAGATTGCGTACCGGCGTCCGGGCTGCGGGCCGGGAGGGCCGGGAGGGACAGGTCGGCCGGCGGCTCGGCCCGGTGCGGCTCCGGGTCGGCGCCGGTCAGCAGGAGCACGAGGGCACCGACGGCTGCGAGGCCGAGCACGCCGGCCACGGCCACCGGGAGCCGGCTGCGCCGGCCGGCGGCCGCGGCTTCGCGAGCGGCGGGCACGGCAGTCGCGGTGGGCACGCCCGACGCCGGCCCGACTCCGGCTTCCGGGCCGTATCCGTAGGGGTGCGCGGAGCCGTGTCCGGCGCCGTGCTCGGCCCCGTGCGCCGGCCCGGGGAAGGCGAACGGGCCGGTCTGCGGCCAGGCGGGAGCCTCCACCCGGCCCGGCGGACCGGAGGGGGCGACGTAGGGGCGTACGAGCGGGGCGTCGTCGGGAGCGAGCCCGTTCTCATCAGGATGCTGGGACATGACTGTCTCCCGGCGGGGCGGGGGCCGGCGCGGCGGTGCGGTGCCGGCCCCCGCCCGGCCGGTCAGGCTCTGCGCCGCCGGGCGGCGGGAGCCTGGGCCGCGCGGGCGCCGGGCGTGCCGGGTGCCGGAGAACCGCAGATCACGGGCCGGGCGAGCGGTGAGCGTACCGGTATGGACATCTGCGTATCTCCGAGGTGCGGCTCGAACTGTGGTGCTTGATCGGGCGCACTCTCGCCCTCCGGCCCGGGCCTGGTCAAGCCCCCTGCCCGTTGTGCTCCACTCCGTCCGTTCTGTCGGGCTCGATTCGTCAGCCGAGGCGGTCGGGCCGGCGGCGGATCGCCGCAGCCTGGACGGTGACGGCGGCCACGAGCATCAGGGCAGCGCCACCGAGTGGGGCGGCGGCGGCCGAGATGCCGTCGACCGCGAGGCCGCCGAACAGCGCGCCGGCCGCTATGGCGAAGTTGAACATGGCCACCATCAGCGCCGAGGCCGCCTCCGTGGCGGCCGGAGCGGCTTTGATCATCCATCCCTGCACGCTCACCGAGACCCCTCCGTAGGCGAGACCCCAGGCGAGCAGCAGGGTGGTCCCGGCGGCCGGTCCCGGCACGACCGCGATGAGCGCGAGGATCACCGCGAGGGCGGCGCTGATCACGAGCAGCGTCCGGTACGCGTCGCGCGCCCCGGCCAGGAAGTTGCCCGCGACGCCCGCGACGCCGTAGCCGAGGAGGAGCGTGCTGACGAACCCGGCGTCGATGCCGGAGACGTCCTGGAGGATCGGCCGGACGAAGGTGTAGGCGGCGAACTGCCCGGTCACCACGAGGAAGGTGACGACCACCCCGGCGCGGACCGCACGGTTGTCCCGGAGGAGGACGGGGAGTTGGCGGAAGGTGACGTGACGGGTCGACGGGAGCGGGGGCAGCAGGACGACCAGAGCCGTGAGCGTCACGAGGCCGAGGGCACCGACCGCGGCGAAGGCGGTACGCCAGCCCCCGAGTTCGCCGAGCAGGGTTCCGACGGGGACGCCGAGGACGGAGGCGGTGGGCACGCCCCCGAAGACGAGAGCGGTGGCACGGCCGGCGTGGCGCTCGGGGACGAGCCGGACCGCGAGTCCGCCGGCGATGGCCCAGAATCCGCCGACGCCGACGCCGACGAGCAGGCGCGCCGCCAGCACGACGGCGAAGCCCGGGGCGAGGGCGGCGGCGAGGTTGGCGGCGGCCGTCAGCGCGATGAGCGCGCACAGGACGAGCCGCCGGTCCAGGCGGCCGGCTCCGACGGTGACCAGCGGCGCGCAGAACCCGGCGACGAGCCCGGGCACGGTGACCATCAGCCCGGCGGTCCCGTCGGACACCCCCAGGTCTGCCCCGACCGGGGTGAGCAGCCCCACGGGCAGCAGTTCGGAGGTGATCAGGCAGAAGATGCCGAGGGCGACCGCCCAGACGGCCGCCCAGCCCTTCCAGGGGGCGGGCGCCGACCCCGCCCGGCCGGGTATGGCCCCGGCGGCGGGCGGCGGCGCGGTCGCGGAGGATCCATCGGGCTCGGGGGACGGCGCGGGACTGCCGGGCGCGGCGGCTGCTGTCATGGCTCGGTGCTCCGTACGGGTCGATCGGCGGCAGGAACAGGACCCGGTCCGGGACGGCACGGGCGCCGGAGGTCGCGCCTCCCCCACCGCCCGTACGTCCACGCCAATCTGCCACACGCAGCATCCGTGCCCTGCGCCGCCCGCTCCCCGCCTCACCCGGACGCGTGAGGCGGGGAGCGGGAGGTGCCGGGCCGTACGGCAAGGTGGTCGGATGCAGTTGCGCCGGGCCCTGCCCCTCTCCCTGGTCGCGCTCCTGGCGAGCGCGGGCTGTGTCTTCGTCGGCCCGCAGGACCCGGTTGCCGTCCCGACTCCCCAACGGGGGTCCGTGCCGTCGGACGGTGCGCCCGAGCGGGCCGCGCCACCGGCCTTGCCGCTGGGGGAACTGCCCGCGTCCGCCGCGCCCGAGCCGTCACCCGACGCCGCCCGGCGTCCGGCCGCGGACCCGGACGGGGCGTCCGTCCCGGGCCCGCCCCGTGAGCGGGCGCGCGCGAAGCCGCCGCCCCGGCGGACGCGGGTGCCCGGGGCCGCGACCGCGCACCCGCGCCGACGGCCGCCGCCACCGCCCCGCCCGGACGAGCTGTGCGCGGCCGCCGGCGGCGTACCGCCGTCCATCGTCGACCTGTGCCTGCGGCAGTACGACCGCTGACCGGCCGGCCTCAGCCGGTGCGGACGCGGGGGCGGCGGCCGCAGGCGCGGACGCAGCGGCGGGCCGTGTCGCGCCGGGCGGTGCGCAGCCGGTGCAGGGTGGTGTGGCCGCGCCGCTTCCACTCTCCCCGCGGCAGGGCGGCCCGCTGTCCGCCGCCCGCGATGAGGGCGTTGACGGGGGTCATCGGGTCGGCGGCCATCGCCTTGGCGAACAGGACGCCGACCACGAGCGGGACCAGGGCCACGGCCAGGGCCGAGCCGGCGGTGGTCACGTGCTGCATGCGCGGGCGGACGGTCGCGCTGCGCGGGGCGTCGTTGTTCATGGCCTCATTCGACCAGCGGCGCCGCCCCGGGGAATCGGGGCGGATACTCAGGCCGTTGGGCGTGAGGTACTCAGACGGGCGGGTGACGGGGTGGTGACGGATCCGGGGCGGGGCTTCGAACCGGCGACCGGTGACGGTGCGGCCGCGCCGCCCGGGCGTCGGGAGGCCGAGCTGCACACGGCGTTCGAGGGGCTGCGGCAGATCCGCCGTCTGGTGAACGGCCCCGCCGGCGCAGGGATTCCCGCGCCATGGGAGGTGCGGCAGGCGCCGCGTGCCGTGGCTCTCGTACTGGAGGCGGCGGGCATCACGCCGTCGGCGCTGGACGCGGAGGGGCGGCGTACGCGGACGGGTTACCGCGTGGCCGCCGGGTCCGGGCCGGGACGTGTGGAGGTGACCTGGGTCGGCCCGCCGGGCGGTGGCGCGGCCGAGGAGGAGCGGGAGCGCCTGACGGCCTGCGCGGCCGTGCTGGAGGAGCTGGGCTGGGTGTGTCTGCTGTACCGGGGACCTCGCCGGCGGCGCTTCCTGGAGGTGGAACCCCCACGCTGAGCGTGCCGGTCGGGCCCGTCGGGTCGGTCCGGGCGGTCCGGGCAGGCGGCGCGCCGCTGACGCGGGACGCGCTCCGCGCCCGCTACGAGCGGCTCGCTGCCGGCTCCCCCGACCCGGCGGTCGTCCGGGCCGACTGGGTGCTGCGGCTGCGCGGGACGGGGCGGCTGGTGGGCACGGTCCAGGCCGCCGTCACCCCCGCGCAGGGCCTCGCCGAGCCGGCCTGGGTCGTCGGTGTCCGCCGGCAGGGCAAGGGCTTGGCCTCGGAGGCCGCCCGCGTGCTCTCGGCCCGGCTGGAGCGGCTGCCCGTCGACCGTCGCATCGCCCACATCCATCCGGACCATGCCGCGTCGGTGGCGAGGGCCTGCGGCCTCCGCCCGACCGGACACCGCGAGGAGGGCGAGGTGCGCTGGCAGTCCTCCGGCGCCCGGCCGGAGGCCCACGCGGAGCGGCCGGCGAGCGCGGTCACCGTTTCGGCGAGGACGCGACGCAGTTCGGGCGGGCCGAGCACCTCGGCCTCCGTGCCCGGCGCAGGAGGCCGCCGACGGCGACGGCCTCGGACTCGACGGCGAGGCTGATCCGGACCCAGCCGTCGGCGTCGGGGGATCCGGCGTCGGCGAGCGCCCGCGTGCCCGCCGCCCCGAACTGTGTCGGCGGGCACCTTCGACGCGGGCGGCACCGTCTGCCGTTTCGAGGTGGTGCCAGGCTCCGGCACCGGGGACCTCGCGGCCCTGGCCTGACCCGCTTCCGGACGTGCGGGGGGCGCGGACCGGCTGCGGTCCGCGCCCCCGGCACCGTCGGCCTCAGGTCACGGCGCCCCGAAGGTGAGCGTCAGCTGCGGCGTGCCCTCGTTGGCCTGGGCCTCGGAGGACCACAGCCACAGGGCGTCCGTGCCGGAGCTGCTGAGCGCCAGGCCGAGGCTGCCGCCGAGCGCCCCCGCGACGGATCCCGTCGTCAGCGCGGCGGTGTGCACCTGCGAGCCGTCCGGGACGCCCGGGTAGGCGCCGAGGGCGGGACCCCCCAGGGCGGGGCGGTTGTCGTAGGTCGTCCCGCCCTCGCTCCATGCTCCGGTGATGGGGACGACCGAGACGGTGTCCGTCGTACCGGCGCCGCTCGTCGTGCTCGTCTTCACGCTGAGCACGGCCGACTTCAGCACCGTGCCCGCGGGCGCGGCCGGCAGGTCGAAGCGCAGGTAGCTCGCGTAGAAGGAGGTGCCGCGCACCGCCAGCGAGGAGGAGGCGCCGTAGTTCGTCCCGGGGGCGCCCGCGTTGGCGTAGGTGTCCTCCGCGGCGGTGACCTGGACCACCGAGTCGGCCGGCGCGGTGGCCAGGGCGTAGTGGTTCTGCACCTGCGCCGCGCTCAGGACGGTCGGGTAGACGGCGCTCTCGTCGAGCTGTCCCGCCCAGAACTCGCTCGCCGGGCGGTCCGGCCAGCCGCCGAGGCTGTCGCCGCCCGCGTGCCAGTAGCCGCTGTAGTTCTCGTGTGCGGAGACGGCCAGGGTGCCCCGCTGGACGCCGTCCACGTAGAGGGTCATGCCGCCGGGGCCCTGGGTCGCGACGACATGGTGCCACTGGTTGTCGTTGTACGAGCCGGCGGTGGTGATCGTGCGGGTGGCACCGGTGTAGACGCCGAAGACCACCCGGCCGTCGTTGGTCATGTAGAGGTGCTTGTCGTACTGATTGCTGCCGCGGTCCTGGTTGCTTCCGAAGCCGAAGAGCTTGCCGCCGCGGGTGGTGTCCGTCCTGAACCAGGTCTCGACGGTGTAGGCGCTGCCCACCGTCTGCCGCTTGTCCGCGTAGATCCGGGTGTCGGTGCCGTTGAAGCCGATCGCCGTGCTCGCGCCGGAGACCGCGCCCGGCGTCTGCCGCAGGGCCGGGGCGTTCATGTGCACGCCGTTCTGGTTGCCGCCCGTCGAGGAGTCGGCGACGTAGGGCAGGACCGGGTCGTCGTAGCGCCAGTACAGCTGGGCCCCGTCGGCGCGCACCCGACTCGGGTAGCCGTCGGTCTTCGTCGGGACGGTCACGCTCGCGGTGGCGGAGAGGGCGCTGGTGTTGCCGGCCGCGTCGGAGGCCGTGACCCGGTAGGTGTACGACTGGCCGGCCGCGACGGTGGTGTCGGTCCACGAGGCCTGCGGGCGCTTGAAGAAGAGCGAGTCCGCCGTGACCGCGGCAATCGGTGTGGCCGAGCCGTTGCGGTAGATCCGGTAGGTCAGCGCACTGTCGTCGAGGTCGAGGCTGGTGCGCCAGCGCACCTGGACCTCGCCCGGTGTGAAGCTCGCCGCGCTCGCCACGGGCACCGTGGGCGCGCCGGTGTCCCCGGTGGAGGCGAACCGCGTCAGGCTCTGCTGCGCCGCGCCGTTGACCGTGGTGAACTCACCGCCGACCCACAGGTACTGCACGCCGTTCTTCGAACCGACCGTCATCACGCGTGGGCCGATGCCCTCGCCGATGCCGTCGTTGGTGTCGGGGGACCAGCCCAGCTTGCCGATGCTGCCGGTGGGCTGGGCGAGCAGGTGGTGGCGCCGGCCGTCGGGGAACTCCCCCACGAGGGAGCAGTCGTGCGCGTGCGAGGCGCTGTAGAGCACGTTCTGGTGGGGCAGCACGGCCTGGGTGGCGCCCAGGCAGGTGTCGCGCCAGCGCTGACCGAAGCCCGGGAGGTCGAGCGCGATCCGGCCGTCGAAGACGCCGCCGCCGGTGCCCTCGTTGGCGGTGTAGAAGCCGGTCGCGTCGGTCGCGATGTCCTTGACGACGGAGTTGGTGTCGATGAAGCCGGGGTATGTCTTGGTGAGCGCGCCGCTCGCCGCGTCGACGACGGCCAGGGCGTGGGTGTTCGCACCGTTGACCGTGAAGAAGTCGCCGCCGAGGACCACGTTCCGGCCGTCCGGGGTGACCTCGACGGCGCGGCCGGGCTCGTCGGCGTCGGCGGTGAAGGGCTTGAGGGCTCCGTCGGCGGCGCCGACGGCGGCGAAGCGCTGGCGGGGCTGGCCCGCCACGGTGAGGAAGTCGCCGCCCGCGTAGACCGTGTCCCCGGTGACGGCGAGCGCGCGGACGGTGGCCGCGAAGGCCGGGCGGAAGCCGGTCTTCACCGTGCAGCTCGCCACGTCGATCGCGGCGAGACTGGAGACGGGGGTGCCGTTCACCGCGCCGAAGTAGCCGCCGGCGTAGAGGGTCGTCTTGTCCGGTGAGAGGGCGAGTGCCCGGACCGTCGCGGTGCCGGATGCCACGGTGAAGGAGAGTCTGCAGGAGGTCGGCGCGCCCGTCGCGGCGTCCATCGCCACGAAGTTCACGGCCTGCTGTTCGCTGCCGGCCCCGCCCGCGGGCGGGCGCACGGTGGAGAAGGTGCCGCCGGCGAAGACCTGGCCACCGGCCTCGGCGAGGGCCCATACGACCCCGTTGGGCTGCCACGTGGACAGTGCGTCGGCGGTGAAGGCGACGGGCGGTGTGACGGCCGCCGCCTGCGGGGCGAGGGCGAGGCCCAGCCCCGCTCCGGTTGCGGTCAGGGACAAGGACAGGGCGAGAGAGACCGCCGGCCTTCGGGATCTGCGCATGAACCCCCCAGTTGAGTGTGCGGTGCGGCCGGACGGCGCCACTGGTGAGGCATGGCCGGAAACCGCCGAACAGGTGTCCGCGACGATGCTTACGGGCGCACCTTAGATCGGTTCGGCGCTCCGTTCACCCCACTTGGCGCATTTCGGCGACGAGATCGCGCCAGAACCGGGGGCCGCCGGCACGTCCGCGGCATCATCCCCGCGGCTTGGCGCGGACGTGCATGCGCTCCCCCTGACGCCCGAACAGGCTGAGGATCTCGACGGGCCGCCCCTCGTCCGCGCTGGTGAACCAGTGGGGCAGCCGGGTGTCGAACTCAGCCGCCTCGCCCGGCCCGAGGACCAGGTCGTGGTCGGCGAGGACGAGGCGCAGCCGGCCGTCCAGCACGTACAGCCACTCGTAGCCCTCGTGCGTCCGCGGATCCGGCTCGGCGCCGCGGTGGGGGATGAGCATCTTGAACGCCTGGAGCGGGCCGGGGCCGCGGGTGAGCGGCACGACCGTGCCGCCGCCCGGCATGGTCCGGGGCTTCAGCCGCACCCGGGGGTCCCCGACCTCGGGAGCGCCGACCAGCTCGTCGAGGGGTACGCGGTAGGCGGCGGCGAGCGGCAGCAGCAGTTCCAGGCTGGGCCGGCGCCCGCCGGACTCCAGCCTCGACAGGGTGCTCCTGGAGATGCCGGTCGCCTCGGAGAGCGCGGCGAGGGTGAGGCCGCTCTGGGCGCGCAGGCGCCGCAGGCGGGGGGCGACCTCGTCGAGGACCGCTTGGTGGTCCGGCGGTGTGTCCATACCCGCCATTCCACTGCGCCGTCCCGGAATCGGCAACATGCTTTGCCGAAGGGGCGCCGCCGGAAGGACGCTGCCCGCCATGAACGCAACCGCGGTCCCCGCGTCCGCCGCCCGCCGGGCCCTCGCCGGCCTGTCGCTCTCCATGCTGCTCGCCTCGCTCGGCACCAGTGCCGCCCCCGCCGCCCTGCCCACGCTGGCGCACGCCTTCTCCGCCTCCTTCCGGGAGGTCCAGTGGATCGTCCTCGCCCATCTCCTCGCCGTCACCGGCCTGGTCGTCGGGGCCGGACGGCTCGGCGACCTCCTCGGCCGCCGCCGGCTGCTCGTGGCGGGCACGGCGCTCTTCACCGGCGCCTCGGTCCTGTGCGGCGCAGCCACCTCGCTCTGGCTGCTGATCGGCGCCCGGGCGGCGCAGGGGGCCGGGGCGGCCGTCATGACGGCCCTGGCCATGGCGTTCGTCGCTGACGCGGTCCCGAAGGCGCGGATCGGTCGCGCCATGGGGCTGCTCGGCACGATGTCCGCGGTCGGCACCGCCCTCGGGGCCCCGCTGGGCGGCGCCCTGATCGCCGGGTTCGGCTGGCGGGCGCTGTTCCTCGCCCTGGTGCCCCTGGGCGCGCTGACCCTGTTCCTGGTACGCCGCCACCTGCCCGCAGACCGGCCGCGCGGCGGGACCGGGGCGTCCGCCGTGGCCGGCCGGGGCCGCTTCGACGGAGCCGGCACACTGCTGCTCGCCCTGGCGCTGGCGGCCTACGCCCTCGCCATGACCCCGGGCCACGGCGGTTTCGGCCACCTGAACGCGGCGCTGCTCGCCGGCGCCGCCTTCGGCGCCGGCCTCTTCGTACGGTCGCAGGGGCGGGCGGCGTCGCCGCTGGTCCCCCGGGCGCTCCTGCGCACGCCGGGCCTGCGCGCGGGCCTCGCCACGAGCGCGCTCGTCTCCACGGTGATGATGACGACGCTGGTGGTCGGGCCCTTCCAGCTGTCGCGTGCACTGGGGCTGGACGCGGCCCTCACGGGGCTCCTCCTGGCGGTCGGACCGCTGGTGGCCGCCGTGACCGGGGTGCCCGCCGGGCGACTCGCCGACCGCTTCGGTCCGCGCCGCACCACGGCCCTCGGCCTCGCGGTGATGGCCGCCGGCGCCCTCGCCCTGGCGCTGGTGCCGGCGCACTTCGGCCCGGCGGGCTACGTCGCCCCGCTCGCCGTGCTGACCGCCGGGTACGCGGTGTTCCAGACGGCGAACAACACGGCCGTCATGGCGGACGTGCCGCCGGACCGGCGGGGAGTCGTCTCCGGCACACTGGGCCTCGCACGCAACCTCGGTCTCGTCACGGGCGCCTCCGCCATGGGCGCGGTGTTCACGCTGGCGGCGGACGCGGGCGACGTCGCGACGGCGTCCCCGGCGGCGGTGGCCGCCGCCACCCGGATCACCTTCGCGGTGGCGGCGGCCCTGGTCCTCCTCGCGCTCGCCGTCGCCGCGGCCGGGCGGACCCGGTCCGGCGCCGCCCGCGGGCGGGGACTCACTCCGCCCCGGCCCCCGGCAGGGGGCGGCACAGCAGCGCGGCCGGGGACGGGCGCGACGCGACCCGGGTCGTGAAGGCGATGCCCGCCGCGTACTCCGTGGGCAGGCACTGGCCCTTGTAGTGGCCGAGGGCGTAGTCGCCACCGGGTCCGCCGGGCGGCCGGTTGTCGCCGCGGTCGAACCAGAGGGTGCGGCCGCCGGCCGGCAGGGCGGTGTGGGCCGGTGCGCACAGGGCGGCCGAGACCCGCTCGCCCCGAAGGCTGTAGCCGATCACGAACTGGCCCGCCGGGCACTGGAACTTCGTGTAGCCGCCGGCCCAGTCGCCGCCGGCGGGGACGTACCTCTCGTCGCGGACCACGGTGTTCGTCCCGGTAGGGGCGCGCAGGCCGGAGCTGGTGCACAGGCCGCGGCCGCCGGTGTGGGCGAGGCCGGTGAGGCGGGCGCCGTCGGGGCAGACGGCCTTGCGGGCCCCGCCGTCCCAGTCTCCGCCGGCCCGGGTGAGCAGCGAGGCGTTGTGGTCGCGGTGGTCGGTGGTCAGCTGGTACCACGCGGTGCCGGCGGGGACGGGGCCGGTGCGGCCGGGGGCCGCGAGGAGCCCGGACCAGTGGGCGGTGCGCCAGTCCCCCGCGTCCAGGACTCCGGAGCGTCGGCCGGCCGCGTCGTAGCGGAGCAGCGCCCAGGTGTCCCCGCCGGGGACGCCCTGGGCGGTGGTGCTCCAGCCGACCAGTGGCCAGTACGCGAAGTCGGCGTCGCTGCGCGCCAGTTGCGCGGTGAGACGGTCGAACCAGGTGCGCGGTGCGGCGCCGTTCTCGTCGGCCCCGATGCCGAACTCGCTGATCCAGACGGGGGCGGTGAAGTGCGCGCCGGTCTCCGCGGAGACGAAGAAGGCCTGCTCGTGGAGAGTCTGTTCGAGCTGCGCCGCGGTCATGTCCTGGTAGCGCAGGTCACTTGTCTCGCCGATGCCGGTGGCTCCGCTGTGATGGGGGCCGGTGTAGCCGTAGAAGTGGGCCGAGTAGACCAGCTTGTTCGAGACGACCAGGGTGTGCGAGAGGGTCCGGGCGGGGGTGAGGGTGGGCCGGCCGTGCGGGAAGCCGTCGATCGGCAGGCCGAACCAGTTGATGCCCTCGACCACGACGAGCAGGTTCGCATTGGCCTCCGTGAGGATGCGGTCGGCGGCCTCCTGGGCAGCGGCGTGCCAGTCGTGGTTGTCGCCGAGGCCCCAGTTGGGGTCGTCCCAGACGTCCCGGCGGACCTCGTTGTAGAGGTCGGCTCCGACCACGCGCGGGTTGTCGCGGTAGCGGCGGGCGAGGAAGACCCAGTCGTCCGCCCACTGGGATGTGGAACGTCCGCTGTTCCAGCGTTCGTTGCCGTCGAGGCCGCAGCACCAGCGGGTGGTGACGGTGTGGTTGTTGAGGATGACGGCGAAACCGCCGTCGGTGAGGGCGGCGACGACGGCGTCGAAGACCTGGAGGGGGGTGCGTCCGCGCAGGGCCGGGTTGGCGGCGACGGCCGCGTCCGGGACCGGGGTGGTGGTGCGCAGCATCTCGTTGGAGAAGGGCAGCCGGATGCTGTTGAGACCCAGGGCTCGGAAGTCGGCGAGGAGGGTGGGCAGCGGGACCCGGTCCAGGCCCAGGGGGATTGCGTTGGCGTTCTGGCCGCTGTGGTGCGTCGACGGGTCGTTGCGGTCGCCCGAGCCGTTCCAGGAGCCCTGGGCTCCGTCCCAGTTGCCCGAGCGCAGGCGGAAGCGGTTGCCCTGCGCGTCGACGATGTACCGGCCGCGCGTCGAGAGCGGCGGGGTCCAGGCGCCGGCGGCGCCGGCGGCCGTGACGGCCTCGGTGGCCGCGGCGGCCGGACCGGCCGGACGTGCCTGGGCGGCCCCGGCGGGCAGGGCGCCGGCCGTCAGCAGGAGGGCGCACAGGACGGCGCGTAACAGGCTCTTCATCTCGCTCCTACCGGGTCCGGCCGCCCGGCCGGGCGGTTGCCGCGGGTCAAGTTACCGGCGGGTCGCTGCCGGGGGAAGGCGAACGCCCGCACGCTTTCGGCGGTTGCTGCACGGCTGCCCCGGCGCGGGCCGGAACCGCCGGATCCGGCCGCCGCAGCCCGCTCACGCAGCGTCACCCTGCGGAAACGGCCCCGCACGGCGCCGCGTCCCTCTACCGTGCCCTGAGGGAACGGGGGCTCGGCAGCGGAGGGCGGGGCGGATGAACGAGGAAGAGGACATGCGGTTGGCGGGGATGACGCCCGAGATCTCCCGGCGCACCCTCGTCATGCTGCGCGGCCTCGCCGGTCTGGAGCCGCCGGAGCAGGTGCCGGAGGAGGCCATGGTCGTGGCCGACGCGGTCCTGGCCGAGTACGGCACCGACGGGCTCCGGGTCCTGGTGATGACGCTGGCGGCCTGGGCCACGGCCCAGATCGAGAACGTCGCCGAGCTGAGCGGGCGCAGCCACGAAGCGGTGCTGGACGCGATGGAGCTGGCGTGCATGGAGGCGAACGCCGAGGACTGAGGGCCGGCTGTCACGTCGACCCCCGGGGATCGGCCACCCCCGGTGGATCGGCCGCGGCGTCGGGGGCGGTGCATGTGGCGAGGCGGAGGAGCGTCGGGAACCGGGCGCATCGGGGCGTTCCGGCAATGCGGCGAGGCGCCGTGGCTGTCGTCGCGCGCCTCCCGGGATCGCGCAGGCCCAGGGTGTCCGGTGGGGCAGGGCCGGCCACCCCCTGGGCCGCATCGGCGGCAGCGCCGCGGGCCCGACGGGACTTTGAGAAAAGGAGCGTCTCGGCCCGGTCCCGTTCGGGCCGCTTCGGCGACACTGGGAGCAGCAGGAGCGTCGCGGGGGGTCCGATCGGAGGCCGTCGTGAGCACACCTTCCCCCATCCGAATCGCCGCCGTGCTGTCCACGGAACACCGTGGGCGGCTGATGGCGCAGGCCCGTGAGGTCAATTTCCCGGAGAACGCACGGATCTTCGATGAAGGCAACCGGGCGGATTCCTTCTGGATCGTGCGCTCCGGCACGGTGACCCTGGAGGTCCCGGTGGCCGGCCGGCGGCCCGCGCAGGTGGAGAACCTCGGCCCCGGCGAGCTGGTCGGCTGGTCCTGGCTGTTCCCTCCGTACGTGTGGCAGCTCGGTGCGGAGGCGATGACGCCGGTGCGCGCCTACGAGTTCGACGCGGCGGCCGTACGGATGCTGATGGACGCCGATCCCGCCTTCGGTTCCGCGATCGGGCACTGGGTGGGGCGCGTGCTCGCGATGCGGCTCCAGCAGACCCGCACCCGCCTGCTGGATCTGTACGCCCCGCGCCTGGGCGCGGCCGGCTGAGGGGATCGCGCCCCGGCTCAGTCGCGCAGCCCGGCCAGGTCGACGGCGCGGCGGCGCAGGCACAGGGCGGCCGGGACGATCGCGGAGGCCACCGCGACGGCCGCGCAGGCGCCCGTCGTCGCGCCCAGGGCGTCCCAGGGGATCACGATCCCGCCGCCGGCGTCCAGGAGCCGCAGCGCGCCCTGGATCCCTGCCAGGTTCAGGGCGGCGACCAGGGTGCCGATGACCGCGCCGACGAGGACGACCGTGAGGGCCTCCCCCGCCACCAGCCGCAGCACCTGCCACCTGGTGGCACCCGCCATCCGCAGGAGGGCGAGCTCGCGGGCCCGGTCGGAGGTCGCCGTCGCAAGGGTGTTGGCGAGCGCGATGCCGGTGTAGAGCAGGGCGATGCCGAGGACCAGCAGGAAGCCGGTCCGCGTGGTGCGCTTGGTGCGCGGCGAACTGTCCGCCACCCACTGCTGCTTGGTGAGGAGGCTGCCCCCGGCCTGCCGGGCGGCCTCGGCCAGGCCGGTGGCGGCCCGCGCGGCGTCGGCGCCCGGGGCGAGTCGTACGTCGATCCGGTCGACCGGCGCTCCGGGGGCGTTGGCCGGGGTGACGTAGGCGCCGTTGCTCCCGGTTCCGATGCTCATCACGGCGGCGATCCGCAGTGTCCTGGGGGTGCCGTCGCCGAGTCGGACCTCGACGGCCTGGCCGACGGTGTGCCGCTCCCACTCCTGCGTCACGATCACGGATCCGTCGTCGAGGTCGTCGACCCGGCCCGCGACGAGGGGCAGGTCGGCGGTCCGGGCGAGGGCGCGCGGGTCGGCGGCGCGGGCTTCGGAGCGGATGAGTGCGACGCCGTCCTCCAGTACGTGGAGCTCGGTCGCGGCGGTGGCGGACACCTCCGTGCCGGGTACCGCTCTCACCCGTTCCACGGCGGCCGGGCCGAATCCGCCGGGGCCGCCCGTGATCACGAAGTCGGCGGTCGTCCGCTGCCGGATCTCCTCGGCCCCGGCCTCCTCGAGGGTGGCGGTCGTTCCGAGCAGGGAGCCGGCGAGTGCCACGGTGACGAGCACGGGCGCGGCGACGGCGGCGGTGCGGCGGATGCCCGCGGCGGCGTTCTCCCGGACGAGCATCCCGCCGGCGCCCGGCAGCCGGGCCGGGAGCAGGGCGACGAGCCGGACCAGCGGCCGGACCAGGACCGGGGCCAAGAGGGCGAAGGCCACGATGAACAGCATCGGGCGGCTGGTGTACGTCTTGCGGTGGAGCAGGTCCGACGGATCGGTGAGCAGTGCGTACGCGAGGCTGCCGAGCCCGGCCAGCAGCAGTCCGGCGCCGAAGACCCAGCGGCCCGGGGTCATGGCCTCCGTCTCGGCGGCGGCTTCCCGCAGGGCCTCCCCGGGACGGACGCGTCCCGCCCGCCAGGACGCGCTGACGGCTCCCGCGAGGGCGACGAGCAGCCCGGTCCAGAAGGCCAGGTGGTAGGGCCAGACGGCGTCGCCGATGGCGAACCAGTGCGGCGCGGTGCCGTCTTCGGCCAGTCGGCGGGCGAGCAGGGGTGCCCCGTACGCGCCGAACAGGCAGCCGGCGGCGGAGGCCAGCACTCCGAGGGCCAGCGCCTCGGTGTACACCATGCGCCGGACCTGGCCGGGGGTGGCGCCGACGGTGCGCAGCAGGGCGAACTCCTTGCGGCGCTGGGCGACGGCGAAGGCGAAGGCGGAGGCGACGACGAACACGGAGACGAAGCCGGTGACCCCGCCGGCGGTGCCGAGCATGGCGTTGACGGCGAGGAGGGCCCGGGTGTCGCGTTCGGGGTCGGGATCGGCGTACCGGCGGTCCCGGCCGGTGAGGATCCGTACGTCGGGGTCCCCGCCCACGACGGCCCGTACGGCGGCGGGGTCGGCGGCGACGACGAGTTGGTCGACGGCGGGTGAGATCCGGGCCGCGCGGGTGTCGGTCCAGAACACGGCGTTCTCGAAGCCTCGGCCGGCGACGGTGCCGACGACGGTGACGGGGCCGTGGTCGGTGGTCAGCCGGGTGCCGGGCCGGGCCCAGCCGGTGGTGACCACCTCGTCGTCGGTGCTCGGGGCGCGGCCGGCGTCGAGGGTGTACGGGACGAAGGCGGCGACCGACCAGGGGTGGCCGACCAGTTGCTGCGGTCCGCCGCCGGCGCGGACGGGGAAGGAGCGGTCCTGGGTGGTCGGGCCGAGGCCGGAGAGCCGGTGCACGAGTTGGGGAGCGAGGGGCCCCGGGTGGGCGAGGGGGCGGGTACGGTCGCCGAGGGGGGTCGGCACGCGGAGGACGTCGTTGCCCTTGACGACCACGGGCGCAAGGGCGAAGCGTTCCGGTCCGCGCTCCGGGGCTTCCAGGGTGGCGGCCAGTGCGAGGCCCATGGTGGCGATCAGGCCGACGCCGAGTGCCAGCGCGACGAAGCTCCCGGCGAAGGCGGCCCAGCGGGTGCGTGCGCTGTGGAGGGCGGCGGTCAGCACGGGGCGGCCTCCAGTGCCGTCATGCGGGCGGCGATGTCCTGGGCGTCAGCGCCGGCGAGTTCGCCGCTGAGGCGGCCGTCGGCGAGGAAGACGACGCGGTCGGCGTAGGAGGCGGCCACGGGGTCGTGGGTCACCATGACGACCGTCTGCTGTTCGGTGTCGGCCATGGCCCGCAGCAGGGTGAGGACTTCGCGGCCGGTCCGCGAGTCGAGGGCGCCGGTGGGTTCGTCGGCGAAGAGCACCTCGGGCCGGGTGATCAGGGCGCGGGCCAGGGCGACGCGCTGCTGCTGACCGCCGGACATCCGGGCGGGCCGGTGCCGGGCCCGGTCGGCGAGTCCCACTCGGGCCAGGACCTCCCGGACGTCCGCGTGGGCGGGGCGGCGGCCCGCCAGCCGCAGCGGCAGGGCGACGTTCTGCTCGGCGGTCAGGGCGGGCAGCAGGTTGAAGGCCTGGAAGACGAAGCCGATCCGCTCGCGGCGCAGCCGGGTCAGGCGGGCCTCGCCGAGCCGGCCCAGGTCGGTGCCGCCGATGGTGACGGTGCCGGAGGTGGGCCGGTCGAGTCCTGCCGCGCACTGCAGGAGGGTGGACTTGCCGGAGCCGGAGGGGCCCATGACGGCGGTGAAGGTGCCGCGGGGGAAGCCGAGGGACACCTGGTCGAGTGCGGTGACCGGATGGCCGCCGGCCGTGTGGACCCTGCTGACGTCCCTGAGTTGGATCGCGTCTTTTTCCATGCTCCAACCCAACCGGGCGGGACGGCTCGGCACAGCGGGCCTGGAGGGTGTTCGGGGGGTGGGGCAGGCCCTACCCCCCGGCTCCGCCCTGGCCCCGTGCCGGGTGGCCGAGGAGGGCGCCGCGGATGTTTCGGGGACGTCTCCCGGTCGGTGTTCGGCCGATTCCCGGTCCCGCTCCCCTACAGGTCAACCCTTCGGCACGGCTGCGGTCTGCAGTCATTCGTACACGATCGGTGACGAGAAATGAGGGTGCGAACGGGCGTTCGCGGCGCGCGTCGGCAAGACTGCGTCCGCTATCCGAAACGCCAACCCAAGGGAGTGTTCGAAATGCGGTCCATCGCAAGGGGTCTCGGACTCGGTTCCACCGCCGTGGCGCTCACCGCGCTCACGGCGCTGGCCTGGCCCGGCACGGCCGGCGCCGCGCCGAGCGGTGAGCAGAGTCTGTACGCGCCGTCCGCGCTGGTGCTCAGCGTGACGGCAGGCCCGGACGCCGACACCGGCACGGTGCTGCGGGCGGTGACGCTCGTCTGCGCGCCCGGGCCCGGCGGGACCCACCCGAACCCGGTTGCCGCGTGCCGTGAGTTACGCGCGGCGGGCGCGCAGCTGGACCCGCTCGCGGCGCCGGCCGCCGACGCCGTCTGTACCAGGGAGTGGGACCCGATGACGGTCACGGCCGACGGGGTCTGGCAGGGCCGCCGGCTCAACTACAGCTACACGTTCGCCAATCCGTGCGGTCTGCGGAACACCGCGGGTGCCCTCTTCGGCTTCTGATCCCGCGTGACGGAACCGGCCGGGCGGCGCCGTGCGACCGCCGCCCGGCCACCGCGCAGGTCCGCGGTGGCTCAGCCCAGTTCGAGGCTGGTCACGCCGAACAGCTCGGCCATGGGGAGGTCCGGGGCCGGGCCGGTGTACATCCGGGCCGCCTCGAAGGTCGGGACCAGGCCGAGGCCCTTGAGGAGCGCGGTCGCCTCGGGGTTCGCGTCGGGGACGTCCACGGCCACCGGTCCGCCGGACGCGTGCCGCGCCAGCCGCCGCAGCAGGACCTCCGCCACCGCGGGAGTGGCCGCGTACAGGGGGCCGATCCGGTGGGCGGCGCTGCACGGGCGGATCACACCCAGGCCCTCGATCCGCCCGTCGCGGACCGCCGCCAGGGCGGTCCGCCCGGGCAGGGCGGTCCAGGCGGACAGGAAGGCGTCCCGCGGAGCGGGGAAGAACCGCCGGTCGTAGGCGGCGAGCCGGCCGAAGGGCAGCGTGGCGGCGTCCACGATCTCGACGCCTGCCCTGTCACCGCCCGCCGCACCGCCCTGGGGCACGCCTTCGAAGCGAACGTTGTTCCAGGCCGAACGGAACCCGGACTTGCGGTAGTTGTCCTGCTGCTCGACGACCCCGTCCAGGCCGACGAGCCGGCCGTCGAGCCGTTCCATCCCGGCACGCCAGAGCCGGATGCCGTAGCCGTGGCCCCGGTGGGCGGGGCGGGCGATGTAGAAGCCGATGAAGCCGAAGCCGGCTCCGTAACGGACGGCGGAGATACAGGCCACCGGCTCCCCGTCGAGCCGCCCGACGAGGAAGCCCTCGGGGTCGGCCACGGCGAAGGCGAAACGGTCCGAGTCCCCCGGGTTCCAGCCCTCCTCGGCGGCCCAGCCCCGGATCATCTCCATGTCGGCGGCACTCGCCCCGGTGATCTCGAATCCCGTCATAGCGGTGTTGTACCAGATACGGATGGTGTGCGCGGAGGTGTTCCGGCGCACAGCGGACCGCCTTCGCGCGCCTGCGCCGCGGCCTGTCAGCGGCTTCGGGGCAGGGCTTGCTCCGGCCCCGCCTGCCGGAGCAGCCCCACCCGGCCGGCGTCCCTGCACCGTGCAACCCGCAGGCGGCGTGCACGGGTCGAGCTGCCCCGCCGGGCTCGGGTCAGCACTGTTCCGGGCAGCTCCCCTCGTGCAGGCCCCGGCCCCCTGCGGGCCGTTCAGCCCGCGCAGATGACGTCGTCGACCCGGATGGGCTTGGAGTCGAGGCGGACGTACGCCGTGAAGGTGTCGGTCTCGTCCGAGCCCCAGTGGGTGGTGACCGTGGCCCAGCCGACCCCGGCCGCCTGGGCCACGGTGACCGGCCCGATGCCGATGTCCTGCGGCTCGTTCTGCGCGCAGAGCAGCACGTCCGATTCCGTGTTCACCTGCTGTCTTTCCTGGAGCACCTGCGAGACGTGGTGCCGGCGGTCGTGGTCGGACGGGCCGTGGTCCCCGTAGAAGCGGACGAGGAAGCGCCCGATCTGATCCGCGGTGTGCCCCTCCGGCACGGCCGCGGCTACGGCGGCGGCAGGGGCGGCTACGGCGGGGGCGGACGGCACGACCGGCAGCGCCGACAGGGCCAGCAGCAGGGCACCAAGGCTGTAGGGCTTCAGCATCATGTGCGGTTTGTACCCGGCAGGCCGGTCCACCGGGAGTGCGCGGCGCGGATCTCACTCCTGTGGAGGGCGGGATTCACCGCAGAAACGCCCCTGCCTCCCCCGTGCGGTCGGTGCGCGGTAATGGGGTCGCGGGCGAGCGGCGGTCGTACGTAGGGTCGGTCGCATGGGAAAGCCGCTCGTCGCAGTGTTCAGTGGGGCAGGGATGTCCACGGACTCCGGAATTCCGGACTACCGGGGTCCTCAGGGCCTGTGGCGCCGTGAGCCCGAGGCCGAGAAGCTCGTGACCTACGAGTACTACATGGCCGATCCGGAGATCCGGCGGCGGTCGTGGCTGATGCGGGCCGAGATCGGCGCGCTCGGAGCGCGGCCGAACGCCGCGCACGTGGCCGTGGCCGAACTGGAACGCGGCGGCACCCCGGTCCGGGTCATCACCCAGAACGTCGACGGCCTGCACCAGCTCGCCGGGATGCCCGAGCGGAAGGTGTTCGAACTGCACGGCACCGCCCGGTCGGTGGTGTGCACGGCGTGTCACGCCCGGTCGGGGATGGACGAGGCGCTGGCCCGAGTGGCCGCCGGCGAACCGGATCCCGCCTGCCTGGCGTGCGGCGGGATCCTCAAGGCGGCCACCGTGATGTTCGGCGAGCGGCTCGACCCGGTGGTGCTGGGGCAGGCGATGGCCGTGGCCAAGGGGTGCCAGGTGTTCGTCGCCGTCGGCTCGACGCTCCAGGTGCAGCCGGCCGCCTCACTGGCGGGGATGGCCGCGGAGGCGGGCGCCCGGCTGATCATCGTGAACGCGCAGGAGACCCCGTACGACGTTCTCGCCGACGAGGTCGTCCGCGAACCGATCGGCACCGCCCTCCCGGCCCTCCTGACCCGGATCGCCGCGGGAGCCGGTGGCTGAAGGGAATGTCCCGCAAGGCCCCGGCCGGGCGCACGACGACTGGACGCGCCTCGCTGCGCAGGGGGAACACCCTGATACGCCCCCACGAGGACGCTCCTCCGCCTTGCGGTGCACCGCATCCGCCGCCGCGCGCCGATCCACGGGGATCCCGTGGGACGGCCCTCAGCCCGCGTCGGCCGCCCGGCGCATCTCCGCGACGTCCAGCTTCTTCATCTTCATCATCGCGGCCATGGCCCGTGCGGCCCGCTTCGGGTCCGGGTCGCTGACCAGGTCGACGGCGCCCGGCGGGATGACCTGCCAGGACACCCCGAACCTGTCCTTGACCCAGCCGCAGGCGGACTCCTGGCCGCCGTCCCTGGTCAGGGCGTCGTAGTAGTAGTCCGCCTCGGACTCGTCGGCGCAGTCGATCTGGAAGGACACCGCCTCGGTGAAATGGAACTGCGGGCCGCCGTTGAGGCCGACGAACCTCTGCCCGTTGATCTCGAACTCGACGGTCATGACCGAACCCTCCGACTCGGGGTTCGCCTCCGTGTAGCGCGCGATCCGGCCCAGCCTGCCGTCCTTGAACACGGACAGGTAGTAGTCGGCTGCCGCTTCCGCGTCGCCGTCGAACCACAGACACGTGGTGAATCCGTTGCCGCTCATCTCTGCCTCCAGGCCGGTGCGTGGACGGTGGATACCGCTCCGCACATACAGACCGGCCCCGGGCCCGAAATTCATCGGTGGGCCCGGGGCCGGTCCTCATTCGGCCGGGAATTCGACCGTACGGCCTACTTCGCGGGCTCCGCGCCCATGGCGAGCATCCGGTCGACCACCCGCTCGGCGGCGTCGCCGTTGTCCAGGTCGCAGAACTCCTCGCGGAATGCCGCACGCGCCCCGGCGTACTCGGCTCCGATCGCGTCCGCGTTCCGCACGGCCTCGATCAGGCTCGCCGAGTCGGAGAGCAGCGGTCCGGGCGCCTTCTCCTCCAGGTCGAAGTTGAAGCCGCGCAGGGTGCCGCGGTAGTGCTCCAGGTCGTACGTGAAGAGCAGGATGGGCCGGTCGGTGAGCGCGAAGTCGAAGATCGCGGAGGAGTAGTCCGAGATCAGCACGTCGGCGACCAGCAGCAGGTCGGCGGCGTCGGGCCAGCGGGACACGTCGACGACGAAACCGTCGCGGACGCCCTCGCGGACCTGCTCGGTGACGTGGTGGTGGCCACGGATCAGCAGGACGTGGTCCTCGCCCAGCTCGCGGCGGGCCTGCTCCAGATCGATCCGCAGGTCGAGCTTGTAACCACCGGTCCAGCCCTCGCAGTTCTCACGCCAGGTCGGCATGTAGAGGACGACCTTCTTGCCCTCGGGCAGGCCGAGCCGGCGCCGGACCTCGGCGATCCGCTCCGCGTCGGGCTTCACCAGCGCATCGGTGCGCGGGCTGCCGGCCTCGATGACCTCGCCGTCGTAGCCGAGGGCTCGCTTGAGGACGGGCGTCGCGTACGAGCTCGGCGAGGCGAGCAGGGACCACTGGGCGCTGTCGTGCGCGAGGCCCTCCAGGATCTCCGGGCTCGTGTAGTAGTCGTGCACGAAGTCGTGGCCGATCTGCTTGATCGGCGTACCGTGCCAGGTCTGGACGACGACCTGGCCGGCGCGGCGCTGGAACAGGGCCGGCACGCTGTCGTTGGTCACGAAGTAGCGGGCCCGGGCCATGACCTCCCAGGACTCCACGCTGCCGTACTGCACGGCGCGGGCGGTCGCGGGGACCTCGGCGCGGCCGTCCTTGACGAGCCAGACGTGCTCGAGCTTCTCGCCGCGGCGCAGCAGTTCCTCGTGGATGGCGCGGGGCGCGTCGCCGGCGCCGTGCCCCTGGAAGGTGTCGTACACGACGATGTCCTTGACCGGCAGGGCGCGCTGTGCCGGGTAGGTCTCGAAGCGGGCGACGCGCTGGGCGTAGCGGGAGCGGTCGTGCGGGCTCAGCAGCGGGTCGGCGACGAGCGCCATACGGTCGTGGAAGCGGGTCTCGATCCGCATCCGGCGGCCCTGCGCGGTGAGGGGGTGCGGGCCGGAGAAGAGGAGGTCCGGGGACATCTGGACCGGGGCGCCGCGGTCGACGCCGAGCAGGCCGGCGGTGGTCCCGCCCTGGGCGGCCGGGCGCAGCGTGGGCCACCAGCGGCCTTCGGGGAGCGTGGTGCGGCCCGCGAACGGCTCGGGGAGCACGGGCCGGAAGGTGGTCTCGAAGGCTTCGCCGTCACGGGTGACGGGGTAGCTGAACTCCATGCCGTGCGCGTTGTGCAGGACGAGCTCGTACGGCTCGTCGGTGGGCGCGACGAACCGGCCCCGCAGGGTCAGGGTGCCGTCCTCGGCCCCGACCTCGTCGACGAGCGGCGGGGAGGGCTGCACGGAGAGGGTGAGGTGGCCGGTGTTGCCGCGCTTGACGAACAGGGAGCGGCCCGCGGTCCCGCCGGGCAGGGGCAGGACGAGGCCGTTGAAACCGCCGCGCTCGTCGTGGGCCAGGCGGTGCTCTGTGCCGTCGGCGCCGACAACGGAGAGGCTCCACGGCTCGGGGGCCCATTCGCCGGGCTCGCACTCGGCGTCCGGCACGGCGGCCAGGTCGGCCAGCGCGACCCGGGCGGTGAAGGGGGTGCGGCCGGCGATGGCGGCGCCCGTCTCCAGCGGGAAGTCGAGGGCGGTGCCGGTGGTGACGTGGACGGCCTTGAGGCGGGCGGCATCGACCCCGGCGGAGAGCTCGCCGATGATCTCGACGGCGTCGTCACCGGCGGGCCGGGCGTCCAGCCCGCGGGCGCGGGCGATCTCGACCTGGATGGTGAGGGCGCCGGAGACGGCCGGGACGATCCGGACGTCGGGGGCCACCCAGTACGGGGGCGGATTCTGGCCGGTGTCGTGCTCGCCGCCGCGGAGCCGGGCGCGGTGCAGGCCGCCGGCGCCGGTGACGGCGATCGAGGTGGTCCATATCCCTTCGTTCCACTTGCCGCCCGACTGGAAGATCGAGGGGTCGACGACGGCGGTGAAGCCTGCCCAGTCGGCGTGCCGCAGCGCGAGGTGCGGGGACTTCACGGTGGCCATCGGGGAGGCGACCGTACGGGTGCTGACGACGGAGCGGCGTCGCTTGCCGCCCTCGCGGAAGATCAGCATCTTGCGGGAGCCGAGGCGGCTCTCCGCACCGAGGTGGCCGGGCAGGGCGTAGCCGCGCAGCAGCAGCTTGCCGTCGGACCAGGCCGCCTGCTCCAGGCGGCTGACGACGCGGCGCTCGCGCGCGCCGAGGGTGAGGATCTTGGCGGGGACCGGCGGGCGGCCCTGCAGGAAGGGGTAGTCGGCCTGCGGGCGGGCGAGACCCTTGACCGGGACGCTGTAGTGGTAGTCGCGCTGGTGGTTCAGGAGCGCGATGAAGTCCTCGACGCGGCCCTCGCCGGCGAGGTAGGCCTTGAGGCGGTCCGCGACGGTCAGGTCGGGCCAGGGGCCGGTGCCGATCTCGCGGACGAGGCCGCCGACCTCCTTGACGAACGCGGCGCGGAAGTCGGGGCCGCCCTCGGCGACGTACTTGTAGATGAGCGGGAGCTCCTCGCTCAGCACGTTGTAGTCGTAGTCGCGCAGGTAGCGCTCGTACTTGGCGCCCTGCTTGGCCTTGAGGGACTCGCGGACCAGGCGGACGGACTTCACGCGGTCGATGAGGGAGATCGGGTCGGTGGAGCGCTGGGTGATGGAGCGCTCGCCGGTCTCGCGGACGCGCCAGTGGTAGACGCAGTCGCTGAGGATGTCGACGCTGGAGGCGAAGTAGTGCGCGGGGATGCTGACCGGGGCGTCCTCGTAGAGGATGCCCTCCGGGTACTGGAAGCCGTGCTCGTCCCAGAAGGTCCGCCGGTAGACCTTGTTCCAGGCGGTGCGGTCGGTGACCAGCGCCGGGAACTTGGAGATGTGGGTTGCCAGCTGCGTCTTCGCGAAGGCGGCCCGGTGGCCCCACGACTGGTTCATGCCGACCGAGCGGAAGCGCTTGACGTTGCCGCCGGCGAAGTCCGAGCCCGTCTGGTCGAGGGCTTCGATCAGGCGCTGGTAGGCGTAGTCCGGCATCGTGTCGTCGCTGTCGACGAAGGCCAGGTACTCGCTGTCCGGGTGGATGTGGCGGGCGCCGGCGTTGCGGGCTGCGCCGAGGCCGGCGTTCTCCTGCATGACGACCCGGAAGCGCTTGTCACGCGCCGCGAAGGCCTTGGCTATGACGGCGCTGGTGTCCGTGGAGCCGTCGTCCACGAGGATGGCCTCGAAGTCGCCGAACGTCTGAGCGGCGATGGATTCCAGGCACTCGTCGAGGTAGAGCTCGACGTTGTAGACGGGGACGACGATGCTCAGGCGCGGGGGCATGGGTGGCGGTTTCTCCAGCGTTTTTTGCTTTTTCGATGATCAGCTCACAGCATCTTACTCTGTAACAGAGCCATAAACTCCACCCATATGGGGCATAGGGAACTGATCGCCGGGGCGGACGGCAAAGAATTCAGCCGTCCGCCACTTTGACGCTGCGGTGGGACGGGCCCGTCCCGGTCGATGACCCGTTCAGATCTCCAGTTCTGCTTCGATCTTCTTCAGCTGATGGCGTGCCATGGCGAGGTTGGCCCGCTTCTTGTCGAGGGCAAGGTAGAGGAAGAAGCCCACGGAGGTGCGCCCCTTCATGAGCCGGATCAGGTGGTACTGACTACCGAGCGTGATGAGGATGTCCTCGATCTCGTCCTTCAGGCCGAGGAGTTCCATCGTGCGGACCTTGGCGCGCACCACGTCCGTGTTGCCGGCCGCGGCGACCGCGAGGTCGAGGTCCTTGCCGCCGCCGATGGTGCCGAGCGCCATGCCGCTGCCGTAGTCCACCAGGGCCGCGCCGATCGCGCCCTCGATGACGGTGGTGGCTTCCTTGAGCGCGGTCTCCACGTTGACCATGAGAGGTGCCTCTTTCCTGTTTTCGCTGTAACCGGTTGCTGTGTTGGTGTGACCATCTGTAGTTGTCCTGATTCCGACGGGCCCGCCGTGCGGTGGGCCGGGTCGCGGATCAGGCGGGCCCGGCGCCGGAACCCCGGCGCGCAAGCACGTGTTCGATGAGTTCGGCGATGCGCACGCTGGAACGCCGCGCCTCCAGATGGAGGCGCCCGACGTTGACGCGCGGCTCGGCGGTCAGGGTGAGGACGGCCGCCGCGCCCGCCGCGTAGGTGGCCACGTATCCGTCGGCGCCCCGCACGAGCAGTTCGCGGAACGCGCCTTGGCCGGTGCTGTCGCTGAGCCGCTGGGCCACGCCGAGGGCGGCTGCGGTCAGGGCGGCGACGGCCTCGGCCTCCGCGGCGGCGCTGTCCTGGGCGAGGACGAAGCCGTCGGCGCTCGCGGCGAGGGCGCCGGTGAGCTGGGGTACGCGGGCTCGCAGCCTGCGGAGCTCGGCGAGTATCTCGGCCTCCGCCTCGGGGGGCACCGTACTCATGTCGGCCTTTCTCCTTTCGGGCTGCCTACGCTCGGAGCGGTCGGCGCGCAGGGCCGGTCGCAGCGGGAGCCTCACAGGCTTGCCTCCAGTGCGTCGCGTAACCGGCGGAGCAGCGCCACGTCCGGGGATTGGGCCTGGGTCATCCAGTCGGGCAGGGGTACCTCGACCGGCGGGGGGGCCGGGCTGTGCGGCGTCTCGACCAGTCCGGCGGCCGCGAGGCGGCGGACATCGAGCAGTGTGTGGAAGGCCGGCCGGCCCAGCACCCAGGCCAGGTCGGCCGGGGTTCGTATGCCGTCGGCCCGCTCCAGCAGGATCCGCTGCCGGGTGGTGACGGTCTGGCCCGGTGCGGCCGCCCGGGGCACCACGGGGGCGGTGTCGAGCAGCGGGTACGGCCAGACCGCATCGAGCAGTTCGCGGCGGCGCCGGGTCTCCCGTTCGACGGCGGCCGCCGGAACGGAGCGGACGGAGCCGATCCAGTGGGTGGCCCCGCGGCGGAAACGGGAGGGGCCGCTGCCCGGGGACAGGGCGAAGAAGGCGGCGTCGAAGATGGCGGCGAGGTGGCATATCTCGAGCTCTCCGTCGGCGAGGCCGCCGCTGTCCACGAGGAAGCGGGCGACCTGGCGGCGGGCCCCGGCCCGGTCCACAGCCTCGCGCCATCGTTCGGGGGCGAGGCCGCCGCCGGTGGTGAGGAGGACGTCGAGGCCGGGGGTGGCCGGGCTCTCCGCGTGGACTATTCGGCCGTCCTCCAGGAAGAGGGTGCCGCGGTCGCGGAGCAGGGCGCCGGTGGCTCGCTCCGCTGCGAGCCGGGTGAGGAGGGGGGAGACGGCCGCGAAGGCGTTCGGGGCCGTTGCCGGGGTGGTCATCGGAGCACCAGCCCTTCGGCCAGGGCCCTGAGTCTGATGCGCGCGAGGGCGAGGTTGCCGTCGGCCCGGTCGAGCCAGACATGCAGGAAGACGCTGCTGTCGAAGCTCGTCTCGACGAAGCGCAGGACGTGGTAGCCGCTGCGGGTCGTGACGATCAGGTCCTCGACGGGGGGACCGGCGGCGCCCGCGGCGTCATCCTGGTCCGGGCCTGCCTCCGCGGGGGCGAAGGACTCGTACTCCGCGGCCGCACGGGCCAGCTCGGCGGTCTCGGCGGCGGTGGTCTCGTGGTCCCCCACGGGTGATTCCCCGATCGTGCCGAGAGCCAGCCCGCTGCTCCAGTCGACCAGCGCGGCCCCCCGTGCACCAGGCAAGGCCATGGCTTCGAGCAGGCATTCGTCGATCCCGGGCACGCGGGCTCCCCTCCCGGCCGGACGTGCGGTGTGCACGGTTGTGCGGCGCGACAGGAGGGAACTTACTCAAGTTCCTCAGTGCGAAAGGGCGTTCTGGCATTTTCCGCTGGAACATGCCATTCAGGGTGTAAGAGCTTGGCCGGAACGCGTCGGAATCTGATCACGAAGCCAGCGGAAGATCGTCCGCGAGACGGAACGAGCCGCTCTCCCGCTCGACGTAGCCCTCGTGGCTCAGGGTACGGAGCAGGTGGTAGACGGTCGGCAGCGGGATCCCGGTGACCCGTGCGAGCCGCTTGGCGGTCGCACCGCCCTCCGCGTGCATCGCCTCCACGAGCCGCAGGGCCCGCTGCACGGAACCGATCAGAGTGGGTGTGCTGTCCTTCTGGATGCGGTCGGTTCCCATGAATGGTCCCCCTGCTCCGGTACGACGCCTGGCAGACCCATCAAAGTGCCTCACCGCCCCCAAAACCAGCGGACTCGCGTAAACCCGAGCATAAGATCACCGGACCCGGGGGCGGACCGGCGTGTGCAGGTGACGTGGGCCGGGAGCGGGGTGTCCGCGATCAGGTGGCGCGGCAGGGCCGGCCCGAAGCGGTCCTCCAGGACGGCGAGGGTGCGCCGCTCGCGGTCCCCGTCCGCCTCTTCGCCCGGTCCGGCGTTCGCGCCGTCCGGGCCGAGTACGCAGGTGAGGCCGGCGAGCCACTCGCCCCAGTCCGCCAGCCACCGGAGCCCGCAGGTCCTGCTCTCGGCGGTATCGGCCATCCTGCACTCCCCACGGTACTTCCCGCGATGTCGGCGCTTGCCCCACCGGCACGATGGTCAGTCCCCGGACTCCTGGGGGAGGAGCCGCTCGACCATCGTCTCGATGAGCCCCTCCACCGGGTGGGCCTCCAGCATCGCCGGCACGGTCAGGTCGTCCACGATCAGCCCGAGCATCGCCAGGTAGAGGAGGACCACGCCCTGCCGGTCGCCGGGCAGGCCCGCCTCCGTGTGCCAGTCGATGTTCGCCTCCAGCTCCGCACCCTGGAAGGCGGCCAGTTCGGCCTGGAGCTCCGGGCGCCGCAGGCCCTCCAGCCGCAGCTCCAGCATCGCGACGTGGACGCTGCGTTCGCGCCGCATGCGCTCCAGGAGCCGGCCGAGCAGCACCTTCGTGTCGAGCGGGCCGGTGAGATCCGCCGGGTCCGGGATCAGTCGCTCACGGGTGCGGTGGAGGATCTGCACGAGCAGCTGGGCCCGGTTGGCGAAGTAGTTGGAGGCGGTGCCGATGGGCACCGCCGCCTCCGCGTCCACAGCGCGCAGCGTCAGGCCGCGCGAGCCCTCGCGCGCCAGGACTTCGATGGCGGCGTCGAGCAGCGCGGCGCGGCGCTGCGGGTTCTGGCGCATGGGGCGGGTCCCTGGGTCGGTGCGGGCCGGCTTTCCCGACCGGCCTCCCGGTCGGCGGAATCACTGCAGACGCAGTGCTTTGCCCACGGTAGCGGACTCCCCGGCTCCGGCCCGTCCCGCCTCCCCGCCGCCCCCTCTCCCACCGCCGCCCCTCCCCTCCGCCGGACTTCCCGTCCCTGCCCCCAGGACTTCTCTTGCGGATCTTGCCGGGCTCGTGACGTCCGGAACCGCGCATCGCCGCGTTGTTGTCCGTCGCCGATGCTCCGCAGGACTCCCTCCTCCGCCCTGCGATGCCACGGCACCGGACGCCGCTCCCTGATCCGGCCCTGGCCTGTTCCGGCCCGATCCCGAAGAAGGCCCTAGCCCTCCCGTCCCGCGGCCTCGGCCGCCTTCGCGGCCTTCGCCGACTCCAGCAGGTACGGCACGTCGATGACCGCGACGCCCGGCGTGAACAGCAGGCGCGCCTTGAGCCGGAGGGCGTTCTGGTTGTGCAGGGGCTGCTCCCACCAGTGACCGACGACGTACTCCGGGATCACCACGGACAGCATGTCCGTGTCCGGTTCGGCCGCCAGTTCCTCGACGTGCGCCAGGATCGGGCCCATCACCTCGCGGTAGGGCGAGTGGAGGATCTTCAGCGGGAGCCCGGGGTCGTGCTCCTCCCAGGCCTCTCTCAACCGGGCCGCCTCCACCTCGTCGGCGGCGACCGTCACCGCCGTGAGGGTGTCGGGGCGCAGCCCCTGCGCGTAGCCGATGGCCTTGAGCGTGGGGGCGTGCACGGCGGCGACCAGGACGAGCACGTGATGGCGGGCCGGCCTGCGCGGCCTGGCGCCGGCGGTGACGTCGACCTGCCGGGCGACCTGGTCGTAGTGGCGGCGCACGCCCTTCATGCCGAGGAACAGCAGGGGCATGGCGATGACGACCAACCATGCCCCGTGCGTGAACTTGGTGGCCAGGACGATGACGAGGACCAGGGCGGTCAGGGTGGCACCCACCGCGTTGATGGCGAGCCTGCGGTGGATGTGGATCCGCTCCTCGTGCGGGGTGGCGGGCGAGGCGAGCGCCTTCCTCCAGTGCCGGACCATGCCCGACTGGGAGAGGGTGAAGGAGACGAACACGCCGATGATGTAGAGCTGGATGAGGCGGGTCAGCTCGGCGTCGAACGCCACGATGAGGGCCACGGCGGCGAGGGCGAGGAGCACGACGCCGTTGGAGTAGACGAGCCGGTCGCCGCGGTTGGAGAGCTGGCGGGGCGCGTACCGGTCCCGGGCGAGGATCGAGGCGAGCATCGGGAAGCCGTTGAAGGCGGTGTTCGCGGCGAGGATCAGCACTCCGGCGGTGACGGCCTGGAGCAGGTAGAAGAGGAAGTGCCAGCTGCCGAAGGTGGCCCGGCCGATCTGGGCGAGGGCGGTGGAGGTCGCGGTCCCCGGGGGCAGGCCCAGTTCGGTGGGGTCGGCCGCGACGTGCACCTCGTAGGTCATGGCCAGGGCGGTGATGCCGGCGAACATCGTCACCGAGAGGAAGCCCATCGCGGCGAGCGTGGTCGCCGCGTTCCTCGCCTTGGGCTTGCGGAAGGCGGGAACGCCGTTGCTGATCGCCTCCACACCCGTGAGCGCGGTGCAGCCCGAGGCGAAGGCGCGCATCGCGAGGAACACGAGGGCCAGTCCGGTGTACGTGCCCTCCGCCGTGATCGGCAGGTCGGCGGATTCGGCGCGGATGGTCCGGCCGGTGCCGAGCCGCACGGCGGCGACGGCGAACATGAGGTAGACGACGAGGACGAAGCCGTAGGTGGGGATGGCGAAGACCCGGCCCGACTCCCTGACCCCGCGCAGGTTCATCAGGGTCAGCAGCACCACGAAGGCGACCGACAGGGCCACTTCGTGGTCGTTCAGGGCGGGGACGGCCGAGGTGATGGCCGAGACTCCGGAAACGACGGAGACCGCGACGGTCATCACGTAGTCGACGAGGAGGGCGCTGGCGGCGGTGAGCGCGGCGGTCTGCCCGAGGTTCTCGGAGCTGACGACGTACGCGCCGCCCCCGCCGGGGTACGCGTGGCAGGTCTGGCGGTAGGAGGCGATGACGACGACGAGCAGGAAGACGATGGCGGCTGCCGCGTACCAGGTGAGGTGCAGGAGGGCGACGCCGCCGAGGGCCAGGACCAGCAGGATCTCCTCGGTGGCGTAGGCCACGGAGGAGAGAGGGTCGCTGCAGAAGATCGGCAGGGCGAGCCGTTTGGGGAGCAGGGTCTCGCCGAGCCGCGCGGTGTCGAGGGGTTCACCGACGAGCACGCGCTTCGCACTGATACGCCTCATTCGGGCATGATCGTGGATTCTTTCCGACGAACACCCCTTTTCGGGCTTGTGTCACTCGGCGAGCTCTTCGGCCCGGTGGGCCAGCCACAGGTCGTACCGGACGCTCGGGGACTGCAGCAGCGAGCGCTCCAGCAGGGCCTCGATGCGGGCCAGCCGCTTGCGGGCCCCGGGGACGGAGACGCCGAGGGCGGCGGCTGCCGGGGCGAGCCGGGCGTCGTGCGCGAGCCAGGTACGGACGGTGTCGCGGGCGCCGGCCGGGGCGTCCGGGCCGGTCAGCCGGCTCAGGTGGGACCGCGCCCACTCGGTGAGTCGCGGATCGCGCAGGACCGCGTCGAGCCCGGACGCGGCCACCGGGGCCGCGGCGCCGCTCCCCCGCTCCCCGCCCGGGGTCAGCCGGAGCGCCAGCGAGAGTGCGGCCTGGTCTGCGAGGCGCGCGAGGTCCAGGCCGAGCAGGGTCTCGACCAGCCGGATCCTGGCGGACAGGGTGTTGCGGTGGACCTTCAGCAGCCGGGTGGCATGCGGGCCGAAGTTCAGCCAGGCGTGGGCGGTGGCGCGCAGTTCCCGCCCGCCGGGGTCCTGGGGGCGCCGGGGCTCGTACGCGTGCAGGGGCGCGAGCAGGGCCCCGGCCCAGCCGGCGCCGGCCTCGTGGGCCGCGAGCGCCAGCTCCGGGCCCGGGCCGAAGCGGGCGTGCCGTTCGCCGCGGCCGCGGGCGACGGCGAGGGCGTGGAAGGCCTGGGTGTAGGCGGTCGGGGCCTGGCTCAGGGCCAGCTCGGCACTGACCCCGACCGCGCAGTCCGGGGCCACCGCCGACAGCGCCCCGGCCAGGGGGTCCTGGTCGCAGGAGACCGCCGACGCCTCGGCCGGCACCAGGATGATGAGGTGGTGCACGTAGACCGGGCAGCGCACGACCCAGGCCCGGCCACCGGTCAATTCCCGGCACAGTCGCGCCACTTCGGTGCGGCGACCCGTACGGCACTCCGCGACGTACATGCGCATCGGGTCGGGCAGGGGCGGCCGCAGCGCCTCGGCGATCTGGTGGGCGGTGGAGAGCCTGCCGTTCATCAGCGCCGGTGGACCTTGAGTACGTCGTCGGACCGTGACACCGGCGCATTCAACCACCCGCCGCACACTGTGCGCTGTGATACCGGTCTCGCCCGGTCACTGGGCAGGGCGAACCCTGCGTACGGGCCCGCGCCCGCGTAGGTTCGTCCACGAGCGGACGGGTCCCGGAGTCCATGGAAAGCAGCACGGGGGAGGCACCGGGATCCGCCGCTCACATCCTCGCGGCCGCACTGCGGATGGCCTCCCGGATGCGGAAGTAGGTCCCGCACCGGCAGATGTTGGCGATGGCGTCGATGTCCTCGTCCGTGGGCTCAGCGGTGCGCTTGAGCAGCGCCGCGGCGGCCATGATCTGACCGGGCTGGCAGAAACCGCACTGGGCGACGTCCTGTTCGAGCCAGGCCTCCTGCACGGGGTGCAGGTCGTCCCCGTTCGCGAGGCCCTCGATGGTGGTCACCTCCCGGCCCGCGCAGGCCGACACGGGGACCACGCACGGACGGACGTCGACCCCGTCGAGGTGGCTGGTGCAGGCCTTGCAGACATCCACCCCGCAGCCGTACTTGGGGCCGCGCACGCCCAGCATGTCGCGGAGCACCCACAGCAGGGGCAGGTCGTCGGGGGCGTCCACGGTGACGCTCCGCCCGTTGACGGTGAAGGTGTGCGAGGGCACGGCGTACTCCTGGCTCTGCGGCTATCGGGGGTAGGGGGTGAAGTCGACGTCGAAGTCGAGGGGGAAGCTGCGCGGTTTCGAACCGGTGGCCCGGGCCCAGGCGTTGGCGATGGCGCCGACCGCGGCGGGCACGCCCAGCTCGCCCGCGCCGCCCGGCTCCGTACCGGTGGCCGGGAGGACGAAGACCCTGAGGTCGCGCGGGGTGTCGCGCTGCTGCGCCCAGTGGAACTGGCTGTAACTGCCCTCCAGTGGAAGCCCCTTGTCGATGTGGAGTCCGGCGCGCAGGGTGGTGGAGATCGCGTCGGTGAGGCCGCCGATCATCTGGGCCTCCAGTCCGCGCGGGTTGACCGGCAGGCCCACGTCCACGGCGATGACGGCCTTGGTGACGCGGGCGCGCTGCGGGTCCCGGGTGTCGATCTCGACGAGACAGGCCGTGCGGGACTTGTACTCCTCGTGGAAGGCGATGCCCTGCGCGCAGCCGGGCTCCATGGCGCGCCCCCAGTTCCCCTCCGTCGCGACCTTGTCCAGTACGGCGCGCTGCGCGTCGCTCTTCAGGAAGGTGCGCCGGAAGCGGTACGGGTCCTTGCCAGTGGCCGCGGCCAGTTGGTCGACCACGATCTCCTCGGCCCCTCGCGTGTTGGCGGAGTACACCGAGCGCCACGAGGCGGTGGGGATGCCCGTCGGCACCTCGGTGAGGGCCTGGGTGGTGAGTCCGAAGTGGTAGGGGGACTTCACGGTGGTCAGGAACAGGGTCTGGGCGAGCGTGGCGTTGCCGATGCCCAGCGGCAGGTGCGCCGCGGTGGCGGTGATCATCTCGCCGAGGCCGTGCCGGAAGTCGGTCTCGGCGGCGGCGACACGGTGCTCGAAGCTGAGGACCTCGCCCAGCAGGTGCGTGGCGCGGATCCGGTGGTGGGTGGCGGGCCGCATCCGTCCGTGGCGCGTGTCGTCCACCCGGGTCCACATCAGCTTGACCGGACGGCGGCAGGCCCTGGAGATCCGGGCCGCCTCCAGGGCTGCGTCGAAGAAGAGCCGCCGGCCGAAGGAGCCGCCGGCCTGGACGACGTGGACCGTCACCTTGTCCAGGGGCAGTGCGAGGTCGGCGGCGATGGTCTGGCGGGCCACGATGGGGGACTTCAGGCCGGACCAGATCTCCGCCCGGTCGTCGCGCACGTCGGCGATGGCGCAGTTGGTCTCCATCGGGGCGTGGCTGACGAAGGCGAAGTCGAACTCGGCGTCCACGTACGGTGTGAGCAGGGGCGGCACCAGCAGCGGCGGGGTGGCGGCGCGCAGCCTGGTGCGGATCTGGGCGTCGGAGAGCTGGTCGGCGGGGCCCGGTCCCCAGGTGACCTGGAGGGCCGATTTCGCGGTGAGGGCCTGCCCGAAGGTCTCGGCGACGACGGCGACGCCGGTGGGGACGGTGACCACGTCCAGCACCCCGGGCATGGACCGGACCGCGGAGAGGTTGGTGACGGTGCGGACGGTGCCGCCGAAGGTGGGCGGGCGGCGCACCACGCAGGGCTTGGCGCCGGGCACGTCGAGGTCGAGGGTGTACCGCTGAGCGCCGGTGACCATGGCGCGGGCGTCGATCCGGCTCGTCGGCCGGCCGACGAGGGCGTGCTGCGCGGCCTTCTTGGGGGTGGTCCCGAGGACGACGAGGCCGGGGGCGGCGGCGGCCGCGGCGAGTTCGCCGTAGGGGGCGGTGCGTCCGTCGGGGGCCCGGACGGACCCGTCGGCTGTGGTCAGCGACGCCGGGGAGAGGCTCCAGCGGTGGGCGGCGGCCGCGACGAGGCGGGCCCGCGCGGTGGCCGCGCACTGGCGGACCGGCCCGTAGAGGGAGCGAATGGAGTTGGAGGAGCCCGTGAGCTGGTTGAACAGCAGCTCGGGCCGGGCGTCGTCGAGTTCCACGCGTACGTCGGCCAGGGGCGCGTCAAGCTCCTCGGCGACCAGCATGGCCACCGCGGTGGTGAGTCCCTGGCCGACCTCCTCGCGCGGCAGCCGGAAGCGGATGGTGCCGTCCGTCTCCACGGCGAGGGCGAGCAGGGCGGAGGTGGGGGCGCCCGCCAGGATGAAGAGGTCGCCCAGGTCGACCACGTCGGCGATGGCCGGCAGGGACGGCACCACCGCCTGGGCGGCCTGGGGGGCCGCGGCATCGGCTCCGGCGCGGGTGACCAGCGCGAGGGTCGGCGCCGCCACGAGGTAGGTGAGGAAGGAACGCCGGCTCCGGCCGGTGGCGTGGTGCTGCCCGCTCAATGTCGTTGTGTCCCCAGCGCTGCGCGGGCCCGCCCGTGCGGACCTCCCCCGTTTTATTACCGGCACGTACGGTAGCGACCAGGGGCTCTGGGGGGAAGCCTCGATTTCGCCGCCTCGCCCTCCCCGGGTCATCCGTTCGGGGGTATCTCGGGGAGGGCGCTGAACCGGGTACCGCGCGAATGCGTCCGCGTGAACACCTCGTACGCATCGGGCGTTTGATCGAGTCACAGGAGGCTGGATGGCCGGATTCCGGTCACCCGCCCCGGACGCACCACGCGCCCCACCGGCTGGGATGCGTTGCGAGCCGCCGAACCCTCTCTGACCGGATTCGTTCGCACGCGGCGAAGGCCCCGGCAGGACGGCGGCATATGCCCGAAGCAAGAACGTGGCGGATGTTGCCAAACGCCTTACACAGTGTCGCTGCCTGTGCAACAGTCGTTACCGGTCCTTCCTTCAGACCTGGCCGTGCCGCGCCTGTATCGGAGTTCTCATGCCGTCCCACCTGTTCGCGGACCGTCCCGCGCAGCCGCCCGAGCCGGGGTCGGTGGACGCGCTGATCTCCCAGACCCGGCGCCTTCGGGGAGACGTGGACGCGGTCCGCCGCGACACCGTCGTGGATGACGACGACGCCCAGGGCCGCTGGCAGCGCGCGCTGTGCGACCTCGCCGTGCACCACCTCGACGACCTCCGCGAGCACCTCGGCCAGCTCAAGGAGGGCCTGCCCCCGGTACCCGAGGCCGTCGCCTTCCCGCAGGCGGCCCCCGAGGTGGCGCCCGAGGTCCAGACACGGGTCGGCAGCGCCGAGTGGAACCTCCTGACCGACGAGGTCAGCTGGTCCGACGAGCTGTTCCAGATCTTCGGCCGGTCCCCCGAGGCGGGTGCGCTCCCCCTCGACGAGCTGGGCTCCACCCTGTTCTCCGAGGACCAGCCGCTGCTCACCGCGTGGGTCACCGCCTGCCTGGTGGACGGCAGGCCGATCGACGGCGAGTTCCGCATCGTCCGTGCCGACGGCCGGGTCCGGACGCTGCACATGAGGGGCGAGCCGGTACTCGACCCCGACGGCTGCACGGCGTCCATGTGGGCCGTACTGCGGGACGTGAGTGAACTGCGGCGGAGCCAGCGGGCGGTGCGCGAGTCCCGTGACTCGCTGCAGCGCCAGCGGGAGATCGCGCAGACCGAGCACCGGCTCGCGGTCGAGCTGCAGGAAGCCGTGCTCCCCCCGTGGCGCGGCTCCCTGCGGTTCCCGCACAGCGACGCCGGCACGCTCGACGTGGCCGCGCACTACCTGCCCTCCGCGACCAGCGCACTGATCGGCGGGGACTGGTACGACGCGCTCGAACTGCCAGACGGCTGCTCGATGCTGACGGTCGGCGACCTGACCGGGCACGGCGTGACCGCCACCTCCGGGATGGCCATGATGCTGGGCGCCCTGCGCGGCATGGCCATGGCCGGGATCGCGCCGGGGCCGCTCATGGGGTGGCTCAACCAGCTCCTCGAGACCTCCGTCCAGCCCGCGCTCGGCTCGGCCGTGTGCTGCCGCTACGACCCGGTGCGCCGGGTGTTGTCCTGGGCCCAGGCGGGCCACCCGGCCCCCTTGCTGTTCCGCCGCGGGTCGGGCCGTGCCCTGACCCCGCCGGAGGGCGTCCTGCTGGGCGCGACCTCCGGGGCTTCGTACGGGCAGGCCGAGGAGCGGCTGGAGGTGGGCGACCTGCTGGTGCTGCACACCGACGGTCTGACGCCGCGCAGCATCGAGTTCAGCCGGGCGGACGGCACCGAGCGGCTGCTGGCACTCGCGCCGCGGTTCTCGGCGGCGCGGTCGGCACAGGACTGCGTACGGCTCGTGGTCGAGGAGTTCGGGGACAGCGAGCGGGAGGACGACGCCTGCGTGCTGGTCGCCCGCGTCGGCGGATAGCAACGACGGTCACGGCCGGCCACAGGGCCGGTCGTACGGACAGTCGCACGAACAGTCGCACGGACTTCAGGGCCGCGCCGGAGGGCGCGGCCTTTCTCGTCTGTGGGCTGACGGCTCTCGTCTGTGGCTGTCGTCGGGGTACCAGGTCCCGACGTGCCGGTCCTCGCCCTCGTGCCGGCCGCGGGAGAGGCGTGCATGCCGTGCGGAACCCGCGGGGCCGCGCTGGGGGGACTAGACTCCCGTGGCCGGCAGGCCACTCGGTGCCGGGGAGTCCGGGAGGGCCAGCTCGATCTCCTGCCGCAGATCCTCGATGCGCGCGTAACCGGCGTACTGGCCGGTGAGCCGGTACATCTCGCGCAGACGGTCCCAGGTCCGGTGCGAAGAGGTCTCGTTCATCGAGACGAGGGCGAGCCGCGCATAGCGGTCGGCCTGTTCCGGCTCGTCGGCGATGAAGCAGGCGGAGGCCATGGAGATGTAGTCGAAGATCTGCGAGCGCTGGTAGCCCTCGCCGCGCAGCCGCAGGGCCTCCTTGGCGTGGCGCGCGGCGATCGGCGCCGCCGTGGCATCGTGGTCGGCGAGGGTCCGGTAGGCGAGGGCCTGCATGCCGTGCAGGTCCGCCTCGTCGAAGTGCTGCATCCAACTCGGCGGCGGCACATCGCCCTTGTCCGAGACGAAGAGCTCCTCCGCCTCGCCCAGGGTGCGGCGCATCGCCTGGCCCTTGCCCATGGCGGCCTGTGCCCAGGCCTCGATGGTGTGCAGCATGGCGCGGGTTCGCGGCAGGGTCTGCTCGCCGGAGCCGGACTTTGCGAGCTTCATCAGGTCCAGTGCCTCGTTCGGCTTGCCGAGGTGGACCATCTGGCGGGCGGCGCGGGACAGCGCCTCCCCCGCGCGAGGGCGGTCGCCGCCCTCGCGGGCCGCGTGCGCGGCGATGACGAAGTACTTCTGCGCGGTGGGTTCGAGGCCCACGTCGTGGGACATCCAGCCCGCGAGGACCGCCAGGTTGGCCGCCACGCCCCACAGCCGCCGCTGGAGGTGGTCGGGGTGGTGGTAGGCGAGCATCCCGCCCACCTCGTTGAGCTGGCCGACCACGGCCTTGCGCTGCAGTCCGCCGCCTCTGGAGGCGTCCCAGGCCCGGAACACCTCGACGGAGCGCTCCAGCGCCTCGATCTCCTGGGAGCCGATCGGGGCGGCCTCGTAGCGGTCGTATCCCGCCGGGTCGGCCTGGAAGGAGTCCCCGAAGTGCCCGGGGGTCCGCTTCGCCGGGGAGGGGTCGGTGTGCAGCCAGTCGTACATGGCGTTGGTGAGGGCGGAGCCGGCGGTGAGCACGGCGCCCGCGCCCATCAGACCGCGACGGTTGAGCATGAGGTCCATTCCCGTGAATTCGGTGAGGACCGCGGCTGTGCGTTCGGGCGCCCAGGGCATGCCTTCGGGGTTCTCGCGAACCCCGTCCGGCTGCCGTCTGGAGGTGCGCCGCTGTCGTACGAACCCGAGGTCCTCGATGGTCACGACACGACCGAGCCGCTCGGTGAACAGTGCTGCCAGTACCGTGGGCACCGGTTCGCGGGGACTCTCCCCCATGTCGATCCAGCGCCGCACCCGCGAGGTGTCGGTGGCCAGCTGGGGGTGGCCCATGGCCGCCGCCTGCCGGTTCACCATCCTCGCCAGTTCGCCCTTCGACCAGCCGGCCAGGCCGAACAGGTCGTTCAAGCGGGTGTTTGGACCTTTGCTCACGTCAAGCCCCCAGGTTCTCGGCTGAGTTGACAGTAGCCCGCCGTCAGATGCCCAGCGACTATTCGCCAGGCTTCGCCAGGGCACGCCCGATGGTTCGCCACCTTGCGCCGGGTGTCAGGTAGGAATGCGCCTCCCCGCCCCGGTCACCGGCGGAACTCCCCAGGGTGAAGCACGGGATCGGCGGGGCGGCGTTCGCAACTCGTCGGCGCACGAAGGGATCCGTATCACCATGTACGCAGCAACGTCCTCCGTGTCCGCACCGGTCCGGTCGCACCGCACGCTCCCGGCGGGCGGCGGCCCCTACCTCGACCCCGGCCGCCAGGCGGCCCCGGCGCAGGGCACCGTCCGGGCGCGGCGGATGCCGAGTGCGGGATCGCAGCCCGTCAGCGGAAGAATCGACCTCTCGGGGCCGCAGGGAGCGCAACTGCGCACCGCGCTGGCGTCGGTGCAGCGGATCTGTCCGGAGTTCGCGCCGGTGCAGGTGCTGAGGCGCAGCGGCCGCTCGGTCCTCCTGGTGGGCACCACCGGACGCATGACCGCCGTCGCGAAGGTTTTACTGGACCACTCGCCGGAGTGGCGTGAGCGCTACCGGCACGAAATAGCGGCCTACCGGGCGTTCGTCCGGCACCGCCCCCCGGTCCGGGTGCCGCGGCTGATCGCCGCCGACCCGGAGAACTGCACGCTGGTGGTGGAGCGGATGGCGGGCCGGGTCGCGGCACTTCAGCGGCACCCTGTGGAGCCGCCGCCGCGGGTGGACCTCCGCGCCGCGCTGGGCGCGGTGTGCCGGGTCAACCAGTGGCAGCCGCCGACGGAGTTGTTCGGGACCCCGATGAACTACGCACGGCGGATCGCCCGCGACTACGAGTTGGGGCTGCTCACCGACCGGGACCTCGGCGACCTGCAGAAGCTGCTCCACGGCGTCAAGGTGTCGGGGACGGCGCTGCAGTTCAACCACGGCGACGCGCTGCTGTCGAACCTGCTGCTGTCCCCGGCCGGCCCGGTGCTGCTCGACTGGGAGCACGCGGGCTGGTACCTGCCGGGCTACGACCTCGCCACGCTGTGGACGGTACTCGGTGACGCCCCCGCCGCCCGCGCCCAGATCAGCCGGCTCGCCCAGTCTGCCGGACCGGTGGCCCGGGACGCCTTCCTGATCAATCTGATGCTGGTGCTGACCCGGGAGATCCGGATGTCGGAGACGGCGGTGCAGCGTTCGATGCTGGCGACCACCCCGGCCCAGCCGCTGCCGACGGGTGCGCTGTCCTCCGGTGAGGAGCAGCGACTGCTGCTCCGCCGCCTGCACGACGACGCGGGTATGGCACGCAGGGCGGTCCGCGCGGCCGTGGGCACGCGCTGACCCTGCCTCTCCCCCGGACGCGAGTCCCGTGGCGCCCACCGCCACGGGACTTCGCTCGTTCGCGGTCCGCCGAGCGCGGCGCCGGGCTCCGCTAGCGTGGGAGCGACGAGCGGCGGAGGCCCGACAGGAGGCGTTGATGAAGTCCGGAGTGCGCAAGTGGGAGGCGGTACGGGAGTTCGCCCTCGGGCTCCCGGAGGCCGTCGAGGACCATCCGTGGGGGCCCGAGGACTGCGTGATGAAGGTGAACAAGAAGATCTTCGTGTTCCTGGGCAACGTCGAAGGGCCGCAACAGCCCGGGCTGTCCGTCAAGCTCCAGGACGAGGCGCTGCACGGGCACGCGATGACCGTGCCGGGGGCGGAGCCCACCGGGTACGGCCTCGGCCGGTCCGGCTGGGTGTCGGTCCCGCTGGCGGACGAGGGTGCGCCCTCGGTGCAGGTGCTGTGCGAGTGGGTGGAGGAGAGCTATCGCACGGTGGCCCTCAAGCGGCACGTGAAGGAGCTGGACGCCCGGATGGGGCCGGAGGGCTGAGCCGACGGTCGTGTGCTCGGGTGTCGGATGGCTTGACATCACATGATCCCCCGAACACCTTTTCTGACTCAGTATCAGACATGCTGGAGTCACCCTCCTTTCCCTCTCCGCTGGAGCCTGCCCATGTCCGCAAGCGCTTCACGCACGTCCACCGCCCCCCTCCCGTCCAGACGCGCCGTCCTCGCCGGTACGGGGGCCGGTGTGCTCGCCGCGGCGGTGCTGCCGTCCGGCACCGCACGGGCCGACGCCGGCCGGGCCGGGCCTCCCCTCGGCGAGTACGACGTGGTCGTGGTCGGTTCCGGGGCGGCCGGGATGACGGCCGCGCTCACCGCCGCGAAGCGCGGGCTGAGCGTCCTGGTGATCGAGAAGGCCCCCACCTTCGGCGGGTCGGCCGCACGCTCGGGCGCCGGCATCTGGCTGCCCAACAATTCGGTGATCCTGGCCGCCGGGGTGCCCGACACCCCCGAGAAGGCGGCGACGTACCTGTCGGCCGTCGTCGGACCCGAGGTGCCGGCCGACCGCCAGGCCGCGTTCCTGGCCAACGGCCCCCGCATGCTGGACTTCGTGATGGCCAACAGCCCGCTGGGCTTCCGCTTCATGGAGGGGTACAGCGACTACTACCCCAACCTGCCGGGCGGTCTGCCGAACGGCCGCTCCATCGAGCCGGACCAGATCGACGGGAACGTCCTCGGCGGCGAACTGGCCCGCCTGAACCCGGCGTACATGCCGGTGCCCGCCGGGATGGTGGTCTTCAGCCAGGACTACAAGTGGCTGAACCTCGCGGCGGTCAGCGCCAGGGGTCTGGCCGTGTCCACCGAGTGCCTGGCGCGCGGTACGGAGGCAGCACTGCGTGGGGAGAAGCCGCTGACGATGGGCCAGGCCCTGGCGGCCGGGCTGCGGGCCGGACTGCAGCGGGCCGGGGTACCGCTGTGGCTGAACAGCCCCTTGGTGGACCTGGTCCAGGAGGGCGGCGCCGTCACCGGCGTGGTGGTGGACAAGGAGGGCGTGCGGGGCGTCGTGCGGGCCCGCAAGGGGGTGATCGTCGGCTCGGGCGGCTTCGAGCACAACGCGGCGATGCGGGCGCAGTACCAGCAGCAGCCGATCGGCACCCAGTGGTCGGTGGGCGCGAAGGAGAACACGGGTGACGGCATCCTGGCGGGCCAGCGGGCCGGGGCGTCGCTGGCGTTGATGGACGACGCGTGGTGGGGGCCGTCGATCCCGCTGCCCGGGGAGCCGTACTTCTGCCTGGCCGAACGGACCCTGCCGGGCGGGCTGATCGTCAACGCCCTCGGGACACGGTTCGTCAACGAGGCGGCGCCGTACAGCGATGTGGTGCACGTGATGTACGAGAGGGACCGCGGCGCGACGGGTTCGCACATACCGGCGTGGCTGATCGTGGATCAGAACTACCGCAACAAGTACCTGTTCAAGGACATCCTGCCGACGCTGCCCTTCCCGGACGCGTGGTACCGGGCGGGTGCGGCGAAGAAGGCGTGGACGTGGGACGCGCTGGCGGGGCAGATCGGCGTACCGGCGGCGGCGCTGCGGGCGACGCTGGGCCGGTTCAACGCGCAGGCGTGGAGCGGGACCGACTCCGACTTCCACCGGGGCGACACCGCGTACGACCACTACTACACGGACCCGAACGTGCAGCCGAACTCGTGTCTGGCCCCGATCTGGGTGCCGCCGTTCTACGCGTTCAAGATCGTGCCCGGGGATCTCGGTACGAAGGGCGGCATCGTCACGGACGCGCGGGCCCGGGCACTGCGCGCGGACGGCTCGGTGATCCGTGGCCTGTACGCGGCGGGCAACGCCAGCGCCGCGGTGATGGGCCACAGCTACGCGGGGGCCGGGTCGACCATCGGCCCCGCGATGACGTTCGGCTACGTGGCGGCGAACGACATCGCGGACGCGTGACCGGGCGGGACTGACCGCGCGGGTTCGTCCCGGAGCGACCGGGAGGGGTCGGTCCGGGCGACCCGGTGGGTCAGCCCTGCTGGAAGAGCTCGGCGGGGAGCGGCTTCAGGAGGGCGTAGAGGTCGTCGGTGATCGGACGGTCCCAGCTGGCAATGGTGACCAGCACGTTGTCGCTGCGGTCGAACTGGACGCAGGAGATGCGGGACTCCGACAGCTTGATCTTCCGGACGATGAGGAGGTTGTCGCCCTGCATGACGGGGCAGTCCTCGACGCCCGTGACCTCGACGTCCTCGTCGTTCTCCAGCGCGTCGAGGAGCTGGGCCACCTCGAAGGGCACCTGGCCGTCGGTGAGGTCGCGGGCCGGGGATCCCTCGGGAAGGTTTCCGATGATCATCGCGGGGCCGCGTCCGCCGAACAGGTCGTAGCGGAGGAAGACCCCCTGGCAGCTGCCGTCGGGCGCGGGCAGCAGCCCGGCCCCGAGATTGCCCGGCCAGTCCCCCGGGTCCATGGCCAGGACATCGAAGTCCGGGCCGGCGGGTGTGGCGGCGCGGTGGCGGCGGAGGAAGGACATGCGGCCATGGTACGTGGCCGCAGGAGTTTTACGGCCCGGGGGCCCCTGATCCCACCCCCGCGCGCGGGCGGGCCCGTCAGACGGGTGGGACCAGGGTGAACCCGTGCGGGAGCAGGCGGGTGTCCCCGTGCCGTGCCGGGCGGCGGGCGGAGGCGGCGCCGCGGGAAGGGCGCCGGGTCCGGGGCGGAGCCGGCGGCCTCGGCGGCCGTCGGCGCCGGTCCCCAGCAGCACCTGGTCACCCGGGAAGAGGACCGTCCGGGATTCCGGGCCGTCCGTACGCCGGAAGCGGTACCTCTCCCCGTATCCGGCGGTGCCTTCTGCCGGGTGTGGCGGTCCGGGGCCATCGTGTCGGCGGTCCGGGTGACGGCGTCCACGGCGACGGTGGGGTCGAGGGGGCGGGGGTGCCGGTCGCGGACTCGGCGTCCCAGCGGTGGACGTCCGGCTCGATCAGCCGCATCCGCAGCCAGAAGCCCGATGTCCGCTCCGTCGACCACGTGCCGACGGGTGTCCGGCCTCAGCTCGCGCGGGAGCTCCCCGGCGCCCGCGGGCGAACCATTGGGTCAGCGCGTCGGGCCGTCGGGACCCCGGGAGGGCGGGGCGGGCGGAACGGCGGGGTCGTGAGCCGTTCGCGCGGGACGCGCGCGCGGAAGGGGTGCCCTCCGCCGAGGTGGTGGACCGGTTCGGTGACCGTCCTGCCGGGACACGACGGGGCCGGCGGCACCGGCTCACCCGGTCGCAGGCCCGGCGGACCCCCTGATCGAAAGCCGCCTGCTTCCGGAAAAGGGGACTGTGTCGATGTGGTCCATGCGGCCGCCCTGCCCGCCGGGAGGCGGCCGCGCGATCACGTTGAGCTACGGGCGAACGACTCCAGTGCGGCGCGCAGCCCGGACCGGTCGGTGCCCAGCTTGCGGCAGGCCGAGGAGAGCACCCAGTCGGGGGATGCCGGCTCGGGCTCCTTCTCGCTGCGCACGGCCTGGTCCGCGGCCCGGATCTCCTCCTCCGTGACCCGGTCCACCCGGGGCGATCCGCCGGGCAGCGCGCCGCCGAGGCCCAGCAGGGTCTCGGTGGCCTCCTCCACCAGGGCGTCCGCGCCGCATTCCCGGGCCGTGACCACGGCCGCGGTGAGCAGGTCCGCGTCGCGCAGCCGGTAGCCGAGCGCGTTCAGGGCGCGGGCGAGTTCGTAGCCGGCGGGTGACGCCGAGAGCAGGGTGACCGCCTCGCGGAGCAGCTCCGTGCGGTCCTGTGGCTCGGCGACCTCCGCCGCCACCCTGAGGGCCTGGCCGATGGCGGAGGGGGCGCCGAAGGCCCTGGCCCGCCGGACGGCGTCGGCGGCGAGGGCGCGGGCCCGCTGCGGATCGTCGGCGGCGACGGCCCGCGCGAGGTGCAGCTGCCAGGGGCACCAGGCGGGATTCTGGATGCCGCGCGGCGTCAGCCGCCGCTCCACCGCCTCCAGTTCACCGGCGGCCGCCCTCACCTCGCCCCGGGCGAGCAGCAGTTCGGCGTAGACGGTCTGCGAGTCGGGGAAGACCACGGCTGCCGGGAAGGGAGCGCCGAACTCGTGCTCCTGGGCCAGCTCCCAGGCCTCGTCGACGCGGCCGCGTGCGAGCAGTGTCGTGAGGAGGATCGCTATGGCGTACCAGTGGACGGGGGTGCGCCGGCCCACGCGTTCGGCGAGGCGCAGGCCGGACCGGGCCAGTTCCTCGGCATCGGCGAGACGTCCGCGCCGGTAGCGGATGTAGGCGCGCAGGCTGTATGCGAAGGACAGGTGGGCTCCGCGCCAGCCCTGGCGCTCGAACTCGGCGGTGCCCGCCTCGAACAGCTCCTCCGCGCGGCCGGGCCGGTCGGCGTACATGTGGACCATGGCGGTCAGCACGGGGACTTCGAAGCCGCGGTCCTCGTACGCCCAGCTGAAGGGCCGCTCCAGTACCCGGCCCGCATGGTGCAGCACCACGTCGACGGGTTCGCCCCGCAGGCAGGCGTCCCAGGCGCGCAGCGCGATCACGTACCGCTCGGTGAGGTCGCGGCCGGTGAGGCGGTCGGCGAGCCGGGTGAGACGCCGGGAGCGGGCCGGGGAGTCGGTCTCGGCGGCGTTGAAGGCGTCCCACATGAACTGCTCTGACTGCAGGCGCAGTCGGGCCCGGACGTCCGGGGTCTGCGCGATCTCGCGCGCGAGGGTCTCCGATGCCTCGGCGAGGCGGTCGCTGTGTGCGAGGACCTGCGCGAGCCGGATGACGATGCCCTGGCGCAGGGCGGGGTCGTCGAAGGGTTCGGCGAGGGCCGCCCGCAGGTGGTTGACGGTGTTGGCGGGCTCGGTCAGCAGGGAGGCACAGCCCAGTTCGTACAGCACGGCGGCGCGTTCGCCGAAGTCGGGTGGCTCGCGCAGGGCGCGGGCGAGCTGGCGGCGGGCGGCGTCGGGGGCGCCGGCGCGGAGGTTCTCGCCGGCCGCCTCGCGCAGGGTGCGCACCACCCAGGGGTCGTTCTCGGGGTGGGTCTCCAGGAGGTGGCGGGCGGCTGCGGAGGAGCCGAGGCCCGCGTCGACGACGGCCGCGGCGGCCTTCCCGTGCAGGGCGACGCGCAGCGCGTCGGGGATGGCGCGGTAGATGGCGGTGGCGATGAGGGGGTGGACGAACTCCAGCCCCGTCTCCGGTTCCCGGTTCGTCGTGGAGCCGGCGGCCGACAGGATGCGGGCGTCCCGCAGGCGTGCGGTGGCGTCGGCGGCCTCCTCGGTGCCGAGGGCGGCGACCCGGGCGGCTATGTCCTGCGGGATGGCGGTGCCGAGGACGGCGCAGGCCCAGGCGAAGCGGACGGTGGAGGGGCCGAGGCGTTCGAGGCGGGCGACGAGGCCGCTGCCGCGCTGGGCGGCGGCGAGGTCGGCCAGCTGCGGTGCGTTCTCCTCGACGGGCCGCAGCCCCCTGCCCCGGACCTTGGCGGTGAGTTCGACGGCTTCGAAGGGGTTGCCGGCGGTGACGGTCCAGGCCTCGTGGCAGAAGGCGTCGTCGGGGTGCTCGCCGATGGCCTCGCGGACGAGCGCGGCGACGGCGGCCGGGGTGAGCGGGGAGAGGGGCAGCGGACGTTGTCCCGCCCGGCCCGGCAGCGTGCGGAAGGCGTCGGCGTGCGCGGGCAGTTCGTCGGGGCGGTAGGCGACGACGAGGAGCAGCGGGAGGTGTTCGGCACGGGGGGCGAAGGCGGCGAGCCAGCTCAGGGACTCGGGGTCGGCCCAGTGCGCGTCGTCGAGGACGAGGGCGACGGGGGCGCGTTTGACGACCAGGTGGGTGAGGACCCAGTCGAGGCCGTCGCGCAGGCCCTGGGGGTCGGGCGGGGCGGCCTGTTCGGGGGCGCAGAGTCCGAGGGCGGGGCCGACGATGGAGTACCAGCTCCCGAGGGCGGCGCGCAGTTCCTGTTCGGAGGTGCCGGCCAGCTGGGGCTGGATGAGCTGGCGGGCGACGTGGAAGGGCTGGCTCTGCTCCTGTTCGCCGCCGCGGGCGGCGAGGACGGTGCAGGAGCGGGCGTGGGCGCGGCGGCGCAGCTCGGCGAGCAGGGTGGTCTTGCCGAGGCCTGCGGGCCCGGAAAAGGCCAGCAGCGCGCCGCCGGCGTCCGGCCCGGGACCGGTGAGCTGGTCCAGGGCCTCGTCGACGATGGCGAGTTCGGCATCGCGTTCGACCATGGTACGCCGTCTGCGCGTCCGGTGGTCCGTCATGGCTGGTACCCCCCAGGCCTGTTCTGGGAGATCAGCGTACGCCCGCGCACATCGCGGGGTGTCCCAGTGCCGGAAAGAATCCGATCTTCTTTTCCGACGGGATTCCGCGGGGGTTCCCGGAGGCTTTCCGAGGGGATTTCGAGATGGTTCCGATGAGGTCCTAAGCCGATCGGTCCTGTCCGGAACGTGCCGCGAGGCCTTCCAGGACGGCCACGGCCTCGGCGGCCCTGTCGGCGTCCACGAAGAGGTGGTCGTGATGGTATCCGGCGATGACGTTGCAGCTCAGACCGTGGGCACCGAGTTCGGCGGCGAAGGCGGCGGTGAGGCCGACGGCGTCGAGCGCCGAGTGGATCCGCAGGGTGATCCAGCCTGCGGTGAAGTCGTAGGCGAGTCCGGCGGCGTCTGCGTCCTCCTGGCGCAGGACGAGGGTGAGGCCCTCGTCCTCCAGGACGGTGGCGACGGGCGCGGTTCCGGCGGGGACCGCGGTGCCGGGGACGGTGCAGAACACGTACGCGCCCTCGTTCAGCTCCGGCCGCATGCCGCTCAGCAGTTTCCGCAGGTCGCTCTCTCCGCTCATGCGGTCACCCTACCGACCGGTCGGGTCAGTCCAGGGCGAGCTGGAAGTACGCCGTCTCGCGGAAACCGGCGGTCGGCGGTTTCACCTCCACGGTGACCGGGACGCCCTTCGTGCTCGGACTGAGGCGGACCGGGACGGTGCGCTTACGGTCTGGGCCCAGGGGCGCCATGAGGGCCGCGGCGGACTCCTGTGAGTTCAGCCAGTTCAGGCTGTACCCGGAGGCATGGTCGTCGAGCGACCGGCCGGCGCGTACGGCCAGGGGTGCGTCGCCGTACGAGGACACGGCGGAGGCGGCCGATTCTCCGCCGGGACGGAGCTCTTCGCCGGTGTCGTTGTCGTAGGTGACGGTGAGGCTGTAGGTGCCGTCGGGCTCCTCGCGCGGGCGGCTGACGGTGATCTTCAGACCGTCCTCGTACCGGGCGGTCGCACCCGGGCCGAGGGGGTCCGCCACATGTCCGGCCGGGCCGCTCTGCTCCAGCTGGCCGTAACCGTCCAAACCCTTCTCCCACTCGGCCAGTGCCCAGGCCCCGAGCACGGCCAGGCCGAGGAGGCAGAGGGCGGCGACCGCGCAGCCCTTGGCCCACCGGGGCGTGTCCGCTGTCGGGGTGTCGGTGGGGTTCGGGTCCGTGTCCATGCGGGTCACTCTAGGCAGCGGCGACCCCGCGGATCATGAGCATGAGTACTCAAACGGGGTACTCAGGGACCGCCTGAGCACGGGCCCGTCACGGGGGCCACCGCCCCGGCGGGGACGGGGCGGTGGCGTGCGGTCAGGTGAGGTCGAACTCCCCGCCCCGGGCGTTCAGCACGAACTTGTGCCACTCGTCCGGCGAGAAGATCAGGGAGGGGCTCTCGGGGCGCTCGCTGTTGCGCATCGCGATGAAGCCCTCGACGAAGGCGATCTGGACGTCACCCGCTCCCCGGCTGCTCGACTGCCAGTCCGCCCCGGTGAGATCGAGGTCCGGCTTCCCCCAGCCGGCCAGGGGCTGTGAAGTCATGCTCTCGGCCACGTGCGTGCTCCTCCCGGTACGTCGTCCGGGGGCCAGGTTAACCATCGCAGCGGGTGCCGCACAGGCCACGGTGAGTCACTCGTGACCGGTCCGGCACCCGGGCGGGGCGGACGGGCTCCGTTCAGGTGGTGGGTTCCTGCGCCCCCACCAGCCACATCGCGAAGAACTGCGCGCCGCCGCCGTACGCGTGCCCCAGAGCCCGGCGGGCCCCCGGGACCTGGTGTTCCCCGGCCCGGCCGCGTACCTGGAGGGCGGCCTCGGCGAAGCGGATCATGCCGGACGCGCCGATCGGGTTGGTGGACAGCACGCCGCCGGAGGGGTTGACCGGAAGGTCACCGTCGATCTCGGTGACGCCGGCCTCGGTGAGCTTCCAGCCCTCGCCCTCCTCGGCGAAGCCCAGGTTCTCCAGCCACATCGGCTCGTACCAGGAGAACGGCACGTACATCTCGACCGCGTCGATCTCCCGGCGCGGGTCGGTGATGCCGGCCTGCCGGTAGACGTCGGCGGCGCAGTCCTTGCCCGCCTGCGGGGAGACGAAGTCCTTGCCGGCGAAGAGAGTGGGCTCGCTGCGCATCGCGCCGCCGTGCACCCACGCGGGCGGATGCGGCGAACGGGCCGCGCCCGCCCGGTCGGTGAGGACCATCGCGCACGCACCGTCGGAGGACGGACAGGTCTCGGAGTACCGGATCGGGTCCCACAGCATGGGCGAGGCCTGGACCTTCTCCAGGGTGATGTCGTGCTCGTGCAGGTGCGCATAGGGGTTCCTCAGCGCGTTGCGCCGGTCCTTGTACGCCACGAGCGAGCCGACCCCGTCGGGCGCGCCGGTGCGCCGCATGTACGCGCGCACGTGCGGGGCGAAGAAGCCGCCGGCGCCGGCGAGCAGGGGCTGCTGGAAGGGGACGGGGAGCGAGAGCCCCCACATGGCGTTCGACTCGGACTGCTTCTCGAAGGCCAGGGTGAGGACGGTGCGGTGGACGCGTGCGGCCACGAGGTTGGCGGCGACGAGCGCGGTGGACCCGCCGACCGAGCCGGCCGTGTGCACGCGCAGCATCGGCTTGCCGACGGCTCCGAGGGCGTCCGCCAGGTACAGCTCCGGCATCATGACGCCCTCGAAGAAGTCGGGGGCCTTGCCGATGACGACCGCGTCGATGTCCGCCCAGGTCAGTTCGGCGTCGGCGAGGGCGCGCGCGGCGGCCTCGCGGACCAGTCCGGCGATGGAGACGTCGTGGCGGGCGGCGACGTGCTTGGTCTGGCCGATGCCGACGACGGCGACCGGCTCCTTGCCCGTCGCGCGCGGTGCGCCGGCGGTGGCGGAGATGCCGGATGTGCTCATGCGCGGTCCCCTTCCAGGACGGCGACCAGGTTCTGCTGGAGGCAGGGGCCGGAGGTGGCGTGGGCGACGGCCCGGTCGGATGCGCCGCGGTGGATGCGGGCGGCCGCCTCGCCGATCCGGATCAGGCCGGCGGCCATCATCGGGTTGGCGGCGAGTGCCCCGCCGGACGGGTTGACGGCGACCGTGGCGCCGAGCCCGAGGGCCTTGCGGAGGACGACCTCCTGGGAGGAGAACGGCGCGTGCAGTTCCGCCGTGTCCACGGGGGCGTCGAAGAGGCCCGCGTGCTCGGCCGCGGTGCGGGTGGACGGGGAGTCGGTGAGGTCGCGCAGGCCCAGGGCGTGCGCCTCGATGCGGTGGTCGATGCCGGTGATCCAGGCGGGGCGTCCGCACAGCCGGCGCGCGAGGTCGCCGGCTGCCAGGACGACGGCGGCGACGCCGTCTCCGACGGGCGGGCAGTCCCCGGTCCGCAGGGGCCGGACCTGGTAGTCGCCCTGCGGGACGGCGCCGCGCAGCTGGGCGTGCGGGTTGGCCCCGGCGTCGGCCCGGCTGCGCGCCGCGATGGCGGCCAGTGCGGGTTCGTCGGTCTCGCCGGCGTCGATGAGGGCCTGGGCCTGGAGGGCGGCCAGGGCCACCGAGTCGGGCCAGAGCGGGGCGAGGTAGTACGGGTCGAGCTGGCGGGTGAGCACGTCGCGCACGGATCCGGGCGAGGACTTCCCGTACGAGTAGACGAGCGCGGTGTCCGCCTCGCCGGTCTGGATCTTGACCCAGGCCTCGTAGAGGGCCCAGGCGCCGTCCATCTCGACGTGGGACTCGGAGATCGGCGGCCAGGCGCCGACCCCGTCGAGGGTCATGGTGAAGGAGAAGGCGCGGCCCGCCAGATAGTCGCTGGAGCCGGAGCAGGTGAAGCCGATCCCGTCGGCCTTCAGTCCCGTGGCGGCCAGGACCTCGTGGAGGACCGGCATGACCATCTCGACTTCGCTGAGTTCGTCGGTGCGGCGCAGGTGGTCGCTCTGCGCGAAGGCGACGACGGCCACGTCGCGTGCGTACCTGCTCGTCCTGGGCCCGGTCATCAGATGAGCTCCTTGTACGCGTCGTAGTCCGCGTCCGGTTCGCCGGTGGGGCGGTAGTGGTCGGGGTAGCGGCCGCCTTCGGTCCAGACGGGCTCGACGCGCAGGCCCATGCGGACCTCGTCGTAGGGGATGCCGCCGATCCGGCCGTGGAGGGCGAGGCCGGCGCCGTCGAGGGCGATGTGGGCGTAGACGTAGGGGACCTCGATGTCCAGGTTCTTCGCCTTGATGTTGACGATGCAGAAGGTGGTGACGGTGCCGGCCGGACCGACCTCGACCTGGTCGGTGGTGGCGACGCCGCAGGTGGGGCAGGCGCCGCGCGGCGGGACGTACACCTTGTGGCAGGAGGGGCAGCGCTCGCCCACGGTCCGCCGCTCGGAGAGGGCGTTGATGTAGGCGGTCTGCGCGCGGCCGGGGCTGTAGACGTAGTCCAGGCGGGCTTCGGCGACGATGCCCGTGACGGCGTCGCGGAACACGCCGTCGTGGGGGGCGGGTGCTGCTTCGGGGGCGGGTGCGTCGTCTTCGGACGGCTCGAAGCAGGCGATGTCGGTGATGGCGCCGGAGCGTTCGGCGGCCCAGCGGACGCGTACGCGCATGCCGGTGCGCACGGCGTCGGGACCGGGGGCGTCGAGGGCGTGCAGCAGGGCGGTGTCCGCGCCGTCGAGCTTGACCAGCACCCAGGCGAAGGGGGTCCCGAGGGGCTGGTTCGGGCGGGGCCGGCCGTTCCAGGCCCAGGTGGTGACGGTGCCGGTGGTGGCGACCTCGACGAGTTCGCGGATCTCCTCGGAGGTGACGGGGTCGTACTCGACGGGCGGGACCACCACCCTGCCGTCCGAGGTCCTCACGCCGAGGACGACGCTCTCGCGCAGGCCGGTGAGGAAGGCGCTCTGGACGGGCCCGAGGGACCGGGTGAAGGGGAATTCGACGACGAGAGGCGCGCGGAGCACCTCCGGTGGGGAGGCAGCTGTCATGGTGGCTCTCCGATGCTGTTGATTGCGGGTGCGGGCGGTATCCGGCGGCCCGGCCAAGGCTCCGGGGCGCCGGACCCGCCCTGCGGGCGAAACCCTTCCGGCTGCGCCGGCGTTCAAGGCCCGGGACCCGGGCCATGCCCCGGCCCCGGCCTCCGCCGTTCGGCGCACGAGACCTCGGCAGCGCCCCGACGCCGTTCGAAGCACGAGACCTTGGCAGTGCCCCGGCGTCGGCCTGGGCGGGGCTTGGGGCGCAAGGGCCGGGCGGGGAACCGGATCTCGGCCCCGCGCCCCTCCGGACACGGGGGCCTGGGCGGACCCCCGCCACGGGCCCCGAGCGAGGCTCGAGGCACAACGCCCGGGCGAGGCGCCGGCCTTCGACCCCGCCCGTTCGGACACGGGCCCCGGCGGAGCGCCGGCCTCCGCCTCGGCCGAGGTCCGGGAGGTGACGTCCGGGCGGGCACCGGCTCCCGGCGCCCCCGCTCCGGCCACGGGGCCCCGGTCTCGTCGGCCGGCCGCCGGCCCGGCGGCCGCGGGGGCCGGGGACGAGCCCCGAGGCGCCTACCCGCCCGCGTGCGAGGCACCGCGGCGGCACGGGACGACGGCCCGCTACTCCCGGCGGTACACCGCGGGCCGCTTCTCCGCGAAGGCCCGCGCTCCCTCCTTCGCGTCGGCCGTGTCGAAGACCGGCCAGCCGCGAAGGAGTTCGGAGGCCAGCCCCTCGGACTCCGTGAGCCCCGCGGTCTCGTAGACCGACGCTTTGACCGCCTCGACCGCCAGCGGCCCGCACGCGTTGATCTGCTCGGCGACCTCCAGGGCCGCGTCGAGCGCCGTGCCGTCCGGGACGACCCGTCCCACGAGGCCGATCCGCGCCGCCTCCGCCGCCGAGTACGGGCGTCCGGTCAGCAGCATCTCCAGGGCGTGCGTGCGCGGGATCTGACGGGGCAGCCGCACCGTGGAACCGCCGATGGGGAAGAGGCCCCGCTTGACCTCGAAGAGTCCGAAGGTGGCGCCCTCGGCGGCCACCCGGATGTCTGTGCCCTGGAGGATCTCGGTGCCGCCCGCCACGCAGTAGCCCTCCACGGCCGCGATCACCGGCTTGCGCGGACGGTGGTGGCGGAGCATCGCCTTCCAGTGCAGGTCGGGGTCGGCCTTGAGGCGGTCCCGGTACTGGTCGCCGGCCATGCCTTTGCCGGCCAGCGCCTTGAGATCCATGCCGGCGCAGAAGTCGCCGCCCGCGCCGGTCAGGACCACGGAGCGGATCTCGTGGTCGGCGTCCGCCTCCAGCCAGCCGTCGTACAGCCCCACCAGCAGCGGCAGCGAGAGCGCGTTCTTCGCCTCGGGCCTGTTCATGGTGAGCACCAGCGTGGCGCCGCGGCGTTCCACGGTCAGGTGTTCCGTCCCACCCATTGCCGTCCTCCCGTCTCAAGACCTAGAACAGGTTGCAGTAGGGGACGGCGCAGTTCAATAGATTCCTGACAGTCAGTCAGATTTCTTGGGCGGTGCCCTTCCCAGTTGCCTGCCCCGGCGCTCTAATGACCGCCGGAGCAGCCGGCCGCGGGGGCCAGTCATCGGGAACAACGGGGTCAGGAGGAACGGTGGAGTACAACCTTGCCGACCTGTTCGAGTCGGTCGTGGACGTGGTCCCGGACCGCGAGGCCCTCGTGTACGTGGACCACCCCGGGACGGGCGCCGAGCGCCGCCTCACATACGCGGAGCTGGACGCTGCGGCGAACCGGATCGCGCACCACCTGCTGGACAGCGGCCTGGCGGCCGGTGAGCACCTGGGCCTGCACCTCTACAACGGGATCGAGTACCTCCAGACCGTCCTGGCCTGCCTGAAGGCACGGCTGGTTCCGGTGAACGTCAACTACCGGTACGTGGAGGAGGAACTGGTCTACCTCTACAACGACGCGGATCTCGCCGCGCTCGTCTTCGAGGGCGAGTTCACCGAGCGGGTGGCGGCCGCGCTGCCGAGGGCTCCGAAGCTGCGGCACCTGATCCGGGTCGGCGAGGTGCCCGAGGGGGCTCCGGAGCCGTCGATCGCCCCGGTCGCGTACGCGGACGCCGAGGCGACCGGATCGCCCGGGCGCGGATTCCCGCCGCGCAGCGCGGACGACCTGTTCATCATCTACACCGGCGGGACCACGGGCATGCCCAAGGGCGTGATGTGGCGGGCGGAGGACCTCTTCTTCGCCGGGCTCTTCGGCGGAGAACCCTCGGGCGAGCCGGTGAAGCGGCCGCAGGAGCTGGCGGAGCGGGTGGCGGCGCGCGGGGCGGGGCTGACCTTCTTCCCGGCTCCCCCGCTGATGCACGGGACGTCGACGCTGACCTCGTTCATCGCCTTCAACTACGGCCAGCGGGTGGTCATCCATCGCAAGTACGTGCCCGAGGAGGTGCTGCGCACGATCGAGAAGGAGAAGGTGTCGAGCGTGTCGCTGGTCGGCGACGCGATGCTCAGGCCGCTCATCGACGCCCTGAACGGTCCCCTGAAGGGCGCCGACCTGTCATCGCTGTTCAGCGTCTCCTCGTCGGGGGCGATCATGTCCGAGACGGTGCGCGCCGAGTTCCAGAGGCTGGTGCCGAACGTCCTGCTGCTGAACAACTTCGGGTCCTCCGAGTCCGGCTCCAACGGGCGCGCCACGGACGACTCCGGCCCGGAGAGGGGCTTCCGTCTGGAGGTCAACGACCGTACGCAGGTGGTGGATCCGGTGACGCACGAGCCGGTGGCGGTCGGCGAGCCGGGGCGCCTCGCGCAACGTGGCCACGTGCCGCTCGGCTACTACAACGACCCGGAGAAGACCGCGGACACGTTCTTCCAGAAGGGCGGGGAGCGCTGGGTGCTGCTGGGCGACATGGCCACCGTCGACGAACAGGGCATCGTCACCGTGCTCGGCCGCGGCTCGCAGTGCATCAACACGGGCGGCGAGAAGGTCTATCCGGAAGAGGTCGAACAGGCGCTGAAGTCGCATCCCGACGTGTACGACGCCCTGGTGGCCGGGGTCTCGGACCGGACCTGGGGCAGCCACGTGGCCGCGGTGGTCCAGGTGCGCCCGGGAGCGGAGGCGCCGACGCTGGACGAGATCCAGAGCCACTGCCGAACCAGGCTCGCGGGCTACAAGATCCCGCGCCAGCTCGTCATCACGCCGGCCATCCAGCGCTCGCCCAGCGGCAAGGCGGACTACCGCTGGGCGAAGGCGGTCGCGACGGAGGCGGACTCCGGCGGCACGGGCACCCGTACCGCGCGCTGAAAGACCGGCGGGCCCGGGTTCGACGCCGTGTCGGACGTGACGCGGCGTCGAGCCCGGGGCGTTCGCCCCGGTCAGGCTCCGGTGGCCAGGAAGCGCCCGACGCGCTCCGCGAAGCCGGCGGGGCCGTCCAACCAGGGGAAGTGCGCGGCGGCGGGCTGGACGTGGAGGATCCCGGCGGGGAACGCCGCCGCGATCTGCTCGGCGAGGCCGGGCGGCGGATTGCCGTCCAGTTCGCCCGCGAGTACCAGCACCTCCCCCGCGACGCGGCGCAGGGCCGCGCGGACGGCGGGCGGGTCACAGGCGCCCGGGCCGGCGAAGGCAGCGGCCGCCTTCTCGTTCTGCTCGTGCTCACCCGCGGCGCAGTGCGCCTGCGCGACGCCGTCCCAGCGTCCGTAGAAGAGGGGCGCCGCGCGGTCCCGTTCCTCGTCCGTGTCGGCGCCGCCGAGGATGCGCCCGTACGCCTCCGCGGCCGTGTCGTACAGCTCGGCCCCGACCTGAGGCGGGCCGCCGCCAGCCGTTCCTGCGCGGTGCTCACCAGGTCGAGCACCCAGGCGGTGGGGGTGACCAGGACGGTCCGGCCCAGCCGCTCCGGATGCGCGGCCGCATAGAGCAGGGCGAGGTTTCCGGCGGCCGAGTGGGCCAGGAGGTCCATGCGCTCCAGACCCAGATGGACGCGGAGCGCCTCGACGTCGGCGACCTGCCGGTCGGCGCGGTACGTCGACTCGTCCGCCGGGACGGCGGAGTCGCCCGTGCCGCGCATTCGAGGCAGAACAGACGATCACTCGTTCGAGTCATTGATTTGACCTGCGAGGCCCTGGCAATCTACCGAATGATCGGTCGGCTCTTGGACCTTCTCACGATGAGGTGACGACATGGCGGTGCGGGCGGGATCCCACGACGACGGCGAGCGGCTGGGCCACGACGAGCTGGCCGCCCTCCAGCTCACGCGGCTGCGGGCCACCCTGCACCGCGCGTACGAGCGGGTGCCCTTCTACCGGCAGGCCTTCGACAAGGCCGGTGTGCATCCTGACGACTGCCGCTCCCTCGCCGACCTCGCCCTGTTCCCGCTCACCACCAAGGCCGATCTGCGCGGCCAGTACCCCTTCGGGATGTTCGCGGTACCGCGTTCCGAGGTGCGCCGCATCCACGCCTCCAGCGGCACCACCGGCCGGCCGACCGTCGTCGGATACACCGACGGGGACCTCTCCACGTGGTCCGACGTCGTGGCCCGTTCGATACGCGCGGCAGGCGGCCGCCCCGGGCAGATCGTCCACGTCGCCTACGGCTACGGCCTGTTCACGGGCGGCTTGGGCGCGCACTACGGCGCCGAGCGCCTCGGCTGTACGGTCGTGCCCGCCTCGGGCGGGATGACGGACCGCCAGGTCCGGCTCATCGAGGACTTCCGGCCGGAGGTCATCATGGTGACCCCTTCGTACATGCTGACCCTGCTGGACGAGATGGAGCGCCAGGGCATCGACCCGCGCGCCACCTCGCTGCGGACGGGCATCTTCGGTGCGGAGCCGTGGACCGAGGAGATGCGGCGTGAGATCGAGGAGCGCCTCGACATGGACGCGGTGGACATCTACGGCCTGTCGGAGGTCATCGGGCCCGGCGTGGCGCAGGAGTGCGTGGAGACCAAGGACGGTCTGCACATCTGGGAGGACCACTTCTATCCCGAGGTGGTCGACCCCCTGACGGGTGCGGTGCTGCCGGAGGGCGAGCTCGGGGAGTTGGTGTTCACCTCCCTCACCAAGGAGGCCATGCCGGTCATCCGCTACCGGACCCGCGACCTGACGCGACTGCTCCCCGGCACGGCACGGCCGGCCTTCCGCCGGATGGAGAAGATCACGGGCCGCAGCGACGACATGATCATCCTGCGCGGGGTGAACCTGTACCCGACCCAGATCGAGGAGATCCTCCTGCGGACGCCGGGGCTGGCGCCCCACTTCCAGCTGCGGCTGGCCCGCGAGGGCCGGATGGACACCCTGACCGTCCGGGTGGAGGCCCGACGGGAGTCGGGCGCCGCCCTGCGGGAGGCCGCGGCGGCCGGCGTGGTCGAGGCGGTCAAGGCGGGGATCGGCGTCTCCGTCCGGGTCGAGGTGGTCGACCCGGAGACCCTGGAGCGCTCGGTGGGCAAGATCAAAAGACTCGTGGACCTCCGCACCCCCGGCCGTCCCCCGATGCCCTGACATGGGCTTCCGCGAGTAACAGGGATGTCGCGACGGCCTCGTGAGCGGCCGGGACCGGCCGGCGTGGCGCGATGCGCGCACACCTTTGCCGGCACTGCGGCGGTGGCCGCCCGGCTTGCCCCCACGGGCTGCGCCGATCCCGATGCCGACCGGACGCATGACGCGGGCGACGCGGGCGACGCCACCTACGGGTGTGCACTCTTGGTGCTGTTCGAGATCGGGTCGGCCCTTGCGAACCACCCTGGCCGCGATGACGTGCCGGTGGGTTTTGAACAGGGGGTGCGCCGGGCCGTTCCGGTTCGCCTCTGCGGGCCGGCCGCAGCAGCCTCGTTCGTCACGTGACGATCTCGGGCACCCTCGTTTTCGTCTCCGTCAGCACCTGCACCCTGTGATCTCGATTGTCGGGTGAGTCTTGTCCAGTCACCGGTTCACAGCAAGGATCACGGCATGTCCAGCGACCGTCTCATGCGCATCCACAGCGCCGAGTTCCAGGCCATGGCCGAAAGGGTCCTGCGCGTCACCGAGCTCACTTCCCGGCTGAACGTCCTGCCTTTCGACGACGAAGCAGGCAAGGCGGAAATGTTCGAACAGATCCTCGGCAAGCCACTGCCGCCGAAGGTCACGATCTATCCGCCCTTCTACACCGACCACGGCCTGAACCTCGACCTCGCCGAGCGCGTCTTCATCAACCAGAACTGCACGTTCCTGGACTATGCCGGCATCCGGCTCGGCGAGCGCGTGATGATCGGACCGAAGGTCACCTTCATCACGAGCGGCCACCCGGTTGATCCCGAGGAGCGGCGGCTGTACCTCACCGGTGCACCCATCGACGTGGCAGAGAACGTGTGGATCGGTGCCGGTGCCACGATCCTGCCAGGCGTCAGCATCGGCCGTGACGCCGTGGTGGCCGCCGGCGCGGTCGTGGCTGATGACGTACCGCCGGCAAGCCTGGTGACCGGCGGCAAGGCAACCGTGCACCGCACGTGGTGACGTCCTCTACGAGGCCGCGCCGAGCCCGGCTGCGGGGCAGCCGGGAGGCAGACCGCCCTCCGCTCGATCACTGACCCTGCACAATTGATCACCTGGTGCGGTGACCGGCGGAGCTTCGTCGCGGTCACAGCAGATGCGAGTCGTGCTCCACGCGGCGGGACGGGCCACCACCGGCGCCGTAGCGTTCGGCGAGCAGCCGCTTGCGATGGCCTCTGCGGCGGAGGGCGGTCACGAGGACGATGACGACGCAGATGCCGATGCCGAGCGCCGGGAGGAGGACGGCCACCATCAGCCAGCCCGCCAACGCGACAAGGCCCCCGGAGTCCCCGATGGCGTAACGGGAGAGTGCCTGGGAGGAGCAGGTGACCTTGTAGTCGCCTGCCCGCTGCACGTCGACGGTGTAGAGCGGCGTCCAGGTCTCGTCACTGGTGAGGAAGACGTCGGCGCCCGGATCGTCGAGACCTGGGGTGCCCGGCCCGGTGATGTCGCAGGCCGGTCCGGGCGACCGGCCCGGGTACTTGACCCAGACGGTCCTCTCGCTCCCCGGCTCGAGCCGGAGGGTGACGGTGTCGCCGTTGGCGAACTGGCGGCCGGTGTCCACCGAATCGAGCGCGTCGGTGAACCGGTATGTGCCGATGGCCGCGCCCAGCACGATCAGCACGACGGCGATCGCGGCGGCTGCGGCGTACCAGTGACGGCCGGGCCGGAGTTCGTTCGCCGGTATCTGCGGCGGGGAGAAGGGCTGCATCGACACACCCTAGATCGTTCCGCCTGAGCGGCGACCGGCCGGGTCCTGCTCGGGGACACGGTCATGGGACGTCCTGACCTGCGCAATTCGTCTCGCGCGCGGGGGCGGTCGCCGTCCGCCTGCCTTGTTGATCACACCGCGGACGCTTGAGGCGGTTGATGCACCGTGCGACGGTGTTGAGCTGCTTGTTGGCCTGGCGGTCGAAGGCGGGCGGCCTGACGCCCCGGCTGCCTCGTCGGCCGGGACCCGTTCTCCGGGCCCGACCGCATGCTGGTGAGCTCGTACGATCGTGGAGTCCACCGACCCGTCCCAGGCCAGGTCCTCTTCGGTGTCGGCCCTTGCCGTCACCGCGGTGAACACCCGGCCCCACATGCCGTCCAGGGCGCACATCCGTAGCGGTGGTCGACCCCTGGCCAGACCCCGCGAGGTCCCTCCGGCGCAGCCACCCCGTTTCGGTGTCCGGTCCGGAAGTAGCGGTTCCATCCGCGCCCATCGCACATCACTCGACGGCATGACCTGACAACGAAAACCAGCACGCGGGCCGCCGCCCCGCTCGGCACGTACGGAATCCGGCGCCGGGCTTGGCCGCCATCATCCCGCTCCTCGCAGTACGTTACGCCAAACGCCCCAGTTGGCCCCTTCGGCCACATAGATGCTCGCTGGCGCCGCCGGGCCGGAGAGTTTGTCCATCCGCGTGTCAACTGCCGCTGAGACCCCATGAGTCGAGTCCTCCGTAGATGTGGGCCCTCAAGCAGCGGGGGGCGTCAAAGCCTGAGGCTTCTCCGCGATAGACGGCGATCAGCGAATCCCTGCCCCGCCACCAGGTGTCAGCGAGGCCCTGGACTTCAGGTACCGGCTCGAAGCCTTCCAGGTCCAGGTCATCGACGGCACTGCCCTTGATCTTCGTGATGGTCTCGGCCCAGTAGCCCGCGTGGGCGGCCAGTGCCAGGGCTTCCACCCATCCCTCTGTGCTGGCGTGCAGTGGTATCCAGCGGTCGGCGTCGATCCCGAACTCCCCTCCCTGCCCGATCATGAACCCGTGAGCCATGGAGACGCGACAACCGCCGGCCGGGAACCGCCATCCGTCCACGGCCGAGCCTGCGGGAACATCCGCTTCCAGAACGCGCGGGCCACCCTCGTATGCGGGGGCAGGGGGCAGAGCTATGCCACCCCAGCGTTCCTGGAAGGCCACGGCCCGGTCGATCTCCGCAGCCGGTATCCCCCGCTCGAGCCACACCTCCCGGCACAGCGTGAGATCGCGGCGGGGAACACGCAGCCCATGCCCCTCGACGAAATATCTGGCTCGGCGGCTCAAGCCCTCCGGCACCAGGGGGGTCAGCGGCACTCGTGCGTCCCCCGTCACTGCTGACTCCTGCCGCGGGAGGGGTGCAGCACTGCCGCGGCGATCTCCCGCACGCGCTCCCGGGTGATCCCCGTGCGCTGCTCAACGGCGAGAGGGTGGGCGGTAGGTTCAAGTTCGATGAACGGGCGCTGGCCGATCGGGCGGGTGTGGACGTTGGTCTTGAGGTTGAGAGTTGTGGGCGCGTAGACCGGCAGATCGGTTGTGAGCCAGCCGAAGTACGGCCTCTCGGACTCCCGGCCTGGCGTCTCCCAGAGGTCCGCCGCGCGGGAGAAGTTCTCACGACTGAGAGACACCCAGGCGCCCCAGGAGAACACCTCGTCGCTACCGATCACCGGTATCTCGATCAGGCCTTTGACAAAGTAGTGCTGCGCCTGGATCACGCACCGGTCTGACGAGAGCAGGCAGTCGCCGGCGTCAGCGAAGGACGGATCCCAGACAGCCGGGGCCTCGGCCATGTAGTTCATGGGCAGCTCAGGGTGGTGGGCGCCGCAGCACGAGCAGGCGAATCCGAGCTCACTGGTCATGACGGGGAGCCTAGCGACCGGCTTCGGTGCAACCGGCCGGCACCCACCCGCTCCCAAGGTCCGCACCCCCGAGGCGGCCGACCGCTGGACCTGGCTGATCCTGAGGCTGGCCCGGCCGCTGGCAGCCGACCGGCGGGGTCCGCGGGAGAGGCCCGTCTGCTCGGACAGGCTCACCCCGACACGGGTCCGCCGCGACTTCCGGCACATCCGCCCCACGCTCGTCTGCCCGGCTGGAGCACCGAAACCCACCCGCCCCGGACCTGGGCGGCCTCCCGGACAGAAGAACACCCGCCCCACCCACGCCAGGACGTCCCCACCCCGCACAACGGGCACCACCACGCCCCGGGTCGGAAACCGACCACCCCAAGACCCAGCCGCACACGTCCAACAATCAAGTCAGCGGCTGTCCGATGGGTCGTTTGAGCTGATGGCCTAATGTTCGTCAGAGGAAAGGGGCCGCATGCCACGCGATACAGCCGAAGCTGAGGCGGGGATGAAGGGGATCACGTTTCCTGCCTGGCACGGAAAGCACTATGTGACCCTGGCCGAGCTGCTGGTTCGCCTCGGTAGCTTCGGCATGGACCTGACGTGGCGCGTCGAGTTCGACGAGTTCGTCGATCCTCGCTGTGCCGAGATGGAGCGGCTGTCTGTCGGCGAGGGCATGGACACGTTGACGCTGTTGTCGTTGACGACTCCCTTCCTGCAGTTGATCGATGCTGAAGCACGTGGGTTCGCCAAGGACAAGCTGGTTGTCGTCCTGACCGAATTCGACAGCTCCGTGTGGGATGTCAAGGCTGACGACGAGCGCGTGCTCAGCGAACTTCGCCACCACTACCCGGGTGCCGAGGATCTCTGAACGGCCAGCTTCACACTGGACGAAGCCATAGGCGGATCGTGGCCACGGTGGCGTCCCGTGGAAGACGTACGCCCTCTTGTCGTAGCCCGTGGCGATGTCTGGGAAGTTCTCGAGCGGGTTGATGGCCCGCGAGCGGGGCAGAGTACGTCTTGCTGCCGCCGGAGCCAGGACGTAGAGGACGCCCAGCCGAACGCGACGGCGCCGACGACCTTGGCGGGCGGGACGGTCGCGGCCCCCCAGGCGGCCGGCGGCCGCGGTGAGGCCCGCTCCGTCGGCGGGGCTGTAGGCAGCGGCGACAGCCCGGGCAACGCCGAGGGGGATCGTGGCGGGAGAACACCTTCTGTCGCGGGCGGAGTAGGCCAAGGCTGGGATTCGGCCGGGCTTGGCGAGGCGGGCGTCGAGCAGGTCGGCCGCGGCTGCTCGGTGGCCGGGGCGGGGGTTTGGGGGGTGCGAACGGCGGCCTCGGCCCAGCGACGGGGGACCGTGGGGTGGACGTACGATCACGTCGTGGATTCCTCGAGGGAAGACGTGAACCGTGGGTCTTGCGAGCAGCCTCCCAGCGGCACGCAAGAGCAGCATGGCGCTGGAGGGGTGATCGGCGCGGGCAACCGTGTGAGGTACGTGATCGTCGCGCTGCGCGGCGCCACGGCCTGCTACCAGGCCGTCGATGACCCCTCGCGGACAGGCAAGACCAGTGCGGCCTGGTTGGCGCAAGAGTTGGGGGCTGACCTGTCGGATCTCCCCGGCCGTCATTACACCTGCTGGGAGACACCTGCGGAATACGGCGTCATTCAGAGCGGTTTCGAGCTGGCCTGACTCGCAACGGCAGCAGCCACTTTCCGAAGAATCAGCTGTCCGACCATCTGAAAATGGCGCGACGTGGAGTCCGGCCGGCCAAACGGTGGCGGTCTGGTCGAACGGGTGGTCAGAGCACGCGCTAGAGCTTGTTGATGCACCGCTCGACGGTATTGCGCTGCTGCTACGCCTCGCGGTCGCAGGCAGGCGGTCGACCGCCCGATCGACCTGGCCTTTTAGGCATGGCGACCTGGTCGGAGGGTTGAGGGATCACTGCCCGATCCCTCGCCGACGGAGATGGGTCCGGATCGCGCGGGACGAGTAGCTGTTGTCGGCCGGGACCAGGTCCGGGGTGGTATCGGGCCGGCCGACCGCTGCGTCACGCGTAAATGGGCCACGATCTCGGGGAACACGGGTACGTCGCCCGCATGGCCAGGAGTGAGGGACGAACGAGCGGACGGCAGCGGCTGTCCGCGGCGAGGTGGATCTTCGTGGTCGGACCGCCGCGGGACCGGCCGAAGGCATGATGCTCCGGCTCGCCGACCCGGGCCCCTCTTGACGGGCCACCACGGCGTGCCGATGAGGCCGGACGATCACGGAGTCGACCGCGACGGCCGTCGAGGTCTCCGTGGGCGTCGGTCCGAGCGAGCAGCGAGGTGGAGACCTTTTCCCAGGTGCCGTCGGCGGTCCCCTTTCCGCAGACGGTTGTGGGCGCCTTCCCACGAGCCGAAGTGCTCGGGCAGGCGCATTCACGGGGTGTCGGTGCCGCACTTGAACGCCATTGTGTCGATCATGCGCCGGCCGTGATTCCGCCACTGCCCTCTCCGTTTCGGCGTCCGGTCCGGCAGTAGCGGCTCGGAGATGGGAACGGGACTCGGTTCCGAACGCCGACGAGCGCAGTCCCGGCTTCGCACGGGCGCGCGCCCCCGCCCGCTCCGGAAGCGGTGTCGTCGCCCGAGGGGCGCCGCGGGCCGTGCAGGACTGCTACGACGCGAGCTACGGCGCGCCCGAGGAGTCCGTGCGGGCCAGGTCGTCCACGGCGTCCAGGGCGAGGGTCCACGGGTACGGTTCCGTGCCGCCCAGGCCCGGCGGGTGGGGGGTGAAGCCGCCTTCGCCGTACAGCACCCGGACGCCCGCGCCGCGGAGGACGGCGATGCTCTGCTCGAACTGCGGGTGCCGTGCGAACGCCGTGTTCACGCACGGCATGACGGCGAGCGGGGTGCCCTTCCCCATGGCCTCGGCCGCCACGCCGACGACGAACCGGTCGGTGAGTCCCAGCGCCCAGGCGTTGACCGTGTTGAACGTGGCCGGGGCGACGAGTATCGCGTCCGCCACGGGCCACACGTCCGGGTCGGCCGGCTGCTTGTAACGGCTGCGGACCGGGTGTCCGGTGAGCGCGGCCAGGCCGTCGGTGCCCCCCGCGAGCCAGTGGGCCGCCGTCGGGGTCAGGCCGAGGCACACGTCCCAGCCGCGGGCCTGCGCGTCCTCGATCACACGGGCGACGTCGAAGACCGGTGGGGCTGCCGAACACAGGAGGTACAGGGTGCGCGTCATGCGCCACAGTTGACCAGATGGCGCGGGCGGCGCGTCAGCGGGGTCCCGGGGGTACCAGGCCCCCCTCGTACACGGCGACGGCCGCCTCCACCCTGTTGCGCGCGCCCGGTTTCCCGAGCACCGAGCTGACGTGCACTTTGCGCGCGCAGTCCGGCGACGACGCGGTCTGCCCCCGCGGGGACAGTCAGGCCCCGGCCGGCCCCCACCGCGTGCACTCCGTTCAGCAGTTCCCTCGGGTCGTCGGCCTTGAGCAGGAAGCCGTGGGCGACGCCCTCCTCCAGGGCACGGGTGATGTACTCGTCCTGACCGCAGGTCGTCATATGATCACGCCCACGGTCGGCTGTGCCCGGTGCAGGCGCGGCACCGCCGTCAGCCCGTCCAGGCCGGGCATCCTGATGTCCAGCAGGACCACGTCCGGCCGGTGCCTGCGGGCCAGCGGGACCGCGCCGTCGCCGTCGCCCGCCTCCGCGGCCACCTCGACCGACCCTGACTGCGCAGCAGACGGTAAACCACCCCTTCGGTCCCATTTCGGTCGGGCTCCCGGGAGCCGACGGGCCCGTCCGGGTAGTGCATGGGCGTGACCTCGACCCTCCGGCGGCTCCACGACCGGCTCCAGGGCTCCTACGTCGGGCTGGCCTGGAGCCGGGGCCGGGAGATGGAGCTGATGCACCGGGCGATGGGCTTCGCGGCCCTCGGATTCCTCACCCTGGTGCCGCTGCTGGTGGTCGTGGCCGCCGCGGCGCCCGGGAGCGGCTCGGGGTTCGGCCGCTGGCTCGGCCAGGCCCTCGGCGTGACGGCGTCCTCGCTGACCCGGATCGAGATGGTCTTCGGCGCGGCGGACACGGCGCTGGAACGGACCACCGCCTTCGGTCTGGCCGCGCTGGCCGTATTCGGCCTGACCTTCGGGGCCGCCGTGCAGACCGGCTACGAAAAGGTGTGGGACCTGCCGACCGCCCGGTGGCACACCATGTGGCGGCACGTTGTCTGGCTCGCCATGCTGGTCTGCTACCTCGCGCTGCTCGTGGTGATCCCCGCTCCATCGGCCGCCGGCCTCGGCACGGTGCTCGGCACGCTCGGCGACCTCGTCGGGACCTGTCTGTTCTTCGTCGCCTCGCAGCGTCTGCTGCTCGGCGGCCGGGTCCGCTGGCGGGCCCTGGTGCCGGGAGCGGTGACGACCAGTATCGGGCTGCTGGGGCTGCGGCTCTTCTCGCAGCTGGTGTTCTCCCCGCTCATCGCGTCCAACGCCGTGATCTACGGCCCGTTCGGGACGCTGCTGGTGGTCCAGTCCTGGCTCGTCGGCGTCGGCTTCGTGGTCTACGGCGGCGCGCTCGTGGGCCGTCTCGTGCACGAGCACCTCACTCTGCGGCGCCTGCGCCGCAGCGGCCTGCTCCCCTGGGACGACGCCCGGCACCACGGGAAACCGGACTGACCGCACGCTGCCGTACCGGCCGTACGGGTGTCAGCGGCCCTGTGTTCCGAAGCGGTCCCGCAGCTCCCGCTTGAGGATCTTCCCGCTGGCGTTGCGCGGGAGCGCGTCCACGAACAGCACCCGCTTCGGGGCCTTGAAGTGGGCGAGCCTGTCCCGGGCGTACGCCATCAGCTCCGCCTCCGTCACCTCGCCCCGCGGCACCACCACCGCCGTGACCGCCTCGATCCACCGTTCGTCGGGCAGCCCGACCACCGCCGCCTCGGCGACACCCGGATGGGCGTAGAGCACGTCCTCCACCTGCCGCGAGGCGACCAGTACCCCGCCCGAGTTGATGACGTCCTTCACCCGGTCCACGACCGTGAAGTAGCCGTCCGTGTCCCGCACCGCGAGGTCGCCCGATCGGAACCAGCCGTCCCGGAAGGCCTTCCCGGTCGCCTCCGGGTCGTTCCAGTAGCCCAGGCAGAGCTGCGGTGAGCGGTAGACCACCTCGCCCGCGGTGCCGTCCGGCACGTCCACGCCCTCCTCGTCGACGACCTTCGCCTCCACGTGGCGCACCGGCCTGCCGCACGAGTCCATCCGTCCCTCGTGCTCCCGGGGCCCGAGCACCGTGGCCAGCGGGCCGATCTCGCTCTGGCCGAAACAGTTGTAGAAGGCGAGCCCCGGCAGCCGCGCGCGCAGCCGCTCCAGGACCGGGACCGGCATGATCGAGGCCCCGTAGTACGCCTTCCGCAGCCCGCCCAGCTCGCGCTCGGCGAACTGCGGATGGCCGGCCAGGCCGATCCACACCGTCGGCGGGGCGAAGAGGCTGTCCGCATCACCCGCCTCGACGAGGTCGAAGACCTGCTCGGCGACCGGCGCGTCCACGATGGTGTTGCAGGCCCCGACCGCCAGGTACGGCAGCAGGAACACGTGCATCTGCGCCGAGTGGTAGAGGGGCAGTGAGTGGACCGGCAGGTCCTCCTCGGCCAGGTCCAGCGCCTCGATCGCGCTCTCGTACGCGTGGGCGAGGGCCCGGTGGGTCATCATCGCGCCCTTGGGCAGGGCAGTGGTCCCCGAGGTGTAGAGGAGCTGCGCCATGCGGCCCGGGTCGCGGTCGGGATCGAAGGGGCGCGGATCGGCCAGAGCGGCCAGGAAGGAGTCGGGGGCGTCGCGCAGGGCCCGTACGGGATACCTGTCGGGGACCCGGCCGGCCAGGCCGGGGTCGGCGAGGACGAGGGCGCTCCCGGAGTCGTCCAGGATGTACGCGAGGTCCTCGCCGGTGAGGTTCTGGTTGACCGGTACGTGGACGAGGCCGGCCCGGGCACAGGCGAGGAAGGCCAGCAGGTAGGCGTCCGAGTTGTGGGCGAAGGTGGCGACCCGGTCGCCGCCCGCGAGCCCGTACCGCTCCCGCAGGAGGGCGGCCCCGGTGCTGACGGCGGCGTCGAGTTCCGCGTACGTCCAGCTCCGCCCGGCGTAGCGGACGGCGGGGCGGTCGGGGACCCGCCGCGCGCTGTCGCGCACGAGTCCGTCGACCGTGTTGTCCCGTACGGCACCCGCCGCCTGCCCCGTCTGTCCCGCCTGCCCCGCCTGCCCCGTCTGCCCTGCCTGCCCCGCTCGCGCTGACGTCATGGGCGTGATCCTCGCCGTCGGGCGACCCGAGGTCAATGACCGGATACCGAGCGGGATGTTGACAGGTCGTCGGGGCGCCTGAATGAGTGTGGGGGCACGGAGGCACCGCCTGTCCATCGGGTAACCACGGCCGCTCGCAGGCCACTTGGGAGGTACGTTGCACCGCACCACGCGTTCGACGCTCCGTCGTGTCGCCCTCGCCGGGGCGGCCCTGCTCGCCGTGACGGCCGCGGTCCCGCCGGCCCACGCCCAGGCCGGGACGGCACCCGCCGAGCGGACACCCGCCGGCGGCGGATTGTCCGCCGTCATCCGCTACACGGAGAACGGCATACCCCACATACGCGGCCGCGACTACGCACAGGTCGGCTTCGGTACCGGCTGGGCGCAGGCGGCGGACCAGGTCTGTGTGCTCGCGGACGGGTTCGTGACCGTCTCGGGCGAGCGCTCGCGATGGTTCGGGCAGGACGCCGCGACCGACGGGTCGCTCTCCTCCGTCACCCGGAACCTCTCCAGCGACCTCTACTTCAAGGGAGTCCGGGAGTCGGGCACGGTGGAGCGGCTGCTGGCGACGCCCGCCCCGGCGGGCCCCGGCAAGGACGTCAAGGAGTTGATGCGCGGCTGGGCCGCCGGCTACAACGCCTGGCTCGCCCAGAACAAGGTCACCGACCCCGCCTGCAAGGGTGCGGGATGGCTCCGCCCGGTCACCACGGCCGACGTGGCCGCCCGCGGCTTGGCGATCGCGGTCCTCGGCGGCGAGGGACGCGGCATCGACGGCATCACCGGCGCCCAGCCTCCGGCCGTCACGGCCGGGCAGCCGCCGGCCGCGGCCGACGGAGCCCGCGCGGCCGATCCGCGGGACGCCGATCCGCAGGAGGGCGATCCGGCCGCCGCGGCGCAGGCGGCGCGGGAGTTCTTCGACACGAGCCGGTACGACATGGGCTCCAACGCGGTGGCGTTCGCCGGGTCCACGACGGCGAACGGCCGGGGTCTGCTCCTCGGCAACCCGCACTATCCGTGGCAGGGCGGTCGCCGATTCTGGCAGTCGCAGCAGACCATCCCGGGCGAGCTGAACGTGTCCGGCGGCTCACTGCTCGGCATGCCCGCGGTCAGCATCGGCTTCAACGAGAAGGTGGCCTGGAGCCACACCGTGGCGACCGGCACTCCGGTCAACCTGCACGAGCTCGCCCTCGACCCGGCGGATCCGACCGCCTACCTGGTCGACGGGGTCCCGCAGAAGATGACCCGGCGGACCGTCACCGTACCCGTGGCGGGCGGCGATCCGGTCACCCGCACCCAGTGGTGGACCCGCTACGGGCCGGTGGTCACGAACCTCGGCGCCGGCCTGCCGCTGCCGTGGACCAGCCGGTCGGCGTACGCGCTGAACGATCCCAACGCGTCCAACCTGCGCGGCTCCGACACCGCCCTCGCCCTCGGGAAGGCCCGGTCGGTCGCCGGCGTCCAAGACGCCCTGGCCCGCACGCAGGGCCTGCCCTGGGTCAACACCGTGGCCGCGGACTCGGCGGGCGGCACGCTCTTCACCCAGACACAGGTGCTGCCCCGGATCACCGACGAGCTCGCCGCCCGCTGCTCCACGCCGCTGGGCCGGGCGCTGTATCCGGCCTCGGGGCTGGCGGTGCTGGACGGTGCGCGCGGCGACTGCGCGCTCGGCTCGGACGCCGACGCGGTGCAGCCGGGCGTGTTCGGCCCGGGGAAGGCGCCGACGCTGCGCGACGCCCCGTACGCCGAGAACTCCAACGACAGCGCCTGGCTGGCCAATGCGGACCGGCCGCTCACGGGCTACGAGCGGATCTGGGGCAGTGTCGCCACCCCGCGCTCGATGCGGACCCGCGGGGCGGTCGAGGACGTGTCCGCGATGGCCGGGAAGGGCCGGCTGACCGTGGCCGACCTGCAGGGGCTGCAGTTCGCGAACCGGGCGCCGGCCGGCGGGCTGGCGGCTGGGGACGCGGCGCAGGCCTGCTCCGCTCTGCCCGGCGGCACGGCCACGGCGGCCGACGGTTCCGTGGTGGACGTCTCCGCGGCGTGCGCGGTGCTGGCCCGCTGGGACCGTACGACCGACGCCGGCAGCCGTGGCGCGCTGCTCTTCGACCGGTTCTGGCGCCGGCTGACGGCGTCGACCCCGGCCGCGGACCTGTGGCTGGTGCCGTTCTCGGCCGCCGACCCCGTCCGTACGCCGCGTACCCTCAACCGGGCGGCGCCCGGCATCGGGCGGGCACTCGCGGACACCGTGGCGGAGCTGAAGGCGGCCGGGATCGCCCTGGACGCCCCGCTGGGCGAGCACCAGTTCGTCGTCCGGGGCGGCCGGAAGCTGCCGATCGGCGGCGGTACGGAGGCACTCGGCGTCTGGAACAAGATCGAGGCGCGGTGGAACGCGGCGGCCGGCGGCTACCCGGACGTGGCGAACGGGTCCAGCCACATCCAGGCGGTCGGCTGGGACGGCAGCTCCTGCCCGGTGGCGCGCACCCTGCTGACGTACGGCCAGTCCTCGAACCCCGGCTCGCCGTACCACGCGGACCAGACCCGGTTGTTCTCCGAGGAGCGCTGGGTCCGGGCGCGTTTCTGCGAGCGGGACATCCTCACCTCGCCGCAGCTGAAGGTGGTACTGGTCCGCGAGCGGCGGTGACCGGGTCCGCGGCCTCTTCCCGGCCCGGGGCCGCGCCCCCTCACGGGCTGACGGCCAGGAAGAGGTACGCGGCCAGCACCACGATGTGCACCCCGCCCTGGAGCAGGGTGGCGCGGCCCGGGGCGAGGGTGAGCGTGCTGACCACCACGGTCAGGGCGAGCAGGACCATGTGGACCGGGCCGAGTCCGAGCAGGAGCGGTCCGGAGAGCCAGACGGAGGCCAGTGCGATCGCCGGGATGGTCAGCCCGATGCTGGCGATGGCGGATCCGTAGGCGAGGTTGAGGCTGGTCTGCACGCGGTCGCGGCGGGCGGCGCGGACGGCGGCCAGGGTCTCGGGCAGCAGCACGAGCAGGGCGATGATCACGCCGACGACCGCCTGAGGCAGGCCTGCCTTGGCCACCGCCGTCTCGATGGTCGGGGAGACGGCCTTGGCGTCGCCGACCACTGCGACGAGCGCGACCAGCAGCAGTCCGAGGCTGAACAGGGCGGCGCGGTCGGTGGGCGGCGCCGCGTGGTCGTCCCGCGGATCCGCGTCCCGGCCGGTGTCCACGGGCAGGAAGTAGTCCCGGTGGCGGACCGTCTGGACGGCGACGAACAGCCCGTACAGGGCGAGCGAGGCGACGGCGGCGAAGGTCAGTTGACCGGTGGAGAACTCCGGGCCGGGCTTGCTCGTGGTGAAGGTCGGCAGGACCAGGCTGAGGGTGGCGAGCGTGGCGACGGTGGCGAGGCCCGCGCCGGACCCCTCGGGGTTGAAGACGGCGATCCGGTTGCGCAGGGCTCCGACGAGCAGGGAGACGCCGACGATGCCGTTGCAGGTGATCATGACGGCAGCGAAGACGGTGTCCCGGGCGAGGGAGGCGGACTTGTCCCCGCCGTCGGCCATCAGGGTGACGATGAGGGCCACTTCGATGACGGTGACCGCGACGGCGAGGATGAGGGAGCCGAAGGGTTCGCCCACCCGGTGGGCGACGACCTCGGCGTGGTGGACTGCCGCCAGGACGGCGCCGGCCAGGCAGAGCGCGACGAGCACCACGGCGAAGCCGGGTAGCTCCCTCCCCCAGCTGAACACCAGCGCGACGAGCGCCAGCACGGGAACCAGGACGGTCCAGTCGGTCAGGGGGGAGCTGCGCTTCGTCGTACCCATATCCGCCAACTTGCCAGATGTGTCCCTCGGGTGTGTCGCACGGCGCGCTCGCAGGGGTCTGACGTGGTGTTCCCCCCGGATCCTCCCGGCGTGGCGGCTTCCGCTCGCCCGCGGGGCGGGCCGGGTCGCCCGAAGACGGGGTCATGACCTCGGCGGCCGCCCCGCGGGACGGGACCGAGGCCGGCCCGGGGCCGGGCCGGGGCCGAACCCGACCGGCCCGCACCACCCTGTGCTCAGGGTGCTGCCGTGCCACGTCTCCCCCGCGCCGAGGGGCTGCCGGTGCGCGGCGGGCTGCAGCCACCCGGGCGGCCGGCGCTGACGCGTGTGGTCCTGCGGGGCGGGCAGGTCCCGGCCGCGGCGGCCGGGCTGCGTCCTGCCGCGGTCGACGCCTCCGACACCGACGCCCCGCGGTCGGCCATCGCGGCGGTCCGGTGCACGACCGCATCGACGCGCTGCACGCGGCCGTCTCCATGCACGAGCCGTTCTCCGAGCCCACGAGTGCGAGCCGCAGCCCGAGCTGCTGCTTCGCGGGTTCCTGCCGACCGGCCCCGACCCGGTACGGCTGTACGTGGAAGGGAGCGGCAGCCCGGCCGGCCGGATCGGGGTGGACGTCTTCCCTGCGCCGGAGCGCGGGAAGCGTACGAGGGGGTAGACCGCCCTGACGGCGTCGCTGCCGGTCCCCGGTCCGCGCCCAACTCGGCCGGCACGCGCGGAGGCCGGGCAGCCGCAATGCCCCGGGTGTACGCCATCACGCCCGGGTGACGCGGCCGAAGCCCGCGCCACCCTCCGAGGCTCACACGGCGCGCTCGCGGCCCTCCCAGTACGGGTCCCGCAGCCGCCGCTTGTAGAGCTTGCCGTTCGGGTCGCGCGGCATCGCCTCGATGAAGTCGACGGTCTTGGGGCGCTTGTACCCGGCGAGCCGGCGCTCGCAGTGGTGCAGGATCTCCGCTGCCAGGGCGTCGCCGGCCACGAAGCCCTCGGCCGGTTCGACGACCGCCTTGACCTCCTCGCCCCAGTCGGCGTGCGGGATGCCGAAGGCGGCGGCGTCCGCGACGGCCGGGTGGGTGAGCAGGGCCGACTCGATCTCGGCCGGGTAGATATTGACCCCGCCGGAGATGATCATGTCGATCTTGCGGTCGCGGAGGAAGAGGTAGCCCTCCTCGTCCATCAGGCCGAGGTCCCCGACGGTGAAGAAGTCGCCGATGCGGTTCTTCTTCGTCTTGTCCTCGTCCTTGTGGTAGCTGAAGCCGCCGGTGTTCATCTTCATGTAGACGGTGCCCAGTTCACCCGGGGGCAGCCGGTTGCCGTCGTCGTCGAAGACGGCCAGTTCGCTGATGGGCCACGCCTTGCCGACGGTTCCGGGCTTCTTCAGCCAGTCCTCGGCGGTCGCGAAGGCGCCGCCGCCCTCGCTCGCCGCGTAGTACTCCTCCACGCAGCCGCCCCACCAGTCGATCATCGCCCGCTTGACGTGGTCGGGGCAGGGCGCGGCGCCGTGGATGGCATGCCGCATCGAGGAGACGTCGTAGGCGTCCTTCGTCTCCTGCGGGAGGGCGAGGAGCCGGTGGAACTGGGTCGGCACCATGTGGGTGTGGGTGCAGGCGTGGCCGTCGATGAGGCGCAGCATGTCCCGCGGGCTCCACTTGTCCATGAGGACCAGCGGGTGCCCGATGTGCAGGGCGGCGCCGGCGAACTGCAGGACGGCCGTGTGGTAGAGCGGCGAGCAGACCAGGTGGACGTTGCCGTCGAAGGGGCGGATGCCGAAGATGCCGAGGAAGCCGCCGAGGTACGTCTCCTCCGGGAGCTTGCCGGGCAGGGGGCGGCGGATGCCGCGGGGGCAGCCGGTGGTTCCGGAGGTGTAGTTCATGACCCAGCCGAGGGTGCGGTCGGCGGGGGGTGTCGCGGGCTGCCCGTCGAGGAGTTCGCCGTACGGGCGGAAGCCCGGGACCGTGCCGACGGCGTAGCGGTGGCTCGCGGGCAGGGCGGCCTCGTCGGCAGCGGCGGTGGCGGCCTCGGCGAAGCGCCCGTGGGCGATCAGGACCTTGGCACCGGAGTCGGAGACGATCCAGGCGATCTCGGGACCCACCAGGTGGTGGTTGACGGGGACGAGGTAGAAGCCGGCCTGGGAGGCGGCGAGGTAGGCGGTGAGGAATTCGACGCCGTTGGGGAGGACGACGGCGAAGACGTCGCCCCGCTGCAGCCCGGCGGCGCGCAGGCCGTGGACGAGCCGGTTGACGTCGGCGTGCAGCCGGCCGGCGCTCCACTCCTCGCCGCCGGGGGCGGTCAGGACGGTGCGTCCGGGGTCCGCGGCGGCCTGCGCCCAGAAGCCGTTGGGCGGCTGCCGGTCGGCGGCGGCGGTGGTGGTGGACGTCGTGGCGGTCATGGGGGTCATGCCTCTCGGACTCGGCCGGCGATGCGGTTGATGCGGTCGATCGCCTTCTCGAAGCCGCTGGTGAGCTCGTCGAAGACGGCCTGGACACTGCGTTCGCTGTTCATCCGGCCGACGATCTGGCCGACGGGCGTGCCGAGCAGCGGCAGGACCTCGTACTTCTGGATGCGGGAGACGGCCTCGGCGACGAGGAGGCCCTGGAGGGGCATGGGGAGCGCGCCGGGGCCCTCCGGGTCGTCCCAGGCGTCGGTCCACTCGGTGCGCAGTTGGCGGGCGGGCTTGCCGGTGAGGGCGCGGGAGCGGACGGTGTCGCCGGAGCCGGCCGCGAGGAGCTTGTCGGTGAGGGCGCGCGAGTGGAGGTCGGCCTCGGTCGTGGTGAGCCAGAGGGAGCCGAGCCAGGCGCCCTGGGCGCCGAGGGCGAAGCCGGCGGCGATCTGCTCGCCGCTGCCGATGCCGCCGGCGGCGAGGACCGGGAGCGGTGCGACGGCCTCGACGATCTCCGGTACGAGGACCATGGTGGCGATGTCGCCGGTGTGACCGCCGGCCTCGTAGCCCTGGGCGACGACGACGTCGATGCCGGCTTCGGCGTGCCGGCGGGCGTGTTTGGCGCTGCCGGCGAGGGCGGCGACGAGGACGCCGTGGTCGTGGGCGCGGGCGATGACGTCGGCGGGCGGGGAACCGAGGGCGTTCGCCAGGAGTTTGACGGGATAGTCGAAGGCGACGTCGAGCTGGTTGCGGGCGACCTGCTCCATCCAGCCGGTGATGCGCCAGCCGGAGGCCTCGTCCTCGGCGAGCTCGGGCACGTGGTGTTTGGCGAGGGTGTCGCGGACGAAGGCGCGGTGTCCGGCCGGGATCATCGCCTCGATGTCGGCTTCGCCGATGCCGTCCACGGCCTTCTTGGCGGGCATGACGACGTCCAGGCCGTAGGGCTTGCCGTCCGTGTGCGCCTGCATCCAGTCGAGGTCGCGCCTCAGGTCGTCGGGCGCGGTGTAGCGGACCGCGCCGAGCACGCCGAACCCGCCTGCCCGGGTGATCGCGGCGGCGACCGCGGGGAAGGGCGTGAAGCCGAAGATGGCGTGCTCGACTCCCAGTTTCCTGCTCAGCTCCGTCTCCATGGGCGGCAGGATGCCGCAGCCCGGCGGCCGAGGGAAGAGGTTTTCTGATGCAGTGTCAGATTCTTTCCGGCCCGGTCGGCGGGCAGGGTGCCCGAGGTGCGGGCAGATACCCAATAGCCTGCGGCACGCTCGGCGATTCACAGGGCCCGGGGCCCGAACACCCGCGGCGCGCCCGGCGGTGTGCCGGGGCCCGGCCGCGGCGGTGCGGGTTGCGTGCGACCGCATGCGGACGGGACTTCGGGCGCGGGCTGCGGGTTGCTGGTCGCCATGCCGGTTGCCGGTCGCCGGTTGCCGATTGCGGACAAGGAGGGCTGACATGGCAGCGGACACGGGGGCCGAAGCGGTGGCCGAGGTCGGCACGGACCGCACGGAACGCACGCGCGGCACCGGCGGCGAGCGACCGCGCGACCACGGGGCCGTCCCAAAGGCCGCACGCCGCAACGGCGTCGTGGAGCACCTGGAGCAGGGAGGGGAGCAGGGACGGGAGCGGGAGCCGCGACGGGGACAGGAGCGCGACGGTGTGCGCGAGCCGGCCCGGGGGCTGAGTCGGCGGCGGCTCGGGGCGCGGCTGCTGGCGCTCGGCGGGGTACTCGTCCTGCACGCCGCGCTCCCCGGCGCGGCGGGTGCGGCGGGCGGCCCGGCCGAACGGCGCGCCCTGCAGGGGCTGCGCCTGCGGTACGGGTCCGCGCGCCAGGCCGGGCTGCTGGAGAAGCACCTGGAGGCGGTGGCGGACGAGGCCCGGCGGTTCCTGGGCCCCTCCCCCGAGCACCCGTACTACGCGGGGGCGGTGGTCCTCGCCGGGCGGGGCCGCACCGTCGCCCTGCACCGGGCCATGGGCTACGCCGTCCGGTACGCGGAGTACGACGGACGGACCGACCGGGTCCGGGAGTTCCCCGCGGCCGAGCGGATCGCCATGGCCGAGGACACCGTCTTCGACCTGGCATCCCTGACCAAACTGTTCACCTCGATCCTGGCCGTGCAGCAGATGGAACGGGGACGGCTGGAGCTGGAGGCGCAGGTGCGCCGCTACCTCCCGGAGTTCACCGGCGGCGGCAAGGAGATCATCACGGTCCGCCAACTGCTCACACACACCTCGGGACTGCGCTCGTGGGCGCCCTTCTACCAGGAGTCCACGCGTGAGGGCCGGCTGCGGCTGCTGTGGTCGGTCCGGCCGCAGGAGACCCCGGGGACCGTCTACCGCTACTCCGACCTCAACCTCATCGCGCTGCAACTGCTCCTGGAACGGATCACCGGTCGCACTCTGGACGTCCTGCTCCGCGACGAGATCACCGCTCCGCTCGGCATGCACCGCACGCGGTACAACCCGCCGCTCTCCTGGCGCCGGGTCACCGCGGCCACGGAGGTACAGCGCCCGCCCTGGTCCGGCCTGGACCGCGGCCTGGTGTGGGGCGAGGTCCATGACGAGAACGCGTACGCCCTCGGCGGGGTCGCGGGCCACGCCGGGGTCTTCGGCACCGCCTGGGACCTGGCCGTCCTGGCCCGCACCCTCCTCGACGGCGGGGCCTACGCGGGCCGGCGCATCCTGCGCCCCGCCTCCGTCGAACTGCTCTTCACCGACTACAACACGGCTTTCCCCGGCGACGACCACGGCCTCGGCTTCGAGCTCTACCAGCACTGGTACATGGGAGCCATGGCAACGCCGCACTCGGCCGGCCACACGGGCTTCACCGGTACCTCCCTCGTCCTCGACCCCTCAACCGACTCCTTCCTGATCCTGCTGGGCAACTCCGTCCACCCCGTGCGCACCTGGCGGGCCGGCAGTGCCCCGAGGGTGGCCGTCGGCAACCGCTTCGCCCGCGCGGTCCCCGTGCGCACCCGGCACGGCGGCGCGGCCTGGTTCTCGGGGACCGCCCCCGGCGGCTCGGGCACCCTCACCCTGCCCCCGCTCACTCCGGCCACCGCCGCCGCCCGCCTGCGCTGCGCCGTGTGGTGGGACACCGTGCCCGGCGAGGGCGCCCTGCACCTGGAGGTCTCGCCGGACGGGGTGGACTGGGCGCCGCTGCCGTTCACCACCGTGCGGTCCACCGGCGGCGTCGCCGAGGAGTGGCCGCGGGGTTCGGCCGGCGGCTGGTCCGGACGCATCTGGCACCGCCTGGAGGCCCCCCTCACCGCCGCCTGGGCGGGCCGCGAGGTGCGGCTGAGGTTCCGCCACACCGCTACGGGCCGCTACGTCGGCCGGGGGGTGTACGTGGACGTCGTGCGGGTGGCGGAACCGGCCGGGCTGCTGTTCGCGGAGGACCGGCCCGACGACGCGGCCCGCGTCGAGGCCGTCGGCTGGACCAGGTCCGCGGACTGAGCGGACCGAAGGGCCCCAACGGCCCGAAGGGCCCCAAGGGCCCGGCGGATCAGTCCTGCACGAGGCAGAAGGGGTGCCCCGCCGGATCCGCGTAGACGCGCCAGCCGCGCCCGTCCGATCCGTCGAGCAGGGTCCCGCCGGCCGCGAACACCTCCTCCTGCGCCCGGTCCAGGTCCGCAACCCCGAGATCCAGGTGGAACTGCTGCGGCCGGCCGGGGTCCGGCCAGCTCGGGGGAACGTGGTCCGTCGCACGCTGGAAGGCGAGCACCGGACCGGACGGCGTGTGGAGCGTCGCCCAGTCCTCGTCGAGGGACCAACGCCGGTCCGGCTGGTCGACGTTGCCGCCCAGAAGCGACCGGTAGAAATCGGCGAGCACCCGCGGCTCGGGACAGTCCAGGACCACGCACTGCAGTTCAGCGATCATGCCCGGATCCTAGAACCCGATCTCCGTGCGGAGGCGCCACGCCTCCCGGGCCGCCCTGTCGGTGGCGCGTGCGAATATCCAGGACATGATCGCCTCGCTCGACGCCCTGTTGCCCACCGCCGGCACGCACCGCTCCACCACCTACGCCGACTGGGTCGCCGTCCACGATCCGGGCGCCGCCCGAGCCGCACGCGACCTGATCGACGCCATGGACACCGAGCTCAACCGGTCCTGGGCCAAGCCGGGCCGGTTCGTCGACGCGATGACGGCGCGGGCACGCCGGCTGCCGCCCGCCCACCTGCCGTGGTTCTGGGACACCGTGGGCCACCGGCTGATCGGCCGCGGGAGCCGCCCGGGCGGCCGGGCCTACGCGGCGGCCCGTGCGGCAGAAGGGCGCCACGGGCTGCCGGTGGACGCCGCCTACCGCCGGGCCAACGCCCTGCTGTTCGCCAGGGGCGGCGCCATGCCGGCCAAGGAGTTCGGGGCGCATCAGCGGTTCCTCGCAGAGACGTTGGATCCGGCCGCGGCCCACACGGCCCTGGAAGTGTTCCTCACCGCGTGGGCCGGCTCGGCGGCGGACCTCCCGGCGGACCTGGTGCGGCGGGTGAGGGCGTCCGCGAAGGCCGCCGGGCTCGGGACCGAGGAGGTCGCCCGGCTGGTGGGCGCGATCCTGTCGGTCACCCGGAAGAAGTCGGTACCGGACGCGCTGCTGACGGCCGCCGCCCCGGTCCTGGCGGCCCATCCGCCGGCGGACGCCGTCGCCGCGGGGCTGGTGGAGGTCTTCCCGGACGGGGCCACCGACGGCGGGGCGTGGCTGCGCATGCTAATCGCCTGCGGTGCGACGGAGGCGATGGAGGCCGGGCGGGTGGTCCCCGAGGGCGGGCTGCACCAGTGGGTCGGCGGCTTCGTCCGCATGTACCAGTACGCGGCGCAGTCGGGCGGCGGTGTCGCCCGCCAGCCGCTGCCGCCCGAGTTCCTCGATCTGGTCGGCCGGTTGGGGCCGCGGCTGCGGGCGGTGGGCGCGCCCGTCACGGTGCACACCACCCGGCACCACTACCAGGGCTTCGACGCGGACGTGCTGGACGCGTGTCTCGCGGCGGGCGTCCCGGTCGTCGATCCGGGGCCGGAGATCCGGATGCGCTTCTGGGGAACGGACTCCCGCCGGGACCTCGCCGCCCTCGCCGCGGACCCGGTGTTCGGACCCCGGCTGGAGGGCACGGTGCACGCAGGGCTGAGGCCCCGGTGGCCGGCGGGACCCACGCGGCGGGCGGGGTCGGCGGTGACGCTGCTGCCGGGCAACGAGGGCATCGCCCAGGAGGTGGCCGTACGCGTCGGCAAGCTCGTCGACACGGTCTCGGGCGGCGGCATGGCGGGGGCCGAGGAGGCCGTCGCCGAGCTGGAGGTCCTGCTGGACCGGCCGACGGTGTCGGCGCTCGGCGGGATCGGCGACGCCCTGGCCGGGGCGGGCGCGGCGGGGGCCCTGCGGCGCTCGCTGGCGGCCGGGCTGCCGGAGGAACTGGCGTGGCCGGCCCTGGAGGCCGTGTACGCGCAGTTCGCGGCGGACGCCGGAGCCGAGGAGGCGGACGCGGTGCTGCCCGGGGTGGCGGGGGTGACCTCGACCTGGCCCGTGCTCACGGTGTTCGGACGGGACCGGGCGGTCGCCGTCGCCCCCGACGGGGTGCGGGGCTCCTGCCGGTTCACGGTGCCCGGGGAGGCGACGATGTACGCGGTGCACTATGTGGGAGGCTCCTTCCTGGTGAGTTGGACCCCCGGGAACCGCTACCACTGCGACGTCGCCTTCTGGGCCGACCGCCCCGACGAGCCCTTCACGCCGGACGAGACGGGCGGGCTGGTGCCGTGCGGCGGCAGCCTGGACGGCGCGTACGGCTTCCAGTTCGAGACGGCCGACGGCGGGGGGCGGCACGGCGGGCACCGGGTGCTGCGCCCGGGCGGCCGCGAGGGCATCGACCGGGACGAGCTGCAGCTCGGCGACGGCTCACGGATCTGGACCAACGCCGTCTTCGGGCGGCGTCCCTGGGAACTCGTCGACCCGGTCACCGGGGAAGCGCGGGGCGCGGCCGCGCTGCCCGACTTCCCGGGACGGGCTCCGGACCCCGACCCGGCCGCGGAGCCGTCCGAGGCCGGCATGGCTCTCGACGTCGAGGCACTCCAGCTGGCACCGCTGCCCGCGGGGCTGCCCGGCTCCCCGCTGGGCAGCCGCGAGGGACTGGTCGGGACGCGCGTCCTCTTCCGTACGGGGCACCGCGATCCGGCGCCCGACCACTACCTGGTGGAGAGCGTGGACGGGCGCCGCGCCCGCTTCGACATCGACCGGCCGGGCCAGCAGCCGTGGGGGCTGTGGGCCCCGCCGGAGGGCGCGGCGCAGGACGTGGTCCTCGCCGAGGCGCAGACCTTCACGGGGGTACGCGCCTACGCGGCCGACGGGGCGCTGTTGTGGGAGCTGGACGGCCACCCCACGCCCGGCCGGTCGCGGGGCACGGTGACCCGCCGGGTCACCGTGTCGGGGGGCGCGGCCCTGCCGCCGGCCTTCTGGTACCTGCTGCGCACCCGGGACGCCGCGGGCTCCCGGGCGCTGCGGACGGTGGAGCCCGCGGCGGCGCAGGCGTTGCTGGACGCGGCCCTCGACGGTCCGGGCGCGCTGCGCGCGGCCGTGGCCCGGGAGCTGCCGGACGTCACCGACCCGGTGCTGGTCGAGGCCGTGGTGGCGGTGGCCGGGCGGGCCGCCCGGGTGGAGGAGCGGCGGCGCGCCCTGCACCGGCGTGTGAGCCTGCTGCTCGAGGCTCCGGCGGCCCTGCCGCGCCGGCCGGCGCCGGACACCGAGCTGATGCCGGCGCTGTTCGGGCTGGTCGCGGACGGCGGGGGCGGCACCTGGCGGCGTACCGCGGACGTGGCCCTGCCGGCGACGCTGGGTGCGCTCGCCGCCGACGGCGCCTGCCTGGCCGGGACGATCACGGAGGAGGTGCGGCGGCTTTCACCGCCGGCGCCGCCGCACGACTGGTCCCAGCTGCTGGGCTCGATCGACGCCGCCGCGTGGCGGGCGGTGGTGGCGCCGACGCCGGACGGGGAGCGGGCCGCTCTGCTGGCGCTCCTGGACACCTGGGCGGACCAGCCCGTCGCGCGTGCGGGCGGCAGGTGGTGGGTGGGCCGGGCACCGGCCGAGGTGCTGGACGGACTGCGGGCCGGTGCGACCGCGGTCGCGTCCGCGCCCGTTCGTGCCGGCGGGTCGCAGTGCTGGTTCGTGGCGCCCGCAGCCGCCGGACCTCAGGGCGGGGACCCGGTGCCCGCCGCGGTCGCGCAGGCGCGGCTCGTCAGCGTGGACCGGGACGACGCCGCCCGGCTGCGTGCCCTGGCGGCCGCGGTCGACGCGCGCGGCCCCGTACCGCTCCCGGAGTCGGCGGCCGCACGCTTCGCCGAACTGACCGGCGTGCGCACTGCCGTGGCCCGGCTGGTGGTGGCCGGTCTGGTCGGCCGTCCGGACCGGGACGAGCAGCGTGCCCTGGCCCGCAGGGCCCCGTACCGGGCGACGCCGATGACGGCCGAGTCGTACGAGGTGCTGCGCGAGCGGTTGGGGGCTGCCGGCCGGCGTGCCGTCCTGGCGGCGGCCCTGCCCGCGGACCCGGAGGAGCTGTGGCGGCCGGGCGGGGTCGAGGCTGCCGTGGAGCGGATGGCTGGGGTGTGGCGGGAGTTGCTCGGGACCGAGGCGGCGGTGCACGACGAGGCGGCCGACGCCCTCGAGGCGGACCTCGGGTTGTCGCAGGTGTGGGCCCGGCGGCTGGCCGGCGGCTACGGGGCCGCCGCGGACGCGACCGTGGAGGCGGCCGGCTGGGAGCTGGCAGCCACTCGGTACGGCAGCAGGGTGGAGGTCCGGGCCGTTCCCCCGGCCGGACCCGAACTGCCGCGCCGCACCCCGGTGGGTCTGGCCGTCGGCCGGCTCGCGAGCGCACTGGTGTGGGCCTGGACGGACCGGCCCGTCGGTGATCCCGCGGTGGCCGGTGCGGTGGACCTGTACGAGCGGCTGCGCGCCGAACTGGACCGGCCGGAACTGCTGCTGGCGCTGCCCGGCGGGATCGTCGCGGACAGCACGGTGCCGATCGCGGAGCAGTTCGGACCCGAGCGGCTGCCGGTGGTGGAGGACCACCGCGAGGACGACGGGAAGCCGCCGGTGACGGCGTACGACTCCGGTGCGCTGGTGGTGTGCGCGCCCGGCGGTGCCGCCTTCCTGCGGCCGGCGCGGGCCCACGACCCCGGCGTGCGGGGGCGGATCCGCGCGATCACCGGCCTCACCGATGCCGTGGACCGGGCGGCGCTGCTGCTGGCCGGCGGCGGGCTGGAGCGGATGATGCGCCGCGCGTGCTCGGGGGCGGTGGAGGCCGGCGCGTACGAGGCGGACCCGCGGCGGTCCTGCCCGGAGCTGGTCGCGCGGGTGGCCGTGGAACTGGGGACCGGCGCGGACGCGGCCGCGCTGTACCTGCAGTTGGCGGCGCTGGCCGCGCCCACCGACCGTAACGTGCGGCGGTGGAACGGCTGGTCGGCCAAGCAGCACACGGCGGCGCGGGCGGAACTCCTCGCCACGGGCGCGGTGGTGGAGGCGAAGCGGGCGCGGGCCGGCCGGACGGTGTTCCTGCCCGGGGGGTGGACCGAGCTGAAGGCCCCGCACCTGCCGTTGGAGACGGTGAAGCTGGCGAGCCACCTGGCGTCGCCGCTGTGGCGCGGAGACGTCCTCGCACCGTTCGTCCGGCTGCTGCCGACAGCGCCGCTGCACGAGATGTTCGACCAGGCGTGGGCGCGGACTTCGGGCGGGCCCGAACAGTAAATCCTGACCCTCACGAGCCCCCGATTCAAGCCATGCGAAGGGGTGTATTTTCAGCCACCCCGGGCGTAGCGTGTGCACACTCCACCAGGAGGAACGCACCGGCCCTCCCGCCTTGATCCCGCCGGTGCGTACCGATGGAAGAGCCCCGCCGCCACATCCCCCGGCGCGGTGGGGCTCTTCCGCGTCAGGCCGGGTCCGCCAGGGCCGCGGCGAGCATCCGGTGGGCGACGGCGGTCAGTTCGGTGAGGTCGGGGGCCGGACGGGAGCGGGCGAGGGCGCCTGCCAGCCGGTCGTAGAGAAGCCCTTCGGTCCAGGCGACCAGCAGTTCGGCGGCCTCGTCGGGCCGGTCGGACCCGAGCGCGGCGGCGACGCCCGCGGCCCGGACCCGGGCCCCCTGCCCCGCCCGGCGCAGGTCCGCCTGCAGCTCCGGGTTGCGGGCCGCCTCCAGGCTCAGTTCGAAGCGGGCCAGCTGGCGCTCCCGCCCCACGGTCAGCCAGCGGTACAGCAGCCCGGCCAGCGCGGCGGCGGCCGCATCCCGGTCCGGCGCCACCGCGGGGGCGGGCGGGGCGGACCCGAGGGGACCGCCGTCGTCCACGTCCGCGAGGTCCAGCTCGGCCAGCCGCTGGTAGCAGGCCGCGATCAGGGCCGTCCTCGTACGGAAGTAGTACGAGGTGCTGCCCGCGGGCAGCCCGGCGGCCGCGTCGACCGCGCGGTGGGTCAGGCCCCGGAGGCCGGCGGCGGCCACGAGGCCGATCGCGGTGTCGGCGATCAGCGTTCTGCGATCAGCAGGGGGAGCGGTGGACATCCGGCAACTCTACAGCTGTAGAGTGAATGCGTTGATCCTCTACAGATGTAGAGGACGGGAGGAAGGCAGGGATCCGTCATGTCGGCAGTTCAGCGTCACGCGGTCGTCGCAGGGGCGGGGATCGGCGGCCTCACCGCGGCGCTGGCCCTGCACCGCAAGGGCTGGCAGGTGACCGTGTGCGAGCGGGCCCCAGGCCCGGCCGCCGTCGGCGCAGGGATCGTCCTCGCCCCCAACGCCCTGCGCGCCTTCGACACCATCGGCTTCGACATCAGCGGTGCGGCGGTGCGCGCCCTGCCGGCCGCCATGGGCCTGCGCCGCCCCGACGGCCGCTGGCTGAGCCGCGCCGACACCGCGGCCCTGGCCGCCCGCTACGGCGGCCCGCCGCTCGCCCTGCACCGCTCGGCCCTCGCCGAGGCCCTGGCTTCGGCGCTCCCCGCGGGGACGGTCCGCTACGGTGTCGCGGTCACGGCCGTGGACGGCGCCGACGGCTTCCCGGTGGTCCGGACCTCGGCCGGCGACCTCGAGGGCTCCGCCGACCTCGTGGTCGCCGCGGACGGCATCCACAGCCCGCTGCGCCGCCGCCACTTCCCGGACCACCCGGGCCTGCGCCACAGCGGGGAGACCGCCTGGCGCACCGTCCTGCCGGCCGCCGCGAGCCCGGCCGGGGCGGCGACCGCGGAGACCTGGGGCCGCGGCGAGCGCTTCGGAGTGGTCCCGCTCGCCGACGGGAGGACCTACGTCTACGCCACCGCCGTCGCGCCCGAGGGCCACCGCCCCGCCGACGTCCGCGCCGAACTCCTGCGCCGCTACGGCACCTGGCACGACCCGATACCGGCCCTGCTGGAACGGATCGACCCGGCGGCCGTCCTCCAGCACGACCTCTACGACCTCGCGGCGCCGCTCCCCCGGTTCCACCACGGGCGCCTGGCCTGGCTCGGCGACGCCGCCCACGCCATGACGCCGAACCTCGGGCAGGGCGGGTGCCAGGCCGTCGAGGACGCCGTGGTCCTCGCCCACCTCCTGGACGGAGCCGGCCCCGGGGGCGTTCCGCAGGCCCTCGCCGCCTACAGCACGGCCCGCTGCGCACGCACCGACGCCATCCGCGTCCGGGCCCGCCGCGCGGGCCGCATCGCCGCCGTCAGCCACCCCCTCGCCGCCGCCCTGCGCGACCTCGCCGTCCGCGCCACACCGGCCGCGGTGGCGCACCGGGCGATGGACGGTGTACTCGACGGGTTCACCCTTCCGGCCGGAATCGACGGCGCACCCGCGGGCGTTGGCACTCGATGGTGAGGTTCGTTGACCGTTCGACACGAAGGCAGGCGACAACCCATGACGACCGGAATCGACTGGGACCACCCGACCGACCCGCCGGCCGGAAGCTGGCAGCTGGAGCACGTCGAGCAGTACGCGGGCTCCGGCGGCACCGAGGGCCAGTACTGGAACGGCACCCAGACCCTCCTGCTCACCACCGTCGGCCGGGTCTCCGGCAAGCCCGTGCGCACGCCGCTCATCTACGGTGAGGCCGACGGCCGCTACCTGGTCGTGGCCTCCAAGGGCGGCTCCGACAAGCACCCCCTGTGGTTCCGCAACCTGAGCGCGAACCCGGAGGTCCGCATCCAGGTCGGCCCGCGGATCCTGCAGGGCACGGCGCGCACCGCGAACGCGGAGGAGCGCGCCGCGTACTGGCCGGTGATGGTGGGGCACTGGCCCGCCTACGACGAGTACCAGGCCAAGACCGACCGGGAGATCCCGATCGTGGTGATCGAGCCCGCCGCGTAGGCACGCCCACGGGCCCGTCACCTCGACCGCGTCCCGGTTGCCGCGTCACCTCAGCCGCACGTGCGCGCCACCCGCTCCAGCTCGTCCGCCCACACGGCCGCGTCCCGCGGGCCGACGTGCGGCGCGGCCAGCGACCGCACGCGGAAGCGGTTGCGCGGCGTCGTCCCGTCCGCCTCGCGGATCATCAGGTCCTGGAGGGCGGGCGGGATGGCCCGGTCCTCGCCGAACCGCAGGTACGTGCGGGGCACCCGCCCCCACCGGTCGGGCAGTCCGCGGGCGTCGGCGGCGCCGATCGCCGCCGACTCGTCCGGCTCGAGGATGTTCAGCAGTGTCCGCACCTCCGCGTCCGACCAGTCTGCCGCCAACGCGTCCTTCACCGCCGCGAAGAAGGCGGGGTCGCCGGAACGCCAGTTGACCCGGTTGACTCCCAGCTCCGGCGGGGTCTTCAAGCCGGGGATCCGGAACAGGGCGCTGGAGGCGGCCTCCGGCGTCGCCATCAGCTCCAGCACCGAGCTGTGCCGCGTCGGGCAGAACGCGGACGCGTACACCAAGTGGGCGATCAGCTCGGGCACTTCGTTGGCGACCGCGTTCAGCGTGACCCCGCCCAGGCTCTGGCCGACCAGGACGACCGGGCCGTTGCGGTGCGCGGCGCGTACCGTCCCGACCACGTGGGCAGTGAAGTCCGCCAGGGTCACGGCACTGATCGGGGAGGGCTCCGCGGCCAGCCGCTCCAGGTCCTGCGGGGCCTGGTAGGAGACGGGGAAGTAGGCTCCGGGCCCGTGGCCGGGCAGGTCCACCGCGACCGCCCGGTGGCCGCGCAGGGCCAGCTCCCGCAGGACCGCGCTCCAGCCGTAGGAGTTGCTTCCGGAGCCGTGGACGAGGACGAAGACGGGGGCGTCCCGCCTCCGCGTGTCCGCAGTCGCGGCGGAGGCCCCCGCGCTCACCGCAGCGACCGCTCCGGCTCCGGCGACGGCCGCCTTCAAAATCCCGCGCCGTGACCGTCCGCCGGAAGGCTGCGCGCCGCCGATGTCACTCGCACCACTCACGTTACTCATGGGTAACACCGTACGCACGGGCCCGAGCACGACCGTCCGGTTTCGGACACGCCCCGCGTGCGGGGGCACGGGACGGGCTAGCGACCGAGCACCGCCATCGCCGCATTGTGGCCCGGGACCCCGCTGACGCCGCCGCCGCGGACCGCACCCGCGCCGCACAGCAGGACGTTGCGGTGGGCCGTCTCCACCCCCCACCGGCCGCCCCCGTCCGCGTGGGGCCAGGACAGGTCGCGGTGGAAGATGTGGCCGCCCGGCAGCCGCAGTTCGCGCTCCAGGTCAAGCGGGGTCTTCGCCTCGATGCAGGGCCGGCCGTCCGCGTCGAAGGCCAGGCAGTCGGTGAGCGGCTCGGCCAGGTGTGCGTCGAGCTGGGCGAGGGTGGCGGTCAGCAGCACCTCGCGGGCCTGCCGGTTGTCGTGCCCGAAGAGCCGGGCCGGGGTGTGCAGGCCGAAGAGGGTGAGCGTCTGGTAGCCCTGCTCGACCAGTTCCGGCCCGAGGATCGTCGGGTCGGCCAGCGAGTGGCAGTAGATCTCCGAGGGCGGTACGGACGGCAGTTCCCCTGCGGCGGCCTCCGCGTAGGCCCGGGCGAGCTGCTCGTACCCCTCGGCGATGTGGAAGGTCCCGCCGAATGCCTCGCGCGGGTCGACGGTGGTGTCCCGCAGCCGCGGCAGCCGGCGCAGCAGCATGTTGACCTTCAGCTGGGCGCCCTCGGGTGCCGTCGCCGGGTCCGGGGCCGGGGTCTCGCCGAGGAGTTCGGCCAGCGCCCGCGGCGAGGCGTTCACCAGCACCGTGCGGCCGACGACCCGGCCTTCGCCGGTCGACGTACGGAACACCACCTCGGCCGGATCGGCCCCGTCGGTGTCGATCCGCAGCACTTCGTGGCCGGTGGCGATCTCCGCCCCCGCCTTGGTCGCGGCCGCCGCGAGGGCGTCCGTCAGGGCGCCCATGCCGCCGACCGGCACGTCCCAGTCCCCGGTCCCGCCGCCGATGACGTGGTAGAGGAAGCACCGGTTCTGGGCCAGCGAGGGGTCGTGCGCGTCCGCGAAGGTGCCGATGAGGCCGTCCGTCAGGACCACCCCGCGGACCAGGTCGTCGTCGAAGTGCCGCTCCACCGCCTGCCCCAGCGGCTCCTCGAACAGCATCCGCCACGCGGCCTCGTCGTCGATCCGGGCCCTCAGCTCCGCCCGCGTGGGCAGCGGCTCGGTCAGGGTCGGGAACACCCTCCGGGCCACCCGCCCGGTGGTCCCGTAGAAGGCGCGCCAGCTCTCGTACTCCCGGTCCGAGCCGGTCAGCCGGGCGAAGGACGCCCGGGTGCGCTCCTCGCCCCCGCCGACGAGCAGTCCGCCGGGCCGCCCGTCACGCTCGGTCGGCGTGTACGAGGACACCGTGCGCCGGCGTAGGGCGAAGCTCAGCCCCAGGTCGCGCACGATCTTGTCGGGCAGCAGGGAGACCAGGTACGAGTAGCGCGAGAGGCGGGCGTCGACACCCACGAAGGGTCTGCTGGAGACCGCCGCCCCGCCGGTGTTCCCCAGCCTCTCCAGCACCAGCACCGACCGGCCCGCCCGGGCCAGGTAGGCGGCCGCCACCAGACCGTTGTGCCCGCCGCCCACGATCACATCGTCGTACACGTCCCGCCCGAAGGTCGTCATGGCTCTTGGTAGCACACCTGGCCGAGCCGCTCCAGACAGTGGGCCTCGTCGGCGTGGGCCAGCACGGTCTCGGGGTGCTCGTCACCCAGCGACCGTTCGCGGATGCCGGAGAGGTCGCGGTAGATCGGGAGGGCCTCGTCCCAGCGGCCCAGCCGGCCCAGGCCGACAGCCAGTTCCCGGCGGCTGACCAGGGTGTCGGGGTGTTCGGGGCCGAGCACCTCGGCCCGTACGGCGGCCACCTGGCGGGCCTCGGCCACCGCCTCCTCCCAGCGGTCCAGGCGGCCCAGGTTGACGCCGAGGACGTGCCGGGCGCGCAGCGTCTCCGGGTCGGTCGCCCCGTAGGCGCGGGTGCGGTCGCGGACCAGGGCCCGGAACAGGTCGAGGGCCTGGGCGCTGCCGCCGGTGCGGCCCAGGGCGATGCCGACCTCGTAGCGGGCGGCCAGGGTGTCGGGGTGGTCGCGGCCGAGGACCCGTTCCCGCGCGGCGGCGACGTCGCGGAAGCCGGCCAGTGCCTCCTGCCAGCGGTCGAGGCGGCCGAGCACGTACGCCGCCTCGTAACGGGTCAGCAGGGTGTCCGCGTGCTCGGCGCCCAGCACGGCCGCCCGGTCCGCGGCGACCGCGACGGCCGTGGTGTGGGCCTCCGCGTACCGGCCCAGCGCCCGCAGCGCGCAGGCCAGGTTGTGGCGGCAGCGCAGCGTGTCGGGGTGGAGCTGGCCCATGGTCCGCTCGCGGGCGACCAGCACGGCGCGGTAGACGTCGTGGGCCTCCTGGTGGCGGCCGAGCCGGCCCATCTCGTACGCCGCCTCCTGGCGGGCGGCGAGGGTGTCGGCGTGGTCCGGGCCGAGGACCCTGGCGCGGCCGTCGGCCACGGCCGTGTACACCGAGAGTGCCTCCTCGGGGCGGCCCGCGCGGCTGAGGGTGTAGGCGCGGGCGTGGCCGGCCGCGAGCGCGTCCGGGCCGTTCTCGCGCGGACCGGACGGGCGGGGGAACCCGTACGCCGCGGTGAGGCGCGGGTCCTCGGCGGGCGCGGGGCGCACGATGGTGCCGTGCCGCCCGCCGCCGGGGCGCACGGCCGTCCAGGAGCCGGTGAGCACGGCCCATTCGCCGCTCGCGGGACGAGCTTCGATGCCGGCCTTGCGGCCCGCGGTCATGCCGCGGGCCCAGGCCGGGAGGGGGGCGAGGGCGCCGGGCAGCCCGCCGGGCCCGAGCCGGGACTCGACGAGCCTGCGGTGCACGAGGCGGGCGTCCTGCGGGCGGTCCTCCGGGCACTTGGCGAGCAGGTCCAGGACCACCTGTTCGAAGTACCCGGGCAGCTCGGGGCGGTGCACACGCAGCGGCACGGGTGCGGTGTCGCGGTGGCCGATGAGCACGGACCAGGAGTCGCCGAGGTCGAAGGGCGGGGCGCCGGTGGCGATCTCGTACAGGACGCAGCCGAGGGAGTAGAGGTCGCTGCGGTGGTCGACCTCGCCGCCCGCGATCTGCTCGGGCGACATGTAGTGCGGGGTGCCCATGGCCATGCCTCCGCCGGTGAGCTTGGCGGTGAAGCCGATGTCGTGCGCGAGCCGGGCGATGCCGAAGTCGCAGATCTTCACGGTGCCGTCGACGAGCCGCATGATGTTGGCGGGTTTCAGGTCGCGGTGGACGACGCCCTGGTCGTGGGTGTAGCCGAGGGCGGCGGCCATCTGCTCGGCGATGTCGACGACCACGTCCACGGGGAGGGGGCGGGTCTCGTTGTCCTCCATGAGCTGGCTGAGGTTGCGGCCCTCGAGCAGCTCCATGACGAGGTAGAGGGGGCCGCCGGCGGCGCTGTCGTCGCCGAAGTCGTGCACGACGGTGACGCCTCGGTGCTGGAGGGAGGCGGCCACGCGGGCCTCGCGCCGGAAGCGCTCGCGCAGCACCTGGGTGAAGTGGGCGTCCTGATCGGCGCCGAGCGGCTTGAGGCACTTCACGGCGACCTGCCGGCCCAGCGATTCGTCCCGGGCGCGCCATACCTCGCCCATGCCGCCGCGCCCGATCAGATCGAGCGACCGGTACCGGCCCTGGATCAGTCTGGACTCCGCCATGTCTTAAAGTCGCCCCCGTTGTCGCGCTACGCCCTCCCCGGCCGGTCCAGTATGGCCGCTGATGTACGCAGTGTGTACGGAGAGGGGCGGCTCCCGGGGCCCATGCGGCGCATCGCTTTCAAGATGTGACCTGGCGGCAGCTTCCAGCGCAGACCTGCGGGAATGCAGCGCAGCACGCGTCCGGTGAGGCGCAGGCGCCGGGTGACGCTGCGCGGGGCGGGAGCGGGCCGCCCATACAGCTGGTGCGCCCAGCCGGGGAGGGAACCGTATGCGAGGCCGGCGAGCGGGCGCCACAGCAGGTTTCGGCCAAGCACCAGGAGGGGATGGACGGGCGGGCCGCGCAGGAAGTCGTCCACGGCGAGGGCGTCGGGGCCGGCGGCGAGTTCCGGGCGGACCTGCTCGAAGTAGGCGGCGAGCCGGGCGGTGTCGGCGGGGACGTCGGCCGGGTCGAGGCCGACGAGGCGTGCGTTGACGCGGTTCTCGTCGACGTAGCGGTCGGCCTGGGCGGCGGTGAGGGCGATGCCCGATCGGCGCAGGACGTGCAGGAAGCTGTCGATCTGGGCGCAGTGGATCCACAGCAGCAGCTCGGGGTCGTCGACGGAGAAGGTGCGGCCGGTGGCCGGATCCGTGGCGGACAGCCTGCGGTGGATGGCGCGGACCCGGCCGCCGGCGCGCTCGGCGGCCTCGGTGGTGCCGTAGGTGAGGGTGCCGACGAAGTCGGCGGTGCGCAGCAGCCGGCCCCAGGCGTCCCGCCGGAAGTCGGAGTTCTCCATGACGCCCCGGACGGCGCGCGGATGGAGGGCCTGGAGGTAGAGGGCACGGACCCCGGCGATCCACATCATCGGGTCGCCGTGGCACTGCCAGGTGACGGACGCGGGGCCGTAGAGCCCGGGGTCGGCGCCGGATCCCGTCCCGGGCCGGGGCCCGGGTCCGGTCTCGGTGTTCCCCATCCCGTACCTCCCCGTCGCAGGCGCCCCGGCGGTTCCAGCCTACCGACGCGGACGCCCGCCCGGCAGCCGTCGGGCCGCCGACCCGCCCCGTACGAGTCCCTGCGGGCGGCGGCGAAGGGACGGGGCCGATCGGGGCCGGCCGCCCCGTCGGGACGACCGGCGCCGTAGGGTTGCGGGGTGCACCTGTACACCATCGGCGAGGCCGCCCGGCTCCTCCGCGTCAGCACCGACACCGCCCGTCGCTGGGCCGACGCCGGCCGCTTCCCGACCCGGCGGGAGGGCACCAGGCGGATGGTGGAGGGCGCGCACCTGGCCGCCTTCTGTGTGGAGCTCGCCCGGGGGTCCGCCGAGGATGACGGCGAGGTCGCGACGTCCGTCCGCAACGCGCTGTCCGGCATCGTGACCGCGGTGACGCTCGGCGAGGTCTGCGCCCAGGTCGAGATCCAGGCGGGTCCGCACCGGGTGGTGTCCCTGCTGACGCGCGAGGCGGTCGAGGAGCTCGGACTCGCGGTCGGCGTCCGGGCCGTCGCCCGCGTGAAGTCCACCAGCGTCCACGTCGACGTGGACTGAGCTCCACATCGATGCGGACCGGCCTCTGCGGCGGGACGGTCAGGGACGGGTCACCCGGGTCGCCGCCCTGTCGGTGTTGTTGTTCCGCTTCGGGTCCGGGGTGCGGGAGCGGGCCTCGGCGGTCGCGATGACGACGGGCCTCTGGGCGGCCCGTACCGTGACGTGGAAGACCCGCAGCTGTCCGGCGCCAAGTGCCTCGATCCGCCGGCTCACCCGGTTGGTGCCGTTGTGGTCGGCCGCCGGAGCGGTGCCGGTGACCTGCGCCCCGCGCGGCAGGTTCAGGCTGACCACGGTGTCCGCGGCGGCGAAGGGCCCGTCGTTGGTCACCGTGACGGTGTAGGTGTACTGATCGCCTTCCCGTACGGTGGCCGGCGCGTCCAGCCGGACCGCCAGGTCGGCCTTCGGCCGGCCGGCCCCGGTCCCGACGCGTCCGACGCGGTCGCCGACGATCTCGGTGAACCACATGCCGCCGTCGGGACCGGCGGTGATACGGGTCGGGAAGCTCGCCGGGGCGGGCAGCGGGTCATGCGCGAACCGCCCGGAGGGCGTGATCCGGCCGATGCGGTTCCCGAGCTGCTCGGTGAACCACAGATTGCCGTCGGGCCCGGTGGCGATCCCGTCCGGGCCGCTGTCGGCGGTGGGCAGGTCGTACTCGGTGACCGTTCCGGCGGTGGTGATCCTGCCGATCCGGTTGCCGAAGAGCTCCGTGAACCACAACGCGCCGTCCGGACCCGCGGCGATGACGTCCGGTCCGCTGTCGGGGTGCGGCAGGTCGTATTCGGTGACGGCTCCGCCGGTGGTGATCTTCCCGACCCGGTTGCCGAGGATCTCGGTGAACCACAGGTTGCCGTCGGGCCCGGTGACGATGCTCTCCGGACCGCCGCCCTCGTGGGGCAGGGCGTACCGGGTGATGACGCCCGCTGTGGTGATCTTCCCGATCCGGTCGCCGGGGTCCTCCGTGAACCACAGGTTGCCGTCCGGACCGGCGGTGATGGCGAAGGGCCGGCCGCTGCCCGGGGGCAGGTCGTACTCGGTGATGGCGCCGGCCGTGGTGATCTTCCCGATCCGTCCGCCGACGTCCGTGAACCACAGGTTTCCGTCGGGGCCCGCGGTGATCCCGAGCGCGTCGCCGGCGGAGCCGGGCAGCTGGAACTCGGTCAGCTGCCCGGCGGGACTGAGGCGGCCGATCTTCCTGGTGCCGGTCTCGCTGAACCAGAGGTTGCCGTCGGGGCCCGTGGTGATGCCGCTCGGCGCGCTGCCGGCGGCCAGCGGGTACTCGGCGATCTCCCCGGCCTCCCCGCGGACGGGGGCGGGGGCGGCCGCCGAGGTGGCGGGCGGGCCGGCCAGGCCGAGGAGGAGGGCGGCGGCCAGCGGGAAGGCCCGGCGCGCACGGCGGCGTCGGGCGGTGGGGGGCGGGGGCCCGCCCAGGATGCGGGGGGTCATCGGCGGCAGACCTTTCGGCCGGGGTTCGGGGGCGGGCCCGTCATCGGGCGAGACCGCGCCGACGGGTCCGGGCACTGTCGGGCGGCGCGTGAGGTCGCGACAGCGGCGCGCTCCGGCCTGCCGGAGCATGCGCGCACTGCAGCGTAGGGGGCGGGGTGACGGCGCGTCAGTCGGCTGTGGGCCAACAGGCTGACACCCATGGGAGTGCTCCCGCCGCAGGTCCGCCACGGCGAACGCCCGTGGGGTCCGGTCCTTGTGACGGGCGATCCGGCCGAGACGGCCCCGGCCGGCCGGCCCCGGCCGAGACGGCCCCGGCGCCCGGCTGCCCGGCGGCCCCGGTTGCCCGGCGCCTCGCCCCCCGGCTGACGCTGTGGCCGGAGTTTCCCCCGGAGCGCGGCGTCCGGTGCGGTGCATCGGAAGGGGGAGGACCGCGGCTCCTACCGGGGGAGGACCGCGGCTCGTACCGAACGCACTTGCGCGGTCCGACAGCACGGCGAGGTGCCGTGCCGTCGTGACCCGGTGAACCCTGCCGATCGCGGCACTACCAGGCGCGGTCCGGGCGGAGCTCGATGCGGTCCGGTGCCAGATCGACCGCGACCCGGTGCTCCATGCCCAGGGCCTCCAGGAACTTCGCGGGGAGCTGGACGCGCCCCGACCGGTCCAGCACGACGTACTCGCGTTCGCTGACGGATTCCTCACCGTGCTCGTCGGTCACCAGGCGGCGCAGGACCTCGCTGCTGGTGCGGCCGTCGCGGATCGCGACCGTGCGGCGGACCTCGCCCGCCACCATGGGGTCGTGCGTCACGATGACCACGGTGACGCCGAGCTCCTTGTTGACGGTCCGGAAGGCCTCGAAGACAGCCGCGGCCGTCTCCGAGTCGAGTTCACCGGTGGGTTCGTCGGCCAGGAGCACCTTGGGGTCGTTGGCCATCGCCACGGCGATCGCGACGCGCTGCTGCTGGCCGCCGGACAGTTCCGCCGGGCGCCGGTGAGCCAGGTCGCCGATCCCGAGGGCGTCCAGGATCTCCGCCACGCGGGCGGAGCGGCGTGCGCCCGCGCCGCGCCGAGGACCGCTGCCACCCTTCAACTGCATGGGAAGGGCCACGTTCTGGGCGGCCGTCAGGAACGGCAGCAGGTTGCGGGCCGTCTGCTGGAAGACGAACCCGACCGCTTCGCGGCGGTAGCGCAGCCGGTCCCGGGACGTCAGTTCCAGCAGGTCGTAGCCGGCGACCGCCGCGCTGCCCGCCGTTGGGACGTCGAGCCCCGCCAGGATGTTCAGGAGGGTGGACTTGCCGCTGCCCGAGGCGCCCACGAGGGCCACCAGGTCGCCCTGCGCGACCGTCAGCTCCAGCCCCTGGAGTGCCTGTACCTCGATGCCGTCCGTGCTGAAGATCCGGACCAGGCGGTCGCAGGCGATCGCGGCGTCCGTCGCCGGGGTGCGGGGCTCGGCGGCGGCCGTCACCCGCCGGCGCAGCTCCTCGTACGTCGGCTGATCGCTGTTCAACGCTGGTCTCCCGCTCTCAACTCGGTGGTGATCTGCCGACGCCCGGAGGTCGCCGCCTCGATGAGTACGGCTGCGGCGACCAGGGCGGCCAGGCCCAGGGCCTGGGTCAGTACGGGCCCGGCCGTGAGCCGTACGCCGGTCGGCACGCTCGCGCCGACCAGGGTGGACAGGTCCATCGCCGGACCCAGCAGCGCCACCGCGGCGGCCGCCGCAAGGGCCCCGCCGAGCGCGGCGGCCAGGGTGTGCGGCAGGGTCTCGGCGAGGATCAGCGCGACGCCCTGCCGCCGACGCAGGCCCATCGTGCGCAGCCGGGCCAGCAGCGCCGCGCGTTCGGGGACGGTCCGCATCAGCGTCAGCAGTACGGCCAGCAGGGCGAAGCCGGCCGCTGCGGCCACCGATGCCCAGAAGAGGCGCTGCGCCGACCGCTGCAGCGGATCGGCGCCCAGCTCGGCGACGGCGTCGGCGCTGGTGCGTACGGGATACACCTCGTCGTCCGGCCGCGCCCCGGGGGCCTGGTCCCGGCCCTCGGCGGGGGCCGCGGCGGTCGGCGAGGAGGACGGGGACGGGGGCGCGGATTCCGCCGGGAGTGCGGACCGGACCAGCGCGCGCAGCCGGTTGCCGTCGACGGGTCCGAGGCCGAACCACCGGTTGGGGCGGTCGGGGCCGCCGATGAGGGCCGTCGCGCGGCCCGCGGGCAGGACGACCGTCGCGGCGTCCGCGGCCGGGACCGCCGGGGTGCAGTCGATCACGGCGACACCCCGGACCCGCACCTCGCCGCCGTTGCCGGGCTGGATCGTGAACGTGCCCGAGCCGCCCAGGCGTGCCACTGCGGAGCTGAACAGCGCGGGCACCGGCGCGTCCGCGGACTCCCCGCCGCCCGTGGCCAGCAGCGCGGGGGCGAAGGGGCCGCAGCCGAGGACGCGGGACAGCTCCGCGTACGCGGTCGGCTCGACGACGACCAGGTTGACCTGGCTGGAGCGCTGGACGGTGCCGACGAGGGCCGAGTCGTGGTCGACCCACAGCGGCACGGACGTCCGTACGCCCGGCAGTTCGCCGGCTGCCTTCGCGAGGCCGTCCGGGAGGTGCGCCTTGCCGAAGGCCGAGATCGCGGCGTCGCCGCCGACCGTCAGCCGGGCGACGCCGAGCCGGTTGGAGTCCACGGACTGCAGGACGGCGGCTCCGAACCCCCCGGTGGTGATGGCGAGCAGCAGAGCGACCATCGGCAGGACCGAGGGGCCGGAGCTTCCGGAGCCGCGGGCACCGGAGCCACGGGCTGCCCGGGCCAGTCCGAGGAAGCCGACCAGTCCGGGTCTGCGGCCGGCCGCCCGGGCGAACCACCCGGTCACCACCGGTTGGACCCGGGCCAGCAGCAGCGCCCCGCACAGGGCGAGCAGCAGCGGAGACGCGACGAGCAGCGGGTCCGGGTCGCTGCCGGCCGGGGCGACCCCGCGGCGGCGGACCTCCAGGACGGCGGCGGCCGTGGCGGCGAGGACGAGCAGTTCGGCCACGGGCCGGCGCCAGCGCCCGGCCGGGCGCGGCGGGGTCAGCAGCACGGCCGCCCGGACGGGGAAGGCCAGCAGTGCGAGCAGCGCGACGGTCGCGGCCGAGAGCAGTGCGGGGGCGAGCCGTGGGGTGGGCAGCAGGAGCACGGCGAGCGCGGTGGCGGCGGCCGCGGCCGGGAGGACGGTCACGGCGCCCTCCCCGAGGAGCCGGCCGGCGATGGCGGAGCGGGAACCGCCGCGCGCCAGCAGCAGCCGCAGTTCGGCGTCGCGCCGGTCCGCGGCGAGCGCACCGGCGAGGCACAGGACGACGAAGGCGACCCCGCCGACGCCGGCGGGTCCGATCAGTGCGAGCGGAGCCGCCGCCTGCCTGCGCTCGTGTGCCTGCTCGAACAGTTCGGGCAGCCACGAGGTCGTCCGCAGCCGCTCGCGGCGGGTCTCGAACGAGAGGGTGGCGGCGGTGGGGCCGGCCACGTAGGAGGCGATCTCCTCCTTCGTGGCGTCGAGCCGGTCGGCCCGCAGGCGGTTTACGTCGACGGGGAGGCGCCAGAAGTCCTGGGCGTCGTGGCCCCAGAGGTCCATCCGGTCGAGGTCGCCGGCTCCGATGAAGGCGTCGGCCTCCCACAGGTGGCTGTCGCCGACGAACTTCTTGCAGGCGCGAGGGAGGCAGTCCATGCCCACCCAGAAGTCCTCGGTCTCGTCCGGGACCGAGAAGAGGCCCACGACCTCCACGGACGGTGTGCCGTCGACCAGGGGGGCGCTCGCCAGGACGGAGCCGACCCGGGCGCCGATGGTCTCGGCGGCCTGCCGTGACAGGGCGACCTGGAGCGGGGGCGCGTACGCGGTGCCTGTGGCGGGCCGTGGGGCGCCGCTCGGCCAGCGCCCCTCCTCCAGCTTCACGTGGTCCTGCGCCTGTTGGACGTACAGCAGGGACATCTCGGGCGGGATGCGGTGCGGCCGGGACAGTTCCGGATTCATCAGCGGCTGTCGCTTGTCGGTCCGCGTGCCGTGGACGACTTTCCCGGCGTCGACGTGGAAGGTGTCACCGGTGCGGGCGAGCAGGCTCTTCAGCGTCTGGTCCAGGGCTTGGGCGCTCTGCCCGGACGCCGGTGCCGGCGCGGTCGCCTGGAGGCTGGTGCGGGTCGGCCCGGTGTCGTTCAGGAAGGACCTGAGGGCCTGGTCGGCGCCGCGGTCCTGGGCCCTCGGCAGCGCGGCGGCGAGCAGGACGGCGACGAACGCCAGGGCGGCGGCGAGCAGGGTTCCGACCGGAGCCGCGCGGAGCCGGGTACGCACCCACGGCGCGGGCCGCGGCGCGGCGGGCGGCCTGGAGCCGGACGGCTGCGGGGTCGCGGACGGCGGGGTGGTCACATCTCCTCCACGGGGCGCAGCCGGGCGGCGATGTCGCGGCCCCGGGGGCCGCTGGAGGCGGCCGACAGCAGGGGGACGGCGGCGATGGCGGCGGCCGTCAGCAGGATCTGCCAGAGCGGCATGTCCACCTGCACGGGCGGGAACGGCCGCCCGGCCGAGGGGGTCAGGACGATCAGGGGCGCCATCAGATGGACGAGGGCCACGCCCAGTCCGGTCCCCACGGCGGTCCCGATGAGGATCAGCACCCCGCCCTCGGCGGCGGCCGCCACGGCCAGTGACCGGCGTGGCGTGCCCAGGGCGAGCAGGACGGAGAACTCCCGGCCGCGCACCCTTCGTTCGGCGGCCGTGGCCGTCGCGAAGCCGATGGCCGCCAGGACCGCGCAGGCGACGGCGAGGGCGGCCAGCGCGCTCTGCGGGCCGGCGCTCAGCGGGTCGTCCAGCAGGCGGTCGGTGATCTCCTCGCGGAGTTGGACGCGCTCGGTCCTGACGCCCGCGCGCAGTTCGGCGGCGGCCCGGGCGGGGACCGGGTCCGCCTCCGAGGCGGCGGGCAGCCACCACTCGGTGGGCGGGCCCGGCTGCCGGCCGGCGGACTCCAGCAGGAACCGGCCGAGCGTGCGCAGGTCGGCGGCGAGCGCCGTCCGCCCGGCCACGGGGAGGGAGTCCACGGCGGCGGTGATCCGCATGGGGACGGTCGCCCCGTCCATCGGGACCGGGACCGTGTCTCCGACGGCGGCGCCCACGCTGCGCAGGTAGCGGGTGGTGGCGACGGCCGGGACGGCTTCGGCGGGCGGCGCGGCCGGCGCCGGGAACAGGACGACGGTGACCCCCCTGTCGGTGCCGAACCCGCCCCAGTAGCGCAGCCCCGCCAGGTCCGTGGATCCGGCCGGACCGGGGGACGGTTCGGGGGCGCGCTGGATGCGCTGCCCCTGCGGGGGCAGCGCCCGCCAGCCGCCCGGGCCGGCGGTGGCGGGAGCGGGGACCGCCGCCGCGGCGCCGTCGACGGTGTCGGAGACGCCGATCCGGCGCAGGATCAGTTCGCTGCCGTCGCCGGGCGGGCCGCCGTCCCCGGCGTAGGAGAGGCGCAGGCCCGCCAGGGTCAGCGGGGCCGCGGCCGATCCGACCGGGGCTCCGGTCAGTGTGTCCAGGGGGAAGGCGAGGGTGGCGTCGCCGCCCGTCGGCAGGGTGACGGACTGTGTGCCGTGCACCGACCCGAACCGGTCGCGCAGCAGCATGCTGACGGCGGCCCAGCCGGTGCCGGAGGAGCGTACGGTCACATCGAGGTCGATCCGGCGCGGGTTGCCGGGCAGTGCGACGCCGGGGCTCTGGGCGGCGGTGTCGGCGAGCGGGCCGAAGAGGTCGCGCATGTCGCGGCCGCCCCGCAGGTCGGCGCGCAGCGGCACCTGTTCGCCCGCCTTGGCGGCGTCGAGCGCGAGGACGTCGGCGACGACCCCGCCGGGCAGTTGCTGCTCGCGGCGGACCACCGGGTTGAGGCGGTCGCCGCCCGGCAGGGCCCCGTAGCGTCCGCCCTGTCCCATCGCGGGCATGCTGCTCGCGGAGATCCGCAGACCGCCGGCGGTCGCGAAGTCGGCCTGGTCGCGCTGGGACGCGGACCAGGCGGAGTCCTGGCCGAGGGCCAGGATCCCGCTGGAGACGGCGAGGACGAGGAGCAGCACGGGCCCGGTGGCGCGGCCGGGGCGCCGGGCGAGCTGCCAGCCGAACAGGGCCGGCGCCAGGCTCCGGCCGCGCGCGGCCAGGCGTCCTCCGGCACGCGCGGCGAACGGCAGTACCCGCAGCACGAGCAGTGTGCCTGCGCACAGGGCGAGCGCCGGGGCGGCGACCAGGACGGGGTCCACGCCGAGGCCGCCGCCGAAGCCGGTGGCGGGCGGCGCATCCGTCCCGCCGTACTGCGACAGCTGCTGGTGACCGAGGACGGCGAGGACCACCACGGCCAGGTCCAGGCCGGAGCGGGCGGCCCCGGACACCACCGCCTGGCGGCTGCCGGCGCGGCGCAGGACGGCGGCCGATGCGCCGCGCAGGACGGAGGGCAGGGTCGTGAGCAGGACGCACGCCAGGGCGCAGCCGGCCGCGACGGGCCAGACCAGCCAGGTGTCAGGGATCTCAAGGCGGACCCGCTCGAGCGGTCCGAGCCGGCTGAACAGGCGCAGCAGGGGCGGGGTCAGCAGCGGCGCCAGGACGGCGGCGGGCAGGGCCAGCAGCAGGGACTCGGCCGCGCTCAGGGCGCCGAGCCGGCGGCGGGAGGCGCCGCGGGCGGTGAGCAGGACGCGCTCCGGCTCCTGGCGGACCGTGACGATGTGGGAGACGAGGAGCAGTGCGGCGGTGGCGAGGACGGCGAGCTGGAGGGCGCCCATCATCAGGGTCGAGCGGGCGACGCGCAGGCCGGAGTCCAGTTCGGCGAGGACCTTGGGCAGTTCGGTGGCGGCCCGGAGGGAGGTGGTGCGCTCGAGGTCGGCCGCGGCCGGTTCGGTGGCGTCCCTGATCGCCTCGGCCTCGGTGGTGCGCAGGGTGCGCAGGTCCGGGGTCAGCAGGGTGAGGCGGTAGTTCTGCAGGAGTGCGCCCGTCGTGAAGGCGCTGTCGTCCACCATCAGCGGACCGTAGGTGGCGAGGGTGCTGGACTGGACCTCCCGGCCGCCGAGCGGGTCGAGCCGCCAGTATCCGGCGTCCGGGTCGGCGGCCCGGTACACGCCGGTGGCCAGCACGGTGAGCGGGGGGCCGCCGAACCGGTCGTCGAGGCGGACCGGTGCGGGCAGCGCGGACTCGGAGAGGCCGAGCCGGGCGAGGGCGGCGCGCGGCACGGCGACCTGTACCGGTGCCGGGGCGGTGGCGGTCCCGGCGTTGGCGGTGACCGGGCCGGGCCACTGGCCGGCGAGCAGCCGTACGTGGTCGCGGCCGAAGGCGGCGAGCAGGGTCAGGTCGGCGTCCTGGCCGGAGGCGGCGGTGCCGGGGAGCCCGTAGGAACGGCTGCGAGCCACGCTCTCAGCGTCCACGGGGAGCCGCCCGAACACCTCCTCCGCGTAGGCGCGGACGGACTCGTCGTCCTTGGTGCGGGCCTCGGCGGGATGGCCGCTGGTGATCACGACGGCGGTCCGGGGCTTTTCCGGGCCGGTCAGGGCCCGCCGCAGCCCCTCCTCCCCCACGCCGCGGGTGAAGGCCGTCAGCGCCGTCAGAGCGGTCGCGGTGATCAGTACGGTGAGCAGCACGGCGACGGCGAGCGGCCATCGCCCGCGCAGCCGGCGCAGGACGAAGCCGAGCACGTGTTGAGTTCCTCCCCCGTCCGGACTCCAGGTACCGGATAGCGGACGATGTTGTCAGATTCGAGCCATGGACGGAAGGGGCTTGCGTGATTGGTGCGGCGGATGCGCAAATGCGATCAGAATGTTGCAGCAGCAGCGTGAGCGCGGCGCGAGACCGGAGCTGGACGCTCCGCTCGGACGGCCCAACGGGGGGGTACAGGCGATGACGGACCACCAGGAAACGGCCACGGTCCCGGCGGCCCGGGAGGCCGGCGGGACACCGATCGTGGTCGTGGACGACGTACGCCACAGCTTCGGTACCGGGGCGCAGGCCGTCCACGCCCTGCGCGGCGTGTCCTTCGAGGTCCGCCGGGGCGAACTCACCGCCCTCAAGGGCCGGTCGGGCTCCGGCAAGACCACCCTGCTGAACCTCGTCGGCGGCCTCGACAGCCCGACGTCCGGCCGGATCAGCGTCGACGGCACCGACCTGGCGTCCCTGGGCGAGCCGGACCTGCTCGCCCTGCGCCGCGACCGCGTCGGCTTCGTCTTCCAGTCCTTCGGCCTGATACCCGTCCTCACCGCCGCCGAGAACGTCGGCGTACCCATGCGGCTGCGCCGGCTCCCGGCCAGGGAACGCGAGGAGCGCGCCCGCACCCTGCTCGCCCTCGTCGGCCTCGCGGACCACGCCGAGCAGCGCCCCGGCGAACTCTCCGGCGGCCAGCAGCAGCGCGTGGCGGTGGCCCGGGCCCTGGCAAACGACCCCGACCTGATCATCGCGGACGAGCCCACGGGCCAGCTCGACTCCGAAACGGGCCGGTCCATCATGGAGCTGCTGCGCGCGGTGGTGCGCAGCGAGTCGGTCACCGTCCTCGTCGCCACGCACGACCCCAACCTGATCGAACTCGCCGACCGCGTGGTGGAGCTGCGCGACGGCCGCCTCGTCGAACACTCCCCGGCCCCCGCAGCCCCATAGCCACCGGCGGCCGGTCCTGGGGGCCCTGTTGTCCGGAACGCTGGGGGTCGGCGAGCCGTGGACTGCACCGCGACCTCGGGGAGCCGGTGGGGCCGGGGGCGGATCGGGGTGGGGGCCGGAGCGGGCGGGCCAGGTCCGCTCGAACCCGATGGGCGTGCACCGGGAACACCGCCGTCGCGGCCATGGCGGGGCGGTCTCCGCCGAGGCCGCCGCTCTGCGGGACATGGGCTCGTCGAACAAGGTCGGCTTCACCTCGAGCTCCGGCGCGGGCGCCTGCTCCGCCTGCGCGGCGGCCGGCTTCCGGCCGTGTCCGGAGGCCCGGGACCTGTACCGGTCCGCATAATCGGAATGCCGGGGCGCCGTGGCTTGGTGATACTGCTTCGATGATCGATCTCCCTGCCGCCGCCCTCGACTCCCTGTCGGGCCTCGCCTTCGGCGATGCCTTCGGCGACCGCTGGTTCGGCATCCTGCGCCGCGAGGGCCCGGCGGCCCTGGAGGCACGGATCGCGCCCCCGGAGCCGACGTGGCAGTGGAGCGACGACACCGCCCAGGCGGTCGTCCTCGTCCGGGAACTCGTCGAGGGCGGCGGCACGATCGACCAGGACCGCTTCGCCCGCCGCCTCGCCGAGGCCTACGCCGACGACACCCACCGCGGCTACGGCGCCTCGATGCACGACGTGCTCCGCCGGATCGGCGCGGGCGAGCCCTGGCGGGAGGTGGTGGCCGGGCAGTTCGAGGGCCAGGGATCCTGGGGCAACGGCGCGGCGATGCGCGTGGCCCCGCTCGGCGCCTGGCACGCCGCCGACCTCGACGCCGTCGCCGAACGGGCCGCCGAGCAGAGCGTGGTCTCGCACCACCACCCGGAGGCGGTGGCCGGCGCGGTGGCGGTGGCAGTCGCCGCCGCCCTCGCGACGCGCAGCCGTGGCGGCCCCGCGCCGGACCGCCCGGGCTTCCTCCGGGCGGTCGCCGCACGACTGCCCGACAGCGACGTCCGGTCAGGGGTGCGGGTAGCGGCCCGGATGTCGGCACGCACCTCGGTCCGGCACGCCGCGGAGGTCCTGGGCTCCGGCTACCGGATGTCCGGTCCCGACACCGTCCCCTACGCGCTCTGGTGTGCGGCGGGCCATCTCGACGACCTGCACGAGGGCCTGTGGTCCACCGTCGCGGGGCGCGGTGACATCGACACCACCTGCGCCATCGCGGGCGGCGTGATCGCCGCCCGCACGGGCGTCGCCGGGCTCCCGCCCGTCTGGCACGCGTCCCGCGAACCACTGCCGCCGCTCGGCTGAGACCCGCGCCGAGGGGGCGCGGCCGGCGTACACCTTCCGCGGTCGTCGCCCGCACCGTGCTTGATCGCGCGGGGGCCGGCGGTCGGTGCCCGCCGGCCGGCCGTTACTCGTAGCGGTACTTCAGCGAGTCCGCCTCCGCCTGCTCGACGGCGGCGAGCGTCAGCTCCGGCATCCGCAGCTGGGCCAGCGTCACCTCGGCCGAGGTCGGCTGGGCGTCCGCCGGCAGCCACTGCTCCGGCTTCCAGGCCCCGCCGCGCAGGAGCGACTTGGGGCAGTGCGGGTAGACCTCCTCGATCCCCACCACCAGCGCGCTGGCCGGCGGCTTGCCCACGGCGGTCAGCTGCGAGAGCAGCTCCGGGCTGGTGGAGACGCAGGCCCGGCCGTTCACCCTGAGCGTCGTCGTGCGCCCCGGGACGACGAACAGCAGGCCGGCCCGTCCGGTGGCGACGACGTTGCGCAGGGTGTCCAGGCGCTTGTTGCCGGTGGCGTCCGGTATCGCCACCGTCCGCGCGTCCAGGACGGCGACGAACCCGGCGGGGCCGCCGCGCGGGGAGACGTCGCAGTTGCCGTCGGCGTCCGCGCTGGCGACCAGGACCAGCGAGGAGCAGCCGATCAACGTGCGTGTCTGGTCGGTGAGTTCGGTCATCTGCTTGCGCAGGGCCGTTTCCTGGGGCAATGCGTAGACCCGGCGCAACGCGTCCTGATCGGGCACCGCGTCGAGGCGGAGCGAGTCGAAGGCGCTGCCGGCGAGAGATGGCGTCATGCGCCCGACCCTAAGGGGCCGGCCGGCGGCGGATCTCGGTCGGCCCTGCCGTCGAATGCTGGGCCACGACAGCGGGTCGGGACAGGGACAGGTGGTCGGGGTTTGCTCCGGTCCCCCGCAGCGGCGCGCCGGAACGCCGGCCGGCTCGGGGCCAGGCCTGCCGGGGCGGGCCGACGCGGGCGCAGGTGGTGAGGTCCCGGCCGTGGGGGCGGCCGGGGGCCTCGCCGCGGATCGCCTCTCCGAGCGGTACGGCGCCCGTGGAGGAAACCCGGCGTCGGCGAGGGCGCCGTGCTGCGCGACGGGTGCGGCGTCGTCGACGATCCGTCGGGCGGAGCGCAGGGCTTCGGGGGCGGCTTCCCGCTGTCGGGTTCGTCGGCGCAGAGCGCGCTCAGGCGGGGTCCCACAGCGGCGCGGCCGGTGACCTGCCGGCGTGCGGGCCGCAGCGGCCCTTACCTGGTGGACAGGCGCGACGGAGCATCCACGAGGCCGCCGCACGCCGCCGGCGACTCCGCTCGGCGGCGCGCTCGGCCCCCGTCATACGACACTCAGCGGCGGACTCGGGGCATGCCCAGGCCTATCCAGGAGATGATCTCGCGCTGGATCTCGTTGTTGCCGCCGCCGAAGGTGAAGATGACCGCGCTGCGGTAGCCGCGTTCGAGCTCGCCGTGGAGGACCGCTCCGGCCGAGCCGTCCTTGAGGGGGCCCGCCGCGCCGACGATCTCCATCAGCCAGGCGTACGCGTCGCGGCGCGCCTCCGAGCCGTACACCTTGACCGCGGAGGCGTCCTGCGGGGTCAAGGTGCCGGACTCGACCGCGTTCACCATCTGCCAGTTGAGCAGCTTCATCGCGTCGAGGCGGGCGTGGGTGCGGGCGAGCCGTCCGCGCACCCAGGACAGGTCGATGACGCGGCGCCCGTCGGCGAGTTTCGTCGACGCGGCCCAGCGCTGGACGTCGTGGAGGGCACGGATGGCCATCGTGCCGTGGGCGGCCAGGGTGACGCGCTCGTGGTTGAGCTGGTTGGTGATCAGGCGCCAGCCCTTGTTCTCCCGGCCCACGCGGCGGGCGGCGGGGACGCGGATGCCCTCGTAGTAGCTGGCCGTGGTGTCGTGGGAGGCCAGGGTCTTGATGAGGGTGCAGGAGTAGCCGGGGTCCGAGGTCGGGACGAGGAGCATGGTGATGCCCTTGTGGGCGGGGGCGTCCGGGTCGGTGCGCACGGCGAGCCAGACCCAGTCGGCGGTGTCGCCGTTGGTCGTCCAGATCTTCTGCCCGTTGACGACGTAGGTGCCGGTCTCCTCGTCGCCCTCGCGCACGGCCTTGCACTTGAGGGCGGCGAGGTCGGTGCCGGCGTCGGGCTCGCTGTAGCCGATGGCGAAGTCGATCTCCCCGGCGAGGATCCTGGGCAGGAAGTAGGCCTTCTGCTCGTCGGTGCCGAACTGCATGATGGTCGGCCCGACCGTGTTGAGCGCCATCAGGGGAAGCGGGACGACGGCCTGCGCGGCCTCGTCGAAGAAGATGAACTGGTCCATCGGGGTCATCCCGCGGCCGCCGTACTCCTTCGGCCAGCCGACGCCGAGCCAGCCGTCTGCACCGAGCCTGCGGATGGTCTCCCGGTAGAACCGCTTCTGGGCGGCCGGGTCCTGGTAGCGGGCGTAGACGTCCTCGGGGACCAGCTCGGCGAAGTAGGCGCGCAGCTCGGTGCGCAACTGCTGCTGCTCAGGCGTGTATTCGAGGTGCACGGCCCCTCCGGGAGTCTCGCGGTCCAGCCGATTAGCCGCAATGGCGTGACGGCGTGATGGCGTGATGGCGTGATGGCGTGATGGCGGCGGTCAGATTAGAACCTGTTGCAAGAATTCGGAAGGACCCGCGTAACGGCCGTGCACCGCCGGCGGTCATACTCTCGCCCACGACGATTCCACGGAGCAGAGCGGAATTCTTCGTCGCCCCCGAGCGCGAGCACCGCTTCGGGGGACCCGCGACCGGAGGGGAACGGCCCATGCCGGCCGCCTTCCTGGCGGACCACCGGACGACCCTCGAGCTGAAGTGCGCCGGGTTGGGCAACGAGTTGGCGCGGCGGTCGGTGGAACCGTCCACACTGTCCCTGCTCGGGCTGGTCCGGCACATGGCGGACGTGGAGCGCCGCTGGTTCCGGAAGGTCCTGGCCGGTCAGGACGCCGCCCCCCGCTTCTCCTCGCAGGACGATCCCGACGGCGACTTCGACGGTGCCCTGCCTGACGATCCCGCCGCCGTCGAGGAGGCCTGGGAGGCCTGGCGCGACGAGGTGGCCTTCGCCGAGCGCTTCGTCGCCGAGGCGCCCGACCTCGACGTCGAGGCCGACGACGCGTGGCGCGGCCGGGTGTCCCTGCGCTGGGTCCTGATCCACATGGTCGAGGAGTACGCCCGGCACAACGGCCACGCCGATCTGCTCCGCGAGCGGATCGACGGGGCCGTGGGTATCTGACCTCCCCCGGCGTCCGCCCGTCAGGTGTGGAGATACAGGAGGTCGAAGCGGACGAGGTCCCGGGCCGTGTCGAAGAGGTACTCCCCCGACGGGTTCCCCTGCGCCCCGTCGTGGTTGGCGTACGCGTCGAACTTCCGGCTGTGCTGCCAGGCCGCACCGGCCGGCGCGTACGGGGCCAGTTCGGCGGGCAGCGCGGACGGCGCGGCCGCGGACGTGAAGGCGTACTCCGCCTTGCCCGTGACCGCCGCCGCCCCGCCGGCCGCGAGGCGGCCGACCCCGACCAGCCGGATACGCGAGTCGGGGCCCGGGATGGTCCGGCTCTCGGGGGAACCGGGCTTCTCGTCGATGTCGTAGCCGAGCCAGTGCGCCTCGCCGAGCGTCCCCATGTACGGCCCGAAGCGGGCGTTCAGGGGGGCCAGGTCGGTGCGCACCCGGGGCCCCGGCCGGCCCGGGCCGGGCCGGACGGCGTAGGCCGTGCCCGCGGCCACGGTCAGCAGCGGTATCCCGGCGATCAGCAGGAAGCGCCTGCGGTCGATGCGTCCCCGCTGTTCCCGCTGTCCGCGCTGTGCGTCCACGGCCGCCCCCCGGTGCCCTTCAGTACAGGGCGCCGATCATAGCCGTGGCCGTGGCCGTCATCGCCGCACGGGCCGCCGTCAGGTACGGCCGGGGGTCCGCCGGGGTCAGGTGGGTGCGGATGGCCTCGGTCATGGCCAGGTTCAGCGCGGTGCCGATGTTGACCTTGCGGATCCCTCCGGCGACGGCCGCCGCGAGCTCGGTGTCCGGCAGCCCGGACGAGCCGTGCAGGACGAGCGGCACCTCCACCGTCTTGGCCAGCCTGGCCAGCAGGGCGTGGTCGAGGGCGGCGGTCCGGCTGGTCATCGCATGGCTGCTGCCGATGGCGACGGCCAGTGCGTCGACCCCGGAGTCGGCGACGAACCGCCGCGCCTCGTCGGGGTCCGTACGGGCACCGGGGGCGTGCGGGTCCAGCGGTGCGGCGCCGTTCTTGCCGCCGACCTCGCCGAGTTCGGCCTCGATCCACAGCCCGTTGGCGTGCGCCCAGTCGGCGGCCGAGCGGGTGGCCTCCAGGTTCTCGGCATACGGGAGCTGCGCCGCGTCGTACATCACCGAGCTGTAGCCCGCGTCGCACGCCTGCCGCAGCAGCTCGGGGCTCTTGACGTGGTCGAGGTGCAGGCCGACCGGGACCGCGGCGGCCTCCGCGCAGGCGGCGGCGGCCCGGGAGATCGGCAGCAGCCGCCCGTCGCGGAACTTCACGGCGTTCTCGCTCAGTTGCAGGATGACCGGCAGCCCGGCCGCCTCGGCGCCGGCGACGACGGCTTCGGCGTGCTCCAGCGTGATGATGTTGAAGGCGGCGACGGCGCGGCCCGCGCCGGCCGCCTCCCTGACGAGCGCGCCCGCGCAGACGAGGGTCATCGGACCGCCTCCTCGCCGGTGGTGAGGATCACCGAGCGGGTCAGGTTGCGCGGCGCGTCGGGGTCCAGCCCGCGCCGGGCGGCGACGGCCAGGGCGAGGCGGTGCACGCGGACGAGTTCGGCGAGCGGGTCGAGCCGCCCGGCCACCCATTGGCCGCCGGTGCGGCGGACCTGTTCGACGAGCCCCTCGGGGGCCTCGTCGAGCGACCAGGTGACGGTGCCGGGTCCGGAGATACTGACCGGCCCGTGCCGGTACTCCATCGCGGGGTAGGACTCGGCCCAGGCCAGCGAGGCCTCACGCATCTTCAGGGCCGCCTCGTGGGCGAGTCCGACGCTCCAGCCGCGGCCGAGGAAGGTGAACTGGCCGCGGCTGTCGAGCTCCTCGGGGAGCGGTTCGTCGAGGGCGGTGCGGGCGTCGGCGACGGCCGCGGGGCGGTGCAGGCCGACGTGGGCGCGCAGCAGGGTCAGGGCGGTGGTCGCGAAGCGGGTCTGCACGACGGACTGTTCGTCGGCGAAGTCGAGGACGACGAGCTCGTCCGCCACCGACATCACGGGGGTCGCCGGGTCGCCGATGACGGCGGTCGTGGGCACGCCCGCGTCGCGCAGTGCGGCGAGCAGGTCCAGCACCTCGGTGGTGGTGCCGGAGCGGGTGAGCGCGACGACCCGGTCGTAGCGGCGGTGGCGCGGGAACTCCGAGGCGGGGAAGGCGTCGGTCTCGCCCTGTCCCGCCTCCTCGCGCAGTACGGCGGCAGCGTGGGCCATGTAGTACGAGGTGCCGCAGCCGACGATCGCGGTACGCTCCCCCGGCTGTGGCAGCACCGCCCGCCGGGCCGGGGCCAGTTCGGCTGCCCGCTCCCAGCATGCGGGCTGCGTGCCCAACTCGTACGCGATGTGACTCATACAGGCTCCCTCGTGCGACAGACGGGTCTGAATGCGTTTTCCTGCAAGGTAGCGGGCGGTTTCACGCAACTTCAAGCAACCACGGGGTGTTCTGCTGGGTTAGTGTCGCCGGGTAGCCCGACGGAGGCCACGGGACGAGCACGGGAGGGGACGGCCGATGACCCGCAAGGAGCGCTGGCAGAGACTGCTGGACCTGCTGGTGGAGCGGGGCGAGCTGGAGGTGGAGCCGGCGGCCGAGACCCTCGGGGTGTCGGCCGCGACCATCCGCCGCGACCTCGACCAGCTCGCCGAGCAGCAGCTGCTGGTCCGCACGCGCGGCGGGGCGGTGCTGCACGGGGTCAGTTACGAACTCCCGCTGCGCTACCGCACATCGCGGCGCGCCGCCGAGAAGAGCCGCATCAGCGAGGCCGTCGCGGCGCTGGTCGCCCCGGGCGAGGTGATCGGCCTGACGGGCGGCACCACGACCACGGAGGTGGCCCGGGCCCTGGCCGGGCGGCCGGACCTGGCCCAGGGCTCGCCCGCGCTCACCGTGGTCACCAACGCCCTCAACATCGCGGGCGAGCTGGTGATCCGGCCGCAGTTCAAGATCGTGCTGACGGGCGGCGTGGCGCGCCCGCAGTCGTATGAACTGACGGGCCCGCTGGCCGAGCAGGTCCTCGGGCAGCTCGCGGTGGACACGGCGGTCCTCGGCGTGGACGGCTTCGACCCCCAGGACGGTGCCGCGACCCGGCACGAGGACGAGGCCTCCGTCAACCGCCTCCTGTGCGAACGCGCCCGCCGGGTGGTGGTCGCGGCGGACTCCAGCAAACTGGGCGTCCGCGCCTTCGCCCGCATCTGCGCGACCTCGGCCGTGGACGTCCTCGTGACGGACACGGGCCTGGCCCCTGCGGTGGCCGGTGCCTTCACAGCGGCGGGGGTCGACGTGGTCACGGTGTGAGAGCGGGGAGAGCCGGCTGAGCGGTGTGAGCAGCGGGCGACGTGCGGTCGGCGGCCGACGGCAAGGCCACCCCGCCCCGCCGCCCGCTCCCCCGCCCCTTACGCGGCATCGCGCGGCCGGCGACGAGTTCGCCGACGGCGTGGCCCTCGCCCCGCACCGACCGGGCGGACGTGGCGTGCGGCACCGTGACGTCGGCCCGGCCGGTCGGGGGCGTTCACGGACGCGCCGGGCCGCCGGTCGGGGTGGGCTCGTACGGCGCGGGGCACAGTCTTCGACGGCGGGGGCGCCCTTCACGGAGCGCGCGACGGAGCTCACCCGGAAAGGCGCGTGGCGACCCTTCGCCCTGCCACAGGCCCCCTCAGTGGGCCGGCAGGCGCTCCGATTCGCGCACCAGGGCCGCCAGGACGGGGGCGATCAGCGGGTGGGTCTCGGCCCCGCGGCGGGTGGCGGCGAAGACCCGGCGGGTGGCGGCCGGTCCGGCGACCGGGCGTACCTGCACCTCCTTGAGGTCCATGCCCCGCAGTGCCGAGCGCGGTACGAGAGCCACCCCGGCCCCGGCTCCGACGAGCGCCGTCACGGCGCGGAAGTCGTCGGACGAGTGCGCGAACCGCGGCTGGAAGCCGGCCAGTTCACAGGCGAGCAGGGTCACGTCGTGGCACGGGTTGCCGGGGTACTGGCCCACCCAGTCCGAGTCGGACAGGTCCGCGAGCGACACCGACGGCAGGTCGGCCAGCGGGTGGCCCGAGGGCAGCACCGCGTCGAAGGGTTCCGCGTACAGCGGGAGGACGGAGAGCCGGCCGTCGTCGGCGCCCGGCGCGCCCCGGTACTCCACCGCGAGCGCGAGGTCCGCCTCGCCGTCCAGCAGCAGCGGCAGGCTCTGGTCGCCCTCCGCGTCGCGCACCCGCAGCCTGATCCCCGGCCGCTCCAGCGCGAGCCGGGCGATCGCCGGGGCGAGCACCTCCGCGATGCCCGTCGCGAAGGCGGCCACGGTGACCTCGCCGGCCGCGCCGCCCGCGTACGCCGCGAGTTCGGCCTCCGCCCGCTCCAGTTGCGCCAGCACCTCGTGGGCGTGGCCGAGCAGGATCTCCCCCGCCGCGGTCAGGCGTACGCCCCGGCCGCTGCGGGTGAGCAGCGCGTGGCCCGTCTCCTGTTCCAGCGCGGCGAGCTGCTGGGAGACGGCGGAGGGGGTGAGGTACAGGGCTGCGGCCGCGGCGGTCACCGTACGGTGGTCCGCCACGGCCCGCAGGATGCGCAGCCGGCGGGGGTCGATCACCCCACCATTGTCTCAGGATGCGGAGGTCACTCAGGCCCCGGTGGTCGCCAGCGCCGCACGGGCGTCGACGAACGCGGCCACTGCGCGCTCCACGTCGGCCGTGGAGTGGGCGGCCGAGAGCTGGACGCGGATGCGGGCCGCGCCCATCGGCACCACGGGGTAGGAGAAGCCGATCACGTAGACCCCGCGCTCCAGGAGCAGCTCGGCCATCCGGCCGGCCTCCGCCGCGTCACCGATCATGACGGGGGCGATGGCGTGGTCGCCGGGCAGGATCTCGAAGCCGGCCTCGGTCATCCTGGTGCGGAAGAGCGCGGTGTTCGCGGTGAGGCGCTCGCGCAGGTCGCCGGCCGACTCCAGCAGGTCGAGGACCTTGAGGGAGGCCGCCGCGATGACCGGGGCGAGGGAGTTGGAGAAGAGGTACGGGCGCGAGCGCTGGCGCAGCAGCTCGACGATCTCGGCGCGCGCGGCGACGTAGCCTCCGGAGGCGCCGCCGAGGGCCTTGCCGAGGGTTCCGGTGATGATGTCGACGCGGTCCATGACGCCGTGCAGCTCGGGGGTGCCGCGGCCGCCGGGGCCGACGAAGCCGACAGCGTGGGAGTCGTCGACCATGACCATGGCGTCGTAGCGCTCGGCCAGGTCGCAGATCTCCTGGAGCGGGGCGACGTATCCGTCCATGGAGAAGACGCCGTCGGTAACGATCAGCTTGCGCCGCGCGCCGCCCTCGGTGGCCTCCTTCAACCGCGCCTCCAGCTCGGCCATGTCGCGGTTGGCGTAGCGGAAGCGGCGGGCCTTGGAGAGGCGGATGCCGTCGATGATGGAGGCGTGGTTGAGGGCGTCGGAGATGACCGCGTCCTCGGCGCCGAGGAGGGTCTCGAACACGCCGCCGTTGGCGTCGAAGCAGGAGGAGTAGAGGATGGTGTCCTCCTGGCCGAGGAAGGCCGAGAGGCGCGCCTCGAGCTCCTTGTGCACCTCCTGGGTGCCGCAGATGAAGCGGACGGAGGCCATGCCGTAGCCCCAGCGGTCCAGCGCGTCCTTCGCGGCGGCGACGACCTCGGGGTGGTCGGCCAGCCCCAGGTAGTTGTTGGCGCAGAAGTTGAGCACTTCGCCGGCAGCGCTGCCGACGCCGCCCGAGGTGACGGCGACGGCCGCGCTCTGCGGGGTGCCGATGACGCGCTCGGGCTTGTGCAGGCCGGCGGAGCGGATCTCGTCGAGGGTGGTGCGGAGGTCGTCGCGGACGGTCTCGAACATGCTGCGTTTCTCCTTGTACGGCCCGGGGGCCGGGCCCCGCGGAGGGGGAGGATGTGCGGGGGCCGGCCGGAGGGAGATGGTTCGGTGGGGCGACAGGGGCGTTCGGCGGACGGGCCGCTCCTACGCCGTCCAGTCCAGGATGATCTTGCCGCTGCGGGCGGTCGACGCCTCGTCGAAGGCGGCCTCGAAGTCGCGGTGCGAGTAGCGGCCGGTGATGACCGGGCTGAGGTCGAGCCCGCCCTCCAGCAGCACCGTCATCGCGTACCAGGTCTCGAACATCTCACGGCCGTAGATGCCCTTGATCGTGATCATCGAGGTGACCACCTTCGCCCAGTCGACGGGGAACTCCGTCGCGGGCAGGCCCAGCATGGCGATCCGGCCGCCGTGCGTCATGTTGTCGATCATGTCGCGCATCGCCTCGGCGCGCCCGGACATCTCCAGGCCGATGTCGAAGCCCTCGCGCAGGCCGAGCCGGGTCTGGGCCTCGGCGATCGAGGACTCGGCCACGTTCACGGCGAGCGTGGCGCCCGCCTTGCGGGCGATCTCCAGCCGCTCGGGGCTGACGTCGGTGATGACGACGTTGCGCGCGCCGGCGTGCTTGGCCACGGCCGCCGCCATGATGCCGATCGGGCCGGCACCGGTGATCAGCACGTCCTCGCCGACGAGCGGGAAGGACAGCGCGGTGTGCACGGCGTTGCCGAAGGGGTCGAAGATCGCGGCGACGTCCAGGTCCACGGCCGTGCGGTGCACCCACACGTTCTGCGCGGGGAGGACCACGTACTCGGCGAAGGCGCCGTCGCGGCCCACGCCGAGGCCGATCGTGCTGCGGCACAGGTGGCGGCGGCCGGCGAGACAGTTGCGGCACTTGCCGCACACCAGGTGGCCCTCACCGCTGACCAGCGCGCCCGGTTCGATGTCGGCCACGTCCGCGCCCACCGCCGCGACCTCGCCGACGAACTCGTGACCGAGGACGAGCGGGGTCCTGACGGCGCCCTGCGCCCAGCCGTCCCACGAGCGGATGTGCAGGTCGGTTCCGCAGATGCCGGTGCGCAGCACCTTGATCAGCACGTCGCCGGGGCCGTACTCGGGCTCCGGAACGTCCATGAGCCACAGGCCGGGCTCGGCTTTGTGCTTGACGAGTGCCTTCATGGGTGGCTCCAGGCATGCGGAAGGGGGGCGCCGCGAGCGTGCGGGGCTCGAACGGCGTCGGTGACGGGCACCAATCTGCCGATCTCCGTGGTGATCAGTCCATCGAGAGTTTCTTAAGCGGGCCGACAGCGGAGCTTCACGAGCGGGTCTTCACGCCTATGCTCCTCCCTTGACGGGGCAGGGAAAAGGGGAGGTGAGGGGCGTGCCGAGTCTGCGCAGCAGGGCGCTTTCGGTGGCGCTGGTCGTGGCGGGGCGGCGAAGACGGTTCGCGAGCGCCGAGGCGGTGCGCGAGCGGGTGGCATCGGCAGCCCGCCGACCCGCGTCGCATCTGCCGCCGCGGCGGCTCGGCCGGGTCGCGGACATCTCCCGGACGTTCGTCGGCGCCTGGCCGGTGTACGACGTGTCCCCGCTGGGGGCCGAACCGTCGGCGCAGGTGCTGTACGTGCACGGCGGCGGTTACGTGGGCGAGCTGGAGCGCCCGCACTGGGAGCTGGTGCGGACCCTGGTGACACGGGCCGGGGCGCGCGTCGTCGTCCCCGCGTACATCCTGGCTCCGCGCGGTACCGCGGACCGGACCGTCCCGGTCGCCACCGACCTGCTGAGCGGCCTGATCGCGGGCGGCGGCGACGGCGGGACGGTGCTCATCGGCGACTCGGCCGGGGCGGGGCTGGCGCTGGCGGCCGCACAGCGCCTGCGCGACCGCGACGGCGAGCAGCCTTCGCGTATCGTGCTGGTCTCCCCCTGGCTGGACGTGACGATGAGCCATCCGGACCAGGAGGCGATCGAGGAGGCCGACCCGCTGCTGGCCCGTGCGGGGCTGCTCGAGGCCGGGCGGCTGTACGCCGGGACGCTGGCCGCCGAGGATCCCCTGGTGAGCCCGCTGCACGGGACGTTCGCGGGGCTGGCTCCGCTGACGGTGTTCAGCGGCACGCGGGACGTGCTGTCGACGGACAGCCGGGAGCTGGTGCGCCGGGCGCGCGCGGAGGGCACGGAGGTGGAGTTCCACGAGGCGGCGGGGATGCCGCACGCGTACCCGCTGCTGCCGGTGCCGGAAGGGCGGGCGGCGCGCGACCGGATCGTCGAGCTCGTCAGGTCCGCGGCGGACCGGTGACGCCCCGGGCCGGGCGGCGCGGGCCCGGCCCGGCCGGCCGGACCCCACCCCCTACGCCGTACAGGTCATCAGGGAGCTGATCGGCCAGGCGCGGTACGCCGTCCAGTAGGCCTCGTCGCGTACCGGGTCGGCGGGCGGGGTCCGGTTCGGCTGCCAGCCGACGGTGACGAAACCCGCCTCGACGGCCGCTTCGGCGAGGTCGGAGTGGGCCCATTCGCGGAACTCGAAGGGGACGGGCGGCTCGGTCAGCAAGTGCGCCTTCAGCAGCGGCGCGTCGCCGTCCCGGACCCGGTCGAGGATGCGGACCCCGTACGGTGACCAGTCCACCCGCGGGAACGCCCCGGCGTTGGGCACGATGGCGAGCAGCCGGCCGCCGGCGCGCAGGTTGGCGCGCACGGACCGGAACATCGCGTGGAGGGTCCGCCGGTCGGGCGCGTAGCTGAAGACGTACGCGGCCGTGGCGAGGTCGAAAGGGCCGAGGTCGGGCAGGCCGGCGGCGTCGGCGACGAGGTACTCGACGTCGGGCCGGCCTTTCGTCGCCTCGTGTTCGCGGGCCGTCCGGATCATCTCCTCGGAGACGTCGACGCCGACGGTCCGCCGTGCCCCGCCTCGGGCCAGCAGCCGGGTGTTGTAGCCGTAGCCGCAGGCCAGGTCGAGGGCGTCGAGGCCGCGCAGTCCGCCGAGCGCGTCGAGGGCCCCGTGCAGGGTGTAGGTGTCGGCCGCGGAGAAGGCCGCCGTGCTCTTGGACTCCGCGTAGCGCTCGCCGATGGTGTCGTACTGGAACCGCATGCTCTGCCTTCCGGGGGCCTGCCGGGGGGTGGGACGCGTGCGTATCGTGCCCCGCGGCGCGTGCGGGTGGCCGTCCGCGCAGCCGTGCTCCCCCATACGTCCCCCGGACGGGGGAAGCGGTCGGCCTATCGCGGCGGCGGCCCCCGGCCCCGTGGTCATCGGTTCCCGGGCGCGGGCCGCCCGGCCAGGCGTGCGCCGGGCCCGCGTCGTGCCGCGGGTGCCAGGCCATGCCGAGGCAGCGCGGGCAGGTCGAGCGGGATCTCGTAGGTCTCCCGTCCCGGCGCGGCGGGCGAGCGGAGCGGCCCGGGCGGGCCGGCAGCCCCACGAGGTCGCTCTCGCGCAGGACGAGCAGACAGGCGGGAGAACTGCCCCCGCTGATCGGCTCGGCCGCAGTGCAGGCGGCGGCACGCCACGAGGCGGGCGGCACACGGCGCGGCGCAGTCCCGGGTGGCGCGTCACGGGGCGGGCGCGCCACGGGGCAGGGCGGCGTGCACCGGGCGGCGCGGTCCCGGATGAGGGCGCGGCGGCGGCCCCTGATGAGGGCGCGGCGCCGGGATGCCGATGCTGTGGCCGATGGCGCATGCTGACTGTGTGATGGCGAGAGCGGACAGCCTCGGCGCCGCCACCGACGCCATGGTCCAGGTGCTCGCGAGGGCCGTCGTGAGCGCGGTGGAGGCCGTGGGCGGGTACGCGGGCGGGGTCTACCTGCGCTCGCGCTCCGACGAGCTGCTGCTGCTGGCCCTGTTCACCGGGCTGCCGTTGCCGCTGTTCCGCCCGTGGTGGCGGATGCAGGTCAACCGCCCCTATCCGGTCGCCGAGGCCTACCGCTCGGGGCAGGCCGTGCTGCTGGCCGACGCGGAGTCGGCCATGAGCCGCTTCCCCCAGTTCGTCGCCGGCCTGCCCTTCCCGTTCGCCTCGCTGTACGAGCCGGTGACGTCCGGGCCGGAGCGGTTCGGCGTGCTGGTGGTGCTGCGCCCGGCCACCCCCGGTGTCCCGGTCGGGGCCGGGGACCGCAAACGGCTGCGTCAGGCCGCCGAGGAGCTGGCGCGCGAGCTCTCCGCGCTGTCCGCGGCCGGGGAGCCGGTGGTGTGGGAGAGTGACCCGGTCTGCGTGCCGGGCCCCGCGCCGGAGGCGGGGGCCGCGGGCGCCCGCGGCGCCGTGGACCGGCTCGCGCAGGCGGTGCTCTCCCTGGACCGGCAGGGCCGGATCGGCTTCGTCAACTCCGCGGCGGAGCGCCTGCTCGGCGCCGGCACCGGTCACCTGCACGGTCGGCTGCTGTGGGAGGCGCTGCCGTGGCTCGGGCAACCCGCGTACGACGACCACTTCCGCGCCGTCTTCATGTCGTCGGAGCCTGTGCACTTCTCCGCCCGCCGCGGGCGGCATCCGCCGGACGAGTGGCTGTCGGTGGGCCTCTACCCCGCGGCCGACGGCGTGACCCTGACGATCGGTACGGCCGACCCGCCCGCCTACGCGCCGGGGTCGGCCGCGGGCGATCCCGCCACCGGCCCGGGTTCGCCCGCCGACCAGGGATCCGCGCTGTACCGGCCGGTGGCCCTCGCCATCGCGCTGACCGAGGCGGTCACGGCCCGGCAGGTGTCGGCGGTGGTCACCGAGGAGCTGCTGCCGGCCTTCGGCGGCCGCCAGCTCGCGATCTACCTGCTCGACCAGCGGCATCTGCACCTGGCCTGGGAGACCGGTTTCCCGCAGGGCTTCCTGAACCGGTTCGACGGGGTCGCGCTCGATGTCCGGCTGCCGGGCGTGGAGACGCTGACCACGGGCCGGCCGCTGTTCTTCGAGTCCATGCAGCGGCTCGCCGCCGCCTATCCGGGCATCCCGCTGGACGCCGACGTCGGGGCCCGCGCCTTCCTCCCGCTGATCGCCTCCGGTCGGCCGGTCGGCTCGTGCATCCTCGGCTTCGACTCGCCGCGCGGCTTCAGTCCGGAGGAGCGTACGGTGCTGACCGCACTGGCCGGGCTGATCGCGCAGGCCCTGGCGCGGGCGCGGCGCTACGACAGCGAGGCGGCGCTCGCCCACGGGCTCCAGGCGGCGTTGCTGCCGCACCGGCTGCCGGTGCGCGAGCACGTGGAGACCGTGGGCCGCTATCTGCCGGGCTCCGCGGGCATGGACGTGGGCGGTGACTGGTACGACGTCGTCGAGACCGGATCGGGCCGGCTGGCCCTGGTCATCGGCGACGTCCAGGGCCACGGCGTCGCCGCCGCCGCGACCATGGGCCAGCTCCGCAGCGCCGTACGGGCCTTCGCGCTCGCCGGCAGCACGCCGGATCAGGTGGTGCGCGGCACCAACCGGCTGCTCATCGACCTCGATCCGGGTCAGTTCGCGAGCTGCTGCTACGTGGTGCTCGACCCGGCGTCCGGCTCCGCGCTGGCCGTCCGGGCCGGCCACCCGCAGCCGCTGCTGCGCCGTCCCGACGGCCGCACGGAGGTACTGGACCTGGCGGGCGGGGTGGTGCTGGGCGTCGACCCGGAGGCCTCCTACCCGGTGACGGAACTGCGACTGGCGCCGGGCGAGGTGCTCGCCCTGTACACGGACGGGCTGGTGGAGCGGCCCGGCGTCGACATCGACGAGGGGGTGGAGCGGCTGCGGCTGGCGCTGGCGTCGGCGCTGCCGGTTCCGCTGACCGAGACCGCCGACCGGCTGATCGGCAACGCCGTCGACCGGCCGGACGACATCGCCCTGCTGCTGGCGTCCCTCACGGGCGGCACCGAGCCGCCCGCTCAGGGCCGTTCGTAGGCTTGGAGCACGCCGCCGACGGAGAAGCACACGGCGCCGAGCAGCGTCCCCCAGTTGGCGACGTCGGCGTCGACGAGGCTTCCGGTGGCGGGCCGCGTGAAGGCCGCCACGGCCGAGACCATGAACAGCACCGATCCGACCTGGTTCACCGCGACGACCCACCAGCCGAGGCTGCGCCGGCGCAGGCAGGGCCAGGGACGGTGGCAGATCTCGACGAAGGCCAGGTGACCGGAGAGCAGGAAGAGCAGGCAGCCGATCACATCGGGAGTCCAGATCAGCCGGTTGGCCTGCTGGACGGTGAGCCCCTGGAGGAAGGAGTCCAGGAGGTTGACGCCGAACACGAGCGTCCCGACGAACAGCACGAAGGTGCTCAGCCAGTCCAGGCGCATGGGCTCGTATCCCCACCACCTCCAGGCGGACGTGACCAGCCGGCCGCCGTCCTCGGGGGTGTGGCGGGGTCCGTTGAGCACTTGGAGGAGGGAGACGTAGCCGCCGGTGTTGAAGAACAGTCCTCCCGCGAAGTAGATCGCGGCGCTCTCGGCCGTGGTGCCCCAGCCGAACTGGGACACGGCCGCGCCGAGGGCGAAGAGGGCTCCGCCGATGACGAACGCGGCCGAGGCGATGCCGCCCAGCCGTCGCAGGCGGCCGAGGCCCTCGGCGTCGGCGGTCGTGCTCATGGCGGCCGTCCGGCCGGGGCTGCGGACCGCGAGGATTCCTCGTCTGCGCGCGGGCCGCGACTCCCACACCACCGTCTCCCCTTGGGGGCGCTGCCAGGTGAGCCGGGTGGTGAACGGTCCCGCGCCTTCTGCGCGCTGCGGGGGCAGGTCCACTCTTTCAGCCCGCCTCGGTCGTCCGTTTTTCCATGCCGGCCATGGTGAGCGCGGTGTTGACGAGGCCGACATGGCTGAACGCCTGCGGGAAGTTTCCTAGTTGGCGCCCGGAGACGGGGTCGTACTCCTCGGCGAGCAGTCCCACGTCGTTGCACACCGCCAGCAGGCGTTCGAAGAGGACGCGGGCCTCGTCCACGCGTCCGGTCAGGTGCAGGGCGTCTGCGAGCCAGAACGAGCAGGCGAGGAAGGCGCCTTCGTCGCCGGGCAGTCCGTCGACGGAATCGGCGGTGCTGTAGCGGCGGACCAGTCCGCTGCGGCCGAGTTCGGCGCGCACCGCGTCGACCGTGCCGGTGACCCGCGGGTCGTCGGGGGGCAGGAATCCGACCCTGGGGATGAGCAGGGTCGCGGCGTCGAGTTCGCTGGAGCCGTAGTACTGCGTGAAGGTGTTGCGCTCGGGGTCGAAGCCGTTGTCGCAGACGTCGCGGTGGACCGCGTCCCGCATGGCGCGCCAGCGGTCCGGCTCGCCGGGCAGCGAGGGGTCGCCTTCGAGCGTCCGTACGGCCCGGTCCGCGGCCACCCAGGCCATCACCTTGGAGTGCACGAAGTGGCGGCGGGGTCCGCGGACCTCCCACAGGCCCTCGTCGGGCCGGTGCCAGTTCTGCTCCAGGAAGTCCAGGAGTGCGAGCTGGATGCGCCAGGAGTGGGCTTCGGCGGGCAGTCCGGCGGACCTCGCCAGGTGCAGGGAGTCGATGACCTCCCCGTACACGTCGAGCTGCAACTGGTCGACGGCGGCGTTGCCGACGCGGACCGGGGCGGAGGAGGCGTAGCCGCGCAGCCAGGGCAGTTCGCTCTCGGGGATCCGCCGCTCGCCTGCGATCCCGTACATGATCTGCAGGTCCTCGGGGGCGCCGGCGACCGCGCGCAGGAGCCACTCGCGCCAGGCGCGGGCCTCGTCGAGGAATCCGGTGGTGAGCAGGGAGCCGAGGGTGAGGGTGGAGTCGCGCAGCCAGCAGTAGCGGTAGTCCCAGTTGCGGACGCCGCCGAGTTCCTCGGGCAGGGAGGTCGTGGCGGCGGCGGCGATCCCGCCGGTCGGGGCGTAGGTGAGGGCCTTGAGGGTGATCAGCGAGCGGGTGACCGCTTCCCGGTAGGGGCCGTCGTAGCGGCACTGGGAGGTCCACTCGCGCCAGTCGGCGAGGCTTCCTTCCAACGCCTGGAAGGGGTCGGTGGGTTCGGGACGCGGTTCGTGCGAGGGGTGCCAGGTCAGGACGAAGGCGACGCGGCGGCCGGCGGTGACCGGGAACTGGGAGCGGGTGCTGTTGGCCTCGCCCCAGGTGCGGACGGGGGGCTCGCTGCGGAACCAGGCGGAGTCGGGTCCGGCGACGGCGACGCGGTCGCCGTCGCTGCGGCGCACCCAGGGCACGACGTGGCCGTAGTCGAAGCGCAGACGCAGGGTGCTGAGCATCCTGACGGTGCCGCTGATGCCTTCGACGATGCGGACGACGTCGGGGGCGACGTCGCGCTGCGGCATGAAGTCGATGACCTTGACGGTGCCGGTCTCGGTCTCCCAGTACGACTCCAGGACCAGGGTGCCGTCGACGTAGGCGCGGCGGGTGCACCGCTCGCCGTCGGCGGCGCCGAGGGGGGCGATGCGCCAGTGGCCGTTCTCCTCGTCGCCGAGGAGCCTGGCGAAGCAGGCCGCCGAGTCGAAGCGCGGCAGGCACAGCCAGTCGATGGACCCGTCGCGGCCGACCAGTGCACTGGTCATGAGGTCGCCGATGAGTGCGTAGTCTTCGATGGGTTGTGTCATTTGTGCGCTCTTCCCCTGAATGTCGGGGGCCAATCAGCTCGGGCCCCGGACACCCCCGAGCGCGCGCCAGGGTGTCCCGCGGTTCCCGGTGGATCGGCGGGCGGCGCCGGATGCGGTGCACCGCAAGGCGGGGAGGCGCCCTCGTACCGGGCGTAGCCGGGCGTGCGGGTCAGGCGGTGATGCGCCCGCAGCTGACGTCGTGCGCCCGCCGGGGATCGCGGGACGGGCCTCAGTTGCGCACGAGGAGCATGACGACGGCGAGGACGACGCCGAGGGCGAGGGCCAGCGCCCCGTGTGCCGGGCGGTGGGCACGCAGAGCGGGGAGGAAGCGGTCGACGGCGTAGCGGCCGGGGCCGGTGAGGGCGAGGGCCGCGGCACTGGCGGTCAGCAGGAGTTCGTACTCGATGCCGGCGGGGGCGAAGAAGGAGCCGGTGCCGTGGACGGCGATCGCGTTGAGGAGGGTGCCGACGACGGCGGCTCCGGCGAGCGGGGTGAGCAGGCCGGCGGCGAGCCCGAGGCCGCCGAGGGTCTCGGTCAGGCCTGCGAGGACTGCCATGGCGTCGCCGGCGGGGTAGCCGCTGGCGGTGAAGAACCGGCCGGTTCCGCTGATGCCGCCGCCGCCGAACCAGCCGAAGAGTTTCTGTGCGCCGTGTCCGGCCATGGTCAGGCCGAGGACGAGGCGCAGGAGCAGCAGGCCGGTGTCGTGGCCGGGGGTGGGGAGGGCGGCGGGCAGGGCCTGTGCGGCCGGCGCGGCGGGCTGCGGCTTCGTCGAGGTGACGGACGGGCTGGTCATCGAGGGGTCCTTCCGGTCGGGCGGCCCAGGGAGCAGGTGGAGAGTTGTTCAAATTCGAACCGCTGGCCACGGACCCTAGCCGGTGATTCAAATTCGAACAACCCGTGTAGGGTGGGGCCATGGCTGAACCGAGATGGCTGGACGAGCGCGAGATGCGGGCCTGGAGCGGCTTCCTGGCCGCCTCGGCGCTGGTGAACCGGCGCCTCGACCAGCAGCTCAAGGACGACACGGGGCTGTCCCACCCGCAGTACGAGATCCTCGTGCGGCTCTCCGCGGCCCCCGGCCGGGAGCTGCGGATGACCGAGCTCGCCAACGGCCTGATCAACTCCAAGAGCGGCCTGACATACCAGGTGACCCAGCTGGAGAAGGCCGGGCTCGTGCGCCGCCGCAGCTGCCCCTCCGACGTGCGCGGGGTCTTCGCCGTGCTCACCGACGCCGGCAGCGCGAAGCTGGAGGAGGCCGCGCCGGGGCACGTGGCCACGGTCCGCGAGATCCTCGTCGATGTCCTGACCCCGGCGCAGCTGGACGCGCTCGCCGACGGGCTGGGCGAGGTGGGGCGCCGGCTGCGCGGGCAGGGGGCCTGAGCGGCTCCGGCCGCCGTACGGGGTATCACCCGACCGGAATCGGGGTATATGGGCGCCATGGACGGAACGGTCTGGCTCTTCGTGGGCGCGGTGGTCATGGCGGGGCTCGCCGTGGTCGCGGCCGTGATGTTCGTACGCCTGCTCAGGGCGAGGCGGCTGCTGCTCGACGCGGGCATCCCGCTGCACGACAAGGCGCTGTTCTGGGCCGCGCTCGTCTACACCGTCTCGCCCGTGGACCTGATTCCGGACCCGGTCTATCTGGACGACATCGGGATCCTGATGCTGGCACTGCGCTCACTGCACGCGGCGGCCTCGGCCGCGCGCCCCTCGAAGGAGTCCGACGTCGACGTCCGGACCCGCGTATGACCGGTCCGCGCGGACCGGCGGGCTCCGTCCGGCCGGGGGTGCCGGTCCACCCGGACCGATTGCCGTCCGGTCGAGGACGGGGAAGCCGCCCGGGCCGCACGCGGACTCGCCGGCGTCCGTCAGGAATACACCGCGCGCCTTCAACTCCCGCTGGAGTACACGGACGTCCGTGAACGAATCGAGGGGAGGCCGCGTGCGGTCCCACTCCGGGCCCTGGAGGCCCCGATGTCCCGGACGGCCGGAGTCGCGTGTCCGGACGGACGGACTCGCGGCAGATGCGCCGCGATCGACGCGCGCCCCCGTGATCGTCCACGACGGGCCGCGGTGGCTGCGGAGCGCGCCGGACCGCCGGTCAGCGCACGCCCCGGGTTCGGAACTGCACGCTGATGCGGGGCCCGACGGCCCGCGCCGACTTCGGTACGGCGTGTTCCATCGTCCGCTGGCAGGAGCCGCCCATGACCACGAGGTCGCCGTGGCCCAGCGGCAGGCGCAGCAGGGTGGGCCCGCCGTCGCGGGGGCGGAAGGCAAGATCGCGCGGGTCGCCGACGGAGACGATGGCGACCATGGTGTCCTCGGTCGAGGAGCGGCCGGTCCGGTCGCCGTGCCAGGCGACGCTGTCCCGTCCGTCGCGGTACAGGCACAGCCCGGCGGTGGTGAACGGTTCACCCAGCTCGACTGCGTAGTGGCCGCTCAGCGCGTCGCGGGCCTCGACCAGCGAGGCGTGCGGCAGGGCCTCGCCCTCGCCGTAGAAGGCGAGCAGCCGGGGCACCTCCACCTCGCGCTCGTACATCTGCCGCCGCTCGGCGCGCCACGGCACGTCGGCGGCCAGCCGCTCGAAGAGCGCGTCGGCGCCGCGCAGCCAGCCGGACAGGTGCTCGACCCAGGCCCCCGCGCCGAGCTCGGTCCGGCGCAGCCCGTCGAGGGGGCCGAGACCGATCTCGTCGCCCTGGTCGAAGAGGGAACCCTGGAGGCCCTGGAGCGCGTGCATGGCTCCAGCCTAGCCCCCATAACCGAACAGGTGCACGAATAGCCGAACGCGCCGCACTCGGGCTCCCGCGACCGGCCGGCCGTCAGAGCGGCGGAGCGGCGCCCGCACGGCGGGACGGCCGGATGAGCAGGGTGAGGAGGGTGACGGCGAGCGAGGCCGCGGCGGCGAGGGCCATCGCCGGGCCTGCGCCGAGGCACTGGGCCAGGCCCCCGGCGATCGCGGCGCCCAGACCCTGCCAGGTCATCCGTCCCGCCGATTCGACCCCCTGGGCCTGCCCGCGGATCGCCTCGGGGGTGAGTTCCAGGAGCCGTTCCTGAAGGGGCAGGGTGGCCGCGAACCCGGCACTGGCGAGGAACACCGCGACCGTCAGGACCGGGGCGGGCGGGTGGACCGCGAAGAGCAGGAAGGGAGCGGCGAGCAGCAGCCGCAGGGCGGAGGTGAGGCGGCGGCGCCGCCCGGCGGTGAGCAGCCTGCCGACGACCAGGTCGCCGAGGAGCATGCCGGCGGCTCCGGCGGCCAGGAAGGTTCCTGCGTGGGCGGGGTCGTAGGAGATGAACAGGGCCTCGCAGCCGACGATCAGACCGTTGGGGACCCACAGGGCCAGTAGCAGGGCCCGCCGGCCGGGGTGGGAGAACAGTTCGGCGTTCGTCCGCCAGGTCTGCCGCAGGCCCGGCCGGCGGGTGAGACGCACCGAGTGCTCGCGGACGGTGGCCGCGACCACGGCCGCCCCGAGGGCGGTGAGGCAGGCGGCGACGGCGAAGACCCCCTGGGGGCCCGCGTACCTCAGTAGTACGGCGCCACCGGCGTAGCCGAGGATCGCCGTGCCGCCCGCGGTGACGTTCATCAGCGAACGGGCCGGCACGTAACCGGCGGCCGGCACGGCCTCGGCGAGCAGCCCGAGCCGCGCGCCGGTCCCCAGGGACTGGAAGAAGCCGAGGAACAGGAGGAGGGCGAAGCGGGCCGCGAGCGGCAGCCCGGGGACCGCCTGGGCGCAGACGCCCGTGAGCGAGGCGAGTTGGAGCAGGAGGAGGGTACGGCGCGGCCGCTTTCCGTCCGCGACCGACATCAGCGTCAGGGCGCCGAGGACCGTCGCGAAGGTGGCCCCGTACATGCTCAGGGCGGTCAGGAACGGCGAACCGGTCTGCCGGTCCACCAGCGTGCCGAGCGCGATGCCCGACAGGGCGCCTGCGGCGGCGGTGAGGGCGAAGCTGACGTACAGGCCGCCGAACTCCCTGGTGCGGAGCAGCTTGCGGTAGCCGAAGGAGGGGGTGGGGGTGGGGTCATGGCTGGTGGTCAGGTGCGAAGGCATGAAAAAAGCCTCCGGACGCATGCACGGAGCACGCACGCCGAAGGCCAACGGCGGTGATTCTAGCAGTAGTCACAGCCAGCCGCGGGGCGCTCGGTGTTTTCCGACGCGGTCCGAAACGGTATTACCGCAGCGTAGGTGTGTGATCAGGAACTCACGGTCTTGGCCGCGGGCCCGCCGCACGGTAGCGTCACGGCGACATTTCCACATAGCGACGACGGCGAGACGGAAGCCCGGTGTGAATCCGGCATGGTCGCGCCACTGTGTGCTGCGGCGCCCTCCAGGAGGGCTTCGCGGCGAGTCAGACCCGAGGACCGTCGTCCTGCACCACCGTATGGGACGCGTTGTTCCCCAAGGAGGTTCCATCATGGCCGAGGCTTTCGCTTCCGCTGCCATATCCACCCCCGCCGTCTCGCCGTCGGCGCCGCTGCCCGTGCGCGCGGTACTGCCCTGGGCGGTCTTCGTCGGTCTCCTGATGCTCGTGGCCCTCTACTTCGTCGGGGCCGAGCAGGGCGCCACCGCCGTGTTCTCCGGCGAGGGCGTGCACGAGTGGGTGCACGACGGTCGCCACCTGCTCGGCTTCCCCTGCCACTGAGGGGCCGCTCACATGTACGCCTCCACTGTCAGAGGTCTACTGGTCCGCGGCATGCTCGCGGGCCTGATCGCCGGGTTGTTCGCCTTCGCCGTCGCCTACGTGGTGGGTGAGCCGCCGGTACGGGGCTCCATCGCCGTGGAGGAGGCCGCCGCCCAGGACGCCGCCGGCGCCCCGAGCGGTCACGCCGGCCACGGGGGTGACGCCGCGTCGGGCGGGGCCGCCGAGGAGGAGGAAGAACTCGTCAGCCGGCCGGTCCAGTCGACCGTCGGCCTGGCCACCGGCGTCCTGGTCTACGGGGTCGCGCTCGGCGGCATCGCCTCGCTCGCGTTCTCGTTCGCCCTCGGCCGCGTCGGCGGGTTCAGCCCGCGGGCCACGGCCGCGCTCACCGGGGCGGGCGCGTTCGCCCTGGTCTACCTGGTGCCGTTCCTCAAGTACCCGGCGACCCCGCCGGCCGTGGGCAACCCGGACACGATCGGGCAGCGCACCACGCTGTTCTTCCTGATGATCCTGCTGAGCGTGCTGCTCGGAGTCGGCGCGATCGTCCTCGGACGACGGCTGGCACCGCGCCTGGGCAACTGGAACGCGACGCTGGCCGCGGCGGGCGGCTTCGTCGTCGCCACCGCCCTGGCGTTCGTGTTCCTGCCGGACAACAGCGACGCGGTCCAGCCCGGTTTCCCCGCGGCCCTGCTGTGGGAGTTCCGAATGGCCTCGCTGGCCGTCCAGCTCGTCCTGTGGACGGTGTTCGCCGTCGTCTTCGGCGTCCTGGCGCAGAAGCTCCTGGACACGCGCACCGAGGGCGCGGAAGTGAGGGCCCAGCAGCAGGCGCCCGCCCTCGGCTGACCCAGCGCCACGTCCGTCCACGGGCCCCGCGACCCCCGCCGGTTGCGGGGCCCGTGCACGTTCGCACGCGTGCGCAACGGCGCACGCTTCCCCAGCGCCGCCCTACGATGTCCGCATGAGTTCAGGCACGCGCCCGGCAGGTGCGCAGGATTCGCAGGTACGGGGCGACCGGCTGGAGGTCGCCGCGTCCGTTCTGGCCCTGCTCGCGGACCGCACGCGCCTGGCGCTGATGGAGCGGCTCGGCCGGGGGGAGGCCGACGTCACCACACTGACGGAGGCCTGCGGGGCGGCCCGTCCCTCCGTCAGCCAGCACCTGGCCAAGCTCCGTCTCGCCGGGCTGGTCACCACCCGCAAGGACGGGCGCCGCGTCGTCTACGCCCTGCGCCACGGGCACCTGCGCCGGCTGGTGGACGAAGCCATGAACGTCGCCGACCACGAGATCGGCTCCCTCCCGCCGCACGACTGAGCCCTCCACGGGGACCCGGCTCCATGCGATCCGGCCGGCCGGATCCGGAGCGGCGGCCCCGACCGCCCGATTCACCGCGGGGCCGCACCGGATGCGTGCACAAGTACGCACATGTTGGCTACGCTGGAATCGCGTCATCGATCCGCCGACCGGAACGGGGCCGCCCTTGCCGTCCTCTCCTTCCGTGCCGTCCGTACCGTCCGCGCCGTCCGTGCTGTCAGTTCTGCGCAACGGCACCTACCGCCGCCTGTTCACCGCCCAGGTCGTCGCCCTGGTCGGCACCGGGCTCGCCACCGTCGCGCTGAGCCTGCTCGCGTACGACCTCGCCGGCGACGGCGCCCCGGCGGTCCTCGGCACCGCACTGGCGATCAAGATGATCGCGTATGTGACCGTCGCACCGCTGGTGACGGCCGCAGCCGACCGGGTGCCCCGGCGCGTCCTCATGGCAGCGACGGACCTGACCCGCGCCGCCGTGGCACTGGTCCTCCCCCTCGTCACCGAGGTGTGGCAGATCCACGTCCTGGTCTTCCTGCTGCAGGCGGCTTCCGCAACCTTCACCCCGGCCTTCCAGGCCACGATCCCCGAGGTCCTGCCCGACGAAGAGGACTACACCCGCGCCCTGTCGATGAGCCGGCTCGCCTACGACCTGGAGAGCCTGTTCAGTCCGGTCCTGGCTGCGGCGCTGCTCACCGTGGTCTCCTACGACCGGCTCTTCGCGGGCACCGTCGTCGGCTTCCTCGCCTCCGCCGCGCTCGTCACCGCCACGGCGCTGCCCCGGCCCGCTCCCGTCCGGCGGACCGGCGCGCTCCGCGCCAAGGCCGCCTTCGGCACCCGCCTGTTCCGGGCGACTCCGCGGCTGCGGGCCCTGCTCGCCCTCGACCTGGCGGTCGCCGCCGCCGGAGCCGTCGTCTTCGTGGACACCGTCGCCGCCGTCCGCGGCCACCTCGGCCTCCCGGCCGGAGCGGTCTCGGTCGCCCTCGCCGCGTACGGGGCCGGGTCCGTGCTCGCCGCGCTCGCCCTGCCGCGACTCCTGCGGCGCTCCACCGACCGTGCGGTGATGCTCCGGGCCGCCTCCACCCTCCCGGCGGTCCTCGCCGCGGTGGCCCTGCTCACCGCGACCGCCCCCGGCGCCTGGACCTGGCCCGCGCTCCTGGTGGCGTGGGCGGCGATCGGAGCCGCCTGCTCGGCCGTCCTGACGCCCGGCGGGCGCGTGGTCCGCCGCTCCACCGCCGACGCGGACCTGCCCGCCGCCTTCGCCGCCCGGTTCTCCCTCTCCCACGGCTGCTGGCTCCTCACCTACCCGCTCGCCGGGTGGCTGGCCCCGTGGACCGGTCTGCCGCTGACCGTCGCGGCCCTGGGCGCCGTCGCCCTGGGCGCGACCGCCGCCGCGGCGGCGCTCTGGCCGGTCCACGACCCGGACCGGCTGGACCACGTACACCCGGACCTGCCGCCCGGTCACCCGCACCTCGCCGACGCCCGTCCGGCCGGGGGCGGTTGGCTGCACGGCCACCCCTACGTCATCGACCAGCACCACCACCACTGGCCCGGGCGGAACCGCACCGGGCGGAAAACCCCTCGCCGGTCGCGGCAGGGATCGCTACGATCACCGCGATGACCACTCATTCCACTCTCGGATCGGAGGTCCCCACCGCGCAAGGTGAGTGCTGATGCTCACTCGGACCGCGAACAGGGACTCCCGCCTCGCCCTCTGGCTCCGCGTACGCGAGTACGCCGTGCCGGCATCCATGATCGAGACTGCGACCGCCCGCCGGCACGCCGGCGACTGGTCCGCGGCATGCGCCGCCGCAGGCTTCGACGTCGATTTCAACCTGCGTTCCCTGGCCCGCTCGCACGGCCGCGACCTCGCGGACCGGATCCGGGCCGACCTGCGCCACCTGGCTCCGGACCTGCTGCGCTGGCACATGCCCCGCGTCGCTCCCGACGGACTGCTGCGCCCGGGCCTGACCCTCACCCTGGCCCAATACGACGCCGCCGGGCCCGAGGACACCGCGCCCCCGGTGCACCTCGTGGCCCGCACCCCGCCCGCCTGGGCGGACGGCGGGCAGCGCATCAGCCTCGCCCTGTGGGACGGCTCCGGGTCCGGAATCGCCGGCGCCGGTCCGCACAGGGGGTCCCGCCCCGACCGGCGCTTCCGCCTCGACCTGCACCGCCACCTGTGGGACGCCCGCCGGGCGCCCGAGCTGCGGGTCCGCTCCGGAGCCCGCCGGCCGTCCTGCGGCGGCCCGCCGGGACCGGATCCGGACCTCGCCCGAGCACTGCCCCCGGAACAGGGCTGCGCCGTCGACACGTGGGCCGCCGAGGCCGGGATCGTGCTCCGGGCCGAGGGCCGGGACACCGGCAGCGTCACCGTCCGGCTCGGCGCCCGGCAGCGGTTGGTCCTGGACCTGGTCGCGGGGGCGGACGGGCCCGGACCCGGGCCCGCTGCCGGGATGCCGTCGCTGCGGATCGGGGCTGCCCCCAGGGACGGCAGCGCCCACGCACTGCCCGTCCTGCCCGACGCGGCCGCCCGCGTGCTCCCCGACCTGGAACTCCTCCGCACCGGCTCCATCGCGGCCGACCGGCTGCACCCGCTGGTCGCCGCCGCCCTGTCACCGGAGCGTGCGCCGGCCGCACCCTCGCGGACCCCGGATGCGGGTGCGGACCCGGCTCCGGGGCGGCCGGGCCTCGTCGAATGCCGCGGAGCCCGGCACCGCATCGGCCTCGTCGACGGGGTGCTGACACCCCTGGACCACGACCCGGCCGAGGTCCGGCGCGAAGAACTGCTGGCGGCCCTGTCCGGGACTCCCCTGCCCTGCCTCCGGGCCATCGACGCGGCCCACCGCCGACCGGACTGCCTCACCGGCGTCCGCGAACGCCTGGACCACGGAGACGTCGCCGGGGCGCTGGCCGTCGTCGAGGGGCTTCTGGGCGCCGACGCGCTGCTGCGCCCCGGCGCCCTGCTGGACGCATTGGAGGCGGCCGCCCGACGGCGCATCACCTACGGGCTGTTCCGCGCGGGCCTGGCCGGACCGGGTCCCGACCGCCTCCCCCCGAAGCCCCGTCGCTCCCGCCGGGCCGCCCGAGGGCTGTCCGCAAAGCGGCCCGGCGCCCGGCGAACCACGCCGTAGGCCGGGGCCCGCCCCGCCGTGCTCCTCCACCCTGCACGCTCGACCGCTCAGCCGTCCACCCTTCACGAACCCCACAGGTGACCACTCATGCCCATGACCATGCCCGCCGTCTCCCAGCTCGACGTCGCCGGCGATCTGCTGGCCCTGCTCGGCGAGACCACCACCGAGCCGCGCCTTGACAACCAGCTCGAAGCCCTCACCCTGGCCGTCGCCGCGGACCTGCCCGTCCTCCTGTGGGGCGAGCCGGGGATCGGCAAGACCGCCGCCCTGACCCAGCTCGCCGCCTCCCTGGACCTGCCGCTGACCACGGTGATCGCCAGCGTGCACGAGCCGTCCGACTTCTCCGGGCTGCCCGTCGTCGGCGACGACCCGGCCGAGCAGGGCGTCCCGATGGCCCCGCCGGACTGGGCGGTGCGCCTGGTACGGGCCGGGCGCGGGCTGCTCTTCCTCGACGAGCTGTCCACCGCGCCCCCGGCCGTGCAGGCCGCTCTGCTGCGCCTGGTACTGGAGCGGCGGATCGGCGCCCTGCAACTGCCGTCCGGCGTGCGGATCGTGGCGGCCGCCAACCCGCGGTCCTCGGCGGCCGACGGCTGGGAACTGAGCCCGCCTCTGGCGAACCGGTTCGTCCACCTCCAGTGGACCCACGACCACGATGTCGTCGTACGCGGTCTCGGCGGGACCTGGCCGCGGGCCACCCTGCCGCGCCTCGACGCGCAGGCGCTGCCGGCCGCCGTGGACTTCGCCCGCCGTGCCGTGTGCGGGTTCCTCACCACCCGGCCCCCGCTCGTGCACCGCCTGCCCTCCGGTGAGACGCGGCGCGGCGGCGCCTGGCCGTCGCCCCGCAGCTGGGACATGACGCTGCGCCTGATCGCTTTCGCCACCGCGGCAGGCTCCTCCAGGGAGGTGCTCTCCATGCTGGCCAGGGGGACCGTGGGGGACGGTCCTGCGCTGGAACTGCTCGCCGCGCTGGACCGGATGGAACTCCCGGACCCCGAGGCGCTGCTCGCCGACCCGGCCGGCGCCGATCTGCCCGAGCGGGGAGACCAGCGCCAGGCCGTCCTGGACGGGATCGTGGCGGCGGTCAACCGGCGCCCGGAGAAGTCCCGTTGGGACGCAGCGTGGACGATCATGGTCCGGGCGCTGGAGACGGGCGCTCCGGACCTGGTGGTCGTCCCCGCGACCTCGCTGGCCGCTCTGCGCCGGGAGGACTGGGACGTGCCGGCCGCGATCGAGCGGCTCGCCGGGGTGGTGGACCTGTCCCGGCGCGCGGACCGGGCGGCGGAGCGGACCGCGGTCCGTACAGGCGTCCACGCGGGCGCCCGCCCATGAGCGCCGGGGCGCCGGGCGCGCTGGACCTCGACAAGCTCTACACCGCCAGGCTGCATGCCGCGCGGGTCCGGCCGTACCTCGCGACGGCCCTGTTCGCCCTGCACACCGTGGAGTCGCGGCAGGTGCCGACGATGGCCGTCGACCGGTACTGGCGGGTGTACGTCTCCGCGGGGTTCGTGGACCGGACGCCGGTGGAGGAACTGGCCGGCGTCTGGGTCCACGAGGTGTCGCACCTGCTGCGCGACCACCACGGGCGCGGTGACAGGGCCGCGCGGCTCCAGGGTCTGGAAGGACCCGGGGCGCGGCTGCGGATGAACATCGCCGCGGACCTGGAGATCAACGACGACGTGTTCGGCGACGGGCTGCTCCGGCCCGCGGGCGCCGTCACCCCGCAGGACCTGGGGCTGTCGGGGGGCGAGCTGATGGAGGACTATCTGCGCCGGTTCGGGCTCGGGCCGCGGACAGACGGCCTGGTCTGGCTGGACTGCGGCAGCGGCGCCGACGGGATGGACCGTGAGTGGGACCTCGGGCCGGACGGCGCGCACGGCCTGAGCGAGCAGGAGCAGGACGGCGTCCGGTTCCGGGTGGCGCAGGGGATCAACGGGCGGCCGGGCACCGCCCCGAAGGGATGGAAGAGGTGGGCGGAGGAGGCCTTCCACCCGCCGCAGCCGTGGCGGGAGTTGCTCGGCGCGGCCGTCCGGTCGGCGGCCTCGGGCGCTGGCGCCGGCGAGGACTACAGCTACGGCCGGCCCTCCCGGCGTTCGGCCGGACTGCCCGGTGTCGTCCTGCCGAGCCTGCGGCGCAGGCCCCCGCGGGTCTCCGTGGTAATCGACACCTCCGGGTCGGTCAGCGACTCCGAACTGGGCAGCGCCCTCCTGGAGGTCGCGGCGATCTCCCAGGCCGTGGGCGGCCGCCGCGACCTGGTCACCGTCGTGCCGTGCGACGCGGCGGCCCGGATCGTGCACCCGCTGTGCGAGGGCGAGGGCATTCCGCTGCTGGGCGGCGGCGGCACGGATCTGCGCGCGGGCTTCGCCAGGTCGCTGCGGTCGGGGCCGCCGCCCGACGTCATCGTGGTCCTGACGGACGGGCAGACGGCCTGGCCCGCCGTCCGCCCGCCCTGCCGCACGGTGGTGGGACTCTTCTCCCGTCCCAGGGCCCCCCGGTGGGACGAGGACGGCCCGCGCTACCGGCCGGACCGGACGCCGCCCTGGGCCCGGGTGGTGGAGATAGGATCGTCCGCCGGCCGGTGAGCCGCGCCTATGCGGGCGGCTCCGCCCGCCCGGCCGGCTCGGCGTTGCCGGCGGACTCCGCGTCGACGGCGGGCTCCACCGGGCCGAGGCGCCGTACGCCGCGGGCGGTGGCGAGCTTCGCGATCAGCAGGCAGTACGCGGGTGCGGCGACGAGTTCGAGGACGAGCGCCTGCCACGGGGCGTCCGCCGCGTTCCCCGACTCCGCCAGTTGCCCCAGGGCGGCGGTGACGGCGTAGGCGGTCATGTTGTTCGCCACGTGCACCGCGATGACGGCCTCGAGGCCTCCGGTGCGGATGGTCAGCCATCCCCACCACAGGGCGGAGTAGAAGAGCAGGGCGAATCCCGACCACTCGCCGAAGCCGTGCGCGACGGCGAAGAGGACGGAGGCGAGGACGGTTCCGGGCCAGGGTGACTTGAGGAATCCGCCGAAGAACTGGGCGAGCCAGCCCCGGAAGACGAATTCCTCGGCCGCGGCCTGAAAGGGGATCAGCGCCCACAGCACGACGAGTGCGAGCGCGAACCCGGACCAGCCGGGGAAGTCGCCGGCGAGGGACTCCTCGCCGTCGTCGAGGTAGCCCCACAGCGCCAGCCCGCCCATCTGGAGCACGATCAGCGGGAAGGCGACCGCCGCACAGCGGGCCAGCCACCCCCAGCGCAGTCGGCCGGCGACGGATGCCGCGGTACCGGCGGGGCGGCTGCCGCACCAGCGGACGGCGAGCAGCACGACGGGGAGGCCGGCGGCTATGGAGAGCAGGGCGAGTGCCTCGTCGGCGAGCGGGTCGCCGAGGATCCGGTCGCCGTCCTCGGGTGCGAAGTCCAGCCCGAGCGCGTACCAGGCGAGGGCGCCGAACGCGATGACCACCAGCGGTACGGCCAGGTTCCCCACGATGACGAGGAGGAGCTCCCCGATGCGCTGCGGCGCCTTCTGCCGTCCGTTGCGGGCCTGTTCGTGATAGGCGCTGCCGGCCGGCGCGGTCTCGGTCGGCGGTCGCGGGGGCCCATAGGCGTACGGAGGGCCGCCCAGGGCGGTGGGCGGCCCCCCGTACGCCGGAGCCGGCCGTTGCGGAGGGCCCGCGGGCGGCGCGGCCCACACGTTCGGCGGGGGCATGTCTGACACAGCGGGACCCTTTCCGTCACGACCGTTCACACGCCCATTCGATCACGTGGCCGCCCCGGGGCTCAGTCGGTTGTCGCACGGGGCCCGCCGGCCCCGCGCCCGGCCGGCCGGTCCGAGAAAGGCGCGGGGCGTGGGGCGGGCAGGGGCAACGAGAACCAGACGGCTTTGCCCTCGGCCGTGGGGAGGGTTCCCCAGGAGGCGGCGAGGGAGTCGACGAGGAGCAGTCCCCGGCCGGACTCGGCGTCGGGGGCGGCGAAGCGGGCCTGCGGCAGGACCGGGCTGCCGTCGCAGACCTCGACACTGAGTTCGCGGCCGGCCTGGCGCAGGCGGAGCCGGACGGGCCCGCGGCTGTGGCTCACGGCGTTGGAGAGCAGCTCGGAGGTGAGCAGGCAGGCGGTCTCGCGGAGTTGGTCGTCGTCCTTGCCCCACAGGGCCAGGGTCGAGCGCAGGAACCGGCGGCCCGCGGCGACGCTGCTCGGGTCCGCTGCGAGGAGCATGCTCTGCGAGGTGACGGGGGTGTCGGGAATGCGGACCAGCAGGAGGGTCACGTCGTCGGGGTTCTCGTCGACCTCCGGCAGCAGGTCGCCCAGCAGCCGGTCGGCGGCCTCCTCCAGGCCGTCCGAGGTCGCGACAGCCTTCTCCAGCGCCGCCGCGAGGCCGTCCACCTGGCCCTCGATGTCGCTGTCCGGCGTCTCGACCAGGCCGTCCGTGTAGAGCGCGAGCACCGATCCGGGCTCGACGGTGTGCCGGGTCTCGTGGTGGGGCACCTCCCCCACCCCGAGCGGCACGCTCACCTCGACGGGCAGCCGGGTGACCTCGCCGCCCGGAGCGACGAGCAGGACCGGCAGGTGTCCGGCCGAGCACATGGTGATCTCGGCCGAATCGGCGTCGACGACCAGGTAGCAGCAGGTGACGAACTGGTCCGGCAGTTCGCTGACGACCGCGTCCAGGGCGCGCATGAGCTGCCAGGGCGGCATCCCGGTCTTGGCCAGCGCGTGGGAGGCGGATCTGAGCTGGCCCATGACGGCGGCGGCGTCCAGGCCGCGCCCCATCACGTCGCCGACCATCACGCCGACCCGGCCGCCGCCCAGCGGGATCAGGTCGAACCAGTCGCCTCCCACCCCGGCGCCCTGCCGGGCCGGGAAGTACCGGCTCGCCGTGGGCATCCCCGGTACGTCCGGCGGGGATCCCATGAGGCTGCGCTGGAGGGTGAGCGCGACGTGCCGCTGCTGCTCGTAGAGTTTCGCGAGCATCTCCTCCGCCGACTTGCGTTCGGTGACGTCGCGGATGGCGGCGGAGACCAGGGTTCCGTCGGGGGTTTCCAGGGGGCTCAGGCTGATCTCGACCGGGAACTCGCCGCCGTCGCGGCGCAGGCCGTACAGCTCCAGGCCCGCTCCCATGGGGCGGGTCTTGCGGTTGACGAAGTAGCCGTGACGGAAGTCGGAGTGGTGCCCGCGGAACCGTTCCGGTACGAGCACCTCGACGGGTCTTCCCAGGAGGTCCTCCCGGGCGTACCCGAAGAGGGCCTCGGTCTGCGCGTTGACGAGCTGGATCGCGCCGCGCTCGTCGACGATCACCATCGCGTCGGGTGCCGCTTCCAGCAGGGCCCGGAAGCGTTCCTCGGCGGCCCGGCGCTCGCTCACGTCGCGCACGGCCGCCGAGATCAGCAGGCCCTCCGGGGTCTCCAGCGGGCTCAGGCTGATCTCCACGGGGAATTCGCGCCCGTCCCGGCGCAGGCCGTACAGGACCAGGCCCGCGCCCATCGGGCGGACCTGGCGGCTGGCCGCGTAGCCGAGCCGGTGGCCCGGGTGGTGGCCGCGGAACCGCTCGGGGACCAGTATCTCGATGTGGCGGCCCAGGAGTTCCCGCCGGGGATGGCCGAACAGGGCCTCGGTCTGTGCGTTCACCAGCCGGATCACCCCGGAGTCGTCCACGATCACCATCGCGTCCGGTGCCGCTTCCAGCAGAGCCCTGAAAGGCTCTTCAGTCGTCGCTGCCACGCTGCGCCTCGCACTCGTCGAATCCCGCAGAAGCAGACATCCGACCACGTGGCCGAATCTCGCGCTTCCGGTTGACCACATGCGGCGCCAATTGACCATTTCTGCGCACTGGCGGCACCGTCGGCGTCAGGGCGGGTCGCCCCCTTACGGACGGGCGGCGCCGCGGCGGGGGCGCTGATCTATGGTGGCGGGAGGACTGGCCGGGGCGGACGCGAGGCGAGGAGATCCGGTGCGTGACGCAGAGTTCTTCCGGGACTGGATGGCGGCCGCCGCGGCCGCCGTGGAGCGCGAGGCGGACCGGCTCACGGAGCTGGATTCCCCCATCGGGGACGCCGACCACGGGAGCAATCTGCGCAGGGGATTCACGGCGGTGCGCACGACGCTGGACGCGGAGGTCCCGGAAGCGCCGGGCGCGGTGCTCCAGCTCGCCGGGCGGACCTTGATCTCGACGGTCGGCGGCGCTTCGGGACCGCTGTACGGGATGTTGCTGCGCCGTACCGGCAAGGAGCTCGGGGAGGCGCCCGAGGTGTCCGACGAGGAGCTGCGCGAGGCCCTGGACAAGGGGGTCGGCGCGGTGGCTCGGCTGGGCGGAGCGGCGCCGGGCGACAAGACGATGCTGGACGCGCTGCTGCCGGGCGTGGCCGCGCTGGCCACCTCGTACCGGGCGGCGGCGGGCGCGGCGGAGGACGGGGCCCTCGCCACCGTACCGATGCAGGCGCGCAAGGGTCGGGCCAGCTACCTGGGCGAGCGCAGCATCGGGCACCAGGATCCGGGCGCGACCTCGTCGGCGCTGCTGCTCGGGGCGCTCGCGGACGTGGCGGAGCGCACGGAGGGCGCACGGTGACGGGCGCAGACGGCACCGGCGGTACACGGCCCGCCCTGGTCGGGGTGGTGCTGGTCTCGCACAGCGCGGCGGTCGCCGAGTCGGTGGCGGAGCTGGCAGGGGGCCTGGCGGCGGGCGGACCGGTGGCTCCGGTGGCAGCCGCCGGCGGCACGTCCGCCGGCGGCCTCGGCACGAGCGCGGAGCGGATCGTGGAGGCCGCGCGCGAGGTGGACCGGGGTGCCGGGGTCGCGCTGCTCGCGGACCTCGGGAGCTCGGTGCTGACGGTGAAGGCGCTGCTGCTGGAGGATGAACTGCCGACCGACTCGCGGCTGGTGGACGCGCCGTTCGTCGAGGGCGCGGTGGCGGCGTTGGTCGCCGCCTCCGCGGGCGCCCCGCTGGCACAGGTCGCGGAGGCCGCCGCCGAGGCGTACGCCTACCGCAAGGTCTGAGCCGCGGTGCGGCGCGGCCGTCGGCCCGAGGGGCCGCCGTTGCCGCCGGCGGCGGCAACGCGCGGCGCGGCCGCGGTGGACGCCGCAGGCCGGCCCGACCGGTAAGAGACACCGCAGCGGCCGGCCGGGGCCGGCTTCAGCGTCCGCGCAGGGACTGGATCTCGCGGCGGTCGCGCTTCGTGGGGCGGCCCGTACCCCGGTCGCGGATACCGACGACCGCGGCCTCCACGGGGGTGGGCGGCGGCGGGCTCTTGTCGATCAGGCACTCGGCGGCGACGGGCGCACCCACCCGCTTGGACACGGGTCGCTTGACGACGACGATCCGCTCGCGCCCCGCGTGGAAGAGCCGGACCTCGTCCCCCGCCCGGATCGCCTGCGCCGGCTTGGCACGCTCCCCGTTGACCTTCACGTGGCCCGCCCGGCAGGCCGTCGCCGCGATCGAGCGGGTCTTGGTCAGACGGACGGACCAGATCCACGCGTCGACCCGCACCGTGCCCGTTTCCGTCCCCGATACCTCATCTGCCATGCCCCCGACTCTAGTGCTGTGGTCCCCGCGGCAGGGAACGCATTTCCTCGCCTATTGGCAGATGCGCCAAGGCTCCTCGCACCTACCATGGCGATCCCCCCAAGAGAATTGCACATGCGCCATGCATGCGCCTACCGTGTCGCACATGCAGTCCTACACCATCGGACAGGCCGCGCGACTGCTGGGCGTCAGCCCCGACACCGCGCGCCGCTGGGCCGACGTCGGCCGGATCGTGACCCATCGCGACGAGGTGGGCCGCCGTCTGATCGACGGCCGCGATCTGGCCGCCTTCTGCGTGGAGGCAGGGCAGGGCGCCCACGAGGACGCAGAGCCGTACACCTCCGCGCGCAACGCCTTCCCGGGCATCGTCACGGCCGTCCGGCTCGGCGACGTCTCCGCCCAGGTCGACATCCAGGCCGGTCCCCACCGCCTGGTCTCCCTGCTCACCCGCGAGGCCGTCGAAGAACTCGGGCTGGAGGTCGGCATGCGGGCCACCGCCCGTGTGAAGTCCACGAGCGTGCACATCGACCGCGCCTGAACCGCAGACGCCGCCCCGGTTCCGCCGCTGCCCGGTCTCCGCCCGCCCACGACCCGGTACCACCGCCCGGCGGCACCGAACCGTCCCCGCCCGCTCCGTCCGTCACCGGCGCGGGTCACCACCGCGCGCATCCGGCACCCGGCCGGCCGCGACCCGAACGAGGAGCCCGCGCTCATGTCCCCGACCCCGATCCGCCACCGCGCCGCCGCCGCTGCCGTTCTGTCCGCCGTCCTGGTCGCCGGCCTGACCGCCTGCGGCGACGAAGAGCCCTCCGACTCCGGACCGGCCGCCCCGGCGGCGTCCGCCGCGCCGCGGACCAACCTCACCGTCCTGGCCGCCTCCTCCCTCACCGACGTCTTCAAAACCGCGGGCGCGGCGTACCAGAAGTCCCACCCCGGCACGAAGGTGACGTTCTCCTTCGCCGGTTCGCAGGAGCTCGCGGCGCAGGTCAAGCAGGGTGCCCCGGCCGACGCGCTGGTCACCGCCGACACGAAGACCATGGACGGGCTGAAGGCCGAGACCGGCGACGCCAGGATCATCGCCAAGAACCGCCTGGTCATCGCGGCCGGCAAGGGCAACCCGTTCAAGATCGACGAGCTCAGGGACCTCGCCGACACCAAGGTCAAGGTCGTGCTCGCCGCGCCCGAGGTGCCGGTCGGCCGCTACAGCAAGCAGATCATCGACGCCCAGAAGATCGAGGTGAAGCCGGTCTCCCAGGAGCCCAACGTCCGCGCGGTCCTGAGCAAGGTCGAGCTGGGTGAGGCGGACGCCGGCCTCGTCTACAGGACGGACTCGGCCAAGTCGGGCGACAAGGTCGTCACCGTGGAGATCCCCGACGCCCAGAACGCCGTGGCCTCCTACCCGGCCGCCACGCTGAAGCAGTCCGGCAACGCCGAGGCCGCGGCCGCGTTCGTGGCCTGGCTGAGCACCCCCGAGGCGCAGAAGATCCTCCAGGACGCAGGCTTCCAGCAGCCGTAGGCGGCGCCGCTCCCGACCCTGACGGCGGCGGGGGCGGGGCGGCCGAAGGGGCTGTCCGGTCCGGGGGGACGAACGGCCCCTTTCGGCGTGCCCGCGCGCACCCGCGTCCGTCGGCCGCCCCCCGCATACGCTTCCCCCTTGCGCCCCTTGCGCGGCCTTGCCCGACAACCCCGCCCCGCCCGGCCACGCCGGCCCCAGCCAGGAAGTCCCGTGAGCAGACTCCGTACCCGCACCCGGCCCCCGGTGGCCCTGGCGCTTCCCGCGCTGCTCGCCGTCGCGTTCCTGCTGCTGCCGCTGATCGGGATCCTCGTCCGCACTCCGTGGGGCGACCTCGGAGAACACCTCGGCAGCCCGGGCGTGGTCGAGGCCCTGAAGCTGTCGCTCCTGGTGTCCCTGTGGGCGCTGGGCCTCTCGCTCGCCCTCGGCGTGCCGCTGGCCTGGCTGCTGGCCCGGGTGAGCTTCAAGGGCAAGGCCCTGGTCCGCTCGCTGGTGCTGCTCCCCATGGTGCTGCCGCCGACCGTGGGCGGTGTCGCCCTGCTCCTCGGCTTCGGTCGCCGCGGACTGCTCGGGCCCTGGCTGGAGGAGTCCTTCGGCATCACCCTGCCCTTCCACACCTCGGGCGCCGTCGTCGCAGCGACCTTCGTCGCCATGCCGTTCCTGGTCATCAGCCTGGAGGGCGCCCTCGGCGGTCTCAAGCAGAGTTACGAGGAGACCGCCGCCTCGCTCGGCGCGTCGCCGGTCCGCGTGTTCTTCACGGTGACCCTGCCGATGGTCGCGCCCGGTCTGGTCGCCGGCGCCGCCCTCACCTGGGCCCGGGCGCTGGGCGAGTTCGGCGCGACCATCACCTTCGCCGGGAACCTGCCCGGCACCACCCAGACCCTGCCGCTCCAGGTGTACCTGCTGCTCCAGGACCGGCCCGAGGCCGCGACCTCGGTCTCACTGCTCCTCCTGGCGATCGCCATGGCCGTACTGATCGCGCTGCGCGGCCGCTGGACGGGCACCCCGGTCGACCGCGGGGCGGTCACCGGGCCGCGACCGGCCCCGGAAGAGGCACCCTCCCCCGCCCCGGCGCCGGTCGGCTACACCGCCTCGGCCGGCACCGCGCCGACGGGGCCCGCGGCGCACGCCGCGGAGCCGGAGCCCTGGGCCCTGCGCGCCGCCGTCACCGGCTTCAACCGCCTCACCCTCGAGGCAGAACCGGGCACGACCATCGCCGTCGTCGGCGAGAACGGCGCCGGCAAGACCACCCTGCTGCGCGCCCTGCTCGGCCTGACCCCGCGGGCCCACGCCGACCTGCGGCTCGGCGACACCGACGTCACCGCCCTGCCGCCCCACAAGCGGCAGGTGGCCTGGGTCCCGCAGGACGGTGCGCTGTTCCCGCACCTGAGCGCGCTGGCGAACACCGCCTACGGGCTGCGCGCCCGCCGGGTACCGCGCGCCGACGCCCGCCGCGAGGCCCAGGCCTGGCTGGACCGCCTGGGCGTCGGCCACCTCGCGCAGCGCAAGCCGTCCCAGCTCTCCGGCGGCCAGGCCCAGCGGGTCGCGCTCGCCCGGGCCCTGGCCGCCCGCCCGCGACTCCTGCTGCTCGACGAGCCGCTCGCAGCCCTCGACCAGACCACCCGGGCCCGCGTACGGCACACCCTGCGCACGCACCTGGCCGGCTTCGGCGGGGTCTGCCTCATCGTGACCCACGACCCCGTCGAGGCGGTGTCGCTGGCCGACCGGGTCCTCGTACTGGCCGACGGCCGGGTCCTGCAGGACGCGCCGCCCGCCGAGGTCTCCCGGCACCCGCGGTCCCCGTGGGTCGCCCGTATGCTCGGGCGCAACGCCTGGCCGGGCATCGCCTCCCCGGACGGCCTCGCCCTCGCGGCGGGCGGCCGCCTGGTGGTCGCCGAGACCCTGCCCGACGGGGCCGAGGCCTTGGCGATCATCGCTCCGGAGGCGGTGTCGGTGCACCGGGACCGCCCGGGCGGGAGCCCCCGCAACGTGTGGCCGGGCACCGTCCGGGAGATCACCGCGGTGGGCAGCCGACTGCGCCTGCTGATCGCGTCGGCCGAGGCGCCCGACCTGGTCGCCGAGATCACCCCGGACGCGGCGGCCGAACTCGGCCTGGCCGACGGCTCCGAGGTGTGGACGAGCGTGAAGGCCACCGAGGTCACACTGGTACGCCTGTAGGCCTTCCCCGACATGGGCGGCGGTGCCGGCTGCGTCCCGCAGGCTGCGGCCGTGGCCACCGCCGAAGCCCCGGGCCGGCGGCACGGCCGGGCTGACAGGGAGCTGCTCCGCAGCTGTACGCCGCGGTCGGCGCGGCCTAGCGCTCGCCCCCTCGGCGCGGGCCTCCCGCCGCGGACACCCCTCAGGGCGAGCCCCCTCAGGACGGCTGGTCCGCGCCCTGCGGAGTGTTCACCGCGAACTCGCACCACACGCACTTGCCGCCGCCCCGCGGCTCCACGCCCCAGGCGTCCGCGAGCTGCTCCACCAGCATCAGGCCGCGCCCGGACACCGCCCAGTCGTCCGCGTCGCGCCGCCTCGGGAGGGCGCTGCTGGAGTCCTCGACCTCGACCCGGATCCGGCCCTCCGGGGTGATCCGCATGCTGATGTGGCCGCCGCCGTCCGTGTGGACGAGGGCGTTCGTCATCAGCTCGTCCGCCGCCAGCTCGATCTCGTCCGCCCGGTCCCGGGCGCCCCAGGCGGCCACCGCCGCCCGGATGAGGTGCCGGGCCTGGGCCGGGGCCTCGGTGTCCCCCGGGTCCAGGCGCTGGCGCAGGGGTCCGCCGCCACGCCCGGTGGGCGTACCGCGGCGGCGCAGGACGAGCAGGGCCATGTCGTCCCCGCCGCCCGAGTCCCCGACCAGGTCGCACAGCACGTCGGCGAGTTCCTCGACGTCCGCGGGGCCGCTGTGGAGCGCCGCCATGAGCTCGCGCATGCCGGTGTCGGGGTCGGCTCCGGGCCGTTCGACCAGGCCGTCCGTGCACAGCACCAGGGTGTCTCCGGGATGCAGTTCCAGGCTGGTCACGGGGTAGCCGGAGCCCGCCTCAGCGGTCGGGGCGCGGGGCGGGAGACCGAGCGGCAGGCCGCCCGCCACCTGGATCCGGTGGCAGCTGCCGTCACCCCGCCGCACGACCGGGTCGAGGTGGCCGGCACGGACCATCTGGAGCATTCCGCTGCTGAGGTCGAGCTCGGCGTACGTGCAGGTGGCGAAGCGTTCCGTCTCCAGTTCGCGCAGGAAGGCGGAGGCCCGGGCCATCGCCGCGCCGGGCGTGTGGCCCTCGACCACGTACGCGCGCATCACGATGCGCAGCTGCCCCATGACGGCGGCCGCGTCCGTGTCGTGTCCCTCGACGTCGCCGATCATCACGCCGACCCGGCCGCCGCCGAGCGGGACCACGTCGTACCAGTCGCCGCCGATGTCCCGCCCCATCCTGGCGGAGCGGTAGCGTACGGCGATCAGCGCGCCCGGCACCGTCGGGATCCGGCGGGGCAGCATGGCCCGCTGGAGCCCTTCGGCGAGGTCGTGCTCCTGCTCGAAGAGGATGGCGCGCTGGAGGCTCTGGGCGACTCCGCTGCCCAGTGCCATCAGCAGGTTGCGTTCCTCCGCCGTGAAGTCGCCCTCGCGTGCGTAGAGAAGCCCCAGGGCGCCGACGGGCCGACCCTGGGCGATCAACGGCAGGTAGACCCCGCTGTGGACGGACAGCGGCTCGATGTAGGGCCACAGTTCGGGGTAGGAGTCCTGGAACTCCTGGCGCGAGACGATGAAGACCGGCTGCATGGTGCGTACGGCAACGCTCATCGGGAACCGGGCGTCGATCCTCGTGTACTCGATCTCGGGGGCGTACGTGCCGAGCCGGCCCTCCGCGACCAGGTGGATGCGGCCCCCGTCGACGACGCCCAGCATCACGCTGACCGCGCCGAGGTGCCCGAGGGCCTGGGGGTCCTTGAGGATGTCGGTCACGTCGTTGACGGTTCGGGCGTGCGCGAGGATGGCGGTGGTCCGCTCGACGACTCCGGTCATCCGGCGGCGCCCCTCGTCCTGCTCCCCGGCGGCTCCGGGCTCTCCCGGGTCGTGGGCGGCGTCGCGGAGGATGCCGATGACGCGGTACGGGCGGCCGCCCGGCTCCCTCAGGATGTGCCCCTGGATGTGGGTCCAGGCCGGTGACCCGTCGCGGCGCCGGCTGCGGACGTAGGCCCCGTAGTGGCTCCGGCCGTCCTTGATCGCCTGGGCGACCCGGGAGTCGAGCCGGGCCTCCTCGGCGGGTGCGATGCGCGCGCGGAGCCCGGCGGGCGTGCCGCTGTACTCGTCAGGGCGCAGGTCGAGGACCTCGAGGGCGGTGGGATCCAGGTGCATCCGCCCGCTGTCGAGGTCCCAGTCGAACGTGCCCATGCGGTTGAGCGCAAGGCTCGTGTCCGGCCGCGCGGGCCAGTCGACCTCGGGAACGTCTCCCCTACGGGCCATGCAGCCAGGGTCTCACTGTCCCCCGCCGGTGTCCCTGCGGGGCGGTCGACGGCGGGCTCCGCGGCGGGACACGACACTGTGCGGCCCGTCGCGCGGGCCGCACAGTATGCGCTGGTGTCAGCAGTCGCCGTGGCCTCCGCCACGGTGGTCGTCGTCGTCGTCGTACCAGCCGTGGTGGCCACCCCTGTCGTGGTCCCAGCCTCCGCCGCCGCTCACGTAGGAGACGGGCTGGGTGGGGGTCGCCGCCGAGGCGGTGCCTGCGGCTCCCAGGGCTCCGCCGGCCATCAGAACGCCGATGGCGGACGCCGCGAAGAGGCGCTTGACTCTCATTGCTCGCATGGTTGAGAACCCTTCTCGTTGCTATGGCACGAAAATTTGTTCTTCCTCCTCGGCAAAGGACGTACACGGCTGCACCTGTGGCCGTACAGATCTCTTGAATTGCGCGCATTCCCCGTCAACGCGGCCTCGTTGAGGCCACGGACCTTGTGGGCGGGTGCGATGTGCCGCACGCCTCGCGCTCCGGCGTATTCACCGCGGGTAAAGGGTGCGAGTCCCGCAGTTGCCACAGCTACCTACGAATGATACTAATCACCGCCCCGGCGATCGGCATCTCGGGCACGCCCCGGATCCGGCCGGATTCCACGCAATTCCATTGCATCCACCATCTATTCGGGGCGTCCGCCGGGCTTGCGGGCCGGCCCACTGCCGCGGTCCCGTACCGGAGGGAGAGGAGTCCGAAGTGGCGGAGGCGACCGGGACGGGATTGGCCGAGGTTCCGGCCGAGCTGGCCGCGCTCGAGGACCCATGGCACGCGCGGTGAACGAGAAACACGGCGACGACCACGGAGTGAACCTCGGCAGGCTTCACGCCCTCGCGAAACGGCTGAAGACGCAGCAGGAGCTGGCGCGCGAGCTCTGGGCCACGCAGGACACGGCGGCGAGGCTGCCGGCCGTCCTGGTCTGCCACCCCAGGGCGTTCGGGCGGGACGAGTTGGACGCCATGCTGCGCAGGGCACGGACGCCCAAGGTCCAGGACTGGCTCGTGAACTACGTGGTGAAGAAGAACCGGCACGCGCAGGAGCCGCGCCTGGCCTGGACGGCGGACCCGGATCCGGCGGTGGCGGGCGCCGGCTGGGCGCTGACGACGGAGCGCGTGGCGAAGAACCGGAGGGCCTCGACCTCGCGGGGCTGCTCGACGTCATCGAGGCGGAGACGAGGGACGCTGCGGACCGCCTGCAGTGGGCGATGAACCACTGCCTGGCGCAGATCGGCATCGAGCATCCGGAGCACCGCGCCCATGCGATCGCCATCGGCGAGCGCCTCCAGGTCCTCAAGGACCATCCCACTCCGCCCGGTTGCACCTCTCCGTTCGCCCCCGACTGGATCGCCGAGATGGTCCGCCGCCAGGCCCCTCCGGTGTCGTGAGGCCAAAACCGCCGTGGGTGTGCTTCTCCGCGCGGCAGGAAGAGCACTGCGCCCCCGGGGCGGATGTCGGGGGTGGCTCAGCGGGCAAACCGCCGGGGGACTGCGAGGAGTTCGCCGAGAGGGGCGCCCCGTCGCGCCCCGTCCCTTCTCTGCGGCCGCCCCCGGGAATGACCGGCCCACCATGCGCGATCGGCACCGGGGCCGCAGAAGTCGGCATTTCCGCGGCACGGGTGAGGTGCGCGCGGACGGCTCCGAACATGTCTTCGCCGGATCCGGCGGCGTACAACCCTGATGGCACGCGGGTCGCCTTCCGGGGGCAGGGAATCAACCCCCTGCGGGCCGCCCCGGGCCGGAGACCGCCGTCACCCCGGCGCCGGTTGCGCCGGTGTCGCGCCACGGGGCGGTCCTGTACAACCGTCCCTCCACGAGGCCGAGTCGGAGCAGGGACGGCGGGCTCCGCAGTACGCAGAGCCCCGTGCCTGTCGCCCTGGACGTCACGGACCGGTCCGACCCGAACGGAGACGGGCCTGTCAGACCGGTTCGTCCGCGTCGTGGACCAACAGGGCTATCTGGACGCGGTTGTTGAGGCCCAGGCGGGTCAGGATCCCGGACACGTGGGTCTTCACCGTGGGCAGTGCCAGGTGGAGTTCCCGTCCGATCTCCGCGTTGGACAGGCCCCGCCCGACCGCCGTCGCCACCTCCCGCTCGCGACCGGCCAGCAGTGCCAGCCGGGCGCGGGCGAGAGACGCCCGCGATCCCCGGCCGGTGTCGCCCGCCACCTGGTCGATGAGCCGGCGGGTGACGGCCGGGGAGAGCACGGGGTCGCCCGCGGCCACCGTGCGGATCGCCGTCACGATCTCCTGCGGCGGGGTGTCCTTGAGGAGGAACCCCGCAGCGCCGGCCCGCAGCGCCCGCACGACGTGCTCGTCGGTGTGGAAGGTGGTCAGGACGAGCACCTCCGGAGCTCCCGGCCGCGCCCGGAGCGCCTCGGTGGCGGCGAGCCCGTCGACACCGGGCATCCGGATGTCCATCAGCACCAGGTCGGGGGCGTGCGCGGCGACCAGCCCCGCCGCCTCGGAACCGTCCGCGCCCTCGGCGACGAGTTCGATGTCCGGGGCGCCGCCCAGCATCAGACGCAGCCCGGCGCGGACGATCGCGTCGTCGTCGACCAGCAGTACGCGGATCACCCGGCCCCCTCCCCCTTCACCCGTTCCGGTCGGCCCTGCCAGGGTAGCCAGGCGTGCACCCGGAAGCCTCCGCCGGCGGGGAGGGCGGTGAGTTCCCCGCCGGCCAGCCGGGCGCGCTCCGCCAGGCCGACCAGGCCCTGCCCGCCGCCCGGTCCCGGGGCCCTCCCGCTGTCGGCGGGGGCGGCGTCCGGTCCGGGCGGCCGCGCGTTGCGGATCTCCACCGTCAGGCCGTCCCCCGGGCCCCCGGCCACACGCACGTCGACGGCCGCGCCGGGCGCGTGCCTGCGTACGTTGGTCAGCGCCTCCTGGACGATGCGGTAGGCCGTACGCCCCACCAGCGCCGGGGGCGCGGCGCCCACGGGCGGCCCGGTCAGCTCGATCCGCCCGCCCGCGGACCGTGCCTCAGCGACCAGCCGGTCCAGGTCCGCGAGTTCCGGCTGCGGCCGCTCCCCTTCCTCGAACCCCGAGCCGGAGCGCAGTACGCCGATCACCTCGCGCAGGTCGCGCAGCGCCAGGCCGGCGCTCTCGCGCATCACCCCGGCGGCCCGCTCGATCTCCTCGCGCGGGGCGCCGGGATTGAACTCCAGGGCGCCCGCGTGCACGCTCAGGAGGGTCAGCCGGTGGCCGAGCACGTCGTGCATCTCGCGGGCGATCTCCTCGCGCGCCTCCATCCGGGCCCGGTCGGCCCGCGCCTGCGCGTCCGCCTCGGCGAGTTCGGCGCGCGCCCGAAGCGAGGCGATCAGCTGTGCGCGGGAGCGCCGGAACAGCCCCCAGCCGATGGCCCCGGCAATGAGGGCGAAGTAGGTCAGGGCCGAACCCGCGCGGTCCTCGGGCAGGTCCGGCAGTTGCCACAGGAAGACGGGCAGGGGGACGAAGACCAGCGCCGCCACCCAGGCCGTGGCACGCCACGGCCTGGTCGCGGCCACCGTGAACACCGCCACCATCGCCGGCCCGGTCATGTAGTGGGTCTGCGTGCCGGCCAGGATCAGGGCCACGGCCAGGGACACCGGCCGGCGACGCCTCAAAAGGAGCGCGGCGCACCCCAGCCCGCCGGCGAGCTGGTCGGCGGTCCGCCAGCCCTGGCCCAGATCCTCCGGCACCGGGATGGACTGCGAGCTGACGGCGGCGAAGCAGGCCGCGAACAGGACCAGGGCGAGGTCCACGGCCCAGTCCCGGCCGGTGCGGTGAATTCGGTGCATGCCCGGGGAATCTACGCGGGCCCGGCCGTCGCCGGGCGTCCGCGGCGGTCTTCGGATACTTAAGTACGAGCCCGGGCAGCCTTCGGACGGATCCGCCGCCGCGCCCCGCGCGCCTACCGTCGGAGCATGACCTCCACCCCTGCGAAATCACCGCTGGCAGCCGTTTCGGGGCTGCTCGGCTTCGTCCTGGTCGTCGGCGGCGCGAGCGGCCTCCTGCACGAGTGGCTCGGCTGGATCCACTTCCTCGGATTCGTCCGCTTCCTCGTCCCCGACGGCTACGAGATCTACGGCTACGTCGTCATGATCGCCCTCGGCGCGGCGGTGGGCGCGGCGGGGGACTCGCTCACCCGCCGCGCCCGGAGCTGACCGGCCCGGCTCGGCCGGCTACCCGTTCCCGCCGCCACCGCCGTTCCCGCCCCCGTCCTCGCGGGGCTGGTCCGCCGGCGGCGGTTGCTCGGGCTGCGGCTCCACCGGTGACTGCGGAGCCGGAGGCCTGCTCGGCAGGGAAGGCGTGCGGTCGGCCGGCGGCGGGGTCCGCGACGGCAGCGGGGGCGTGCGGTCGGTCGGCTGGGCCGAACGCGCCTCAGAGCGCGACGGTGACGGCTTGGTCGAGGGCGATGCCGCCGGGGACCCCGAGGGGGACCCCGACGGCGACGGCGGTTCCGACGGTGATCCCGAAGGGCGCTCGGACGGGGTCGGCGACCCCGAGGCCGTCGGTGTGGGGGAGCCCGTCGCCGACGGCGTCGGCGAGGGTTCCGGCGAGACCGACGGGGATCCGGACGGGGATTCTGTGGGCGACTTCGAAGGGGACGGCGAATCCGAGGGCGTCGGCGACCCCGAGGGGGACTTCGACGGGGACTGCGAGCCCGAGGGCGACGTGGACGGGGACTTCGACGGCGACTTCGTGGGCGGCTTGGTGGGCGACTTCGTGGGCGGCTTCGAGCCCGTGTGCGTGGGCGACTTCGACGGCGGTCCCGGCGGCTTGGGTCCGGTGTGCGTCGGCGTCACCCCCGGGCTCGGCGTGGTCGGCGGCGTCGGGATCACGGGCGGCGGGATCGGCCGGTCGGGCTTCCTTTCCCGGTGGTAGCCCTTGTCGCGCTCGAACCAGTGCCGGTTCTGGTGGTCGTAGATGACGATCTTCTTCACGGGCTGCACGGCCGGCGCGATGACGACCACCTTCGCCGGCTGGTAAGAGGGCCACGTCTGTCCGTAGCGCTTCGGCGCGGCCTTGAGCGGTACCGGCGGACCGAGCGGGTTGCCGCATGCACAGCGCACCCGGGGCACCCCCCGGTCGTCGACGAGCACGGCCGTCCCGGCCTGCAGCACGGCCTGGTAGCTGGTGACCTTGCCGTTCTGGAAGCCGTGGTTGGTGACCCGGGTGTCCAGCCGCAGCTGCACCGGGGTCAGCGACCGCAAATACGCGGGAACGGCTGCCGGCCGGATGCCGAGCGTCGCAGCGAAGGCCTCGTTCTTGGCGGGCTCCGCGGCGAGTACCGTGATCTGCTTCTCGACGTCGCAGCTCGCCACGTCCCGGGTGCCCCCGTACACGCCCGGGGCGGAGCCGCTGACGCTCCTGGTGCCCGTGGCGGTGCCCTGGGTGGTGGGTGCGGCGCCGGTCGCGGTCGGGGACGGCGCCGTGCTCTCCGGCGGCGGTGCGTCCTTCTTCACCACGGTGGACTCGGTGAAGGGGTCCGGGCCGGCCGCGGCGGCCGGCTGGAGGAACACCTCGGCCCCGGCGCTCGGCGGGCCGCCGGGCCGGGTCAGCACCACTGCCAGGGCCACGGCCGCCACCACCGCGACGAGCGCGGTGGCGAGCCGTGAAACCGACCGCCACCAAGGACCCTTGCCCGGTCCCGGACCGGCCGGACCGCCGGGGCCGCCGGGACCGGCCGGACCGCCGGGCGGCCCGGTCGGCGGCGGGGGCGGGGGCCCCTGCTGCCCGCCCGACAGCGGCCCGGAAGGCGGCCCGGTGGGTCTCTCTGACGACGGCTGCCTGCCGGAGGGATGTGTGCTCACGGGCTCTTCTTCCCAGGAGGAGGAGTTCCCATCGGACCATTGTGTGCGCCATCCGGGTGGTGCCCGCAAGCCGGGAGTGCCACGGTTGCAGGGTGAGCCAGACACCGAGGCCGGCATCGTCCGGGGGTTCCGCGAGGGCCTGGCGCGACGCCCTGGTCACCGTCGTCGCCGGCTTCGCGGCGATGATCGCGGTCGCCGCGGCCGGGCTGGCGTGCGCGGGCGCGGGGGGCCTTCCGGAAGGGGCGTTCCCCCGCGTGCTCGCCGCGGTCGTCGTGATGGCGGCCGGCGGCACGGTGGAGGTGTCCGGCGACGCCGGTCTGCTGGCCGGCGTCGACGTGAGCCTGTCGGTGCTCCCGCTCTCGGTGAGCCTCGCGGGCGCCCTCGCGGCCGGATACTGCTACCTGCGCCCACTGCGCAACCGGGCCGTCGCAGGTCCCCGGGAACTCATCGGCCGGGCCGTCCCGTTGGTCGTGCTGTGGCTGCTCGCCCTGACCGGTACGACTGCCCTGGCCCGGCAGGACTTCGGCATCTCCACCGGCGACTCCACTCTCGGGGTGATCGGCGAACTTCTCGACTCCGGGCCGAAGGTGGGCTTCCGCGCCGACCTGCCCGCCACGCTCCTGCTCGGACTGGTGTGGATCCTGGGCCTGTTGCTGATCGCCCTGCTGGTGTCCCGGCGCGCGCCGCTCCCGGCCGGGCTGGTCCGCTTCCACACCGCGGTGCGCCCGGCCGCCTTCGCCACGACCCTGCTGCTCCTCGCCTACGTCGTGATCGGCGTCGCCGTCGGCCTGGTGGTGGCCGCGACCCAGGGGCACGCCGGCCGGACCCTCGCCGTGGTCCTGCTCGGCCTGCCGAACCTCGTCTGGATCGCGCTCACCCTGGGCTTCGGCGGCGCCTGGGAGGCCCGGGTCGAAGGCGCTTTCGGGCTGCCGATGCCGAAGTTGCTGGACGAGGTGCTGCGCGATGCCGACGGGGCCCCGGTGGACGTGGCGTCGTTCGCCGCGCGGGATCCGCGGGCGTGGTGGCTGGTGGTGGCGGCCGCGGTCCTGCTGCTGGGCACGGGCGTGCTGGCGGCCGTACGGTCCCCGGCGCACGTCCGGCCGTGGCAGCACGCCCTCCACCTGGGCGCGGCCCTCGCGCTGGCCACCCTGGCGGTCTGCCTGCTGTCCCGGGTGCAGGCCCAGTACGGTCTGTCCCTGCTGGGCCTCGGCGAGGTGGACGCCCTGGGCGGGGAGGTCGTACTGGACCCCGTTCTGTGGCGCACGGTCGGCCTGGGCCTGCTCTGGGGTGCGCTTGCGGGCTTCCTCGGCGGCCTCCTGGCCCGCCCGCTGCACCGCCGCGGGCAGCAGGCCGGCGGGCCCGCCGCGACGCGGGGCTGACCCAGCCGCCGTCTCATTCCCATTCGGGGTCGCGCGTGTCCACGATGCGGGTCGGGGTGGCCCGGTCGGGCCCGCCCGCCTCCGGGCCGGCGGGCGGCGCGTCCGGCCCAGGACCTGCCCCGCCCGCGTCGTCCCGGGCCCCCCGCGCAGGCCCGTGCCCGTGCGCGGGCCCCGGCCCCTCCGTCACCGCGTAGGTCGCGAGGCGGGTCCCGTCGCCGTACATCCACCGCCCGGAGGCCTCGTCGTAGAGCCAGACCGACTCCCCGTCGACGACCACGCCCACCCGCAGCCCGCGCAGGGACCGCCGGAATGCGTCGGTGTCGGCCCGGCCGGAGGCCAGCTCGTCCACGGCGTGCCGGTAGCGTTCCAGGGCATGGGCACCGCGCTCCAGCAGCGGCCTCGGGTCCTCGGCGCGTACGGACGGCCGCTCCCCCGTGGTCGGCGGCGGCTGCGGGACCGCGACGAGGAGCCGTCCGTCGACCCAGGCACTCCACCCGTTGGCGCACAGGATCTCCCCCCACTCCCCGCGCCGGGACAGCAGCTGCACGGGCAGGAAGGCGTCCAGGGCCGCGGTCGGCCTGGAGACGTCGGGGACCTCCCAGGCGGAGAGACCCGGCGGCGGCACCACGTGGGTGGGCCGGAAGTCCGCCACGGCGATCCCGGGATCCATCGAGCTCATGAGGCCTACTTCCGCATGATCACGGGCTCGTGCCGGCGCAGCAGCCTCGCGACCAGCAGCCCGAACAGGACGGACAGGACCACCAGCATGCCCAGGTTCAGCAGCCACACCGCGGGGCTGTGGGCGAACAGCGGGTCGTCGGTGAGCTCTCCGGGCACGATCGCGCCGAGGTCGATGGTGCCCGCCATGGCGCCCAGGGCCCAGCGCGAGGGGACCAGCCAGGCCAGCTGCGCGATGACGGGCACGCCGTCCAGCTCCAGCAGGGCGCCGCAGAAGACCACCTGCACGATGGCGAGGAGGACCAGCAGCGGCATGGTGACCTCCTCCTTGCGGACCAGCGCGGAGACGAGCAGGCCGAGCATCATCGCGCTGAACGCCAGGAGGGCCACCGCGACGGTGATCTCGAGGAGGGGATCCAGGAGCACGCCGTTGCCGGCCGGGGCGTTCAGGTCCACGCCGTACAGGGCCACCAGTGTCAGCACCACGGCCTGGGCGACGGTGACGGCTCCCAGCACCACCACCTTGGACATGAGGTAGGCGGAGCGGGAGAGCCCCACCGCCCGCTCCCGCCGGTAGATGACCCGTTCCTTGACCAGTTCGCGCACGGCGTTCGCGGCGCCGGTCAGGACGCCTCCGACGGACAGGATGAGCAGGGCGTTGATCGCGGTCTCCTGGGTGAGCCTGCTGCCGGCCAGGGCGCGGGCCATGGCGCCCATGACGAACGGCAGCGCGATCATGATGGCGAGGAAGGTCCGGTCCGCGGCGAGCGCCGCCGCGTAGCGCCGTACGAGGGTGGACAGCTGGGAGCCCCAGCTCTGCGCCTTGGGCGGCGGGGGGACGGCGTCGGCCGCGGCGGCGGCCGCCGGGTGCTCGCCGTACCACGGCTGGCGGGTTGCGCCGAGGACGTACGTGCGGTGGGCGGTGGAGGCCGCGTACTCCCCGGCCCAGTCGCGCCCCCGCTCGTTCTCGAAGGCCTCGAAGGCCTCGGGCCACTGGGAGAAGCCGAAGAAGCCGAGGGTCTGCGCGGGCGGCCCGTAGTAGGCGATGCGCCCGCCCGGGGCGAGGACCAGCAGGCGGTCGCAGACGTCGAGGCTGAGGACGCTGTGGGTGACCACGATGACGGTGCGGCCGTCGTCGGCGAGGCCGCGCAGCATGTGCATCACCGAGCGGTCCATGCCCGGGTCGAGGCCGGAGGTGGGCTCGTCCAGGAAGAGCAGGGACGGCTTGGTGAGGAGCTCCAGGGCGACGGACACCCGTTTGCGCTGACCGCCGGAGAGGCTGTGGATGGGCTGCGCGGCGCGCTGCTCGAGGCCGAGTTCGGCGATCACCTCGTCCACCCGCCGCCGGCGTTCGGCCTTCGCGGTGTCCTGCGGGAAGCGCAGTTCGGCGGCGTACACGAGGGCGCGCCGGACGGTGAGCTGGGAGTGGAGGATGTCGTCCTGCGGCACGAGGCCGATGCGGCTTCGCAGCTCGGCGTAGTCGCGGTAGAGGTCGCGGCCGTCGTAGAGGACGGTCCCCCGGTCGGCGGGACGCAGGCCGGTGAGGGCGCCGAGCAGGGTGGACTTGCCGGCTCCGCTGGGACCGATGACGGCGAGCAGGCATTTGGCGCCCACGGGGAAGGACACGTGGTCGAGGAGGGTCCTGCGGCCGCGGTCGACGGTGACGGTGAGGCCCTGGACGTCGAGGCTGACCTCGCCCGTGTCCTCGTACTCCTGGAGCCGGTCGCCGACGAGGCAGAAGGCCAGGTGGCCGATGCCGACGATGTCGCCCTCGGTGAGGGGGGCCGCGCCCGTGACGGGGGCGCCGTTGAGGTAGGTGCCGTTGTGGCTGCCGAGGTCGGCGATCTCGTAGCTGCCGTCCTGGAGGGCCCGCAGTTCGGCGTGCCGGCGCGATACGTCGAGTTCGTCGATGACGAGGTCGTTGTCGGTGGCGCGGCCGATGCGCACGGTGGTGCGGGCGGCCAGCGGGAGTACGGCGCTGGGCTGCCTGAAGGTGGCGGTCATCGACGGGTTGGAGACCCTGGACGGCCGGGCCCGAGCCGCCCCGGCGCCCGGGCCGGGAGCGGTGAGCACGGCCCGCGGGCCGTCCTGCGCGTCGCCGAAGCGCAGTTCGCTGCCGGCACCGACGCTCCACTCGTGGACGCGGTGCCCGTCGGCCCAGGTGCCGTTGGTGCTGTCCTCGTCCTCGACCGTCCAGTGGTCGCCGTCGGGGCGCAGGACCGCGTGGTGCCAGGAGACCCGGGCGTCCTCGAAGCAGATCTCGCAGAGGGGGTCCCTGCCGACGTGGTAGGTCCGGCCCGGGCTCATCGGTGTGGAGCCCGTGGCTGTCTCCAGGACGAGCTCGGGCGCGGTCGGCACACCGGGGCGCTGGACCATGAGGAGATTTTCCCACGATCGCACCAGCCCGGCAGCGGCCCGCTGAAAGCGCAGGTCAGAGGCCTCTTATAGGGAATGACAACGGTCCCCGTTGCAGCCTTTGCCCATCTCGCCGGGGTGCGCTTCACTTCACGCGACGGGAACCGAACAAACGGCTGCCGCGACGAGACGGGGGATGCCATGACCGGGCACGACCACGGGTACGACGACCACGGCCACGGGCCCGGCGGCCACAGCCACGGTGTGGCCGCGGACGCCGACCGCCGCTGGCTGGCCATCGCGCTCGGCCTGATCGGCGGGTTCATGGCCGTCGAGGTGGTCATCGGCGTGATGGCGCACTCGCTGGCTCTGATCTCCGACGCGGCCCACATGCTGACGGACGCCGTCTCGATCGTCCTCGCGCTGATCGCGATGCGGCTTGCGGCCCGCCCGGCCCGCGGCGGGTTCACGTACGGCCTCAAGCGGGCGGAAATACTCTCCGCCCAGGCCAACGGCCTGACGCTGCTCCTCCTGGCCGCGTGGCTGGCGTACGAGGCGGTGCGCAGGCTGATGGACCCGCCGCCGGTGGAGGGCGGGCTGGTTCTCGTGACGGCGCTCGCCGGCATCGTCGTCAATGTGGCCGCGGCCTGGTGCATATCGCGTGCGAACCGGTCCTCGCTGGCGGTCGAGGGCGCCTACCAGCACGTCCTGAACGACCTGTTCGCCTTCATCGGGACGGCCGTAGCCGGTCTGATCGTCATGACGACGGGGTTCCGGCAGGCCGACGCGATCGCCACGCTCGTGGTCGTGGTGCTGATGGTCAAGGCGGGATACGGGCTGGTCCGCGACTCCGGGCGGATCTTCCTGGAGGCGGCGCCGGCCCACGTGGACCCGGACGCGGTCGGCGACCGGCTCGTCGGGCACCCGCCGGTCACCGAGGTGCACGACCTGCACATCTGGACGATCACCTCGGGACAGGCCGCGCTCTCCGCGCACGTGCTGGTCGAGCCGGCCGGCGACTGCCACGCCGTACGCCGGGAGCTGGAGCAGCTGCTGGACAAGGAGTACGGGATCACGCACACCACCCTCCAGGTGGACCACGTGCAGGACTCCCTCCTCTCGGTCGGCCGGCGCGGCGAGGCCCCGTACGACCCGCACTGCGCGGACGCGCACGGACCGGTCCACCGGGAGGGACCGCACGACCACTGACCGGCGCCGGTTCGGGGCATGTATGGGCCCATGACGTACAAGCGCAGCGCCGGACTGCTCCTCTTCCGGCGGACGGACGGCTCACGGACGGAGCCCGGGATCGAGGTCCTGCTCGGGCACATGGGCGGCCCGCTGTGGTCGGGGAGGACCTCCGGGGACTGGGCCATCCCCAAGGGCGAGTACGGGCCGGAGGAGACTCCGCGCGACGCGGCCCGCCGGGAGTTCACCGAGGAGATCGGCCTGCCTCCGCCCGAGGGCGAGTACCTGCCGCTGGGCGAGGTACGGCTCTCCAGCGGGAAGCTGGTGACCATCTGGGCGGTGGAGGCGGACCTCGATCCGGCGCTCATGGTGCCGGGGACCTTCAGTCTGGAATGGCCCCCGCACTCGGGGAACGTACAGGAGTTCCCCGAGCTGGACCGGGTGGCCTGGTGTACTCCCGAGATGGCTCAAAGTATGCTGATCCGCTCGCAACTCCCCTTCCTGGAGCGACTGTTGGTACTGCTGAAGGCTTGACCAGAGCTCGTACTTGCCAACATCCGCGCCTGCCTGGACATTGCACCCATGACCAACGTCGTGCTGGTGGGAACCCTGGACACCAAGGGTGTGGAGTACGGCTGGCTGCGCGAGAGGCTGCTGCGCGCCGGCGTCGAAGTGGTACTGGTCGACACAGGAATCATGGGTGAGCCCCGGGTGGCCGCGGACGTGCCGCGCGCTGCGGTGGCCCGGGCCGCGGGAACCGAACTGTCCGTCCTTCGATCGGCCGCCGACCGGGGCGCGGCCGTGGCCGCGATGGCCCGGGGCGCCGAGGCGACCCTGCTGCGCCTGCACGCCGAGGGCCGGCTGCACGGCGTGCTCGCGATCGGCGGCAGCGGGGGCACCTCCATCGCCACCCGGGCGATGCGCGCCCTGCCGCTGGGCGTCCCGAAACTGATGGTCTCGTCCATGGCGTCGGGGGACACCGCCCCGTACGTCGGCTCATCGGACATCACGATGATGTACAGCGTCGTGGACATCGCGGGGCTCAACAGCGTCTCCGCGCCGATCCTGGCGAACGCCGTGGCCGCCATCGCCGGGATGGCCGGATCCTTCGCCGGCGCCTCGGCGGAGCGCCCGCCGCGGCTGGGGGCGGGCCCCCGTCCGCTGGTCGCGGCGAGCATGGCGGGGGTGACCACGTCCGGCGTGGACGCAGCGCGCGAGCGGCTGACCGAGCTCGGCTACGAGGTGCTCGTCTTCCACGTCAGCGGTAGCGGCGGCCGCACGCTGGAGACCCTGGCCGCCCAGGGGGTCTTCGCCGGGGTCCTGGACCTGACGCTCAGCGAGCTCGCCGACGACCTGTGCGGGGGCATCCTGACCGCGGGTCCCGACCGGCTCCGCGCGGCCGGGCGGGCGGGCGTGCCGCAGGTGGTGAGCCTGGGCGCGCTGGACATGGTGAAGTTCGGCCCGCTGGAGTCCCTGCCCCAGCGGGTCCTGGACCGGGGCGTCCACGTGCACAACCCGTCGATCACGGTGATCCGTACGAGCGAGGCCGAGTGCGCCGAGCTCGGCCGCCGGGTCGCGGCCAAACTCCGGGCGGCGAACGGGCCCGCGGCCGTCTGCGTCCCGCTCCGCGGACTGTCCACGCTCGGCGCACCCGGCGGCCCGTACCATGACCCCCGCGCGGACCGGGCGCTGTTCTCGGCACTGCGCGAGGGCTTGCGGGGCAGCGCCGCGCGGCTCTACGACTACGACACGCACATCAACGACCCGGCATTCGGGCGGGCGGCGGCGGACCGGCTACATGCGATGATCTGCGCGCAGCGCGCCGCCGCCTGACACGCACCCGGACGGCCGGGAACCGGCCACGGCGCAAACCGTGTCCCTGAGGGTGGCCGGCCGACAGGAGGACCGGGCCGCTCAGCCAGGGGCACGGTGAGGTCATGGACGGGGGAAGACGATGAAGAACGCGTGGGCGGTGCCCGGCTACGCGCAGGTGCGCGAGCTGGGCTCGGGGGCCAGTGGCCGCGTGGTGCTCGCCGTGCACGAGGCGACGGGCACGGCGGTGGCCGTGAAGTACCTGAGCGACCGGCTGCGCGAGGATCCGGCCTTCATCGGGGAGTTCCGGGCCGAGGCCCGCCTCCTCGGCGGGCTGGAGTCCCCGTATGTCGTGCGGCTGTACGAGTACGTCGAGGCCCCGGGCGGCGCCGCGATCGTGATGGAGCTGATCGACGGGATCTCCCTGCAGGACCTGCTCAAGGAGGCCGGGCAGACCGACCCCGAGGCCGCGCTGGTGGTGCTGAAGGGCTCGCTGCTGGGTCTGGCGCACGCGCACCGGGCGGGCGTCGTCCACCGCGACTACAAGCCGGCGAACGTGCTGGTCGCGGCGGACGGCTCATCGCGTCTGGTGGACTTCGGGATCGCCGCACGCCGCGGCACCACGCCCGGTGTCGCCGGCACCCCCGCCTACATGGCGCCCGAGCAGTGGCAGGGCCGGCCGGCGTCGCCCGCCGCCGACGTCTACGCGGCGACGGCGACCTTCTTCGAGTGCCTCACCGGGCGCAAGCCGTACGACGGGGAGAACTTCGCGGAACTCGCGGTCCAGCACATCGAGGCCCCGGTGCCGGAGACCGAGGCCCCCGAGCCCGTGCGTCCGCTGATCCGGCGCGGGCTCGCCAAGGCGCCCGAGCAGCGGCCGGAGAACGCCGAGGAGTTCGTCGCCGAGCTGGAGGACGTGGCGCTGGCCGCGTACGGGCCCGAGTGGGAGGAGCGCGGTCAGCGCAAGCTGGCGGCGCTGGCCGCCCTGCTGCCCCTGCTGTTCCCCTCCGCGGGCGCTCCGGCGGCCGGGACCACGGCTGTGGCGACGACCACCCTGGCACCGCCGCCCCGCAGCTGGCTGCCCGACCGGCGCGGAGCGGTGGCCGCGGGTGTGGCCCTCGTACTCGGCGCGATGATCGTGTTCTCGGCGCAGGCGGTGGGTGAACAGCGCGGTGGCGCAGCGGCGCTGAGCGCGTTCGCCACGACCAGCGCGGCGCCGGGCGGCGGCTTCCCCTCCCCGGTGGTCACCGCTTCGGCCTCGCCGTCGGCGTCGGCGTCCGCTTCGCCGTCCTCGTCCGCGTCGCCGTCCGCTTCCGCGTCCGCCTCGCCGTCGCTGTCGCCGTCCGCGAGCCCCGGGGCCTCGGTGACCGCGACCCCGACGGCCACCGTGACGACGACCGCGCCGACGACCAGTCGGCCGCCGTCGCCGCTGCCGACGGTGGTGGTCGGGTCGATCAAGGTGGATCTGCGGCAGGCGGACTTCACGACGGGTGAGGCGGCCATCTCCATCGACGCGAAGGGCACGGCCCCGGTGAGCGTCACCGTCGAGTGGTTCAGCAGCAACCAGTCCGGTGTCCTGGGTACCGCCGACGGCCGGGCGGAGACGCTGACGTACCAGCCGGGCACTGGCGCGGTCGTCCGGCGGCACGCCTTCTCCGGGCAGGGCTGCTACTGGGGCGTGCGGGTCACCACGAAGCCCGCCGCCGGCAACGGTTCCCAGACCGACCAGGTCTGGCTGACGAGGTGCATGATCCGATGAGCGACGAAGAGTACAGCGCGACCGCCCTCGGCAGCCATTGGTTCAGTGGCCCGCCGCAGCCGCAGGAGGCGGTGCCCGACCGCGTCGAGGGGTCGGTCATGCGGTTCGGGCCCGGGGTGACGGCCGCGATGCCCGCGCCGTTCCCGGTGGTGGTCCCCGTCGTGGTGCCGCCCCGCCGCGGCGGCGCGGGGCTGCGCCGGTACGCGCTCGCCGCCGTCGTGTTGGCAGCGGTCCTCGCGTACCTCGGATGGCAGCGGTTCGGTCCGGGCATCGGGGTCCGCGACGTGGCCGTGAGCACCGATCCGGCCGGCCCGGGGTGCGACGCGACCGCCGACGTGGTGGCCGTCGTGGGCACCGACGGCCGGCCGGGGACACTCGCCTACCGCTGGGTCCGCAGTGACGGCACCAAGTCCGAGGAGCTGACCGAGCGGGTTCCGCGCGGGCAGCGCGAGGCGCGGCTGCACCTGCTGTGGACCTTCAAGGGCACCGGCAGCTACCCGGCGAAGGCGGAGCTCCAGCTGTTGTCGCCCGTACAGCGCACCGCGGCGGTGGAGTTCACGTACCGGTGTACCCCGTAGCGGACATCCGGATGACGGACGCCGTCGCGGTGAGCAGGACGGCGGCCCCGCAAGGGTCATGGGGACGGCGAAGCCCCTGGCGCGGCCGTGACGGCCCGGCCGTCCGGGGGCCAGGCCCGGGACGGAGGGGCCCGTACCCGAAGGGTGCCCGCGGGCCCGCCGCCGCTGCGTGAAGTGGCCGCGGGCCCGTCGCTTCTCCTGCCCGTCCCCCGCCGCAACCGGGGGACGGAGTTCAAAAGCGCGCGTGCGCGGTGATGTCCGCCTCGAACTCGCCCGTCATCGCCGGGGTCACCGTCGGCCGGCACTGCCGGACGGCCTCCAGGTAGTCCCGCGTGGTCGCGCCGGGCTGCGCGACCGCCGCACCACGCGCGCGCCCCGCCTCCAGGTCCCGCTCGAAGGACACCTGTGCAGCGATCCGCGCCGCGTGCTCGATGTCGGCCGGGGTGAACAGCTCGGTCGCCGCGACCAGCGCGCTCACGTCGACGTCGGCGCGGCCCGCCGTGTAGCGGGCCCAGATCGCGGCGCGGGCGCCGGCGTCCGGGGTTCCGATCGGGATGAGGTAGTCGAAGCGTCCGGGCCGCAGGAAGGCCGGGTCCAGGGAGCGGATGGAGTTGGTGGCGCAGACGAGGAGCCGTTCGTCGCCCTCCCGGAAGCCCGGTATCAGCTTCAGCAGCTCGTTCGTGACGCCGTGAATGCCTCCGGGCTGCGCGGGCTCGGTGCGCACCGGGGCGATCTCCTCCACCTCGTCGATGAAGACCAGGACGCGCTCCAGTTCGGCGATCCGGGCGAAGGCGTCGCGCAGCGCAGCGGCCAGGTTCCCCTCGTCGGCGAGGCGCGAGGGCAGCAGTTCCACGAAGGGCCAGCCGAGCCGGGAGGCGATGGCGCGGGCGAAGGTGGTCTTCCCGGTGCCGGGCGGACCGAAGAGGGTGATGGCGCGCGGCGGCCGCACACCGTGCGAGGCGGCCCGCTCGGGCTCGGCGAGCGGCAGCACCACGCGCCGCTCGATGAGGTCCTTCTCCTTCTCCATGCCGGCGACCTTCGACCACAGGCCGTTCGGCAGGAAGCGGCCGCCGAGGTCGTCGAGGAGACCGGCGGCCGGGCCGTGGAGCGGCTCGGTCTTCTCGAAGTAGGCGACGGCGGGCTGCCGGGTGTAGCCCGCATTGAGGAGGCCTTCGCCGAGCAGGTCCTCCTCGGGCAGGACGTAGGCGATGCGGCCGACACGGGCGGCGATGAGCCGTCGTTCCAGCTCGACGAGGAGGGCGCTGGCCAGGCCCCGGCCGCGCCAGCCGGCGGCGATCGCCATACGCATGACCCAGGCGCGTTCCCCGGTGACGCAGGCGAGGGCCGCGCCGATCGGGACGCCCTGGTGGACGGCGACGACGCAGGGCTGCCGGCCGGTCAGTGCGCTGATGCACTCGGCGAGCGAGAAGACGGACTCCTGGCCGAGTTCGGCCGTGGTGTCGATCAGGTGGACCACCGCTGCGAGATCGCTCTCGCGGTAGTCGTGGATGAGCCAGTTCACCGGTACCGCCCCTCGTTCGTGCTCCTTGCGGCGAGGCTAGGGGCGGGCGGGCCCGGCGCTCTCGCTCCGCGGTGCACAACAGGCGGTCGGGAAACCCTCCGTGGCGTCCATAGACTGTGGCTTCCGCCCGAACGCCAGACCGAGGATCCCAGCACCTTCATGCGTTGCCACATACCCGCGGCCCGACGCGGGCCCCTCCTCTGTGTCGTCCCCTTCCTCTGGACCCTGGCGCTCGGCCTGTGGGGGCTCTCGCGGCAGGACAGCGTGTGGCGCGACGAGGCGGCGACCTGGCAGGTGGCCGGGCGGCCGGTGGGCGAGATCTGGCGGATGCTCGGGAACGTCGACGCCGTCCACGGGCTCTACTACCTGCTGATGCACGGCCTGTTCGAGGTGTTCGGGGCGAGTACGACGACGCTGCGGATGCCCTCCGTGCTCGCGGTCGCGTGCGCCGCGGTGTGCGTGGCCGTGATCGGGCGGCGTCTGGCCGGTTTCTGGGCGGGCCTCGGGGGCGCCCTGGCGCTCGGCCTGCTGCCGGCCGTCCAGTTCTACCTCCAGGAGGGCAGGCCCTACGCGCTGGTCGCGGCCGGGGCCGGGCTGTCGGCCCTGCTGCTGGTGTCGCTCCTTCAGGACCGGTCCGGGCGGCGGACATGGCCGCGCTGGACGGCCTACGGGGCGGTCGTGCTGGTGTGCGCGCTGCTGAACTGGCTGTCGCTGCTGGCCCTGCCCGCGCACGCGGCGACCCTGTGGTGGGTGCGGGCGGGGCGCGGAGTGTGGCTGCGCTGGGCGGCGTACGGATCCGGGGCGGTGGCGGGGGCGCTGCCGCTGGTCCTTTTCAGCCGGGGCCAGTCCGACCAGGTGTCCTGGATACCGCCGCTGACCTGGCACATGTTGATCGGCCCGGGGATCCTGCTGGCGATCGGCGCGCTCGGGGCGTGGGCGGACCGGCCGGACCGGTCGCGGGTCTCGGCGGCGGCGGTGGGGCTGCCGCTGCTGGCGGTGCCTCAGCTCGGGCTGATCGCAGTGTCGCTGGTCCAGCCGCTGTTCCTGGACCGGTACGTGCTGTTCGCCATGGTGGGTCTGGCGCTGCTGATCGGCGCGGCCCTGGGGGCTGCCGTACGGGCCTGCGCGCCCCGCTTCCCGAAGGCGTCGGCCCTGCTGGTGCCGGGGGTGGTCGGCGTCTCGGTGCTGGCCCTGCTGCCGGTGGAGCTGGGCAAGCGGGCGCCGGCCAGCCGGGTCGACGACGTGCTGGCGGTGGCCGGCGAGGTGGCCCGGCTGAAGCAGCACGGGGACGCCGTGCTGTTCGTGCCGGCCGCGCGGCGGGACACGGCGCTGGTCTCCCCCGGCGCGTTCACGGGCCTGACCGACCTGGCGCTGGCCGAGAGCCCGGTGGCCTCGGCCACCCTCAAGGGCGAGGAGGCGCAGCCGGCGCGCATCCGGGAGGCACTGCTGGAGCAGCGGCGGGTGCTGCTGGTGACGGACTCGGCGAAGGTCGCGAAGGCTCCTTCCGCGGAGCGGGACAAGGCGAAGGCGGAGGTGCTGCGGGAGCGGTTCACCGTGGTGGAGGACCGGCAGGTGCGGGGGCGCCGGGTGACGGTGTACGAGCGCCGGGGCTGACGCCCTGCGGCCCCGCGCCGCCGGGGCGTCTCGTCCGGCACTGTGCTGTTCGGGACGGTCTCGTCCGGGCATGGCCCGGGTTTCACATCGGGTTCACGGGATTCACAGCGGATTCATACGGAACTCCGCCCTCCGGTCACAGGTTCGGCGGGCAGGGTGGCAGACATGATCCACGACGCGCTCCCCCGAACGGCCCGGCGCTCCCGTGCGCGGCGGGCATCACGGATCCTCCTCGCGCTGACCGCGACGGCCGCGCTGCTCGGCGTGGACGTGCCCGACACCGTGGCCGGGCCGCCGCTGGGCGTCACGGCGTGGGCCCCGCCCGGCGCCGCGGCCGACCGGGTGGGCGCGCTGTTCGCGGGCGGGCCGGACGGCGGGCACTTCTGCACCGCGGCCGTGGTGCGCAGCGGCGGTCGCGATGTGATCGCGACCGCCGCGCACTGCCTGGAGAGCCCGCACACCACCCTCTTCGCGCCGGGGTACCGGGACGGGAGGGCTCCGTACGGCCTGTGGCGGCTGACCGGCGTGTACGTGGCCCCCGAGTGGACCGACGGGCAGGACCCGGACGCCGACATCGCCTTCGCGACGGTGGCCCCGGTGGAGGGCGGGCGGACCAGCCGTGTCGAGGATCTCGTGGGCGGTTTCCCGGTCGCGGCCGAGCAGCCCGCCGGGGCCAGGGTGACGGTCATCGGCTACCCGCGGACGCTGGACGCCCCGCTGCGCTGCGCCAACGGCACCGGCCTGCTCTCGCCGACCCAGCGCCGGATCGGCTGCCCCGACCTCAGCGGCGGCACCAGCGGCAGCCCCTGGCTGGTGGACGGCGCCCTGGCCGGCGTGCTCGGGGGCCACGAGGGCGGCGGGACCGTGCCGGAGATCTCCTACAGCGCGGTGATGGGAGACCGGGCGGTGGAGCTGTACCGCAAGGCCGCGGCCGACGGCTGAGGGCGGTGCCCGCGTGCCGGCCGCCTGCCGCGCCGGCCGTGCTTCAGGAGCGGGCGGCCGGGACGCGTTCCGCTGCGGGTGCGGAGGGCTGGGCGGGGATCCGGCCGAGCGGGGCCGGGCGCGGGGTCCCGCAGCGGATGTCCTGCACCCCGCGCCGCAGGCCGTCACGCAGCAGTCGGCCCAGCGGGCGTTCGACGAGCAGGTGGAGCAGCCAGGCGAGGACCACCATCAGGGCGGTCACGCCGATCACCAGCGGCACGGGCGCGATGTCGCGGCGGAAGTGGTGGATGAGGGTCAGCCCGGCCATCATGTGGATCAGGTAGAGCGGGTACGTGATGGATCCGGCGTGTCGGAGCCAGGACCACCGGACGCGGTCGAGGGCGCCCAGCGCGATGGCCGCCATGACCGCGAATCCGAGCACGATGACGGCGTGGGCCGGCCAGGCGGGCGTCTGCTCGGCCGCCTTCCGGCCCAGGCTGGAGATCATGCGGGCGTGCACGTGGTGCTGCGCCAGGAGGAACTGCACGCCGACCACGGCCCACAGGACGGCGTTCGGCCGGAAGCGGCGCATCAGGTGGAAGGCGATGCCGGCGATGAAGTAGGGGGACGCGGACGACACCGCGAAGAAGGACAGCAGGCCGTTGTCGACGGTCGGGGCCACGACGCCGGCGAGGGTCCAGACGCCGCAGAAGAGGACGCAGTTGCGGTAGGTCACACCGCGCATGACGACGGCGGCGAACAGCACGTAGAACTTGAGCTCGACGAACAGCGTCCAGTAGGCGTCGTCCACGTGCGGGACCCCGATCCCGCCCTGGAGCATCGAGAGGTTCACCACGACGTCGCTGAACGAATCGACCTTGCGCACCTCGGGCCACGTGAACAGCACCAGGGAGGTGAAGGCCACGGCCGCCCAGTAGGCGGGGAAGAGCCGGGAGACCCGGGAGACCGCGAAGTCGCCCACGGTGCGGCCCCAGGCGCTCATGCAGATGACGAAACCGCTGACCAGGAAGAAGATCTCGACGCCGAGCCAGCCGTAGACGGCCAGGGCGTGCGCGGCCGGGAAGACGGCCTCGGCCGGCTTCCCCCAGGCACTGTCCAGGGCCGCGTAGTGGTAGAAGAGGACGGAGAACGCGGCGAGGACCCGGATGGCGTCGAGGGCCGCGAGGCGCGGGCCCGGTGCTCCGGCGGGCGGTGCTCCGGCATTCGCACGCCCGCCCGCCCTCGGTATCCCTGCCGTTCCTCCCGAGCTCATCCCTTGATCGCTCCCCGCATACGTGACGGCCCGATGAACACCGCCGGGTCAGCGGAACCATACAGGCCGCCCCCCGGCGGTCCACCCGAGGTGGCTGTCATGATCATCACAGCGCGCCCTGGCCGGCTGACGCGACCGGGGCCTCGAACCAGGTGGGTTCGTCGCGCACAGCCCGGTGGATCCGGTCCAGGGCGAAGGGCTCCAGCGGGGGCAGCGCGTCCACGTCGAACCAGGCCACTTCGAGGGACTCGTGGTCGTTGGCCCGCGCCTCGCCGCCGGTGGCGCGGCAGCGGAAGGTGATGTCCTGGAACTGGCAGACATCGCCGTTGGGGTAGGTGATCGGATCGAGCATCTGGACGAGGACCACGCGCTCGGGCACGCAGCGCACGGCCGTCTCCTCGTACACCTCGCGCACGGCGGTCTCGGCGGGCTGCTCGCCCGGCTCGGCGATGCCGCCGACCACGGACCACCGCCCGGTGTCGGAGCGCCGGCCGAGCAGGACCCTGCCCAGGTCGTCGAGGACGATGGCCGTGACCCCGGGCAGAAGGAGCAGCTGGTGCCCGGCGGAGCGGCGGATCCGCCGGATGAAATCAGGTGTGGTCATCCCCCGACCCTACGAGGCCGGGGGCCGCTCCCGCCGTCAGGCGTCGCGGCGGGCACGGATGCGGCGGGCGGCGAGTACGCCGAACCCGCCCGCGGCGAGCAGCAGCAGGACGTACTCGGGGAGCGGCCCGAGCACGGTGGCCGGGGTGCGGCCCGAGCGCAGCGGGATCTCGGCGACGAGCGCGTCCGCGGTGAACATCTTCGTCTCCGAGACGATCCGGCCGTCGGGTCGGATGACGGCGCTGACGCCGCTGGTGACGGGGACGAGGACGGTGCGGCTGTGCTCGACGGCGCGGACCCGGTCCATGGCGAGCTGCTGGTAGGTCATCTGCGTGCGGCCGAAGGTGGCGTTGTTGCTCGGTACGGCGATCACCTGGGCGCCGTCCTGGACGGTGGAGCGGACGGCGTCGTCGAAGGCGGCCTCGAAGCAGGTGACCATGCCGACGCCGCTGCCGGCCATGTCGAAGACGCCGGGCTCCTTGCCCGGGCCGAAGTCGCGGCGCACCCGGTCCACGTCGGAGCTGAAGAGCCGGACGAAGGAGCGCATCGGGATGCGCTCGCCGAAGGGCTGGATCTTGCGCTTGTCGTAGGTCGCGGTGGGGCCCGCGACGGGGTCCCAGAGGATCATCGTGTTGCGCAGCGGGCCCGTCTCCGGGGCGACGACCGCGCCGATGGCCACGGGCACGCCGATGGCCTTGACGGCCTTGTCGATGACGGCGTGGGCGTCGGGTTCGGCGTACGGGTCGAGGTCGGAGGAGTTCTCCGGCCAGACGACGAAGTCGGGCTTGGCGGCCCGGCCGGCCTTGACGTCCTCGGCGAGCTGGATGGTGCGCTTGACGTGGTTGTCGAGGACGGCCCGGCGCTGGGAGTTGAAGTCGAGGCCGAGGCGGGGCACGTTGCCCTGGATGACGGCGGCCACGACGGTGCCGTCCTCGGCCGCGTCGGAGACCAGGGGGCGGGCGGCGAGGGCGGCGCCGACGGGGGCGGCGACGGTGAGCGCGGTCAGCGCGGCGGTGGTGCGGCCGGGGTGGCGGCGGGCGATGCGCAGGGCTTCGCAGAGGCCGAATCCGCAGAGGGCGACACCGAAGGAGAGCAGCGGCGTGCCGCCGAGGGCGGCGAGCGGCGTGAAGACGCCGTCGGCCTGTCCGAAGGCGAGCTTGCCCCAGGGGAACCCGCCGAACGGCGCCCGGGCGCGCAGGGCCTCACCCGCGACCCAGACGGCGGCGGCGAGGACCGGCCAGGCCGGGAGCCGGCTGAGGAGGGCGATGCCGAGGCCGGTCAGGCCGATGAAGAGGGCTTCGAGGGAGGCCAGCGCCAGCCAGGGCACGGGGCCGACCTCCTCTCCGGTCCACACGAGGAGCGGCAGCAGGTAGCCGAGGCCTGCGAGGGTGCCCAGGCCGAAGCCCGCGCGCGGACGGCGGCCGTGGAGGCAGCCGGCGAGCAGGGCGAGGGCGAGCGGCGCCAGCCACCACAGCGGACGGGGCGGGAAGCTGAGGTAGAGCAGCACGCCGGACAGCGCGGCGAGCAGGGACCGGACCAGGGGGGCGCCCCTGTGTCGCGGCGCGGCCGTCGCGGCGGGGGCGGCGGGGGGCGTCGCGGAGGGCGTCCTGGGCTCGGCCGGTCCGTCGGCGGGCCGCGCGGGCTCGTTCGAGGCGGCCTCGCGCGTCACACTGCTGCTCATCTGGCGGAGTGTACGTCCCCGTGCCCTCGGATCCGGTAAGCGCCCCGGTTCGCCGACGGTCTCATCCGGCGAGGGTGCGCAGGTGGGCGCGGATGACGCGGACGGCGTCCTCGGCGTCGTCGACGGTCACGGTGAAGAGCTGGCCGTCGACCAGCCTCAGCTCGAAGCCCTCGCCTCGCCGGACGATCACCGCGGTGCCCTTCTCGGGACGCCAGCGGTAGCCCCAGCCGCCCCAGTTCTGCGGGCTGATCCGGGGGAGGAACTCGGCCGAGGCCACATCCGCAAGCTCGATCCTGCGGCGCGGGAGTCCGATGTGGCCGCAGCGCACCACGAGGGCCTGGGCGTCGATCGTCACGGCGACGTGCACGAAGGCGACCGTGCCGTAGACCATGAGCAGCCCGGCGGCGAGACAGCCGGTCACCGCCATGAGGAGCGGGACGAAACCGGAGGTCCACGCGTTGTCGACGGCCAGCTCGACGCCGAGCGCCACGCAGGCCGCGCCGGCTGCCGCGAGCAGCCACTGCAGGGGGTTGGTGGCCCGGCCCGTCCAGAGCGGACCAGGGGGGTGACCCGTCATACGTAGCAGCGTACCCACGTTCCGGAAGGACACCACCGTCGCGCGCCCGAACGCCCGGACCCTCGGACGCCCGGCCGACGTACCGGCTAGCGCGCCACGCGGTAGCGCAGGTGGACGACCCTGGAGGCGAAGGTGCGGGTCTCGACGAGTTCGAGGTCCACCCGGCGGCCGTGCCGGGGGAAGAAGGGGGTGCCCCCGCCCACCAGTACCGGGTGGACCATGACCCGGTACTCGTCGATCAGGTCCAATGCGGCCGCCTCGGCGGCGAGCGTCGCACCGCCGATCGCGATGTCACCGTCCCCCGGTTCGGCCCGCAACCGCTCGATCTCCTCGGCCAGGCCGCCGGAGGCCAGGCGGGCGTTGCCCTGCACCGCCGCCAGGGTGGTGGAGAACACCACCTTCGGGAGCGGGTTCCACACCGAGATCCATTCGAGTGACGCGGCGTCGAGCGACGGGTCCTGGGCGGCCGTCTCCCAGTACAGCATCGTCTCGTACAGCCTCCGCCCCAACAGGTGGACGCCGAGCTCGCGGGTCTCGTCGATCCAGAAGCGGAAGACCTCTTCCTCGGGTGCCGTCCAGTTGAAGCCGCCGTCCGGTCCGACGATGTAGCCGTCGAGCGAGGCGCCCATCGCATAGGTCACACGTCGCATCAGGAGTCCTCCTCGGTGAGGATCCGACAGTACGGCCGCCGGTCGCCGCGGACCGCGTCGCGACGCGCGCGAGCCGCGGCCATGGGGCGTCAGCCGGGGGGCGTCAGCCGGGGAGCATGCGCAGGAGCGCGTCGCGCAGCGCGGGTCGGCGGGCGGTCATGAACCGGTGCAGGCTCCGGGAGGCGAAGGCGACGCGCCGGGCGCTGCGGCAGCGCTCGGCGTCGTACGCGCGAAGGGCTGCGGGCAGACCGTCGGGCCGGGCGGTGGCGACGGCCCGGGTGAGGGCCTCGGCGTCGAGCAGGGCGGTGCAGGCGCCCTGGCCGAGGTTGGGCGTCATGGCGTGGGCGGCGTCGCCGACGAGGGCGACCCGGCCGTCGGCGACGAAGCGGGGCAGCGCGGGGTGGAGGTGGCGCATCTCGTACCGGATCCAGGTCTGCGGGTCGGTCGCGGCCAGGACGCGCGGGACGGGGTCGTGCCAGTCGGCGAAGGCTTCCCGCACTTCGCGTGCGGTGGTGGCGGCGGGCACGGTGGCGTACCAGTTGGTGCGGCCGGGCTCGACGGGGGTCATGCCGAAGAAGCGGCCCTCGCCCCAGGTCTCGCCGTACAGGCCGGTCTCGAATCCGGCGATGCCGATCCAGGCGATGGTGCCGATCGGGCGGGGCCGGCTGCGGCTGCCGAAGTACGCGGTGCGCACGGTGCTGTTGATGCCGTCCGCGCCGACGAGGAGGTCGGCGTCGAGTGCGCGCGGGTCCGTCAGGGGCCGCCCGTACGCGATCTGTGTGCCACCGAGCCGGTCGAGCTCGGCCAGGAGTGCGTCGATCAGGTGCGGCCGGGATATGAGCAGTTCCGGGCGGCCCGCCCGGCGCTCGATCCGCTCGAGCGGGAGGGCCGCCAGGACCTTGCCGTCCGGGCGCCGGATGCCGGCGTCCCGGTACGGGACCGCGCGCGCCCGCAGCGCGTCGCCGAGGCCGAGGCGGTCGAGCGCGGTCTGCGCGCTCGGGTGGATGCCGAAGGCCGTTCCGTAGCGGTCCGGGACGGCCCGCCGCTCCAGGACGGTCACTGTCCAGCCCGCACGGCGCAGGCCGATGGCGGTGGCGAGCCCGCCGATCCCGGCTCCGGCCACGACGGCCGTGCCCGCCCCGCGCCCGCTCGACGTGCCGGCCTTCCCGTCCGTGGTCCCGCCGCTCATATCTCGCTCCTCCGCCCGCACCCGCCACGACTACCACATGCGTGGTACTACATCCGTGGTACCACATCAGTGGTACCACGGATGTGGTTATGCTGGCAACGTGAATCAGGACCGGAGGGACCGGCTGCGGGACGCGGCCGTCGCCGTGCTGGCGGAGTCGGGGGGGCGCGGGCTGACCCACCGGGCCGTCGACGCGGCCGCCGCCGTGCCGACGGGCACGGCCAAGAACTACTTCCCCACGCGGGACGCGCTGCTGCGGGCCGTGGCCGAGCGCTGCCTGGAGCAGTACCGGGCGCTCGCCGCCTCCCTGGCGGGGCCCGGTCCGGGGCCTGCCGACGCGGAGCAGCTCGCCGCGCTGCTCTCCGGGCTGCTGCGCGATGTGGCGGGGCCCGGGCGCCCCCGCGTCCTGGCTTTTCTGGAGCTCCGGACGGAGGGGACGCGGCGGCCCTGGCTGGCCGCGCTGCTGGACCCGATCGAGGCAGGGGACTTCGCCACGCACGAGCACCTGCTGCGCACGGCCGGGCTGCCGGCCGGACCGGAGCGGGCCCGGGCCCTGACCCTCGCGCTGCACGGCGCCATCCCCCACCTGCTCACCGGCGCCCCGGCCACCCTGGCCGCCGCCGGCCTGGACGACCTGGACCGGTTCGCCCGTGGCCTGCTGGCCTCCGTGTGCGCCGGGGAGGCGCGGTGAACGCGCCCACCCGGCTCGACCGGGCGGTGGGTGCCGTGCTCGGGTCGGCGGCGGGAGACGCGCTGGGCGCGCCGTACGAGTTCGGGCCGGCGGGGCAGCTGAGCGCGCAGGGCCGGGAGATGCGCGGGGGTGGCGGCTGGGATCCGGGCGAGGCGACGGACGACACCCAGATGGCCGTCCTGGTCGCCGAGTCACTGCTGGAGCGGGGCGGCCTCGAACTCCCCGACGTCTTCGCCCGCTTCCAGCGGTGGGCGGCCGGGAATCCGAAGGACATCGGACTGCAGACGCAGGACGTCCTCACCAACGGCGAGCCCTGGGACCTCGCGGCGGCCCTGCACTTCCAGATCAACGCCCGGGCGGCCGGCAACGGTTCCCTGATGCGGGCGGCCACCTCGGCCGTGTACTTCTCGGCCGCCGGGAGGGAGGCGACCATGGACGCCGCGCGGCGGATCGCGGCGCTGACCCACGGCGACCGGGCCGCATGGGAGGGTACCGCGATCCTGCACGAGCTCGTCCGCGTCGCCCTGGACGGCGCCGATCCGCTCGCGGCGCTCCCGTCCGCGCTCGACGCGGTGCACCCGGACCATCGCGAACGGTACGCCCGGGTGCTCGCCCCCGACTGGCACCCGGATCTGGCCACCGAGTTCAACGGGGCGGTGTGGCCCTGTCTCGGCTCGGCGGTGTGGGCGCTGCGGACCACCACCGGGTTCGCGGAGGCCGTACGGGCCGCCGTGGACCTGGGCGGCGACACGGACACGGTGGCCGCGGTGACGGGTGCCCTGGCCGGCGCGCAGTACGGGCAGGGCGCGGTGCCGGCGCACTGGACGGCCGCGCTCCACGTGCCGCTTCCCGGCTTCGGCGAGCGGGTCCTGGGCGCGGACGACCTGCGCACACTGGCTCAGCGGCTCGCGACGGCCGGCTCCCGCTGAAGGTCCAGCCGGCGGCCCCGGAAGCCCGCGCGCAGCCTCCGGTCGTGCGTGACCACCACGAGGGTCCCTCCGAAGTGGGCCAGGGCCGCCTCAAGTTCCTCCACCACGGCCGGGGCCAGGTGGTTCGTCGGCTCGTCCAGCAGGAGCAGGTCCAGGGGCCGCGCCACCAGGCGGGCCAGCTCGATCTTCCGGCGCTGGCCGGCCGAGAGGGTGCCTACCGGCCGGGTCAGGTCGGCCGGGTTCAGCAGGCCGAGCCCGGAGACGTAGCGGTCGGCGTGTTCCTGCCCGAACAGCTCGACGGCGGAGCGGGGTTCGCCCGCCCAGGGGTCGTCCTGCCGCAGCAGTCCCACGCGCGAGGGGGTCCGCACAATGCCTTGTGCGGGCGCCAGTTCACCCGCCAGCAGGTGCAACAGAGTGGATTTGCCGACTCCGTTGGGCCCGGTGACCAGCAGCCGCTCCCCCGGCGCGAGTTCCAGTGTGACCGGTTCGAGCCGCCCCGGCACCGCCGCGCCGACCAGTTCCACGCCTCCCGCGGCGCCTTCGGCGAACCGCCCGGTGAAGGTGAGCGGCCGCGGAGGCGGCGGAACCGGGTTCTCGGTCAGCCGGTGCAGGCGTTCGCGAGCGGTACGGATACGGCTCGCGGCGCCGTGGGTGCGTGACCGGGCGCGGAAGGCGCCGGCTCCGCTGAAGCCGCGCGGCAGCTTGCGCGGGATGGCGGCGAACCGCCCGATGTTGGTGTCGGCGAGCCGCTCGGCGCTGCGCACCTCCTCGCGCCAGTCCTCGTACTCCCGTTCGCGGCGGGCCCGTTCGGCTGCTCGGCCGGCCAGGAACCCGCCGTAGCCGTTGCCGAAGCGGCGTACCGCGCGCCGGTCGGCGTCGACCTCCAGGACGGCGGTCGTGACCCGGTCGAGGAAGAGCCGGTCGTGGGTGACGGCCACGAGGGTTCCTCGGTGGGCTCGCAGGTGCTCCTCCAGCCAGGCGACCGCCTCGTCGTCGAGATCGTTGGTCGGCTCGTCGAGCAGGAGCAGTTCCGGCTCGGCGGCCAGGGCGGCGGCGAGGGCGAGCCGGGAGCGCTGGCCGCCGGACAGGGTGTCGAGCCGGCGGTCGGGGTCGATGTCGGCGCGCTCGCCGAGGCGGCGCAGGGTGGTGGCGACCCGTCGGCGGGCGTCGCGGCCGCCGCGTGCCTCGTAGGCGGCGAGGAGGTCCCCGTAGGCGGCGAGCTCGTCGGGGCCGGCCCGGTGCAGGAGGGTTTCGGCGGCGCGGATCCGGCGTTCGAGGACGCACAGGTCGGCGAGGGCGAGGTCGACGGCCTCGCCGACGCGGGCGTCCGGGGGGAGGTCGAGGGTCTGCGCGAGGTGCCCGGTGCCGCCGGGGGCGGTGACGGTGACATCGCCGTGGTCGGGGCGTTCCCGTCCGGCGAGGAGCCGGAGCAGGGTGGACTTGCCGGAGCCGTTGTCACCGACGACACCGACCCGCTCGCCGGGCCGGACCGTACAGCTGACCCGGTCCAGGACGACGCGGGTGTCGTAGCTCTTGGTGACCTCGGACAGGACGATCTGGGTGGAGGCGAGTGGAGCGCGCAAGGGCGGTTCCTTCCGGAAGAATGAACAAGACGAGACGGACCGTCTCGAGATGTGCCCAACGTAACCCGCGCACGGGCATTACGCAAGACGGTTCGTCTCGCGTGTGGGTGGGCGCAGGGGGCGGCACGGGTGCCGGGGCGCACTGCCGAAAGGGCGCGGCAGCCCGCCTCGGGCCGTGGGTCCGGGGCGCCGGGGGCGGCATGGCCGGTGACGGCTCCGGCGGGGACGCGGCACTCCGGGGTCGGCGACGAGCCGTCGGCTTCGCGGTCCGTCCCGCAGAAGGGCGTGGCGGGTGGAGCGGGAGCCGGCCGCGCCGCAGCCGTCACCGCGCCGGCATCAGCGCGCGACGACGTGTCCGGCGGCGGTCCACGCGGCGGACCGGACGGCCTCCGGGCAGGAGTCAGCCGACGGGGGCGCCCTGGCCCGACAGCAGCCGGCCCTCCGCGTAGGCGAACGCCGCGGCGGGCAGAGCCGCCTCGCGGCCGCTGTGCAGGACGGTCAGGCCGCCCGTGCGGGGCAGGCCGGGCTCGGCGGTGACGCCGAGGCGGCGCAGCGCCTGGAGGGCCACGGGCTCGGCGGAGCCGTAGTAGACCAGATCCGTTCCCCCGGTCCGCGCGGCGAGGGCGGCGCGGATGGGGGCCCCGGTCAGCTCGTAGTGGGTGCAGCCGAGCACCACGTCGGTGACGTCGGCCGGGGTCAAGGCGGCGGCCGCGGCGACGGCCGCGGTCACGGCGGCGTCGTCGGCGGCCTCCACGGCGTCGGCGAGCCCCGGGCAGGGCACCTCGGTGACCCGGGCGCCGGTGGCGAAGTCACGGATCAGCCCGCGCTGGTAGGGGCTGCCGGTGGTGGCGGGGGTGGCCCAGATGGCCATCCGGCCGCCGGCCGCGGCGGCGGGCTTGATCGCCGGTACGGTCCCGATGACCGGGATGGCCGGCTCCAGCTCGGCCCGCACGGCGTCCAGGGCGTGCACGGTGGCGGTGTTGCAGGCGACGATCAGCGCGTCGGGGCGGTGCGCGGCGGCCGCACGGGCCACGGCCAGCGCCCGCCTGGCGAGGTCGTCGGGAGTCCGCGGACCCCAGGGCATCCCGTCGGGGTCGGAGGAGAGGACCAGATCCGCGTCCGGCCGCAGCCGCCGCACCGCTGCGGCCGCCGCGAGGAGGCCGATTCCGGAGTCCATGAGCGCGATCTTCACCCGGCCACCTTAGTCGACACCGGCTCCCGCCGGACCCGGCGCCGACCACATCCGGCCCCCTCCGCGCCGCCCATCCGGCGCACAGCCGCACCCGTCCCCGCACGAAGCTCACCGCCCGCCTGCCCCCGACGCACCTCCGCCAACAGCCGCCCCAGCCGGAGGCCGCACCGCCGCACCCGCCCCCGCACCGCGCTCACCGCCCCGCCTCCACCCCGGCGGACCACCACCCCCGCCAGCAGCCGCCCGAACCACGGAGGCCGTACGCGGCACCCCCGCGGGCCCGCACGGCACCGCCGCGCCCGCCCGGGCCGCCGCGGGGGCGCCGCGACGCCCGTGTCCGCCGGCCCCGCCGGGAGGGGCGCCGCACCGGGGTGTCGGGTGCGGGACAGGGGCCCGGCCGCCCGGCACACTGCCGCCATGGGCCTCCTCACCGCCGCGTCCTTCGCCTCCCTCGCCGCATGGCTCTGGCTCACCCTCGCCCAGGGCATGTTCTGGCGCACCGACGTCCGGCTCCCCGCGCGCACCGCCCCCGACCGCTGGCCGTCCGTGGCGATCGTCGTACCCGCCCGGGACGAGGCCGGGGTACTGCCCCTCAGCCTGTCCTCGCTCATCGCCCAGGACTATCCCGGTGAGGCCGAGGTCGTCCTCGTGGACGACGGCAGCACGGACGGCACCGGCGCTCTCGCCCTCCGGATCGCCGCCGAGCAGCCGGGGCTCCCGCTGACCGTCGTCTCCCCCGGCGACCCCGCGCCCGGTTGGACCGGCAAGCTGTGGGCCCTGCGCCACGGCATCATGCTCGCCCGCACCGCGCACGCCACCGAACCCGACTTCCTCCTGCTCACCGACGCCGACATCGCACACGAACCGGACAGTCTGCGCGAGCTGGTCTCCGCTGCGGCCTCCGCCGACCTCGACCTCGTCTCGCAGATGGCCCGGCTGCGTGTCGCCGGCCCGTGGGAGCGGCTCGTCGTACCGGCCTTCGTCTACTTCTTCGCCCAGCTCTACCCCTTCCGCCGGATCAACCGGCCCTCCGCACGGACCGCCGCGGCTGCCGGCGGCTGCGTACTGCTGCGCACCAGTGCCGCCGTGCGGGCCGGGATCCCCGACCGTATCCGCCAGGCAGTCATCGACGACGTCTCCCTGGCCCGCGCGGTCCAGGACTCCGGCGGCCGGATCTGGCTGGGGCTCGCGGAGCGGGTGGACAGCATCCGCCCCTACCCGGTGCTCGGGGACCTGTGGCGGATGGTCTCGCGCAGCGCGTACGCGCAACTGCGCCACCGGCCCCTGCTGCTGGCCGGGACGGTCGCCGCACTGGCGCTCGTCTACCTGGTGCCCCCGGCCGCCGTCCTGGCGGGTCTCGCCACCGGGCGGCCCGCCGCCGCGTGGGCCGGCGGACTCGCCTGGCTGCTGATGGCCGGCACCTACCTGCCGATGTTGCGCTACTACGGCCAGCCCGCGGCGCTCGCGCCGCTGCTTCCGTTCACGGCGCTGCTGTACCTGCTGATGACCGTCGACTCGGCCGTCCAGCACTACCGCGGGCGGGGCGCGTCGTGGAAGGGCCGAACCTATGCCCGCCCGAGCGACGCCTGAAACGACGGACCGCCGCCCCGACCTGCGTCATCCGAGGTCACCGCGTTGTGACGCTGTGTCAGCAACAAGTCGGCGCAACGCGCAACCGGTGGGTACGAGTTGGACCAAGGTGGTATGGAAGTGGTGAAATCGTGCACGTGAACGCCAAGTGAAAGCTGTGGCTCTGACCTGCGAATATGCAGGTCAGCGCGGTGTTGACCGCACCTCGCTATGGACCCCGTGAATTCGTGGGCTTAACTTATGTCTCATGACCTCCCCCCGCTCCACTTATGGCGGCGGTTACTACTCCGCGCCCTCCTTCCCGGACACCCCCATCTACGACTCCCTCGTCGCCGAACGCGGCACTCCGCAGATCGCCCCGATCCGCGTCCCGGCCGCCTACGAGTCCCCGAGCGCGGGTTATTCGAGCGGTGGGTACCTGCCGGCCCTCCCGTCGGCCCTGCCCGCACTGCCGCCTGCCACCCCTCAGCAGCAGGCTCCGGCATACGGGTACCCGTACCAGCAGCAGGCCGCTCCGCAGCCGATGCCGCTGCAGAACGCGCCCGCTCCCTACATTCCCCAGCAGCAGCCGGTCGCGGCCCGCGCCGGGTACGTGCCGCAGCCCCAACCGCAGCAGCCCCGCCCGGCGGCCATGGCCACCGGCTACGAGGCGATGCGTCCGGCCGCGCCGCGCCCCATGCAGGTGCCGGCACCGGTGGCGGGTCCCTCGTACGAGGATCCCTACGGCCGCCCCTACCAGGGACGCGGCTACTGACCGGGCCCCTCACGCGCGCCGGGACGGCGGAGCGGGCTGGCAGTATGCCCCCATGTCGAAGTTGCACGTTCAGGCGCTCCACGTCCACCCCGTCAAGTCGGTGGCGGGGACCGCTCCCGACGAGGTGGCCGTGGAGCCCTGGGGTCTGTCCGGGGACCGGCGGTGGGCCCTGATCGACCCCGAGGGCACGGTCCTCACCCAACGCCGGCATGCCCGGCTGGCCTTGGCTTCCGCGCGACCGCTGGGCGGCGGCCGGATCGCGCTGACCGCTCCGGACATGGCGGAACTGGTCGTGGAGGTGCCCGAGCCGGGTCCGCTGGAGCCGGTGTCGCTGTTCGGGAAGAAGGTCGAGACCGTGGTCGCGGCGAGGGCCGCGGCCGACTGGTTCAGCGCGTTCCTCGGGGTTCCGGTCCGGCTGGTGCACTTGGACGACCCGGCGGTACGTCGTCCGGTGGACCCCGACTACGCACTGCCAGGCGAGATGGTGAGCCTGGCCGACGGCTACCCGCTGCTGCTGACCACACTCGCCTCGCTGGACGCGCTCAACTCGCTGATCGCGCGGGGGGACCACCCGGAGGAGGGTCCGCTGCCGATGAACCGCTTCCGGCCCAACGTGGTGGTCTCGGGGGCCGAGGCCTGGGCGGAGGACGGCTGGCAGCGCATCGCGATCGGCGACGCCCTCTTCCGCGGCGCGCGCGGATGCGGCCGGTGCGTCGTCACCACCACCGACCAGCGGACGGCCGAGCGCGGCAGGGAACCGCTGAAGACCCTCGCCCGGCACCGCCGGATCGGCACGTCCCTCGTCTTCGGGCGGCTGCTGGTGCCGCTGCGGCCGGGCACCGTGCACGTCGGCGACGAGGTCCGCATCCTCGCATGACGCATCGCCCGCGGGTGGCGACCGGACCACAGGAATGACACCTTCGGGGGGCTCCGCCCCCGAGCTGGAACCAACCGGCGTGACCAGGCCGTTGGATCAGTCAGAACAGGTGGGTACCCGCACGGGCAGTGACACCGGACGACCGGTTCCGGATCGGGTGGCACATGTCTCGTGCGTCCCGGAACGCGTCCCCCGGGGCATGCGGAAGGCGTGGGCGCGCAGGCAGGCGGAGACTGGCGCAAGTAGGGGGAGCCGGACCGTGCGGACAGCAATGGGTGTGTGGCGATGGCGGCGCAATCCGCTGCGGCGGCCAACCGATCTCTTCGAGGCGTGGGTGGCGTTCGCCGCGCTGGTGTGCGTCGTGGTGGTGGCTCCGGCCGTCGGCTGGGTAGCGGGCCTGCGCGTGGACGGCACCCTGCAGCAGGCCGCGTACGCGCAGCGGCAGGAGCGGCATCTCGTCCCGGCCGTGGTGGTCCGGCATGCCGCGGCACCGGCCGAGGAGGTGTCCGCCGACCCTTCGGCCCAGCGGACGGCCCCGCGGCGCACGCAGATCGTGGCCTCCTGGACCGCGCCCGACGGCAGCAGCCACGAGGGCACGGTGCCGGCCGCCGAGGAACCGCCGCACCCCGGCGACCGGTTCCGCATATGGACCGACGCACGGGGGCGCCTGGTGGGACAGCCGCTCGACCCGTCGGCCGCCTCCTTCCACGCGGGGACGGCGGGCCTGGCCGCCGCGGCCGGGGTGGCCGTCCTGGCCGTGACGGTCCACCGCCTCGTCGTACGACGCCTCATGCACCGTCGGTACGTACGTCTGGACCGGGCATGGGCGGCCGCCGGGCCGGACTGGGGCCGGGCGGACGCCGGTGGCTGACCTGGCGGCCCATCCGCTCCGCGCGCGCTACGGTGGTGCGGCCGGACCGGTCGCTCCTGTGGCAACAGCCCCGCGAGCGGCCTCGGACAACAGCGGCTCCGGCCGCATCGGCAGCGCGAGCACGAGGGTGGGGGCACGACAGCACCATGGTTCAGGGCACGGTCCAGGTGACGCACGGCGGCTCTTCGCGGTGGCGGCGCCGCTCCGGTGAATATCCGACGCTGACCGCCGCGCTCGCCGTCGCGGGCGACGGGGACGTGCTGTCCATCCCCCCGGGCACCTACCGGGAGAACCTGGTGGTGCAGCACGCCGTCACCCTGCGCGGGCCCGAGGACGGCTCGGGTTCGGTGCGGATCGCGCCGCTCGACGGTGTGGCCCTGACCCTGCGCGCCTCGGCCGTGGTGCAGGACCTCCACCTGGAGGGCCAGGACCGGGCCGCGCCGGCGCTGCTGGTGGAGGACGGCTCCCCCGAGCTCACCGACCTGCGGGTGAGCACGCACTCGGCGGCCGGCATCGAGGTGCGCGGCCCCGGCGCCCGGCCCCTGGTGCGCCGCTGCACCGTGGAGAACCCGGCAGGCGTCGGCATCGCCGTACTGGACGGCGGCGGCGGGGTGTTCGAGGAGTGCGAGGTCGTGGCCTCGGGACAGACCGGCTTCTCGGTCCGCGGCGGCGGCCGGCCCCGGCTGGAGCGCTGCCGCATCCACCACTCCACGGGCGCGGGCATCGCGGTCACCGGCGAGGGTTCGGGTCTGGAGGCCCTGGGCTGCGAGGTGTACGAGGTCAGAGGCGCCGGAGTGCAGATCGCCGCGCGCGGCGCCGCCCGCCTCACCGACTGCGCGGTGCACCGCACCTCGGCCGACGGGGTCACGCTCGACACCGACGCCGTGCTCACCCTGGCCGGGTGCGACATCCACGACATTCCGGAGAACGCGATCGACCTCAGGTCGCGTTCGGTGCTCACCCTCAGCCGCACATCGGTGCGCCGGTTCGGGCGCAACGGCCTGTCCGTGTGGGATCCGGGCACCCGGGTGGAGGCCGAGTCCTGCGAGATCCACGACAGCACGGGCGACTATCCGGCGGTGTGGGTCAGCGACGGGGCCACCGCGTCCCTGGACTCCTGCCGGGTGCACGACGTGCCCGACGCGCTCTTCGTGCTGGACCGGGGGTCGGCCGTCGAGGTCACCGACAGCGATCTGTCCCAGGTCCGCAACACCGCGGTCTCGGTGAGCGACGGGGCCACCGCGCGGCTCGACGACTGCCGTGTCCGCGAGGCGGCCACCGGAGCCTGGTTCCGCGACCACGGCAGCGGCGGCACCCTCGCCGGCTGCACCATCGACGCCGTCCAGACCGGCGTGATCGTCACCAAGGGCGCCGACCCGGTCCTCGAGCACTGCACGGTCACCTCCCCCGCCGAGTCCGGCTTCTACGTGTCGGCGGGCGGCCGCGGCACGTTCACGGCCTGCCGCGTGACGGACAGTTCCGGTTTCGGCTTCCACGTCCTCGACGGCTGCCGCACCACGCTGACCCGCTGTCACACGGAGCGCTGCGCCCGCGGCGGCTACGAGTTCCCGGAGGACGGTCCCGTCGTCGAGGAGTGCACCGGTGACGGGTCGGGCCCTCGGCAGGCGGCCCAGCCCGCCCCGGGCGGCGGCTTCACCGGCGCGCAGACCGGGGTCCGTACGGTCACCGCGGCGCGGGGCCACGTGGCACAGCCGGCCCCGGAGGCCCCGACGTCCGTACCGCGGCCAGCGGGTCCGGGGCGGGCCGCGGCTCGGGAGACGGCCGCGCGGGCGTCCGGTGAGGTGCTGGGGCAACTCGACGGGCTTGTGGGCCTGGACAGCGTCAAACGCGAGGTACGGGCGCTCACCGACATGATCGAGGTGGGCCGGCGGCGGCAGCAGGCGGGCCTCAAGGCCGCCTCGGTGCGCCGCCACCTGGTCTTCACCGGCTCCCCCGGCACCGGGAAGACGACGGTCGCCAGGCTGTACGGCGAGATCCTCGCCTCCCTCGGCGTCCTGGAGCGCGGCCACCTGGTCGAGGTGTCCCGGGTGGACCTGGTGGGCGAGCACATCGGGTCCACGGCGATCCGTACGCAGGAGGCCTTCGAGCGGGCGCGCGGCGGGGTGCTGTTCATCGACGAGGCGTACGCGCTGGCCCCGGAGGACTCGGGCCGGGACTTCGGGCGTGAGGCGATCGACACGCTGGTGAAGCTGATGGAGGACCACCGGGACGCGGTGGTGGTGATCGTCGCCGGGTACACGGCCGAGATGGAGCGCTTCCTGACCGTCAACCCGGGGGTGGCCTCGCGGTTCTCCCGGACCATCACCTTCGGCGACTACGGCCCCGGGGAACTGCTGCGGATCGTGGAGCAGCAGGCGGAGGAGCACGAGTACCGCCTCGGGGAGGGCACCGCCGAGGCCCTGCTGGCGTATTTCACGGAGCTGCCCAAGGGGCCCGCCTTCGGCAACGGCCGTACCGCGCGCCAGACCTTCGAGTCGATGGTGGAGCGGCACGCGGGGCGGGTGGCCCAGCTTTCGGAGCCGAGCACGGACGAGCTCACCCTGCTGTTCCCGGCGGATCTGCCGACGCTTCCCACCCCTTGCTGACGGCGGGGCGCTGAGCCGGCATCCCCCGGACTGCCGCTGGGCGGGGCCCTCCGCCCCGTACGGCCCGCTCCAGCCGGGCGAGCAGGGCGGCGCGCTCGGCGGCGAAGGCGGGGTCCGCCTGGTAGTCGGCGTGGCCGAGGATCGGCGCGGGCAGCGGGTGGCGTGCGCTGCGCCCGTAGGCGAGCGGGTCGGCGAGGGGGCCGCGGTCCACTTCCGGTGAGTCCGGGCCGGGGAGTGCGGGCCCGCCGATGGGGTCGGTGGCCCGCCAGAGGTTGCGCCAGCAGTCGACGTCGCGGTGCAGGGCGGTGAGCGGTCCGGGGCCGAAGTAGGCGGGGAACCATCGGCCGTAGAGGCGGGCGAGCGGCGATCCGTACGTGAGCAGCGCGACGCGGCGGCGTACGGGCGGCGGCAGTTGCCAGACGGCCGCCGCGGCGAGCACGCTGCCCTGCGAGTGGCCGGAGATCACCAGGCGGCCGCCGGTGCGGCCGGTCCAGCCGGCCATCCGCCAGGTCAGGTCGGGGACGGCGCGCTCGGCGTAGCAGGGCGGTGCGAACGGGTGGGCGGCGCGCGGCCAGAAGGTGCCGACGTCCCAGAGGATCCCTATGGTCCGCCGGGCGGCCGGGTCCCGGTAGGCGCGACGGCCCCAGGCGACGAAGAGGGCGATGCCGAGGCCGATGAGCCAGGACCCTGCGTCCTGGGCGGCGCGGGCGGCGGTCTCCAGCACCGGCGGGGCACCGCGGGCGGCCTCGCCCGGGACCTGTCCGCTGAGCCAGGCTCCGGCCAGGGCGCCTGCGCCGAGCACCAGGGTGATCCCGGAGACGGCCGCGACGAACCAGGGCGCGGAGTCGGTGAGTGCGGCGGCCGTCCGCGCCCCTGCGATGCGGCGGCTGCGCGCCTCGTCCGGGCGCTCGCCCGGGTATTCGGCCGCGACGGCCGTGGCGAGGCGGCGCCGGGTCCGGGCCGCGCGCACCGCGAACCAGGCGGCGAGCAGCGCCAGTACGAGGAGCAGCGGGGGCAGCACGGCGGCCTGCCAGGACAGCAGGACGGGCGGCCCGGGCAGCGGAGCGCCCGCCATCCCGGGGGTGGCCCCGCCGTCCATCCAGTCGGCCACGCGATGGGCGACCCCGCCCGACATCACGCCGCCGAGGGCGCAGCCGAGCATGGCGACGGCGGGACCGCCGAGCCCTCGCAGGGCGGCCGCCGGATCGGGGGCCCGGCGGTGCAGGTGCCGGGCGACGGCGGCGAGGGCGAGTACGCAGAGGCCCTGGCCGAGCATGATCACCCCGAAGGCGAAGTCGCCGGGGAGCCGGCCGGTGGAGGTCCAGTGCGGGCGCGACCAGGCGGCGTGCAGGAGGACGGCGGTGAGCAGGGCGAGGGCGGCGCCGGGCAGCAGGCTGATGGCGGCCCGGTCGAGGCGGTGGTCGGGGCGGGCTTCGGTGCGGCCGCGCCGGCAGACGACCCAGGCGACGGTGACGGCCCCGGCGGCGAGGAGGGCCTGGGTGATCCAGCCGAGGACTTCGAGGGCGGGGGCGGTCGCCGCGGTCCGGCGGTCGTGGGCGGCGGTCGGCGCGGAGACGGCCACCGCGACGGTGAGCAGTCCGGCCGCGGTGTGCGCGGCCCTCAGCCGGGCCACGATGCGGCGCCCGTACCAGAATCCGGGGCGGCCGAGCGCGGGCGCGGTGTCGCAGGCGGCGTCCGGGTCGGCGGCGCCGGCGGGCGGCGGCTGGGATTCGTAGGCGCTCCAGGTGCGGTTCGACAGGAACCAGAGCAGCCCGGTCAGCACGGTGGGGACGAGTGCCCCGAGGGCGAGGCGGCGCCCTGGCTGGGACCACCAGCCGCCGCCGTCGGGCGCGAGGAAGCCGAGCGGGGAGCCGGGTGCGGTGCAGGTCGCGTGGCCCGCGCACTGCCAGGCGACGAGATCGAGCGCGACCTCGCAGGCGGCCGCGATCAGCAGGACGGTCAGGCTGAGCGCGAGGATCCGTACGAGGACCCCGTACGTGCGCACCGCGCGCGGCGCGGGGTCGGCGGCGGCCCCGGTGGGGGCGGCCGGCCTGGCCCAGTGGGCGAGGTTGGCGACCATGAAGGGCAGGAGCAGCAGCCACAGGGCGCGGGCGCCGTTGCCGGAGGTGAGCCGCGACCAGCAGTAGGCCTCGGGGACGGGCAGTCCCGCGTACCGCTCGGGGTGGGCTTCGGCGTCGGCGTCGTCGGTGCGGCGGAACACGGCGGCGGTGGAGTCGCCGGTGACGCGGACGGTGCGCGGGTCTCCGAGCAGTTCGGCCGGGGAGGCTCCGGCGACGCCGTGGACGAGGAGTTCGAGGGCGAGTGGCGGTTCGGTCTGGGGGCGGTCGGGCACGGACGCCTCCGCTCGCGTGGGGATCGGCGCTGCTCCAGGATCCCGCGCGGCGGGGGCGCTGCCCAGGCCCCGTACGGGGGAACCGCCTGCGGAAACCGGGGCGTACGGCGCACGAGCCGTCGTACGCGGCGCTCGGAGGAGGTTGTGGGCGGATCGCAGCGGACATCTCACGGGCGCACGGCTATGGTGACGCGCACGTCCGCCCGGATCACCGCCTCAGGAGGTACCGCCATGGCTCGCCGACTCCGCCCGGTGGGGCTGGATTTCATCGACGACGCGCCCGTCCGGCTGGTGTTCGCCGCCGAGGCCGCGGCGCCGCCCGAGGCCGTGTACCGGGCGCTCGCCGAGGAAGTGGAGGGCTGGCCCGGGTGGTTCAGGGCGGTGACGCTGGCCCGCCCCACGTGCGGCGGGGGCGGCCGCGAGATCAAGCTGCTCGGCGGGGTGCGCATGCAGGAGACGATCATGGCCGCCGATCCCGAACGGCGTTACGCGTACCGGGTCGACACCACCAACGCCCCCGGGGTCCGCGCCCTGTTGGAGGAGTGGCGGCTCACGCCGGCCGGCTCGGGCACGCACGTCCGCTGGACCTTCGCCGCGGACGGCCCGGCCGCCTTCCGCCTGGTGCTGACCGCCGCCCGCCCGGGCCTGGGCCACTCCTTCCGCACGGCGGTCCGCACCCTGGACGCCCGCCTCGGCGCGCGCCGCGCGACGGGGCGTTGACCGCGGCGAGGCGTGCGTACTCCCACGGGTCGTGTGCGTTGACGACGGTGACCTCGTCGGGGTGGTCGCGGACGAGGGCGCGCAGACGGTCGCGGAGCGCGGTGCGTGCCGCCGCGTCCATCCGCGCCCCTGCCGGACGGGTTCGAAGACGGGGTGGGCCGTGCCTCAGGCGGTCGGTTCGCGCCAGACGCCGGTCGTCAGCAGCGTGTCGAGGGTCTTCGCGTAGGGGGCGAGGTCGAGCCCCTGCGCCGCCACCCATTCGTCGGAGTAGTACTTGTCCAGGTAGCGGTCGCCCGGGTCGCACAGCAGGGTGACGACACTTCCGGTGCGGCCATCCGCCACCATCTCCGAGACGATCTTCAGTGCGCTCCACAGGCCGGTGCCGGTCGAGCCGCCCGCCTTGCGCCCTATGGCCGTCTCCAGCGCGCGGCACGCGGCGACGCTCGCGGCGTCCGGGACCTTCATCATCCGGTCGATGGCACCGGGCACGAAGCTCGGCTCCATCCGCGGGCGGCCGATGCCCTCGATGCGCGAGCCGCAGTCGCTGCTCGCGTCGGGGTCGTTGCGGGTCCAGCCCTCGAAGAAGCAGGAGTTCTCCGGGTCGGGGACGCAGATGCGGGTGTCGTGCTGCATGTAGTGCACGTAGCGCGCGATGGTCGCCGAGGTGCCGCCGGTGCCGGCGGTCGCCACGATCCAGGCGGGCTCGGGGAAACGTTCCAGCTTGAGCTGCTGGTACATCGACTCCGCGATGTTGTTGTTGCCGCGCCAGTCGGTGGCCCGCTCCGCGTAAGTGAACTGGTCCATGTAGTGCCCGCCGGTGCGGGCGGCCAGCTCCGCCGACTCCTCGTACATCTTCATCGGGTCGTCCACGAAGTGGCATTCGCCGCCGTGGAATTCGATCAGGCGGCACTTCTCCGGACTCGTCGTGCGCGGCATGACGGCGATGAACGGGACACCGATCAGCTTGGCGAAGTACGCCTCGGAGACGGCGGTCGAGCCGGACGAGGCTTCGATGACGGGGCGGCCCGGCCGTACCCAGCCGTTGCAGAGGGCGTAGAGGAACAGCGAGCGTGCGAGGCGGTGCTTGAGGGAGCCCGTCGGGTGCGTGGACTCGTCCTTGAGGTAGAGGTCGATGCCCCACGCCTCGGGGAGCGGAAACTTCAGCAGGTGCGTGTCCGCCGAGCGGTTCGCATCGGCCTGGACCTTGCGCACGGCCTCTTTGAGCCAGGCGCGGTAGTCGGCGTCGCTGCGGTCGACATCCACAGTCGTGGCGGTCGTACCGGTGGTGGTCGGGGTGCCGGGGGTGCCGGTAGTGCCGGTGGTGCTCATGCGACGCGCTCCTTCGTGGGTCTCTTTCGTCCCTCCTTTCGCAATGTACCTCTCCCACCTGCGCAAATAGTCACTTTGGGTATCTATGCGGATCGCTTTCGATCGCGTTCGGTTGCACTGCGGCGCACCGTGGGTGACCCTGGTGGAGGATTACCGAGGGTGCAGCACCCGTAACACTCATGTCGGGGAGTCGCAGCCGTGATCAGTCATTCCCGCAGGCACTGCGTCGTCGAACTGCAGGCCTTGCCGTCGCGGATCGGCCAAATCCGCAGAATCGTCTCGGCCCAGTTGCGCCACTGGCAGCTCGATCCGCTCATAGACCGGGCCGCGCTCGGTGTGACGGAGCTGCTGGGCAACGTGCACCGCCACGCGGTGCCGGACAAGACCTGCGTCGTCGAGATCGAGCTGCGGCTCGGACGGCTGACGGTCTCCGTCATCGACAGCGATCCGCGGCTTCCGGTGCTGCGCCCGGCGCAGGCCGGGCTGCTGGAGACCAGCGGACGCGGGCTCGCCCTCGTGGAGGCCCTCAGCGAGGCCTGGGGGGTACGCGAACGGTCCGACGGGCCCGGCAAGATCGTCTGGTTCTCCCTGACGGCGGCGCCCGCGCCGGTGGCGCCGACGCTCCCCGTCTCGATCGCGGCCAGGCCCGTGCCGGAACCCGCCCGTACTGTGGTCGTGGCCGTCGATCCGGGCACCGTCCCGGCCGCGCTGCCGGTCCCCTCGCCGGTCGCCGTCCGACCCGGCTGACCGTCTGCCGGGGGCGTCCTGCCGGCCGCGTCATCCCGGCGGGGCGCACCACGACAACCACGCCGCCTCGCCGCCGTACCGCCTTGTGGGACCCCCGGACACGCCGGTACGCGGACGCCCCTCCGCCGTGCGATGCGCCGCATCCGACGCCGCGCACCGATCCGCCGGGGAACACGGGAGGGTCCTCAGGCGAGAGCTCCCAGCGGATCGTCCAGGACGGGTTGCCAGGCCAGTTCCGCCGCGCCGACCAGGCTGTTGTGGTCCAGGGTGCACGGCAGGATGGGCACGCCACCGCTGCGTCCCCACAGGCTGCGGTCCGCGACGACCGCCCTGAGCCGCTCCGGGTCCGCGTACAGCAGTTCCCGGTGCAGCCCGCCCAGGATGATCCGGTCCGGGTTGAGGATGTTCACCAGGCCGGCGAGACCCAGACCGAGGCGGTCGATGAGCTCCTCGGTGGCCGCCCGCACCGCCGGCTCCTCCGGTTCCTCGCGCAGCAGGTCACGGGCCTGCTGGAGCAGCGACACCTCGGGGCCGGGGCTGCGGCCCGCCGCGGTGAGGAAGGCCAGCGGGTCCGCCTCCACGTCCAGGCAGCCGCGGCCGCCGCAGTGGCAGGCCCGCCCCTCGGGGTTCACGGTGAGGTGGCCGACCTCCAGGGCCAGGCCAGAACTGCCGCTGTGCAGGCGGCCGTCCAGCACCAGGGCACCGCCGACCCCGCGGTGCCCGGTGGCCACGCACAGCAGGTGCTGCGCGCTGCGCCCGGCGCCGTGCCGGTGCTCGGCGAGCGCCGCGAGGTTGACGTCGTTCCCGGTCAGGGCCGGGCCGTCGATCCCGGCGTCCTTCACGCACTCGGCGAAGATGTCCCGTACGGGAGAACCGGCCGGCCAGGCCAGGTGCAGCGGGTTCAGCGCAGTGCCGTCCGGCTCGGCAACGGCCGAGGGGACCGCGAGCCCGGCTCCCACGCAGCGCCGGCCACTGTCCGCGAGCAGTTCCGCGCCCGCCCGCACGACCGCGCCGAGCACCTGGGCCGGGTCGGCGGAGACGGTGACCTTGCCGGGTGCGGTGGCCACGATCCGGCCGCCGAGGCCCACCAGGGCGGCCCGGAAGCCGTCCGAGTGCACTTGGGCGGCGAGCGCCACCGGCCCGTCCTCGGCCACCGAGAGGCGGTGCGAGGGGCGGCCCTGGCCTCCGCCGGTGCCCCCGGCGCCGCCCGAGGCCCCCGGGCGGGAGTCGACCCGGATCAGCCCCAGCGCCTCCAGCTCGGCCGCGACCGCGCCGGCGGTGGCGCGGGTGACCCCCAGCTCGGCCGTCAGCACGGCACGGGTCGGGGCGCGGCCGGTGTGGACGAGCTCCAGCGCCGGCCCGAGCGCGCCGCGGCCCCGTTCCAGCTTGGTCCGCGCGCCCGCGCTCGACACCGATGGCGTGGTCGCATCCCCCACCCGCGGCGGGGCCCCGTTGCCGTTCATGGCATCGATCCTCGCATGATCGGAGGGTGCCGTACGCCGCCCGGGGGCGTCCTGCCGATCCGGCGGGGCCCGACCGGCGGGACGCTCATCGGCCCAGCCCGCCGACCCGGAGCGTGATGTTGAGCCGCCCGGTCAGCCCGAGCGCCCGGGGACCGGTGCCCGGCAGCACCTTCGGCACCCCGTGGTAGGCCGACCGGCTCGGGCCGCCGAAGACGAAGAGGTCCCCGCTGCGCAGCTCGACGTCCTGGTACGGCCGCCCGCGCGACTCGGTGTTCCCGAAGCGGAAGAGACAGCTGTCTCCGAGGCTCAGCGAGACCACCGGCGCCGGGGACTTCTCCTCCGCGTCACGGTGCATGCCCATGCGGGAGTCCCCGTCGTAGAAGTTGATCAGTGCGATGTCATAGGCGGCCGCACCGGGGTCGGGCGGCCCCCCGTAGGCGGCGGCCACCGCCTCGCGTCCCAGCTCGGCGAGCCAGTCCGGCATCGGCTTGACCGGTTCGCCGTCCCCGTCGACGGCGGTGCGGGCGTAGCCGTACGGGTACCAGTGCAGGCCCAGGCACACCTGCCGGGCGGTCATCACCCCGCCGCCCGGAGTGCGGACGGTGCGCAGCCCGGCCGGCGGGCGGGCCCACTCGCGGCAGGCCGCCAACAACTCGCCCTGCCGGCGGGCCCCGAGCCAGTCGGGCACGTGTACCGCGCCGGGGGCGATCTCGGTCCGCTCGCGCGGGAAGAGCTCCCCTTCCATCCCTCCATTGTCGGCGCAGGAGCTGCGAGACTCCCGGTATGCAGATCACCGAGTACGTGAAGACCCTGGCCCGGGAGGGCGAGCTGCTCGCGGAGGTGGCCGAACGGGCCGGTACCGACGCCTTCGTCCCCTCCTGTCCCGGCTGGCACGTCACCGACCTGCTGCGGCACACCGGGTCGGTGCACCGCTGGGCCGCCGGGTACGTCGCGGAGCGGCAGCTGGAGCCGACGGGCTTCCCGGAGGCGCCGGAACTGGTCGACGGCGAGCTCCTGGCGTGGTTCCGGGAGGGCCACGCGGACCTGGTGCGGACGCTGACCGAGGCCCCGGCCGATGTGCAGTGCTGGACCTTCCTGCCGACCGCCCCGCCGTCCCCGGTGGCCTTCTGGGCCCGGCGGCAGGCCCATGAGACCACCGTGCACCGGATGGACGCGGAGGCCGCTCTGGGTGTCGTCTTCTCCCCGTTGTCGCCGGAGTTCGCGGAGGACGGGGTGGACGAACTGCTCACCGGCTTCCACGCGCGGCCGCGCAGCCGGGTGCGGACCCCGGAGCCGCGGACGATGCGCATCCGCGCCGCCGACACGGGCGCGGCATGGACCGTACACCTCTCGCCGGCGCCGCCGCGCACGGTGCCGGGCGACATCGGCGACCCGGTCGACTGCGAGGTGACCGGCGAGGCGGCGTGGCTGTACGCGGCGCTGTGGAACCGGCTGCCGCTGGCGGGTCCGGGGGTGACGGGCGACCTGTCGCTGGCCGCGCTGTGGACAAAGACGGCCGGAATCTGAGCCCGTCGGCCGGGGGCGGCCGCCGGCGCGGCTCCCCGCACGGTTCGCGCCCCGCCCCCGCCCCGCCCGCGGCCGACCCGGCCCCCTTTGCAGACCGCCCCGGCCGCGGAGCCGCGCGGACGAGCGGTATGGTCGCCTCCTCAAGATCACGGAGGTGGCAGATGTTCGGTTCCACGGTGCGCGGCGCGGCGGTGGCCGCGGTGTTCCTGGCGGGGTTCGCGGTCTCCTGCGACGCGGGGCCGGCCACGCCGGCCGCCGCGCCCTCGGCCTCCTCCGCGGCCCCTGACGGCTCCGCGGCCGCAACGCCGCCCGCGTCCTCGGTACCGGGCCGGTCCGCCTCGAGCCCGGCGGCGCCCGGGGCGAGCGGCGGACCGGGCGCCTCCGCCCTCCCCGGCTCGCCGCCGGAGAAGGTCCGGGACGCCTTCGCCGGGCTCCAGGCGACGCTGGACGATTCGTGCACGCCTTCCGGGTGCGCCTACTTCCTGGGGCGCGTCCACGACGAACTGCACGGCCTGGACGCGGCGATGAAGGCGGACCCGAAGGGCCCCGGGCACTTCCCCGAACCGATCGCGCTGATCGCGAAGCTCGACGCGGAGCTCGGCGGCGACCGGAGCTTCACCAACCTGAAGGCGCACCAGACCCTGCTGATCGACACCCGGGACAAGATCAACACATGGATGCAGGGCCACCCGGACGACTACCGCTGACCCGGGCCGGGGCGGTCCCACTCCGAGCAGTTCCACGGGTGTGACGATCGCGGATGCGATACCGGGCGCATAGGACCGATGGAAGTCGAAGGCCTCGCTCACGCCTAGGACTTCGTCCTGCATCGGGGCAACACCCGCCCGTGGGACCGGGCCTCGCACTGCACCAGACTCTCCCGGAATCCATGCCGATGACGTCCGCGCGCTGCGGGAGCGCGGAGCGACGGCCGTCGGCCTCGACCTCGGCGCGGGCCGGCAAGCGCCCGCGCCTACCGGCCGCCGACCAACGGCAAGACCGAGCGTTTCAACCGCACCCTGCTCGACGAAGGGGCCTACCTGCGGCCCTAACCTCCAACGACGAGCGCACCGCAGCCCTGGCAGACTTCCTCCACACCTACAACCACCACCGCTGCCACGCCGCACTCGACGGACACCCGCCCATCAGGTGCATCAACAACGCTGCAGGTCAATACACTTGGAGGCTGCCGCGGGCAGTGGCGACGAAGGCGTCGATCAGCTCCCGGGTCGCGTCCCGCCGGGAGAGGAGTCCGGGAAGGTCCGGCGCGCGGTCGATGGCCCCGACCGCGGTGAAGGCGTCGGCCGCGGTGGTGCCGAGACCGGTGTCGTCGGTGATCAGCTGGATCCGGAACAGGGCCTGCTGCGCGCGGGAGCGGGTCTCGAACGAACGCCCGCGCAGCGCGACCTCGTCCTCGGCGTCGCGGCCCTGGTGCACGCAGAACCAGTGGTGCAGCATGGCCTGCCGGAACTCCACGAGCAGCCCCGCGTACGCGCCGTAGGCGTCGAGCCGCTCCTGCCGGTGCTGCGCATCGAGGGCGTTGCGCTCCGAACGTCGCGCGGAGCGCTGCTGGAACGCATGCGTCACCGCAGAACCGAGCAGCGTACCGAGCACGGCGACGAGACTGGTGATCACGGCGGTCATGGGGCCATGCAAGCAGACCGTCCGGGCGGGCGCCGCCTCGTTCCAAAAGCCGAAAGGGACGACGCTAGCCGAGCGTGGCCGCGTAGCCGGTCTGGGAGGCGTACTTCCATGTCGGGCCCGTGTTCCAGGGATTGGGCATGACCGTGTCGGTCGCGTACGCGTAGCCCGCGCCCCGGTCGAAGGCCGTACGGAGGGTGGCGCGCATCGCCGCGTCGTCGGGGACGTCGTGGACCAGGTGCCAGAAGGCCGTTCCGCTCGGATCGAGTTCGGTGCCGGGCCGGTAGCCGGAGTCGTGGTCGAAGACGTTGCCCCCGAGCCACCCGGCTCCGGTGTACGCGGCGTAGGTGTCCTCGTAGGTGACGAAGACGTCCGCGGTGCGCCGGCCGGGCTCCAGGTAGCAGTCCGCTATGGCGGTGCCGGGGTTGTTGACGACGAGGTCGGGGGCGGCGGGGTCCACGGCGTTCATGGCGTCCTGGACGTAGCGGCGCAGCTCGGCGTAGTGGTCGCGGGTGGCGTCGGCGGGGCCGCAGTCGCGGCTGACGACGTCGAAGAAGATGCCGTCGACGTGGAGACGTCCGTCGGGGGTCTTGAGGTAGTTGTCGACGGAGGCCTTGACGGCGGCGATGTCGCGGTTGCCGTGGTCGGTGTGGACGTATCCGAGCACCTTGGTCCGCTCGCCGGTGGCGGTGGTGCGGGCGCGGAGCGCGTCGGCGCGGGACCGCCAGGGGGCGCCGAAAGGGGCGTCGCCGTTACCCGGGTTGAGTACGACCACGGAGGGGGCCGGGCCCGTGGCGGTGAGGTCGGTCAGCATGCGGTCGTTCGCCATCACGTATGCGGGGACGCCGATCTCCAGGCCCCGTACGCCGGGCATCCGGGGGGTGGGGGGCGGGTTGGGCGCCGGTGCGGCGGTCGGAGCGGACGCGGTGGGCGTTTCGCGCGGCGGCGTGTCGGCGGAAGGCGCAGGCGCAGGCGCGGCCAGTAAGAGGGTGGCCAGGACGGCGTACAAGGCCTTCGCGGCGCGAGGCATGAACGTTTCCTCCGGTGGAGGCGGGCGGGGACCCGAGGAACACTAGACGGACGGCCCGTCGTTCAAGGCTGAACCTCCCGGATTGGTGTGAGGAACTGACGAGCGAGCCGTCGCCCCGTCACGTGAATTCCCGGAGGGGCGCGCACCCCTTCCGCCTTCCTGTCATACGGCGGGCAGTCCGACTCCGTGCGCCAACTGCCCGGCCGCGTGCGTGAAGAAGGCCGACCGTTCCTCGACGACGCCCTGGAACTGGCCGAACAGCTCGAAGGACACGAGACCCGCCAGCTGTGCCCAGGCGGCGACGAGGGCGGCGACGACCGCCGGGGGCAGGCCCTCGGCGAAGTCGGCGGCCATCCGGGCGGCTTCGGGGGCGAGAGCGGGCGGCAGCGGCGGGAGGGCGAGCCCGTGCCCCTCGTACGCGGCGCGGACGATGCCGATGAGGACGTTGCCGACCCGGGAGGCGGGCCCGATGGTGTCGGCGGGGGCGCTGTAGCCGGGGACCGGGGAGCCGTGGACGAGGGCGTACTCGTGCGGGTGCTCCAGTGCCCACGCGCGGACGGCCTCGCAGGCGGCGATCCAGCGGTCGCGGGGCGCGGCGCCGGCAGCGAGTGCCCGGGAGTCGGCCTCCTCGGCGGCGGCGCCGAGGCTGTCGTACGCGTCGATGATGAGCGCGGTCAGCAGCTCGTCGCGGCTCGGGAAGTAGCGGTAGAGGGCGGAGGAGACCATGCCGAGGTCGCGGGCGACGGCGCGCAGGGAGAGTTTGGCGGCGCCGTCGGCCGCGAGCCTGCGGCGCGCCTCGTCCTTGATGGCGGCGGTGACCTCGATGCGGGCCCGCTCCCTGGCCCCTCGCACGGTGTTCATGGGGGTCAGTGTGCCACGCGGCGGAGCACTGCCCAGAAAGCGGACCGGGGCTCTACTTCAAGAGCACTGCTCTTGCCTTGGCGCGCCGATCCGATGCACACTGGACGCAAGCGAGAGCACTGCTCTCCCAAATGACGGCCCGGAGGTCCTCGTGAACGCCCCCACCCCGTACTACGTCCAGGCCGGTCCGCTCGTCACCCGCTTCAACTCCCTCTTCGGCAAGCTGGCCCGCGCCGGCATCAGCCTGGCCGGCAGCGCCGAGCTGTCGGTGCGCGGCCGCACGTCCGGCAAGATGCAGCGCATTCCGGTCAACCCGCACACGTACGAGGGTGCGGAGTACCTCGTCTCGGCGCGCGGCCACTCCCAGTGGGTCCGCAACATGCGGGTCGCGGGCGGCGGCCAGTTGCGCGTGGGGCGCAAGGTGCGCGCGTTCACCGTCGCAGAGATCAACGACCCGGTCGAGAAGACCGCGATCCTGCGCACCTATCTGGAGAAGTGGGGCTGGGAGGTCAGCCAGTTCTTCCGCGGCGTCGACGCCAAGGCCTCCGACGCGGAGATCCAGGCGATCGCCGGCGACCACCCCGTCTTCCGGATCGTCCCGGCCTCGGGCTGACACCGCCCCGAGCCGGCGCCGAAGCCCCGGCACCGCCCCGCACCGCAGGCCCGGCGCGGTCGGCCCGCGCCGGAGCCGGTCGGGGCGTTCGGGCCCGGTTCCCCGGCCCGGCCTGCGGCGTCCGTCGCCGTGCCCCCCGGCCCTGAGGGCCGGGGGTACACGGTCCACCCGACGCCGCAGCGGGCGGTGGGGTGCCGGGCACCGCGGGCCGAGCAGAACCCCGCCGACCGGGCCTACGCCCCGTCGCCGTTCCGGGCGGCCGCCGCCTGCCGCGCGTCCAGCACGTGCAGCGCCTTGCGCGCCAGCGGGTACGTACGCACCATGTCGGCCAGGGTGGTCGCGCCCCGGGTGATGCGGGCGAAGGCCCGCCAGGCCGGACGGAACCCGGTGATCGCCGCGTGCAGCAGCCCCGGCCGGGCCTCGAAGACGGTCAGCATCCGCTTGCCGACCCCCATCTCCACACCCAGCCCGGCCTTCACCGCGAAGGCGTAGTTCAGGGCCTGGCGGCGCGCGTCCACCGCGTCCTGCGCTTCGGAGATCTTCACCGCCCACTCCCCCGCGAGCCGCCCCGAGCGCAGCGCGAAGGAGATGCCCTCACGCGTCCACGGCTCCAGCAGTCCGGCCGCGTCACCCGCGACCAGGACCCGGCCGCGGGAGAGCGGCGAATCGGGCTTGCGGCACCGGGTCAGGTGCCCGGAGGAGACGGCAGGTTCGAAGCCGGCGAGTCCGAGCCGGGCGATGAAGTCGTCCAGGTACCGCTTGGTCGCGGCTCCCTCGCCCTTGGCCGAGATCACCCCGACCGTGAGGGTGTCGCCCTTGGGGAAGACCCAGCCGTAACTGCCGGGCAGCGGACCCCAGTCGATCAGCACCCGCCCCTTCCAGTCCTCCGCCACCGTCGCGGGGACGGGGATCTCCGCCTCCAGGCCGAGGTCCACCTGGTCCATCTCGACACCCACGTGCGCGCCGATCCGGCTGGCGCTGCCGTCCGCGCCGACCACCGCGCGCGCCAGGACGGTCTCCCCGTCGGCCAGGACCACGGCCACCGTCCGGCGGTCGGGCACGGCCGCACCGTGCTGCTCCACTCGGGTCACGGCGGTGCCCGTGCGGACGGTGGCGCCGGCCTTCTCCGCCTCCGCGACCAGGCCGGCATCGAACTCGGGCCGGTTGATGAGCCCGAACAGCATGTGCTTCGAGCGCCGGGTGCGGGTCAGCTTGCCGTCCATCGAGAAGGTGACCGCGTGGATGCGGTCCTTGAGGGGCAGGACGAAGCCCGGCGGGAGCGCGTCGCGCGAGGGGCCGATGATGCCTCCGCCGCAGGTCTTGTACCGGGGCAGTTCCGCCTTCTCCAGCAGCAGGACGCGGCGCCCCGCCGTGGCCGCCGCGTACGCGGCCGAGGACCCGGCCGGACCGGCTCCGACCACGACCACGTCCCACACTTCGCCGGATCCCCCGCCCACCTCGTCGCCCGCCCCCTGCTCGGCCGGGCCCGCGCCCGGGCCCACACCTGCGTCTGCGGCTGCGTCCGCGCCGGCACCCATTCCTGCGCCTGCGCCTGCATCCGCACCTGCGTCGCGTACGTCGTCGTCGCTGCTCACGATGTGTTGCTGCTCCTGATCACCCGGTTGCTCCGATGCCGGGGAAATCCTACGGCGAGAGACCACCCCCACCCTCGCTGTGCGAGGATCAAGAGTCTTCTGCCGTACCCGGCATACGCACACCCCGCACATGCGCGGGACGCGTACACGGATACAACGTCGCACCCAAAAGGAGCGTGCCCATGTCCCAGAATCCGATCGCCGAGACCGTCGCCTCGCTGATGCCCCGCGCCAAGCAGGAGCTGAGCGAGCTGGTGGCCTTCCAGTCGGTGGCGGACTGGGCGCAGTTCCCGAAGAGCGAGAGCGAGGCCGCGGCGAACTGGGTGGCCGACGCCCTGCGCGCCGAGGGCTTCCAGGACGTGGCACTGCTCGACACCCCCGACGGCACCCAGTCGGTGTACGGCTTCCTGCCCGGCCCCGAGGACGCGCCGACCGTCCTGCTCTACGCGCACTACGACGTGCAGCCGCCGCTGGACGACGACGCCTGGATCTCCCCGGCCTTCGAACTGACCGAGCGCGACGGCCGCTGGTACGGGCGCGGTGCGGCCGACTGCAAGGGCGGGTTCATCATGCACCTGCTGGCGCTGCGCGCGCTGAAGGCCAACGGCGGTGTGCCGGTGAGCGTGAAGGTCATCGTCGAGGGCTCCGAGGAGCAGGGCACGGGCGGCCTCCAGAGTTACGCGGAGGCGCACCCGGAGCTGCTGGCCGCCGACACCATCGTCATCGGCGACGCCGGCAACTTCCGTCTCGGCCTGCCGACCGTGACCGCCACCCTCCGCGGCATGTGCCTGCTGAAGCTGAGGATCGACACGCTGGGCGGCAACCTGCACTCGGGTGTGTTCGGCGGGGCCGCGCCCGACGCGCTGGCCGCCCTGATCCGCGTACTCGACTCGCTGCGCGCCGCGGACGGTTCGACGACCGTGGACGGGCTCGCCTCGGACGCGGTGTGGGAGGGCCTGCAGTATCCGGAGGCGGACTTCCGCTCCGACGCGAAGGTCCTGGACGGGGTCGAGCTGATCGGCGAGGGCACCGTCGCCGACCGGCTGTGGGCGCGTCCGGCCGTCACCGTGCTCGGCATCGACTGCCCGCCGGTGGTCGGCGCGACGCCGTCGGTGCACGCGAGCGCGGGCGCGCTGATCAGCCTGCGCGTGCCGCCGGGCGTGGACACCAACCAGGCCGTCAAGCTGCTGCAGGCCCACCTGGAGGCGCACACGCCGTGGAAGGCGCGCCTCGAGCTGGAGGTCGTCGGCCAGGGGCAGCCGTTCCAGGCGGACACCGACAGCCCGGCGTACGCGTCGATGCGGACGGCCCTGGAGGCCGCCTACCCCGGCCAGGAGATGCAGATCAGCGGCATGGGCGGGTCGATCCCGCTGTGCAACACGCTGACGTCGCTGTACCCGCAGGCGGAGATGCTGCTGATCGGGCTGAGCGAGCCGGAGGCGCAGATCCACGCGGTCAACGAGAGCGTGTCGCCCGAGGAACTGGAGCGCCTGTCGGTGGCCGAGGCCCTGTTCCTCGTCGGCTACGCGGAGTCCAAGCGCGCCTGATCCGGGCCGCTGCCGGCCGCCGGCGAGTACGCCCGGGACGCGGTGCGCCCCCGGGCGTACCGCGTTCACGGTGACGTCACGTGCCCGGGGCGGCCGGCCGTCCGTGCGTTCCGCCGTAGGGACCTTGTCGAAGCACTCCCGAACCGGCTGCACATGCTCCGCTCATCCATCGGCCAAACCTTCCTCCGGCAGGACGGCGAAGCGCTCACCCTCGTCGACGCGGGCAGCGTCGGATCCGCCGCGGAGATCGAAGGGGCGATACGTTCCCTCGGGCTGCAGCCCGAACGACCGGAACGGATCGTCCTCACCCACTGCCACCGCGACCACGTGGGCTCGGCCGGTGCGCCGCCCGCTGGGGGCGGCGGTACTCGCGCACCGGCTGGACGCCGCCGGTGATCCCGGGCGAGCGGCCCGTTCCGGAACCGGTGCTCCTGCACTGCGAGATCCCGCTGTACGCGCACGGCCCGACCACCCCCAGGAGGCCCGCCTGCCCGGGCGACTCCGGGGGCGGTGCGCGCGCCGTCCGCGTCCCGGGTCCCACGGACGGCAGCACCGGCATCCATCTCCCGGGGCACGGCGCGCTGTTCGCGGGGGGCTGCATCGCCGCCGTCGGCCCGCTGATGCCGGGCGTCCGCAACGACGACCGCGTCCGGGCGGTGGAATCCTTCCGGCGTCCGGCCGGACTCGCGCCGTCGGTCGCCTGCTCCGGCCATGGAGGGAGAGACTCCTTGACGGTGGACACCGGCCCCGCCCTGGCCGAGACCGCCGCCGCAACGCCCGGCCGACGATGGGCGCGTGAGCCCGACGGGCGGGCCGGGGAGGGAGGGCGAGCGCACGGAGAAACCGTGAGGCACGCATGGTTTTCGAGCACGTACGCCGTCACGGGCCGGCACCAGGACCGGGCGGCGAAGCGAGCCCCGGAAGGAGGGGGCCGCCTCAGCCGGTGGGGACGCCTGCCTCCAGGTAGAGGGGGCGGCCTCGTTCGCGGGCTCGCAGGGCCCAGCGCAGGCGTTCGTACCGGTGCTGCGGAAGGAGCTCGGCGGCCTCGGCCTCGGTCACGAAGCGCCAGGCCCGCAGCTCGGGGCCGGGCAGCCGCAGGCGCGCGGCCGCTTCGCCGGTGAGCCGGCCGCCGTCGAAGAGAAGGCGCAGCCCTCCGTAGCCGGGGTGCTGCGGGCGTTCCCAGTCGACCACCAGGAGCCCGGGCGTCCGGTCCAGTACGAGGCCGAGTTCCTCCGCGACCTCCCGCAGGCCGGCGCGGGCGGGTGCCTCGCCCGCTTCGACGACGCCTCCCGGGAACTCCCAGCCCGCCTTGTACGTCGGATCGACAAGCAGCACCCGGTCCTGCTCGTCGAAGAGCAGCACCCCCGCCGCCACCGTCTCCCGTGTGGGCTCCGGTGTCTGCACGATGTCGCAGACCCGGGCGGTCTCCGTGCGGACGGCTTGGGCGATCCGCTCGGCGGTCTCCCGTACGGTCAGGAGTCCGTTGTCGATGACGTGCGCGTCGGCGGTGAGCCAGCCGAGGGCCTCCTGGTAGGCGGGGATGTGGTCGTAGGCCCACTGCCGGACCCGCACGTCCACGTCCTCGGGCGCCCCGGGCTCCGTGCGGGTCGCGATCCGCTCCCGAAGGATCGTTTCAGCAGGAGCGAGCAACACGTGTCGCACGGGTATCCGGCGCGCCGCCAGTCCGCCGAAGATCTCGTCCCGGTACTCCTGGCGCAGCAAGGTCATCGGGACGACGAGCACCCCGCCCACCTCGGCGAGCATCGCCGAGGCCGTGTCCACGACCAGCCGCCGCCAGCTCGGCAGGTCCTGGTAGTCGGTGACCTCGGCCAGCCGTTTGGGCGGCAGCAGCACCCGCAGCGCGTCGCCGACGACCTCCGGGTCGAACAGGGTGCTGTCCGGGAGGATCCCGGTCAGTTCACGGGCCGTGCTGGTCTTCCCGGCGCTGAACGTGCCGTTGATCCAGACAATCACGTCTACCCCTCTCCCCATGGCTCGTCCGGAGCCCCCAGTGGCCTGCCCGCCCCACCCTGCCACGAAAACCTCACTAATCGGCCGAGTGCTTATCCTCAAGGTCACGAGCCCGCACGCTCGCCCGCGTACGAGGGAGGATTCACGACCGTGCCCCACAACCACCGCCCGTCCGACCCCCGCTACGGCAACCGGCCGACCATGAAGGACGTGGCGGCCCGGGCGGGGGTCGGCCTGAAGACGGTGTCCCGGGTGGTCAACGGCGAGCCGGGTGTCACCCCCGAGACGGAGAAGCGGGTCCAGGAGGCCATCGAGGCGCTGGGTTTCCGCCGCAACGACAGCGCGCGGGTGCTGCGCAAGGGCCGTACCGCCACCGTCGGCCTGGTCCTGGAGGACCTCGCCGATCCCTTCTACGGTCCGCTGAACCGGGCGGTGGAGGAGGTGGCCCGCGCGCACGGGGCGCTGCTCATCAACGGCTCCAGCGCCGAGGACCCGGACCGGGAGCGGGAGTTGGCGCTCGCGCTGTGCGCCCGCCGGGTGGACGGCCTGATCGTGATCCCGGCCGGGAACGACCACCGTTACCTGGAGCCGGAGATGCGGGCGGGAGTGGCCACGGTGTTCGTGGACCGGCCGGCCGGCGGCATCGACGCCGACGTGGTGTTGTCGGACAACTTCGGCGGGGCCCGCGGCGGTGTCGCGCACCTCGTCGCGGGCGGCCACCGCCGGGTCGGCTTCATCGGGGACCACCCCCGCATCCACACGGCGACGGAACGCCTGAGCGGCTACCGCGCGGCCATGGCGGAGGCGGGCCTCCCCGTGGCCGAGTCCTGGGTCTCGCTGGGCTCGACGGAGCCCGGGCGGGTCGCGGCGGCGGCGCGGTCGATGCTCGCGGGCCGGGAGCCGGTGACCGCCGTCTTCGCCGGCAACAACCGCGTGACGGTCACCGTGGTGCGCGTCCTGGCCTCCCTGGAACGCCCGGTGGCCCTGGTGGGCTTCGACGACTTCGAGCTGGCGGACCTGCTGCGGCCGGGCGTCACAGTGGTCGCCCAGGACCCGGCGGCACTGGGCCGCGTGGCCACGGACCGCCTCTTCCAACGCCTGTCGGGCACGAACCTCCCCCCGACGCGCACCGAACTGCCCACCCGCCTCGTCCCCCGCGGCTCGGGCGAACTCCCGCCGACGGAGTGACCCCCCGCCGGATCGGCCGCGCCGTGCGGGCACGGACACCCCGGCGGCCCGGCCCCGGTGGAGCGGGGCCGGGCCGCCGGCCCCGACCGGGTCAGGCGGTGGCCGTGAGGGTGGCCGAGCGGCGGGGGATGGCGAAGGCGTCGAGTTCGGCGCGCGTGAGGCCGGTCAGGGCGGTGACCTCGTCGGCCCCCACCGCGCCGCAGTCGAGGCCGCGGACCAGGTAGCCCGCCAGGGCCTTGGCGGTCGCGGGCTCGTCCATCACGTCGCCCTCGATCTTGGCCACGTACGCCTTCAGGCGGGCGGCGGCGGCCTGAAGGCCCTCGCGGTAGAAGGTGAAGACAGCCGCGTACCGGGTCGGCAGGTGCGCCGGGTGCATGTCCCAGCCCTGGTAGTAGGCGCGGGCCAGGGCGCGGCGGGTCAGGCCGTAGTGGAGTTTCCAGCCCTCGTGGACCTTCTCGGTGGTACCGATCGGCAGCACGTTGGTGGAGCCGTCGGAGACGCGTACGCCGGTGCCGGCGGCCGCGACCTGCATGATCGCCTTCGCGTGGTCGGCGGCGGGGTGGTCGCTGGCCTGGTACGCGGCGGAGACGCCGACGCAGGCGCTGTAGTCGAAGGTGCCGTAGTGCAGGCCGGTCGCGCGGCCCTTGGCTGCCTCGATCATGCGGGCGACGGTGGCGGTGCCGTCGGATGCCAGGATGGACTGGCTGGTCTCGATCTGGATCTCGAAGCCGATCCGGCCGGGGCGCAGGCCGCGGGCCGTCTCGAAGGCCTCCAGCAGCTTGACGAAGGCGCTGACCTGCTCGGCGTAGGTGACCTTCGGGAGGGTGAGGACGAGGCCCTCGGGCAGGCCGCCGTGCTCCAGCAGACCGGAGAGGAAGATGTCGGTGGTGCGGATGCCGCGGTCGCGGACGTTGGATTCCATGCACTTCATGCGGATGCCCATGTACGGCGCGTTGGTGCCGTTGGAGAAGGCTTCCGAGACGAGGCGGGCGGCGCGGGCCGCGGCCTGGTCCTCCTCCTCGTCGGAGCGGACGCCGAAGCCGTCCTCGAAGTCGACGCGGAGGTCCTCGACGGGCTCGCGCCGGAGCTTGGCGCGGACGCGCTCGTAGACCGGTACGGCCAGTTCGTCGGAGATGCCGAGGACCTCGGCGAAGGTGGCCGCGTCCGGGGCGTGCTCGTCGAGCGCGGCCAGGGCCTGGTCGCCCCAGGAGCGGATGGTGTCCGCGGCGAAGACGTCACCGGGCACGTAGACCGTGTGGATGGGCTGCCGGGTGCCGGGGTCGCCCGGGTAGTGGCGCGCGAGCTCCGCGTCCACCGGCGCGAGTGAGGCGCTGATGCCCTCGCTGACCGCGCCTGCGAGGCTCGTCGCCACCTTCTCCTGCTGACCCATCGTGCACTCTCCTCTTTTCCGCTTCACGGAAGCTTAGATCCGCATAGCAGAATTTAGTCACGTGGTTCCGCTCCGTCAATGGTCCCTCGGCGGTCCCGGGCAAACGACTCGGGGCCGCGCGGTGAGAATCACCACACGGCCCCGAAGAAGCGGTGCTACGAAGAGAAGCGCAGGTCAGGCGGTCAGCCCTTGCGGGCCTTGATCTCCGCAGTCAGCTGCGGGACGACCGTGAAGAGGTCGCCGACCACGCCGTAGTCGACGAGGTCGAAGATCGGGGCCTCGGAGTCCTTGTTGATGGCCACGATGGTCTTCGAGGTCTGCATGCCGGCCCGGTGCTGGATCGCGCCCGAGATGCCGGAGGCGATGTAGAGCTGCGGGGAGACCGACTTGCCGGTCTGGCCGACCTGGTTGGTGTGCGGGTACCAGCCGGCGTCGACGGCGGCGCGCGAGGCGCCGACGGCCGCGCCGAGGGAGTCCGCGAGGTCCTCGATGATGCCGAAGTTCTCGGCACCGTTGACGCCACGGCCGCCGGAGACGACGATCGCGGCCTCGGTCAGCTCGGGACGGCCGGTCGACTCGCGCGGGGTGCGGCCGGTGACCTTGGTACCGGTGGCCAGGGCGCCGAAGGTGACGGCGAGCGCCTCGACCGCGCCGGCGGCCGGAGCGGCCTCGACGGGGGCCGAGTTCGGCTTCACGGTGATGACCGGGGTGCCCTTGGAGACGCGGGACTTGGTGGTGAACGAGGCGGCGAAGGCCGACTGCGTCGCGACCGGACCCTCGTCACCCGCCTCCAGGTCGACGGCGTCGGTGATGATGCCGGAGCCGATGCGCACGGCGAGGCGCGCGGCGATCTCCTTGCCCTCGGCGGAGGACGGGACGAGCACGGCGGCCGGGGAAACGGCCTCGTACGCGGCCTGCAGCGCGTCCACCTTCGGTACGACGAGGTACTCGGCGAACTCGGGGGCGTCGGCGGTGAGGACCTTGACCGCGCCGTGCTCGGCGAGCACCGCGGCGGTGGCGTCGGCGCCGGCGCCCAGGGCGACGGCGACGGGCTCGCCGATGCGGCGGGCGAGCGTCAGCAGCTCGAGGGTGGGCTTGCGGACGGCGCCGTCCACGTGGTCGACGTAGACGAGAACTTCAGCCATGGGACTGCTCTCCTGCTATTGCGAAGTGTCTGGGGGCTTTGAGGGGGGATGACCGAAGCTCTTAGATGAACTTCTGGCCGGCCAGGAACTCGGCCAGCTGCTTGCCGCCCTCGCCCTCGTCCTTGACGATCGTGCCGGCGGTGCGCGCCGGGCGCTGCGCCGCGGAGTCCACCGCGGTCCAGGAGCCTTCCAGACCGACCTCGTCGGCCTCGATCTCGAGGTCCTCGAGGTCCCAGGACTCGACCGGCTTCTTCTTCGCGGCCATGATGCCCTTGAAGGACGGGTAGCGGGCCTCGCCCGACTGGTCCGTCACGGAGACGAGCGCGGGGAGGGAGGCCTCCAGCTGCTCGCTCGCGGTGTCGCCGTCACGGCGGCCGGTGACCGTGCCGTCCTCGACCTTGACCTCGGAGAGCAGGGTGACCTGCGGGACGCCCAGGCGCTCGGCCAGGATCGCCGGGAGGACGCCCATGGTGCCGTCGGTGGACGCCATGCCCGTGACGACCAGGTCGTAGCCGGCCTTCTCGATGGCCTTGGCGAGCACCAGCGAGGTGCCCATGACGTCCGTGCCGTGCAGGTCGTCGTCCTCGACGTGGATGGCCTTGTCGGCGCCCATCGACAGCGCCTTGCGCAGGGCGTCCTTGGCGTCCTCGGGGCCCACCGTCAGGACGGTGATCTCGACGTCGTCGTCCGAGTTCTCGGAAATCTGCAGCGCCTGCTCGACGGCGTACTCGTCGAGCTCCGACAGCAGGCCGTCGACGTCGTCACGGTTGACGGTCAGGTCCTCGGTGAACTGCCGGTCGCCAGTGGCGTCGGGCACGTACTTCACACAGACAACGATCCTCAGGCTCACGCCGGCTCTCCTACCGCATCGTCTTTTCGTGTACCGCCTTATGCAGGCAGCATAGGCGCCTTGTCGGGCGGATCCCGATCGGGGCGGCCCGCGCCCCGAAGGGAATGTTACTCGTCAGTACACCGTGGGGCCCACCAAGTCGCAAGGTCGGCGAACTGTGATCTGCCCAACGCCGCCCGGCACGCCCGAGCAGGGACGATTCAGTCGCGCAGCGCGTTGAAGCGCCCCTGGTGGTACAGCAGCGGACGGCCTTCCCCGGCCGGATCCCCCACGACCGCCTGAGCGATGATCACACGGTGCTCCCCGGCGGGCACCCTCGCCACCACCCGGCAGACCAGCCACGCCAGTACGCCCTCCAGCACCGGCACCCCGTGCGGGCCGACGGCCCAGCCGGTGTCCGGCCCGAAACGGTCGGCTCCGCTCCGCGCGAACAGGCCGGCCAGCTCCCGTTGGTGCTCGCCGAGTATGTGGACGCCGAGGTATTCGCTGTCGCGCACCGCGGGCCAGGTGGACGCCCGGGTGCCGATCGTGAAGGACAGCAGCGGCGGGTCGGCGGAAACGGAGTTCAGCGAGGTGGCGGTGAAGCCCACCGGCCGGCCGCCGTCCTGGGCGGTGATCACCGCGACTCCGGCGGCGTGCTGCCGGAAGACGGAGCGCAGGAGGTCGGGCGAGCCGGGACGGCCCGCGCCGGAAAGAGGGGAAGCGGCCGTCCGGGCCGTCGGGGCCGTCGGAGCACTCATCAGGGTTCTGCCTTCTGCCGCGGGACACGCGGGCACAGTCGGGATCGGGACGGGGCGTTCAGTGATCCGGACAGCGCGCGCTCGCGTGGCGGACGAGGTCCGCACGGGACCGTCCGTGGAGCAGGAGTTCATACGGCATACCGTCAGCCTGGCGATCTCCCGCGGACCCAGTCAAGCGGGATCGGGCAGATGTCAGGCGCGTCACGCGGTGTTCGGGCGTGCGCCCCGGCGCGTCCGGCCCGCCGGCCCCGGCCCGCTCCCGCCCGAGGGCGCGCCCCACACGCCCCCTCGTCATACGGCGGCGCCGAGAGCGGCGATCACGTCGGCCTTGCGCGGCATGCCGGCCGCGCGCCGCACCACGCGGCCCGCGGCGTCCAGCACCAGCACGGTGGGGGTCTTCTCGATCCCCAGGGCCCGCACCAGGTCGAGGCGGTCCTCGGCGTCGATCTCGATGTGTGCGACGCCTTCGACCATGCCCGCGACCTCGGCGAGGATCCGCCGCGTGGCCCGGCAGGGCTGACAGAAGGCGCTGGAGAACTGCACCAGGCTGGCCCGCCGCCCCGGGGCGGCACCCAGCTCCGCAGCGCCCAGGCGCACGGGCGCACCCCCGGTCCGGCCGTCGAACCCGTCGTCGCGACCGCCTCCCCGCTCGTCTCCGCGCCCGTCTTCCCGCCTGTTTTCCCGGCCGAGCACCCGCACTCCCGTCTCACCGTCGCCTTCGTCCACGCACATGATCGTCGTACGCTCGTACGTGGATGGGACACCCGGTGGGCCCACGGCATTCCCGGCGTGACGAGAATCTCCCCGGGCGCGGGCGTCTGGACTGGCCAGCGGCCCCCGTTTGGGGCACCATCCCCAATGGTCGCGTACCTACGCTTCCGTAACTTCCGGCCGGGAGCACCTCCCCAGGCAGAAAGCGGGTCTCCCCATGGCTGAGATCGTCTACCCTCCGGTGATCGGCGCCGCGCACGGGCTGTTCCGCGCGCTCGACATCCGCATCGACATGAAAGGCACGGAGAACATCCCCCGCAAGGGCGGCGCGGTCCTGGTGTCGAACCACATCGGGTACCTCGACTTCATCTTCGCCGGCCTGACGGCGCGGCCGCAGAAGCGCCTGGTGCGCTTCATGGCGAAGGAGTCGGTGTTCCGGCACAGGGTGTCCGGTCCGCTGATGCGCGCGATGAAGCACATCCCGGTGGACCGCAAGCAGGGCGAGACGGCGTACCAGCACGCGCTGGAGTCGCTGCGTTCCGGTGAGATCATCGGGGTCTTCCCGGAGGCGACGATCTCCCAGTCCTTCACCCTGAAGAGCTTCAAGTCGGGTGCGGCCCGCATGGCGCAGGAGGCCGGCGTCCCGCTGATCCCGGTGGCGCTGTGGGGCACGCAGCGGCTGTGGACCAAGGGCCGTCCCAAGAACCTCAAGCGCAGCCACATCCCGGTGACGATGCGCGTGGGCGAGCCGATCGAGGCTCCCACCGACCAGTACGCCGGGGCGATCACGCGGCGGCTGCGCGAGCGCGTGCAGGAGCTGCTGGACGCGGCCCAGCGCGCCTACCCGGAGAAGCCGCGGGGCACCGAGGACTCCTGGTGGCTGCCGGCCCACCTGGGCGGTACGGCGCCGACCGCGGCCCAGGTCCGCGAAGCGGGCTGAGCCGCCCCACTCGCCGGCTGCGGGAAGCGGGCCGAGCCCGTCCTGCCGGCCCGTGGTGCGGCTCAGGCCGGGAAGCTCCGGCCGTCGTCGGCCGAGGCGCGGGGCGGCCCGCAGGGAGCGGTGATGCACTGCCACTGCGGCTCCTTCGGACGGTGCTCGCCGTGGCCGGAGCCGCCCTTGCCGGGGGGACCGCACGGGGCGGTGATGCACTGCCACTGCGGCTCCTTCGGGCGGTGCTTGCCGTCGTTCGCGCCGCCGCCCTTGTCCGGACGCTTCTTGCCCCACGTGCCGTGGTGGTTCCCGCCCGGCGCGTCCTTCTCCGCCACGACGGCGTGCGGGGCCGCCTGCGGGGCGGCGAACGCGGTCGTGGGGACCAGTACGGCGCCGGCGGCCATGGCGGTGGTGGCCGCGAAGAGGGCCAGGCGTCCCGTGCGAAGGGGGTGGGTCATGGCGGTTCTCCTCGGACGAGGGGGCGAAACGGACATCTCCAGTACGCCCCGCTCCTCGCCGTCCGTCACGCCCCTGCATCCCGTGGCTTGACAGCCCTCGCAGGGGGCGTGGAAGCCGAGGGTGTGCCGCAACGCGGCCGGTCCCCTGCGCGGTTCCGTCCACGAAGGCGCTCCGGCCGCGCCCGTCGTCGATCGGTCCCGAGGCGCCCCGGTCCGTCCGCCGGTGTACGTGCGCTTGACGACCTCGGCGGCCCGCAGCCGCGCGGAGCCCCCGGCGGCTGGCGATCCCGTACCCGGCGCAGCACCTCAGGGAGCGGCGGAGGCAGTGGAGTCCGTACCGGGACCCACGCGGCCCGGCGGACCGCCGCTGACGGCGATCGTCCACGGGGCAGCCCCCTGGAGCTCGGTCGGCAGTCTCCGCCACAACTCCTCCCGGTCGGCGGATTCGCGGAGCGCCGCGAGGACGGCGGGGTGCGGGGCCGCGTACAGCCCGGGATAGTCGGTCTCGCCCAGCTCCGGGCGGACGGGGAAGGCGAGGCGTTCCTCGGCGAGATCGAACCGCGCGTCCACGCCGGGCTTGTTGCCGCGCGGGTCGAGCCGGCTCCATCGGTCCCCGCCGGGCAGGCGCAATGCGATCAGCCCGTGGACGAGCGGGTTCGAGCCGTCGTCGTCGGCGAGGCGCTGATAGCACAGCCCGGCCGGGATGCCCTGGGCGCGCAGCAGGGCGACGAGGGCGTGGGACTTGGCGTGACAGATGCCGTTGCGCGTGTCCAGTACGTCGGAGGCGCGCCAGGCGACCCGCGTGTCCCCGGAGTCGGCCGAGTGCGGGATGGTGTCGCGGACGAACTCAAAGGCTACTTCGGCGTATGAGTATGCGTCGCCGGTGGTGCGCCAGAGGGCGTCTGCCGTCTCCTGGACGAGGGGATGCCAGTGGTCGATCGCTTCGTCCGAGGCCAAGTACGCGAATGCATCAGGGTTTTGCCGGATCAGCTCCATGGCGCGGAGCATAGGCATGCCACCCGCCATTGATCAATAGAATTACAGCGAGTGGCATACCTATGCAGTTGTGTGGACCGGGTCCACCGCCTAGCGGGCGAGCTCCTCCTTGAGAGCCTGGAGGAAGCCGTCCACGTCCTCCTCCTGGGTGTCGAAGCCGCACATCCAGCGGACGTCACCCGCGGCCTCGTCCCAGAAGTAGAAGCGGTAACGCTTCTGCAGGCGCCGCGAGACCTCGTGCGGCAGCCGGGCGAACACCGCGTTCGCCTGCACCGGGTAGAGGATCTCCACGCCGTCGGCCTCGCGGACCCCGGCGGCGAGCCGCTGCGCCATGTCGTTGGCGTGGCGGGCGTTGCGCAGCCACAGGTCCTTGGCGAGCAGCGCTTCCAGCTGCACCGACACGAAGCGCATCTTCGACGCGAGCTGCATGGACATCTTGCGGATGTGCTTCATCTGCCGGGCCGCGTCCGGGTTGAGCACGACGATGGCCTCACCGAACATCATGCCGTTCTTGGTGCCGCCGTAGGACAGCACATCGACGCCGACCGTGTTCGTGAAGGTGCGCATCGGCACATCGAGCGAGGCCGCGGCGTTGGCTATCCGGGCGCCGTCGAGGTGGACCTTCATGCCGAGCCCGTGGGCGTGGTCGCAGATGGCCTTGATCTCGTCCGGCGTGTAGACCGTGCCGAGCTCGGTGTTCTGGGTGATCGAGACGACCTGCGGCATCGCCCGGTGCTCGTCCTCGAAGCCCCAGGCCTCCTGGTCGATCAGTTCGGGCGTGAGCTTGCCGTCCGGGGTGGGTACGGCGAGCAGCTTGAGCCCGGCCATCCGCTCCGGCGCGCCACCCTCGTCCACGTTGATGTGGGCGCTCTTGGCGCAGATCACGGCGCCCCAGCGGTCGGTCATCGCCTGGAGGGCGGTGACGTTCGCGCCGGTGCCGTTGAAGACCGGGAAGGCCTCCGCGTACGGGCCGAAGTGGCTGCGGATGATCTTCTGCAGGTATTCGGTGTACTCGTCCTCGCCGTAGGAGATCTGGTGACCTTCGTTGGCGAGGGCGAGGGCCTCCAGGATCTCCGGATGGACCCCAGCGTAGTTGTCGCTGGCGAAGCCGCGCACTGCCGGATCGTGGTGCCGGCGGGCATCGGTCTTCACGGTTGCGGAGTGAGCCACAGACGCTGTCCGTTCACATCGATGGCGGGCCGCTCCCACACGCCGGCGATGGCCTCGGCCAGCTCCTTCACGTCGGTGAAGCCCGCGAACTTCGCATTGGGACGCTCGGCGCGCATCGCGTCGTGCACCAGTGCCTTGATGACCAGGATCGCAGCTGCCGCGCCGGGGCCCTCGTCACCCCCCGCCTTGCGGAAGGAGTCCGCCATGGCGAGGGTCCAGGCCTCGGCGGCCGCCTTACCTGCGTTGTACGCGGCGTTGTTGGCTACCGGCTTGTGCGCGCCGGACTGGCTCACCAGGACGTAGCGGCCGCGGTCGCTGCGCAGCAGTGCGTCGTGGAAGGCGAGCGAGGTGTGCTGGACGGTGCGGATGAGGAGCTTCTCCAGGAAGGTCCAGTCGGCGAGGTCGACGTCGGTGAACGTCTTGCTGCCGCGCCAGCCGCCGACGAGGTGGACGAGTCCGTCGACCCGCCCGAACTCCTTCTCGGTCTGCTCGGCCCAGGCCTTCGTGGCCTCCAGGTCGAGCAGGTCCACGGTGTCGCCGGTGATGGTGGCGCCGCCGTGGGCGTAGCGTGCCGCGTCCACGGCTTCGGCGAGCCGCGCCGGATCGGCGTCGGACGCGACGACCACCGCGCCCTCCTCGGCGAGGCGGAGCAGCGCGGCACGGCCGGCGGGGCCGCCGGCCCCGGCTACCGCCACCACCGCTCCGTGCAGCTTTCCGTTGCCGTTCCCGGAGCCGTTCATCTGTGCAGCCTCCTGTGGGCGAGTGCTCACGCGGCGACCCGCTCGGCGTGCTCGGCGTTCAGAGCGGTGATGCCCTTGGTCGAGGCGATGGTGCCCTTGAGCTTCTTGGCGAGCGCCTCAAAGAACATGCTGAGCGGAAACTCGTCCGGAAGCACGTCGTCGACGAGCTTGCGCGGCGGCTGCGTCAGGTCGAGCGCGTCGGCGCCCTTGGCCCACTTGGATCCCGGGTGCGGGGCCAGGTAGGTCGAGACGAGCTCGTAGGCCTTGAACCAGTGGACCAGCTTCGGGCGGTCGATGCCGGCCCGGTAGAGGTCCTCGATCTCGGCGCAGAGCTGGTTGGTGACCTGCGGGGCGCGCATCCAGTCGATCTTCAGCTTGTTGTCCGTCCAGCGCACGACGTCGTGCTTGTGGAGGTAGGCGAAGAGCAGCTGGCCGCCGAGACCGTCGTAGTTGCGGTTGCGGTCGCCGGAGACCGGGAAGCGGAACATCCGGTCGAAGAGGACGGCGTACTGCACGTCACGGCCGTGCTCGTTGCCCTCGGACTCCAGCTTCACGGCCTCCTTGAAGGCGGTGAGGTCGCAGCGCAGCTCCTCCAGGCCGTACATCCAGAACGGCTGGCGCTGCTTGATCATGAAGGGGTCGAACGGCAGGTCGCCGTGGCTGTGGGTGCGGTCGTGGACCATGTCCCACAGGACGAACGCCTTCTCGCAGCGCTCCTGGTCGTCGACCATGCGCGCGATGTCCTCGGGCAGATCGATGCCCAGGATGTCGACGGCGGCCGCGGTCACCTTGCGGTAGCGGGCGGCCTCGCGGTCGCAGAAGATGCCGCCCCAGGTGAAGCGCTCGGGGGCCTCGCGCACGGCGATGGTCTCCGGGAACAGCACGGCGGAGTGCGTGTCGTAGCCGGGGGTGAAGTCCTCGAAGGTGATGCCGAGGAAGAGCGGGTTGTCGTAGCGGGTGCGCTCCAGCTCGGAGAGCCACTCGGGCCACACCATCTTCAGGACGACGGCCTCGAGGTTGCGGTCCGGGTTGCCGTTCTGCGTGTACATCGGGAAGACGACGAGGTGCTGCAGGCCGTCGGCACGCTCGGCGGCCGGGTGGAAGGCCATCAGCGAGTCGAGGAAGTCCGGAACGCGGAAGTCGTCCGCGGCCCACTTGCGCAGGTCGGCGATGAGCGCCTGGTGGTACGCGGTGGCGTGCGGGAGCAGCGGGGACAGCGTCTCGACGGCGGTGATCACGCGCTCGACCGCGGCCAGGACGGTGGCACGGGCGTGCTCGCCCCGGCCCTCGAAGTCGATGGACCCGTCGGCCGACTGCCACGGGCGGATCTCCTCCACGGCGGCCTTGAGCTCGGGCCACGCAGGGTGGTCCACCACCCGCGCCCCAGCGGATATCACGGCACCGCCGACGCCCGGCACAAGAGTTTCCGTCATGTCACTTCCTCCACAGGAGAACCTCACGTCCGCACAGCGTATGCGGGCGAGGCTCTCCTACTCAAGAGGTGATTCGGGAAATTATCCTGCATCACCCCCCGCTTCACCGAAAGTCTTCCCGTCCGTCAGGGCGGAACTGATAGCTCCGCCCAGTCGCGCCAAGGCTTCACATGCCTGGGGCAGAAGCCCGGCCAGTCCCGGGAACCCGTGGAACGTACCGGGGTGGCTGTCCGGAACCGACCGGATCCCGGCTCGCGCCGGGCGTCGGTGGCAGGCGCGGCCCCCGTCCCGCAGCGGATCACACCCGGCGACCACCCAGCGGGGCGGCCGCCGGATTGCCGCCCGAGCCTCCCCGCGACGACCGGGTCGCCGGCGTCCGGAACGCCGCCCAGCTCGTCCAGGTGGTCGCCCGCCCGGCACAGCGCCGCGTGGGCGCCCTCCACGGCGGCCGGGAAGCGGTGCTCGGGGGCCCGCCGGCAGTCCACGGCCGCGCCGGCGGCGCGCGGTGTGCCGTGGGTGTCCAAGGCGCACAGGCCCCACCCCCGCCGTGGCAGAAGACGACGGTCGGACGGGGCCCGGGGCCACCGCTCGGGGTCGGGCAGGTGAATCCGCACGGGTACGGGCGGCGCGCCGGGAGGCCCCGGGACGGTCCGCTCCTCCACGGCCGCGACGGGCGGCGGCGGCGGCCGGACGGGGCGCATCCGCCAGGATCCGCCGGGCCCCGCCGGCCCGGCTCACGGTGCGGCCGAGGTCCGGGAAGGACGGCTGCGGCGAGGGCGTCGGCGCAGGGCAGCGCGGCCGGGTCGAGCCGGTCCCGGGCGGTGGCCGTCCGGGACCCCGGGCGGGCGGCCATCACAGGCTCCGGAAGTGCGGGAGGACTGGGCGAAGAAGCACCGGCCCCGGATGCCGATCCGCCGTGCCCGTTCGCGGTCGTCGAGCACGATCGTCGGACACAGGACGGAGAAGTGGTCGTTCACCGCCGTGGACACGAAACGGCTCCCGTCCCGCCCGGCGATCGCGGCGTCGCAGACGCACCTCATCTGCGCAACCGAAGTCGGACCCGGCGAAGCCATCACCAGCGCCCCGGTGCCCAGCTCCGGCCGGCCCTGCCGATGATCCGCACAGCCTCCTCGACCTCCGCCGTGGTCCGTGCCCCGTCAACCCCGCACAGCGAGGTCTCCTGAAGCAAGGCCTTCCGCCGGCCGCGTGGTCCGTTCTCGGCCTGCTGCCCTTCCCCGTCGACCGGACCGGCTACGAGCCGAAGACGTGGGCGGACCCCTCCCTGCACTTCTTCCACCGGTCGCCGGTCATCAGCCGGATCTACGCGGAGCTGCGCCGTCCGGAGGAACCCGGCTCCGCGTCCCGCGCGCGCTCGGGGCCGGAGAAGCCGCGGGCCGAGCGCCGGTACGCCATCACCGCGGCGGGGCGCGCGGCCCTGTCGCACGGGGCAGCCGGCATTCCGGAGGCCGGTCCCCCGGTGCTCGAGCACGGGCTGCTGCTGCGGATCCGGCTCGGCCACCTGGCCGAACCGGCGCTGCTGCGAGCGATGGTCGGCGAGCACCTGGAGCGCACCCGGGGCGAACCGGCCGCCGAACCCGAGGCCATGGAACAGGCGGCGGGCGAACCGGACCGGGCCCTCCCGGGCCTCGCGCTGCGCCGGAGCGAGCGGCAGCACCCGGCCGAACCGGATCCGGGCGAGGCCCCGTTGGCCGACCTGGCGGAACTCGCACCGCAGGGCGGGGCGCCCGGGCGTCAAGCGGGCGGGGACGCGCCCACGCCCGGGTGACGCGGCACGGCCGCGGGTGGCCTCGCGGGGGCGCACAACCCTGGCGGGAAGCGGTCGGTGACGCTTCCGCGGGGCCGTGCACGCACGGTCCCTATCCACGGGCGGCGCACTAGCATGCGACCTCATCGCGCGCGGCCGGTAGGGACACCGCGACCGCGCGGGGAGCCGCCGTCGACGGAAGCGAGAGAACCTTGACTTTCCTCACCATCGGTCACCGCGGGGTCATGGGTGTCGAACCGGAGAACACCCTGCGGTCGTACATCCGAGCGGAACGTTCCGGCATGGACGCCATCGCCCTGGACCTCCGGCTGAGCAAGGACGGCGTCCTCGTCGCCGTGCACGACCCCGAGGTGGACCGGACCACCGACGGATCGGGGGCCGTCGCCGACCTGACCCTGGCCGAGCTGCGCGGGCTGGACGCCGGTCAGGGCGAGCGCGTCCCGGTGTTCGAGGAGGTGCTGGAAGCGGTCCGGTCGCCGCTGCACGTGTCCGTCCAGGACAAGGCCGCGGCCGTCGCTCTCGCGGAACTGGTCCTGCGCCGCGACCTGGTCTCCCGGGTGGAGATCGCCTCCGCGCACGAGGCGGTGCTCACCGAGGCGGCCGGGCGGGTGCCGGGCGTGCGCACCACCCTGGCCGTGCCGTCACCCGGCGGCGACACCGAGGCGGTCGTGAGCCGGGCTCTGGCCGCGGGCGCGGCCACGATCGCCCTGGACATCGACCGCATCACCCTGGAGACGGTGGAGGCGGCGCACACGGCCGGCCTGCGGGTGACGGGCCTCGCGGTCAACACCCTCGACCGGCTGCGGCTGGCGCGGGCGCTCGGACTGGACGGCGTGGCCACGGACTTCCCGGAGATCCGCAGCACGGGTCGCTTCACCGCCTGAGCGGGACAACGGGCGGGCGGCTCACGGCTGGAGCGGCTTGACCAGCAGTTCGAAGGCGAGGTCGTCGCGGAGCGGAATGCCGAAGCGCTCGTCGCCGTACGGGAAGGGACTCAGCTCGCCGGTGCGCCGGTAGCCGCGGCGCACGTAGTAGGCGATGAGCTCCTCCCGCACGTTCACCACCGTCATCCGCATCTCCCCGGCGCCCCACGTCTCGCGGGCGCGGCGCTCCGCCTCGGCGAGGATCTCCTTGCCGAGGCCGGCGCCCTGGAGATCCGGGCGGACGGCGAACATGCCGAAGTAGGCGTGGTCGCCACGGTGTTCGATGTGGCAGCAGGCGACGAGCCCGCCCGCGCGCTCGACGACGAGCAGGACCCCGTCCTCGCTGTCGATGACGGCGCGGACCCCGTCCGGGTCGGTGCGCTGGCCGTCCAGGTAGTCCGCCTCGGTGGTCCAGCCGGCCCGACTGGCGTCCCCGCGGTACGCGGACTCCACGAGCGCCACCAGTTCCGGCACGTCCGCCTCCACGGCGCTGCGGAAGCTGAGGGCGGCGGGCTGGGCGGTCGACATGGGCGCTCCGTTCGGTGCGGTGGCATATGACATGCCGGTGACGGCAGGGAGAGCCTATCCCGGGGCCGAGTGGGGGCCGTGCGAGAAGGGCATCTGTCTGGGGTGACGCCGACGAACCGGGAGGCTGCGCCGTGCACGGATCCGCCTCGTCCCTCTCCGCCTCCGCCCCGCCCTGGCTGCTGGTGATCCTGTGCGCGGTGAGCGGCGCCTACTGCCTGCGGCGGGCGCGCGGCTGGGGAGGGGCCGCCGCCGGGGAGGCGGTGATGGGGTTCGGCATGGCGTTGATGGCGGTGCCCCTCGGGGGCGGCGGCGCATGGCGGTCCCCCGTGCTGGGCGCGGTCTTCTGCGCCGCCGCCGTGCACGCCCTGTGGCTGCTCCGGGGAGGTGCGCACCACGCACACCACGTGGTGGGGTCGCTGACGATGGTCTACATGACCGCCGCGGCGGGTTCCGGCGACGGGCCGGGGCACGGGCACGGGCAGGGCGCCGGGCTCCCGCTGCTGACCGGGGCGCTCCTCCTCTACTACGCCGGCTACGTGGTGCTCGGCGGCACGCGGCTGATCACCGCCGGCGGTGCGGTCCCCGCACCCCCGGCGGTATCGCCCCCACCCCCGCACGGCGCGTCGGCGGAGTTGGTCAGGGCATGCCGACTCGCCATGGGGATGGGGATGTTGGCGATGCTGCTGTCGATGTGACGGTGCCCGGCAAACGTGTCCTGCGTCACCAATGCCCCCGTCTCATACCCGCAGGTAGCCCGGCGCTCATAGGCTGGTGGCCATGATGGTCCCCGCCGCCCTCCTCGTGCTCGGCGCCCTGACCGCGGTGCTCGCCCCCCGTCTGCTGGCCCGGGCCCAGTGGCCCGAACGAGAACCGGTCGTGGCCCTGTGGGTGTGGCAGTGCGTCGTCGGCGCGGTGCTGCTGTGCTTCGGGCTGTCCATGCTGCTGAGCGCAGCGGCGGCCTGGCAGGCGGTCCGGGGCAGGCTCTTCGCCGCCGCCCCGCACGGGGTGGTCGACGCGTACGCGCTGGGCGCGTCCGGCGGCCCGTGGGCCGCCGCCACCGCCCTCGCCCTCGCGGGCGGCGGCCTGTGGACCGGGGCGATGCTCACCGGGGAGGTGCTGCGGGCCCGGGCCCGGCGGCGTGCGCAGGGCAGCGAACTGCTGGAGCGGGCCCCGCTCCTGCCCGGGGAGGACCCCGCGGGCGCGCGGCTCGTCGTACTGGAGGGCCGTCGGCCGGACGCCTGGTGGCTCCCGGGAGCGGCCCCTCAGCTGGTGGTCACGACCGCGGCTCTGGGCCGGCTCAAGGGCAGCCAGCTGGACGCCGTGATGGCGCACGAGCAGGGGCACGCGACGGCCCGGCACGACTGGCTGCTGCACTGTTCGCGGGCGCTGGCCAGGGGCTTCCCTCAGGTGCCGGTCTTCGCGGCCTTCGAGGCGGAGATGCACCGGCTGGTGGAGCTGGCCGCCGACGACATGGCCTCGCGGCGGTTCGGGCGGCTGACCGTCGCCCTGGCGCTGGTCGGACTCAACGAGGACCGCGGGGTGTTCGCGGCCTCCTCGGCCCCTGAGGCGCACGTCCCGCAGCGCGTGCGCAGGCTGCTCTCGGCGGCGCCCCGGCTCTCCCCGGGCCGGCGGCTGCGGCTGACCGCACTGGCCACGCTGGTACCGGCGATCCCCCTGCTGGTGGCCTTCGTGCCGGGGCTGAGCGCGCTGACGTAGCGCGAGCCCGGCCCTGCCCGGCCGCCGCCGGTGCAAGGATCCCTCTATGCGGAACGATCTATTTCGTTGGACGGGGATCGGCTGCGGGCTGCTCGGGGCGGTGCTGACAGCCCTGGTGGTGGCGGGCTGGCAACCCCTGCTGGCCTGGGACGACCGGATCGCGCGGGATTTGCACGCCCACGCCGTCGCCCACAGCGCGGTCACGCAGTCCATGCGGGTGCTGTCCGACTGGGTCTGGGACCCGTGGACCATGCGGCTGCTGGCCGCCGTGGCCTGCCTGCTGCTGTGGTGGCGCGGCGACCGGGAGCGGGCCTTGCGGGTGGGGCTGGCCGCGGTCGTCGCCGCGGTGGTGCAGCAGGGGCTGAAGGCGGCGGTGGGGCGGGAGCGTCCGGTGTGGTCGGACCCGGTGGACTCGGCGCACTTCGCGGCCTACCCGTCCGGCCACGCCATGACGGCGACGGTGGTGTGCGGGATGCTGCTGTGGCTGCTGCCCCGCCCGGCCCCGCGGTGGGCCCCGGCCGTCCGGGCCGTGGCGGCCGTCTCGGTTGCGGGCGTCGGCTTCACCCGGCTGTACCTGGGCGTGCACTGGTTCTCGGACGTCCTGGGGGGCTGGCTCCTGGGCGCGGCGCTGGTGGTTCTGATGGTGTCGGTACCCGTCGGCTGCCGCAGACCTGCCCCGCAGCCGCAGGAGCGCTGAGGAGGGGTCCCCCGGGAGGCCGTCCCGGGGCCGATCGGCGCCGCCGCCTTCGTTCGCCGGTGAACCTCCCAGCCGGCCGCGCAGGTTGCCGCGCGGGCGAGCTCGGCAGCCGCAGACCCTCGGGCGTGCACGAGCGGGCGCGTGCCACGCCGAGGCGGTCGGCCGTGTCAGACGGCTCTGCGGAAGGAGACCCTGCGCGTCCGCAGCTTCGTGCGGGGACCGTGGACAGCCTGGGCGCGGGGCCCTTCCGAACGCCGTCCGGGGGCCGAACGGCATGCCGTCGACTCCCCGACGCTGCGACCGGGCCGAGGCGCGACGCATGGGGCGAGCCCCCTGGAACCGAGGCCGGCCGCGAGTGGTGTGGCCTGCCCTGGATGATCCCCCGTGTCACCCAGAGCAGGCGACCCCGTGCGCTGAGTACATTGGCTGCGAGCCAGTCAACGCAGGAGTAAGCATGTCCCCGCGCAGCGCATCGGTCAATGAAGAATTGCGCAGACGTTCCCGGGAGCGGCTGCTGCAGTCCGCGGTGGAGCTCGTCGCCGAGCGGGGCTACGAGGCCACGACCCTCGGCGACATCGCCGACCGGGCGGGCGCGGCGCGCGGCCTGGTCTCGTACTACTTCCCGGGCAAACGGCAGTTGCTGCAGTCGGCCGTGCACCGGCTGATGCACCTCACCCTGCGCACCGCGCTGGAGCGGGAGCCGCGCAGTGAGGACGGGCGGGAGCGGCTGGCGCGCGCCATCGACGCGGTCCTGGGCCTCGCCCGGGACGAACCGCTGCTGATGCGGACGCACATGGCGGGCATCCTCACGGCCGAGGGGTTCGTGCAGTGCCCGGAGCAGCAGCGGCTGGCGGAGCTGCTGCGGGACACTGTCGCCCGGTACGGCTCGGCGGACGTGGACGCCGACTACCCGCTGCTGCGCGCCCTGCTGATGGGAGCGGTCGTGGCGGTGCTGCTGCCGGGGGCACCGATGCCGGCCGTGCGGCTGCGGGCGGAGCTGTTCCAGCGCTACGGGCTGGACTGGGAGCTCGGTGTCCCGCCGGACGGCGGGCCGCCCGGCGGAACGTTTCCCTCACACCTCTGACCTCACGCGGTTCAGTGGTACTCGGGCTGGGTCTGTACGTTGAGCCGGTCCATGCGGACCCACTCGGCGCTGTCCGTCCGCCAGTCGTCGAGCCGCAGCACGTCGAGCCCCTTGGCGATGTCGTTCGAGTAGATGTGCCCGTTGTAGTAGTACGCCGACCAGGAACCGCCGAGGCCGAGCCGGTCCGTCGTCAGCGGTCCGCGCTCGAAATAGGCGATCTCCCTGGGCCGGGCCGAGTCGGTGAACTCCCACACCGAGACGCCGCCCTGGTACCAGGCCTGCACCATGATGTCGCGGCCGCCGCCGACGGGGACCAGCGAGCCGTTGTGGGCCACGCAGTTCTCGGTGTCGGCCTGGTGGCGGGGGATCTTGAAGTAGCTGCGGAAGGCCAGTTTGCGCTGGTCCCCGCGGCCGGTGATGTCGTAGATCCCGTCGGCGCCCCGCTGGGGACCGGTGGCCTCGTTGCAGGTGGCGCCGCCACCGCCGCCGAGTTCGTCGGTGAACACCACCTTGTTCGCCCGCTCGTTGAAGGTGGCCGAGTGCCAGAACGCGAAGTTCACGTTGTCCTGCACCCGGTCGATGACGCGCGGCTGCTCCGGCCTGCTGATGTCGAAGAGGATGCCGTCGCCCATGCAGGCGCCGGCGGCCAGGTTCTTCGACGGCAGCACGGTGATGTCGTGGCAGCCGGTCGTCCTGGACACGCCCGGGTTGGCGGGCGCGCCCGGGTTGCCGCCGTCGGGGAAGAGCACCGGGAAGGCCACGACCGCGGCCTTCGTCGGGCTCTTCTTCGGGACCTTCACCACCGAGATGCCGTCGTGCGGCGGCTTGCAGTCGGGGAAGGCCTCGTTGGGCGAGTAGGAGGCGACGTAGAGGTAGAGGTCCTTGCGGCCCGGGACCAGGGTGTGGGTGTGGGAGCCGCAGGCGGTCTCGACGGACTTGATGTACCTGGGGTTCTTCTTGTCCTTGATGTCGAAGATCTTGATGCCCTCCCACGAGGACTTCTCCGTCGCGGGCTGCGAGACGCTGTTGCACGAGTCGTCGCTGCGGGAGGAGTCGGTGGAGAGGAAGAGCAGGTCTCCGTCGACGGAGATGTCGTTCTGCCCGCCGGGGCAGAGCACCTCGGAGACCTTCTTCGGAGCCTTGGGGTTGGCGATGTCGTAGATCGTGAAGCCGTTGTAGTTGCCCGCGTAGGCGTACTTGCCCTGGAACGCGAGGTCCGAGTTGACCACCGTGGGGTCGGTGGAGGGGATGTTGGCGAGGTGTTCGATGTTGGCGCTGTGCACGATCTCGTCCTGGCCGGGGATGGCGCCGGGGGCGAGGTCCCCGCCCCCGACGGCGCCCGTGCTCTGGTGATTGCCGTGGCCGGGCGTCAAGTCGCCCGGGTCCGGGGTGGCCGCGGCCGGTCCGGCCGCGAGGAGGGTCGTGAGGAGTCCGGCCGCCGCGACGGCCACCCCCACCCTCCTGTTGCCCGCTCTCCTGGTGTGTAGCGAGGTCACTGTGCCTCCCATGGGAGCCCGATCGGTTCCGTCCGCAGGGGAACGGAACCAGGACCCCGGCAGTATCTTCCCTTCATGGACATGGCAAAAGACCTCCGGGGCCGCAAGGCCTCGACCGCGCGGCCCCTCCGGCTCGCCGCGGCGACGGCCACCGCCGGCCTCCTGCTGACCCTCACCGCCTGCCAGGACGACGGTGCGGACCGGGCCGACGACGGGCGGGCCCCGATCGTCGCGCCGGGCAGGCCGGGCGAGAAGTCACGCACGCTCAGCCCCGACCAGGCCGCCAAGGCGAAACCCGACGACAGCCCGAACGCCGCCGACCACTCCTACGTGCAGCGGATGATCGAACACCACCGGCAGGCGCTGACGATGAGCGCGCTGGCTCCCGAGCGGGCGGCGACGGACCCGGTCAGACGGCTAGCGGAGCGGATCACGGCCGCCCAGAAGCCCGAAATCGGCGCGATGCAGAAGTGGTTGGCGCTCCACCCGGCGCCCGCGGCGGGCTCCGGCACGGCCGCCCCCGGGCACGGTCCCGACCACGATCACGACCACGGATCGATGCCCGGCATGGCGACCGAACAGCAGCTGCGGGAGCTGACCGACGCCAGGGGCGCCGACTTCGACCGGCTCTTCCTGAAGCTGATGACCGCGCACCACGAGGGGGCCCTGACGATGGCGGGCGAGGCACTGGCCGGCGGCAACAACCCGGCCGTCGAGGAGATGGCCACCGAGGTGGTGGCCACGCAGAGCGCCGAGATCCACCGGATGCGCTCGATGGGCTGACTCGCGATGGGGCTGGTGTCATGCTGGGAGCACCTGCGGGAGGAGCTCCGCCGTGCTTCGTGTCGCCGTCGTCGGATCGGGACCCAGCGGGGTCTACGCGGCCCAGACGCTGGTCCAGCAGCGCGAGGTGCCCGGAGTGCGGGTCGACGTACTGGACCGGCTGCCCGCCCCCTACGGGCTCGTGCGGTACGGGGTCGCACCGGACCACGAGAAGATCAAATCGCTGCAGGGCAGTCTGCGCACCGTGCTGGAGGACGAGCGGATCCGCTTCCTCGGCAACGTCGAGGTCGGCGGGACGGCCCTGCCGGCCCCGCGGCTGCTGGAGCTGTACCACGCCGTCGTGTACTGCGTGGGCGCGGCGCGGGACCGGCTGCTGGGGATCCCGGGCGAGGAACTGGCCGGGGTGCACTCCGCGACGGCCTTCGTGTCCTGGTACAGCGGCCACCCGGACGCCGCCTCCGAGGTCTTCGACCTGTCCGGGGTCGAAGAGGCGGTGGTGGTCGGGGCGGGCAACGTCGCGGTGGACGTGACCCGGATCCTGGCCCGTGGCGCGGCGGAGCTCGCACCGACGGACATGCCGCAGCCGGCACTCGGCGCGCTCGCGGACAGCGGGCTGCGCAGGGTCTCGATGGTGGCCCGACGCGGACCCTCCCAGGGCCGGTTCACCACCAAGGAGCTGCGGGAACTGGGCACGCTGCCGGGTGTGGACGCCTGGGCGGACCCGGCCGAGCTGGCCATCGACCCCCTGTACACCGACCCGGGCGCCGCCGCCGCCCTGCCGGCGGTGGCGCGGCGCAATCTGGAGGTGCTGCGCGGCTGGGCCGGGGAGGCCCCGGGCGCGGCGCCGCGCAGCATCTCGCTGCGGTTCTACCTGCGCCCGGTGGAGGTCCTGGGCGGCCCGGACGGGCGGGTCGCCGGGATGCGCTTCGAGCGCACCGCTCCGGACGGCCGCGGCGGGGTGACCGGGACGGGCGTCCACGAGGACGTCGAGGCGCAGCTGGTGCTGCGCTCGGTCGGGTACATGGGCGTGCCCCTGGCCGGGCTGCCCTTCGACCCGGCCAGGGGCACGGTTCCGCACGCGGCGGGACGGGTGCTGCGCGCGGGACGGGCCTCGGTGGGCGAGTACGTGGCGGGCTGGATCAAGCGGGGGCCGACCGGGGTGATCGGCACGAACCGGCCGTGTGCCAAGGAGACCGCGTCCTCGCTGCTCCAGGACGCGGGGGCGCTGGCCCGGCGCGAACTGCCGGGCGACCCGCTGGACGCCCTCCGGGCTGCGGGCCTGCAGCCGGTCCAGTGGCCGGGCTGGCTGGCCATCGAGTCCGCCGAGGCCGACCTGGGGCGCTCCCTGGGCCGACGCTCCGTCAAGATCCCGGACTGGCCGGGCCTCCTGGCCGCGGCGGGATCGCCAGGCCCGTCAGGGCAGTAGCCCGCCCCGGCGGGGAGACGGCTCCGGGCCGCGGCTGGGCCGCGCCCCCCAGGTCCAGGCGCCGGCGGCGTGCACGGACCGGGCGCGGGCGGTCCTGTCCGGCCGGTCCCGCGCTCTCCGATGCCCTGTTCCGACGGACGGGCGCTTCCGAGTGGCCGTCCGGCCGCGATGGCCTCGAGCGGGAGTGCCGCCGTGCCGGGCCGCGCGACCCCACCCGGCTACGGCCTGCCCGCCCAGAGCGGGTTGGGCCCCCGCCGCTCACGGAGGAGGAGGTCGCCGAGAGGTGTGACGGTGATCGCCGAGCACACCCCCGCGTCAGGCCGTGAGCCGGGCCGCCTCGGCCGCGGCAGCCGTCAGGACGCTGTCGAGCAGGCCCGGGAAAAGCGCCTCCAGGTCGTCGCGGCGCAGGGCGTTGAGCTTGGTGGTGCCGCGGTAGGCCTGGCGTACGACACCGCTCTCCCGCAGGACGCGGAAGTGGTGCGTGGTCGTGGACTTGGTGACCGGCAGGTCGAAGTGCGAGCAGGCGAGGTCGTCCGCCGAGCCGGCCAGGTCCAGGACGATGGAGAGCCGCACCGGGTCGGAGAGGGCGTGCAGTACGCCCTCCAGGCGGATCTCGGCCGCCTCCGGATGGGCCAGGGTGCGGGAGGTGTCCCGATCCGTCATGTCCCTGCTCCACTCACTCGGCTTGGTCCGGCCCCCATGGTACGAGAGTTGTCGAAGGAGACGGGGGGTCACTGCAATCACCCCTCACCGTGACGGCTGTCTTCCGTTTCGGTCCGTGTCGGCCACCGCCCGCTGAAGGCGGCGGGAACGGGGGTGCGGCCGCGGCGCGGTGGTCGCGGCCGCACCGCCGTCACCAGGAGCGGTGGTACTGCTCGGGGGTGCGGATCGACGCGCCCAGCTCGTCGGCCGCGCGGCGGGCCCAGAAGGGGTCGCGCAGCAGCTCGCGGCCCAGCAGGACGGCGTCGGCCTCGCCGTTGGCCAGGATCTTCTCGGCCTGCTCCGGCTCGGTGATCAGGCCGACCGCGGCCACGGGAAGGGTCGTCTCGGCCTTCACCCGGGCCGCGAACGGCACCTGGTAGCCGGGGCCGACCGGGATGGTCACGCCGGGAGCGAGGCCTCCGGTGGAGACGTCGAGGAGGTCCACGCCGTGCTCCTCGAGGAGCCGGGCCAGGCGCACGGTCTCGTCGGCGGTCCAGCCCCCCTCCTCCAGCCAGTCGGTTGCGGAGATCCGGAAGAGGAGCGGGAGCTCCTCGGGCCACACCGCCCGCACGGCGTCGACGACCTCGAGGGCGAAGCGGGTCCGGTTCTCGAAGGATCCGCCGTAGGCGTCGGTGCGCCTGTTGCTGTGCGGGGAAAGGAACTCCCCGATGAGGTAGCCGTGGGCGCCGTGGATCTCGACGACCTCGTAGCCCGCCGCGAGCGCCCGCCCGGCCGCGGCCGCGAACTGGCGGGTGATCTCGGCGATCTCATCGGGCGTCAGCTCGTTCGGGACGGGGTGGCCCTCGGCGAACGGCACGGCGCTGGGGGCGACCGGCTGCCAGCCGTGCGCGTCGGGGCCCACCGGTGCGCCGCCCTTCCAGGTGCGGTCGGTGGACGCCTTGCGCCCGGCGTGCGCGATCTGGATGCCGGGAACGGCTCCCCGGGCCTTGAGGAAGCCGGTGATCCGGCGCAGTGCCTCGACCTGGGTGTCGTTCCAGATGCCGAGGTCGTACGGGGAGATCCGGCCCTCCGGGGAGACCGCGGTGGCCTCCTGGATGATCAGGCCGGTGCCGCCGGTCGCGCGGGCCGCGTAGTGGGCGAAGTGCCAGTCGGTGGCGACGCCCGCGTTCGGGCCGGAGGCCTCGGCGCTGTACTGGCACATCGCGGCCATCCAGACGCGGTTCGGGACGGTGACCGATCGCAGGGTGTACGGCTCGAACAGGGCGGCGAAGGCGGCGGGTACGGCGGGGGCAGCACTCATCGGGGCTCTCCAGGGGTCACCGGGCGCGCCGGGATCGGCGACTAAGTACGAGAATCACCATACTACGAGTCTCCTCGTACTACGAGACCTCTCGTACAAGTTCGTCGAGCTCCGCGCGCAGCGCCCCGGCCAGCGCCGCCAGGTCCGGGACCGCGGCCCCGTCGGCGACCAGGCCGTAGTGGACCGTCCCCTTGTAGGTGGAGACCGCGACCGCGAGGGACTGGCCGCGGGCCAGCGGGGCGAGCGGATAGACCTCGTGGACCCGGCTGCCGCCGAGGGAGAAGGTGATGCCGGGCAGCGGGACGCTCGTGACGAGGATGTCGTAGAGCAGCCGGGCCGCCTGGGCGACGAGGGGGCCGCCCAGCCGGTGGCCGAGCGGGTGGACGTGGTCCGCGAGCAGGGCGACGGCCCCCGCGCCGCGGGCGGGGCCGGCGTCCTTGTTGCGGTCCATCCCGGCCCGTACGCGGTCCAGCCGGCGCAGCGGATCGGGCTCGGCGAGCGGCAGCCGGAGCAGGTAGCCGGAGAGCCGGTTCCCGGCGCCTTCGCCGCCCCGGGGCCCGCGGCGGCGGGACACGGGGATCAGGGCCCGCGGCCCTGCTCCCAGGGGTTCGGGGTCGCCGCGCTCGGCCAGCCAGCGCCGCAGCGCTCCGGCCACCAGCGTGATCAGCACATCGTTGACGGTGCCGCCGGCCCCCTTGCGGATCAGGTTGACCTCGTCCAGGTCGAGCGCGAGACCGGCGATGGTGCGGCCGCCCGCGCCGGCGGGGCCCGCCGTGAGTGCGGCCGGAACGCCGAGCGGCAGCCCGCCGCGGGCCACGGCGGCGCCGATCTCCAGGGCCTGCCCGACACCCTGGACCCGGGCGGCCAGGGCTCCCGGGATACGGCTCAGGACGGAGCCGGCCCGCTGCCCCGGGACCGGGCGCACCGGAGCCCGCGGACCCGGGACCTCGTCGAAGAGCGCGGCCGCCAGGGCGAGGGCGCCCAGGCCGTCGGCGAGGGCGTGGTGGAACTTGAAGAGCACGGCGAAGGAGTCCGGATCAGGCCCGGCCAGCACGTGCGCCTCCCAGGGCGGCAGCTCCCGGTCCAGCGGGCGGGCCATCAGCGGGCCCGCGGCCTCCTGCACGCAAGTACGGTCCGTGCGGACGAGGAAGACGTGCCGCGCCGCGTCGAAGCCCGGGTCCGGCGACCAGGCGGCGGCGCCGAGCGGCAGCAGCACGTCCCGGATCCGGCGGCGCAGGCCCGGCACGGCCGCGCAGCGCGAGGCGAGGAGGGCGGCGGCGCGTTCGGCGGCGTGCCCCCCGTCGCCGGAGCCGGGGGGTCCGGCGGCGCGGAAGACGGCGAGGGCGCCCAGGTGCATGGGGTGGTCGGCGGACTCCATCCGCCAGAAGGCGAGGTCGAGCGGAGACAGGTGGTCGGTGGCCACGTACGTCCTCTCACGTGCTGCAAGCAGTGGCTTGAAGTCAACCCATTGCGAACACCCCCATGCAAGGCGCAATCATTTCCGGGCGGTAAATGATCGGTATAGATCATCCGATGCGAGGTGCGCGGCGCCCACCGGGCCCCTGTCGGTGGTCGGGTGCAGACTGGCCGGAAAGACGCTCTGTGAGGAACGAAGCGCGCAAGGACGACGAGGCCCGGAGGTGCCGGCCATGGCCGACGTACTGCTGCTCGTGGGAACCCGAAAGGGACTGTTCATCGGCCGCCGCCGGGGGGAGGGGCCGTGGGAGTTCAGCGAGCCCCACTTCAACGCCCAGGCCGTCTACGCCGTGGCCGTGGACCGGCGCGGGCCGACTCCCCGGCTGCTGGTCGGCGGGGACAGCACCCACTGGGGCCCGTCCGTCTTCACGTCCGACGACCTGGGAGCCACCTGGCGCGAGCCGGCCAGGGCGGCCGTGAAGTTCCCCCAGGACACCGGCGCCTCGCTGGAGCGGGTCTGGCAGCTCCAGCCGGCCGGGCCCGAGGCCCCGGACGTGGTCTACGCCGGGACGGAGCCGGCCGCGCTGTTCCGCTCGACGGACCGGGGCGAGTCCTTCGAGCTGGTCCGCCCCCTGTGGGAGCACCCGACCCGCGGGAAGTGGGTCCCGGGCGGGGGCGGAGAGGGCCTGCACACGGTGCTCACCGATCCCCGCGACCCGGACGCGGTGACGGTGGCCGTCTCCACCGCCGGGGTGTTCCGGACCGAGGACGGCGGCGCGAGCTGGAAGCCGTCCAACGACGGCGTCTCGGCGGTGTTCCTGCCGGATCCGAACCCCGAGTTCGGCCAGTGCGTCCACAAGATCGCCCGGGACGCCGGGGACACGGACCGGCTGTACCTGCAGAACCACTGGGGCGTCTACCGCAGCGACGACGCCGGGGGCCGCTGGAGCGACATCGGCGGCGGGCTGCCCTCCGACTTCGGCTTCGCGGTGGCGGCCCACCCGCACCGGCCGGACACCGCCTACGTCTTCCCGCTCAACGCCGACTCCGACCGCGTCCCCGCCGAGCACCGGTGCCGGGTCTTCCGCACCGAGGACGCGGGCGCCACCTGGGAGCCCCTGACGCGGGGACTGCCGGACTCCGACCACTACGGCACGGTGCTCCGGGACGCGCTCTGCACGGACGACGCCGACCCTGCGGGGATCTACTTCGGCAACCGCAACGGCGAGCTGTACGCCAGCCACGACGACGGCGACAGCTGGCAGTTGCTGGCCGAGCACCTGCCGGACGTCCTGTGCGTGCGGGCGGCGACGATCGGCCAGTAGAGTGATCCACCGTGGCAGCACGACCGTTGAACGAGATCGTCGAGCCGGGCTGGGCCCGCGCTCTGGAGCCGGTGGCGACGCAGATCGCCGCGATGGGCGACTTCCTGCGAGCCGAGATCGCGGCGGGGAGGACGTACGTCCCCGCCGGGGCCAATGTGCTGCGCGCATTCCAGCAGCCCTTCGACGAGGTCAAGGTCCTCATCGTGGGGCAGGACCCGTACCCCACGCCGGGGCACGCGGTGGGCCTGTCCTTCTCGGTGGCCCCCGACGTTCGGCCGGTACCGCCGAGCCTGGACAACATCTTCCTGGAGATGCACCGGGACATAGGGACCGGCCGGCCCGCGAACGGCGACCTCACGCCGTGGACACGGCAGGGCGTGCTGTTGCTCAACCGCTCGCTCACGACCGCGCCCCGCCGGTCGAACGCGCATCAGGGCAAGGGCTGGGAGGCCGTCACCGACCAGGCCATCCGCGCGCTGGCCGCCCGCGGCAAGCCGCTGGTCTCGATCCTGTGGGGCCGCGCCGCCCGAAATCTGCGGCCGCTGCTCGGCGACCTGCCCGTGGTGGAGTCCTCACACCCCTCTCCCAAGTCGGCTGATTACGGGTTTTTCGGGTCCCGGCCGTTCAGCCGGACCAACGAGCTGCTGGTGGGCCAGGGTTCACAGCCTGTGGACTGGCGCTTGCCGTCTGTCAGTTGAGCGTATCTGCAATTCACCGGATAAATACGGACAGATGCGGCACGAGAAGGCCCTGCCCGAACACCTTGTTCCGATAAGCCAGTAGCATGCGGCGCCATGAGCTCCCCCACCGGCCCCGCAAATGGCCTGCCCGTACGAATGCCGCGACCCCGCCCGACCGGACGGCACCGCCGGCCCGAGCCCGCGGCTGCGCCCGAGGGCGCGCCCGCGCTGGTACTCGCCGTGCCCGGTGCGCCGTCGGCCGCCTCGCGGGGGCTCGCGGAAGAGATCATCAGCATCGGCCGCTCCGAGCTGCCGGGGCTCGACGCCCGCATCGGTTTCCTCGAGGGTGACGACGCCTCCGAGTTCCCGTCCCTGTCCGGCGTGCTCAGCGCCGTCGCGGCCGACCGGACTGCGCGCGCGGAGTTCGCCCGCGCCGCCGGCCACGAGGTGCCCGAGCAGTCCGGCCCGGACGCCGTGGTCGTCCCGCTGCTGGCCGGCCCGGACAGCGACCTGCTGCGCCGGATGCGCCAGGCGCTGATGGACTCCTCCGCCGCCGCCGAGCTGGCCGACGTCCTCGGCCCCCACCCGCTGCTCGCCGAGGGCCTGCACGTGCGCCTCTCGGAGGCCGGCCTGGCCCGCGCCGACCGCGCCCGCCTCTTCACCGTGACCACCGCCGCCGACGGCATCGTCCTGGCGACCACCGGTGGCGAGGAGGCCGTGCAGGCCGCCGGGATCACGGGCATGCTGCTCGCCGCCCGCCTCGCCGTGCCCGTCCAGGCTGCCGCGCTGGACCAGGAGGGCTCGGTGGCCGCGGTCGCCGAGCAGCTGCGCCGCGAGGGTTCCACCCAGCTCGCGCTCGCCCCGTACCTGATCGGCCCGGAGGCAGCCGAGGGGCTGCTGGACACCGCCTGCAAGGAAGCCGACTGCGCCACCGCCGAGGTGCTCGGCGCCTACCCGGCGCTCGGCAAGCTGGCCGTCGCGCAGTACACCGCGGCTCTGGGCATCCCCCAGGGCTCGCCCGCGCACTGACCCGCCCGCACCGCGCGAAGGCCCCCACGGACCGGTACCCCGGCCGGCGGGGGCCTTCGCGCATTACGACCGGCCGAGGACCACGCAGGTCGCGGCGGACACGGCCACTGAGCCGGCCCGGCGCGGCTGCCCGGTCAGCGGGTCCACGTCGAACCAGGTGACGTCGCCCGACCGCTCGTTGGCCGCGTACAGGCGACTGCCGGCGGCATCCACGGCGAGATCCCGCGGCCACGCTCCCCCGCAGTCCACGGTGCCGGTGAGCCGCGGCCTGGCCGGCCCGTCCGCGAGCGAGAGGGTGACCAGCACGTCGACGCCGCGGACGGCCGCCCAGAGGAACCGTCCGTCGGGGGAGGCCACGACGGCCGAGGGGTACGCCCGTACGGCCCCTGGAGCACCCGCGGAGGCCACGGCAACCTCGCCGACCGGTTCCAGCCGCCCGGAAGTGCCGTTCCAGCGGCAGACGGTCATCTGCGGCTCCAGCTCGTGCAGGACGTAGGCCACACCGCCTTCCGGGTGGAAGACCATGTGCCGGGGCCCGGTCCCGGCGCGCAGTGCCGTCTCGGCGTGCACGCGCAGCTCCCCCGTGACCGGGTGCGGGGAGCAGACCCGCACCGAGTCGGTGCCGAGGTCCACGCTGAGCACCCAGCGGCCGGTGGGGTCGGGCAGCACCTGGTGGGCGTGCGGACCGTCCTGCCGGACGGTGTCGGGTCCGCAGCCCCGGTGCGGGAGGACGCGGGCGGGGCCGTGCGGGCGGCCGTCGGCGGCCAGCGCGAGGCTGCTGACGCTTCCCGAGGTGTAGTTGGCGGTGAACAGGCGGCGCCCGGCCACGCTGACGTGGGTGGGTCCGGAGCCCCCGACGCGCACCGGTGCGCCGAGCGGGGCGAGGCCCCCGGCGGTGGGCCGGAAGGCCGCAACCCCGCCCCGCTCGGTCTCGCTCACCGCGTAGAGGACGCCTGTGTCCCGCGCGAGGGCGAGGTACGACGGATCCTCGGCGGTGACGACCGAGAGCGGGGTCAGCGCCCCGGTCTTCGGATCCACGGCCGCGATGGTCACACCGCGGCCGCCCCCCGAGGTGAAGGAGCCGATGTAGGCCCGGTGTTCGCCGCTTCGGTCCGTGCTGTCCGCGCCGACCACAGGAAACCCCTCTCACCGCTTTCGGACCCGTCCGGAGCCGACGGTAACAGAAGGTCTAGACCAAATCCCGCCCCCGGGCCCGCTCCTGCGAGCCGGCATGGTGGACATAGGCCGTACTGCTGGGGCGGTCCTCGTAGGTGCGGTGGAACACCGGGGTCGCGGCGCCGGACATCGGCGGCACGATCCACGACCAGTCCGCGCCGACCTCGCGGCCCTTGCGCTCCTCCCGTTCCATGTGGGAGAGGAAGCGCCGGGACTCGCTGTGGTGGTCGGCGATGGTGACCCCGGCACGGTCGAAGGAGTGCAGGACCGCCCGGTTGAGCTCGACGAGCGCGCGGTCCTTCCACAGGGAGCGGTCGCTGGAGGTGTCCAGGCCCAGGCGGCGGGCGACGGCGGGCAGGAGGTTGTAGCGGTCGGTGTCGGCAAGGTTGCGGGCGCCGATCTCGGTGCCCATGTACCAGCCGTTGAAGGGCGCGGCCGGGTAGTGGATGCCGCCGATCTCCAGGCACATGTTGGAGATGGCGGGCACGGCGTGCCAGCGCAGGCCCCAGTCCGCCCAGCCGTCGCCGTCGGGGTGGTCGATCGGCACTTCCAGGACGGCGTCCGCGGGGGTGTCGAACCACCGGGGCTTGTCGTCGACTCCCTGGACCACCAGCGGGAGGAGGTCGAAGGGGGTGCCGGCGCCGCCGGACCAGCCGAGTTGGAGCAGGGCCTCGGTCAGCGGAGCGTTGCGGGCGTCGCCGACGGTTATGGAGGGGTGGTCGCCGTAGCCGGCGTACCGGACGAGCTGCTCGCTCCAGATGACCGGCCCGGGGCGGTCCGGGGCCTCCGGGGCGAACACCGTGATGGTGGGTCTGACGCGGCCGCCGTTCGTCGCCTCGCGCAGGTGGTCGAAGCATTCGGCGGCGATCGCGTCCGCGTCGGCGAGTCCGCGTCGGTCGCGGACCCGCAGCGAGTTCCAGTAGAGCCTGCCTATGCAGCGGTTGCTGTTGCGCCAGGCGACGCGCGCGCCGTGGACCAGCTCCTCGGGCGTGTGCACATAGGTACCGGTGTCCGCGAGTTCCGCCCTCACGGCGGCGAGCCTGGCGCGCGGATCACCCGCGCCGGCGTTCTCCCTGTGGAAGAGTCGGATGAACTCCTCGGCCGCCTGCCACACCTGAGCGGTGGTGGAGCGCTGTTGAAGAATTTCCATTCCGGCGGGTTACCCCCTGTCCGACCAGATCCACCCTGTACGTGCCGGATGAATGTGCAGTAAACAATTACCCGTTGTACCTGCCGCAGGTCAGCGGCGTGTGGCATGAGCTACCGGAACACTCCTCCGGGTGATCCTCATGGACCTGACTGCGGACAAGGAGCGCGCAGGCGTAAAATCCCGCGCACCGACCGAGTTGACTGTCCGTCAGGCCATTTCGCCGACCGGCGCACCGGGCGCGAGACGGGTCTGCGGGGCGAGACGGGTCAGCGGCAGGGCCGACTCATGAACAGAGCCTGCTCCCCCGCGGAGGGCGTGCCCCCGTAGAGGGCGGTGTCGAGGCCGCAGAAGGTGAACCCCATGCGCCGGTAGGCGTGCACGGCGGGGGCGTTGACCGAGCTGACCTCCAGCCAGAGGTGCTCCGCGCCGCGTTCGCGGGCGAACTCCGCGGCGCGCTCCATCAGGGCCCTGCCGATCCCGCGGCCCCGGTGGCCGGGCGCGACCTCGATGTCCTCGATCGTGAGCCGACGGTTCCACGCGGCGTAGCCGACGGCGGCGAACCCGCAGAGCTCCCCGCCGTCGAGGGCCACGAAGGTGCGCGTGTCTGCCTCCACGTCGGGGCCCCGGGCGCCGGCGAACTCCTGTTCGTCGTGCTCCTCCGGCGGAAACGCCTTGTACACGGGCGGGTCCGCGGGGACCTCGCGGAGCAGGAAGCCGGAGCCGTCGCCGGAGGCGGTCACCTCGAAGACGGTGGAGGTGGTGAAGGAGCTGTCCAGGGCCTCGATGGCGCCCGCGTCCTCGGGGCGGGCGAGGCGGTAGACGATTCCGGCGGCGGGGCCGGGTGCGGCGGTGGTCATGGGCTCCACCGTACGCAAAAAATCCCCCGGCCGAATTGGCTGCCGAGGGAGGATGAGGCGTATATTAAATAGTTCGCGACTCCACCTCTGGTGATGACGCAAAAAGCTTACGAGGACACTGTATCGCGGCGGGAGCGCAATTGTCAACCGAGGAATTCCGGAAAGAGCAGCAATTCGTCACCGATCTCTATCGGCGCCTCGACGACCTGCGCGACCAGGCCGAACAGGCGGTCGAAGGGGCACTGCGCGACGTCGGAACCGGTTTTCAGGCGCGCCTGGAGCGCGACGTCCTGGTGGCCGAGCAGTCCGGTCTGCTCTCCGCCCTGAATGCCGGTGAGAACGGCCTGTGTTTCGGGCGTCTGGAGTTCTCCGACGGCCGCGACCACCACATCGGCCGCATCGGCATCCGCGCCGACGACGCGGAGCGCACGCCCCTGGTCCTGGACTGGCGGGCCGAGGTCGCCCGCCCCTTCTACCTCGCCACCGGGCACACCCCGATGGGGCTCCGCCGCCGCCGGCACATCAGCAGCCGTGGCCGGGTGGTCACCGCACTGCACGACGAGATCCTCGACCTGACCGACGCGGAGCGCACCGGCCACGAGGGCGCCGACGCGGACGCCGTGCTGCTGGCCGCGCTCGACGCCGCACGGACCGGCCGCATGCACGACATCGTGCGGACCATCCAGGCCGAGCAGGACCGGGTCATCCGCTCCACCCACCGCGGGGTGCTGGTCGTCGAGGGCGGCCCCGGCACCGGCAAGACCGCGGTCGCGCTGCACCGCGCCGCCTACCTGCTGTACGCCCACCGCGAGCTGCTCGCCAAACGCGGGGTGCTCATCGTCGGACCGGGTCCGGCCTTCCTGGGCTACATCGGCGGGGTGCTCCCCGCGCTCGGTGAGACGGGCGTGCTGCTGTCCACCCCGGGCGAGCTGTTCCCCGGGGTCCACGCCACCGGGACCGACCGCCCCGGGGCCGCCGCCGTCAAGGGCCGCGCCACGATGGCGCAGGTCCTCGCCCGGGTCGTGGCCGACCGCCAGTGCCTGCCGGAACACGTGCCCGCGGCCACCGGCGAGGAGTACGACACCGTCCCCGAACCCGCGCTGGAGATCGACCACGACGACTACGGGACCCTGCTCCTGGACCGCACGATGGCCCACGAGGCGCGCGACCGCGCCCGGGCCACCGGGCTGCCGCACAACCAGGCGCGTCCGGCGTTCGCCTTCCGGATCATCGACGCGCTCACCGCTCAGCTCGCCGACCGGCTGGGCGCCGATCCGTACGGCGGGCCGAACCTGCTCGGCCCCGACGACGTCGCCCAGCTCGGCAAGGAGATCGCGACGAGCCGCGCCGTGCACGCCGCGATCGACTCGCTGTGGCCCTCGCTGACCCCGCAGCAGCTGATCGCCGACTTCCTGGCGGAGCCCACGCACCTGACCGCGGACGAGGCCCGGCTCGTCCGGCGGGCGCCGTCGGCGCGTCCCGACTGGACCCCGGCCGACGTACCGCTCCTGGACGAGGCGGCCGAGCTGCTCGGGGAGGACGACAGCGCGCTGCGCGCCGCCGAGGAGCGGCAGCGGCAGCTACGCATCGCGTACGCGCAGGGCGTGCTGGACGTCTCCGCGGGTTCGCAGTCGTACGAGTTCGAGGACCAGGAGAACGAGTACCTCGCGGCGCACGACATCATCGACGCCGAGCGGATGGCGGAGCGCCACGAGGAGGCCGACCACCGCAGCACCGCCGAGCGCGCCGCGGCCGACCGCACCTGGGCCTTCGGGCACGTCATCGTGGACGAGGCGCAGGAGCTGTCGGAGATGGCGTGGCGGCTGCTGATGCGGCGCTGTCCGACCCGCTCGATGACGCTGGTCGGCGATCCGGCGCAGACCGGCGACGAGGCGGGCTGCGGGTCCTGGGAGCGGATCCTCTCGCCCTACGTCGGCGGGCGCTGGGAGCTGGTCCGGCTCGGGGTCAACTACCGCACTCCGGCCGAGATCATGGAGGTGGCGGCGGCCGTGCTGCGCGAGCGCGATCCCGGTTTCGAACCGCCGCGGTCGGTACGTGCCACCGGAGTGCGGCCGTGGGCGCGGGCGGCCGACGACCTCGCCGGGGCGGTCGCGGAGGCGGTGCGGCGGGAGCGGCCCGCCGAGGGGCGGCTCGCGGTGATCGCGCGGCGGGATCTGCACGGGGCACTGGCCGGCGCGCTGCCGGGGGTGCGACAGGGGGCGGAGCCCGATCTGACCCGGGAGGTCGTCCTGCTGGATCCGCGGCAGGCCAAGGGGCTGGAGTTCGACACGGTGATCGTGGTGGAGCCGGCCGATCTCGAGCCGAGCGACCTGTACGTGGCGCTGACCCGGGCCACCCAGGCCCTGGGCGTGGTCCACTCCCCCGGCCGGGCCCCCGGGGGGCGGGCGCCGGCCTGGGGCGGGCTGCTCAGGCGCTGATGACGAACGGCGCCTTCGGGTGGCTGCCCAGCGGGGTGGCCAGTTCGGTGAGGGCCCGCTCCAGGCCCTGGAGGTGGGCGAGCGCGGGGCCGGTGGGGGTGGCGGGGGACGGCGCGGCGGCGTCCCCCGCTGCGGGGCCTTCGAGTTCCCGTTCGCCGGCGGTCAGCGCCTGCACGGCCGCCTCGACGCGCCAGCAGGCCGCGGCGAGGCGGGCGTCGTGGCCGGCGTCCGGGTCGGCGGCGACGGCCACCAGGCCGCGCACCTCGCGGGCGCAGTCGTCCAGCAGGGCGATGACCTGGCCGGCGCGGGCCTTGCGGGCCCGGAACGGGCTGAGCGGGTGGACCAGCGGGGCGAGCGCCATCCGGACCCGGGCCAGCAGGGTCTCCAGCTCGGCGGCGTGCGGGGCGGGATCCGCCGTCGGGGAGCCGGCGAGGCGCGCGGTGGCCTGGGCGGTGGCGGCGTGCACGCAGTGCAGGGCGCGCTGGATCCACGCGTCGTTCGTGGCGTGGGTGGTGACCGGCAGGACGAGTACGACGGCCAGCGCGGCGCACGCGGCTCCGACTGCCGTCTCCTCCAGGCGGAGCACGAGCAGGCCGGGGTCCAGCACGCCGAGAAGGCCGTAGAGCAGCCCCGCCATCAGGGTGACCGCGAGGATCATCCAGCTGTAGGAGACGGCGGCCGTGTAGAAGATCCCGAAGACGCAGGCGGCGACGAGGATGGCGGTGGGTACGGGCGCGCCGTCCAGCGGGATGGCGATCAGTACGCCGGCGGCCACGCCGACGACGGTGCCCAGGACCCGGCGGAAGCCGCGGACGAGCGTTTCGCCGCGGGAGGCGGTGTTGACGAAGATCCACCAGGCGGTGCCGACGGCCCAGTACCAGCGGTCCTCGGAGAGCACCTGGCCGACGGAGAGGGCTGCGGCGCACGCTGCCGTGGCCTGGAAGGCCTGCCGGGTCGTGTGCCGGGCGAGGCCGCGGCCGGGCAGCGGCGCGGGGGCGGCGGGCGGCGGGGTGCGCCGCTCGATGGGCCACAGCAGGAAGCGCACGGCCGCGGCGGCGCCGAGGGCCAGGCCGACGGCGGCGTAGAGCTCGGGGAGCTGGGCGGGGAGGGCGTGCAGGAATTGCGTGACGAAGAAGTTCATGAACGCGAAGATCCCGAGCGCGTGCCCGCGCGGGCCCCAGCGCCGGGCGTAGACCCCGCAGAAGACGACCAGGACGAAGGCGGCGTCCCGGAGCGGGGTCACGCCGTGCAGGGCGGTGGCGAGGGCCAGTACCGGGAACCCGGCGGCGGGCAGCAGGGCGGTGGTGACGGCCTGGCGGCGCACGGTGGCATCGGTGACGGTGAAGAGCGCGAGCAGGGCCGCGAGTCCGCCGGTGATGGAGGCGGTCAGGGAGAGACCGCACACTTCGGCGAGGGCGACGGCGGCGCCGACGCCGATCACGGCGCGTGCCGCGGTCCTGAGCCTCATACGCCCCGGATCCGGAGCTACGAACATACTCTTCACAGCGGTGTGCCGCCCCCCTGCAGTGGTGCGCGCCGGCCCGGAGCGGCCCCGGGGTGGTGGGCTGCGGACGGGCACGGCGAAGGCGCCGCGCTCCGGAACCGGCCTCGTTGCCGTCCGGCGCTGCGCGGCGCCGTAAGTACATGGATACGACACAGATAAGCACCTGGGGGCCCACTGGCTCAACTCGTGCGCGCCGGGGAGGGCCATTGGCATGGTTGCCGGGAGGTTCGGTCGGCCATGGATCTGCCAACGGACCAGTTGCAGCCGTGGCCTCCTTCCCGGCCGCGCACGGCTCTCGTGCGTGCGACCACGCGCTGTTATCGTGCAGCGACCCGGAAGACGTACGGAAGGGGACCGGCGTTGACGCGTACAGCGGAGTCCGGGGAGGCCGAGGCGTTCAGCCGGGCCGCCGTGGCGGTCTTCCGGCTGAACGGGCGGTTCACCGCGGCCGTCGACCGGCTGGCGCTGTCGTTCGGGCTCAGCGCGGCACGCTGGCAGGTCCTGAGCACGGTGGCGGGCGAATCCCTGTCGGTCTCCGAGGTGGCCCGGCGCGTGGGGACCACCCGGCAGAGCGTGCAGCGCATAGCGGACCTGCTGGTGTCCCAGGGACTCGCGGTCTACCTGGACAACCCGGCGCACCGGCGGGCGAAACTGCTCGCCGCGACCGAACGGGGCATCGCGGCCAAGCGGGAGGTCGACTCCTGTCTGGCCGAACTGGCCCGGCACCTGTGCGCGAGCCTGGGCGGCGAGGAGGAAGTGGACCGGACGGCCGAGATCATTCGGGGGCTGTCGAGCGCGCTGTCCTCGGTCGGCACCGGCGACTCTCCGTGAGGGCCCCGCTCGGCCCTACCGCTATACGGACAAGGTGGCCGGAAACAGCCGCCGTTTTTCCCAAAGGTTGACTGCACCGAGGAATCGTCTTTGCGGTACCGTTCGCGCCTGACGCGGGGTTTCAAAGGCGGGGGACCTGTTGAATCGGTTTGTCTTCAGACTGCTGGGGCCACTGCTCGTCCAGGCCGAGGACGGCCCCTTGCGCATCAACGGCCGGCGCCAGGCGACGGTCCTCGCGATGCTGGTGCTCTACGCCGACCGCGTCGTCTCCGTGGACACCCTGGTGGACGCCGTCTGGCCGGATTCGCCTCCTGCGACGGCACGGAACCAGATCGCGATCTGTGTGGCCACCCTGCGCAAGACCTTCAAGCAGGCCGGGGTGACCGATCTGCTGATCACCTCTCCCCCGGGCTACCTGCTGGCCAAGGGTGAGCACCGCGTCGACGTCCAGGAGTTCGCGGAGCGGGCCGACCAGGGCCGCGACGCCGCCCGGCACGGCCGCACCGAGGAAGCCTGCACGCTGTTCGAGGAGGCGCTGAGCATCTGGAGGGGGGCGGCGCTCGAGGAGACGCCCGGTTCCCGTCTGGAGGCCGAGGCGACGCGGCTGGAGCAGATGAGGCTCACGCTCATCGAGGAGCGCGCGGGGCTGATGCTCCAGCTGGGCCGTCACCGCGCACTCATCGGCGAGCTCACCGAACTGGTGGCGCGGCACCCGCTGCGTGAGCAGTGCCGCGAGCACCTCATGCTGGCCCTGTACCGGTCGGGCCAGCGGGCCGAGGCCCTCGACGTGTTCCTGCACGGCCGCCGGTTACTGACCGAGCAGCTCGGGATCGAACCCGGTCCGGGGCTGAGGCAGTTGCACGACCTGATCCTGCGGGACTCGCCGGAGCTGACCCGGCCCCCGGCCGTGGTCGCCCCCGCGCCGGCCGCCGTGCACACGATCCCGGCACAACTCCCCGCCGGCGTCATGGCGTTCACCGGGCGGCAGCGCGAGATGGCCTCGCTTGACCGGCTGCTGAAGGAACCGTACAACCCCCACACCCCCGCCCTGGCGACGATCGTGGGCGTGGGCGGGGTGGGCAAGACGGCGTTGGCGGTGCACTGGGCGAGCCAGGTCGCCGACCAGTTCCCCGACGGCCAGCTCTTCGCCGACCTGCGGGGCTACGACGAGGAGCAGGCGCCGGTTTCCCCCGCCGCCGTGCTCGACCGCTTCCTGCGCGCCCTCGGGATCGCCGCGCCCCAGGTGCCGGCCGACCCCGACGAGCGGGCCTCGCTGCTGCGGAGTCTGCTCAGCACCCGCAAGACGCTGATCGTCCTGGACAACGTACGCTCCTTCCACCAGCTCAGACCCCTGCTGCCCGGCGCCGGACGCAGCGTGGTGCTGGCCACCAGCCGGGAGAACCTGAGCGACCTGACGGGCGACTACACGGCGCTCAGCATCCGGCTGCGGATGCTGGAGCCGACCGAGGCGACGGCCCTGCTGATCAAACTGGCCGGGGCGGACCGGTTCGGCAGCGACCCGGTGGCCGTGGAGCAGTTGGGCGCGCTGTGCGACTGCCTGCCGCTGGCGCTGCGGATCGCCGGGGCGCGGCTGGCGGCCAAGCCCAACCTGAGCGTGCGCAGCCTCGTGGAGCGGCTGCGCGACCACCGCTCCCGGCTCGACGTGCTGAGCCCGGGCGAGGGCGGGGTGCGGGCGGGCTTCCGGCTCACCTACCGGGACCTGCCGCCGGAGGCGGCCCGGATGTACCGGCGCCTCGGGCTGCTGCGCACGGCGGATTTCGCCGCCTGGGCGGGGGCGGCCGTACTGGACACCAGCGTGTGGCACGCGGAGGAGCTGATCGACCACCTGGTCGACGCCCAGCTGCTGGAGGTGGCGGAGGCGGCGCCGGGCCGGGCGGCCCGCTACCGGTTCCAGGACCTGCTGCGCCTGTTCGCCAGGGAGCGCGCGGAGTCGGACGAGCCGGAGGGGGAGACGGACGCGGCGCTGGAGCGGGCCTTCGGCGCCTGGCTGTGGCTGGCCGAGGAGGCGCACCGGCGGATCGACGGACGGAAGTTCCCGGTGGGCCGGCCGGCGGCGCCCGCCCCCCGCTTCCTTGGCGAGCTCGCCGACGAACTGCTGGACTCGCCGATGGACTGGTTCGAGTCGGAGCGCACCGCCGTGACCGACGTGGTGGCCCAGGCGGCGGAGACGGGCCGGGCCGATTACGCCTGGATGCTGACCGAGAGCGCGGTGCCGCACTTCGAGACGAAGAACTACCTGGAGGACTGGCAGCGCAGCGCCGAGCAGGCGCTCGCCTCGGCCCGGCGGGCCGGGGACGAGCCGGGCGAGGCGACGATGCTGCGGCTGCTGGGGTCGCTGGCGATCTACCAGCGGCGCTACGAGCAGGCAGAGGGCTGGAACATGGCCGCCTTGCGGCTGCTGCGCACCACGGGAGACCTGGGCGGGGCGGCGCTCGCGCAGCGGAACCTGGCGATGTGCGCGCGGTTCCAGGGCGACTGGGAGCGGGCGCTGCAGTACTGCGAGGCGGCGCTCGGCGGTTTCCACGACTCCGGTGACATCGGGAACGAGGCCCATCTGCTGGGGTTCCAGGCGCAGATCGAACTGGACCGGGGAAACGTGGGCGGCGCGCTGCCGCTCGCGGAGCAGGCGGTGGCGCTCAGCCGCCGTACCGGATCGGTACGGGCCGAGGCGCAGAGCGTGTACCGGCTGGCCGAGGTGCGGCTGCGCGCGGGGGATCTCGGGGAGGCGGCCGAGGCCTTCGGCGCCGTGCTGCGGCTGACCCGCGGCGAGGGCGACCGGGTCGGCGAGGCGCACGCGCTGCGGGGCCTCGGCCAGACGCAGTGGAGCCAGGGCCTGCTGCAGGCGGCGGGGGACACGCTGCAGCAGGCCCTGGAGATCACTGATGAGCTGGCGGACCGGTTCCTGTACGCCCGGGTGGAGACGGACCTCGGGTGCGTGGACGCGCTCGGGGGCCGCTGTGCGGAGGCGGCGGAGAGGTTCCGGCGGGCCTGTGCCGGCTTCGGCGAGGTCGGCGCGCAGCCCTGGCGGGCGCAGGCGGGCCGGCTGCTGACGGCCGTGGATGCGGGGGGAGAGCCGGGCGGTGGGGAGACCGGAGGGCTGCCGCATCGTTCCTTCACTCCGGAGGAACTGACGGCCCTGCTGGCGCATCCGGCGGACTGACGCCCGTCCGGTACGGATCGGGCCGCGGCGGCGCAATGCGCGGAAGTGCGGTGCGGATTCGCGGTGGTGCAGTGGTGCGGATTCTCGGTTCGTGCGGGGTGCGGTACGCCTGTGGCGCCGCCGGGGCGGTCAGCCCCAGGGCATGTCGCCGTTCGTGCCGGCGGAGCCGGGGTACGAGGGGTGCAGCGGCTTGACGACTCCCCAGGGCATGTCGTCCGCCTGGACGCTGGTGCCCGCCTGCGCCGTACCGGCCGAGGCGACCCCGTTGCCCACGAACATCCCCGCAAGAACGACCAGGCAAGCGGCCGTCGTCTTCGCCGTCCGGGTGCTGCGCATCTCGGATTCCCCTCTCGGTGGATCATCTCTGCACCGCTCGCTGCGGCACGAATGGAACAGTAGGGACGGCTCCTTTCTCTTCCGTGTTCCATCGATTTCGTGACCCGAGCCCCCCGCGAAATCGACACGATATCGAGGGGACAACGCACTCCTCTAGCTTCGTTCGAAGATTCTTCTCGGGAATCACGGATGGGGCGGTACATGGAATTCCGAGTGCTCGGGCCAGTAGAGGTACGGCGGGACGGCCACCGGGTCGCGTTCTCCGGGGCGAAGCTGCACACCGTGCTCGCGGCGCTCCTCCTGGCCCGCGAAGAGGTCGTGTCGGACGAGCGGCTGTGCCGGCTGCTGTGGGGCTGGGCGCCCCCGGCCACCGTCAGCGCACAGCTCTACACCTATATTTCGCGCCTGCGCAAGATTCTCGGCGACGAAGTAATGATCGATCGCAGACCGCCGGGATATGCCATGAGCATCGGTAATGCGACCGTCGATCTGAACGAATTCGAGAAGCTGGCGCTGGGCGGCCGCGAAGCATTGATCAAGGAGGACTTCGAGCGGGCCGGTGAGCTGCTGCGCGGCGCCCTGGCCCGGTGGAACGGGCAGCCCTTCGCGAACGCCACGGAATACCTCGCCGACGCCGAGGCCCCGCGGCTGACGGAGGCGCGGGCCGTGACCTTGGAGCACCGCATCGCCGCGGACCTCGCCCTCGGCCGGCACGAGCAGATCACCGGTGAACTCACCGGGCTCGTCGCGGAGTTCCCGTTGCGCGAGCGCATCCGGTGCCAGCTGATGACCGCCCTGTGCCGGTCCGGGCGGCAGGCGGACGCCATCCATCTCTACCACCACGGCCGGGCGGTGCTCGCGGACGAGCTCGGGGTCAATCCCGGCGAGGAGCTCCAGGCCACCTACCGGGCACTGCTCGACGGCACCCTCGACCGGTGGCCGGGAGCCGCCCCCGCCGTCCGCGCCGGCGCCCGGCCGCGACCCTCCGGCCCGCCGGCCGCGGCTCCCGCCATGCTGCCCCCGGACACCGTCGACTTCACGGGCCGGGGTCCCGAACTGGAGTTGGTGTGCCGCGCCCTGGCCCCGGACGGACAGGGTGCCGGACGGCCCCGCCGGGTGCTGGTCACCGGCATGGCGGGGCTGGGCAAGACCGCCCTGGCCGTGCACGCGGCCCACCGCTGCCAGCGGCACTTCCCCGACGGACAGCTGTACGCCGACCTGCGCGCCGCGGACGGCACCCCGCGCCACCCGGCCCGGGTGCTGCGCCGTCTGCTGCGGGCACTGGGCCCGACGGACGACGTACCGGCCGCCGACGACCAGGACCAGCTGGTGCGCCTCTACCGGGAGCGGACCCGGGGGAGGCAGCTGCTCATCGTGCTCGACAACGCCTCGGGAGCCGCCCAGCTGGGGCCGCTGCTGCCCAACTCCCCGGAGCCCGCGGTCCTGGTGACGGGGCGTACGGCCCTGCCCACCGTGGCCGGCGCGCACACGGTGGCCCTCGCACCCCTGGAGGCGCGGGATTCGCTGGAGCTGCTCGCCGCGGCGGCAGGCCCCGCGCGGGTGGCGGCCGCGCCCGGCGCCGCGTCCGCGATCGTCGAGCACTGCGCCGGCCTGCCGTTGGCGCTGCGGATCGTCGGCACCCGGATCGCCGCCCGGCCGCACTGCACCCCGGACCGGCTCGCCCGCAGGCTGGCGGATCCCGTCACCCGGCTGCGGGAGCTGCACTCGGGCGACCTGGACGTGCACACCTCCCTGCTGCCGTCCTGGCGTGCACTGGAGCCCGAAGTGCGGGCGGTGTTCCCGGCACTGGCCGCACTGGGGGCACAGCCGTTCCCGGCCGCGGAGGCCGCCACGGAACTGGCCCTGCCGGAGGCCGAGGCCGAGAGGCTGCTGGAGGCGCTCGCCGACGCGGCCCTGCTGGAGGTCAGCGGCGCCGACGAGTGGGGCCAGCCCTGCTACCTGTTCCACCCGCTCGTACGCCTCTTCGCGCTCTCCCTGCAGGAGCGGCGGGCTCCGATGCCCGGCGGGCCGGCCGGCCGCGCGGAGCATAACCGGCGGCTAACTCACCGCCCCTAGCCTCGCCCTGCCCCGCAGCAGGGCGTCCCGGCCCGGATCCACCCGTGCACGCAACAGCCAACGGCCCGTAACACCGAATGGAGTTGGACCATGACCGAGCTCCTGCCCGCCCGCGCGGACAGTGCCGCGTCCTTCCCGATGACCGAGACGCAGCAGGCACTGATGATCGGGCGAGGCGAAGCCGTCGAGATGGGCGGCATCGGCTGCTACGGATACTTCGAGTGGGAGCGTGCCGGCCTCGACCCGGAGCGCTTCGCCGCCGCCTGGCGCAAGGTGGTCGCCCGCCACGACATGCTCCGCGCGATCGGCAGCACCGACGGCACCCAGTGGGTGCCGTCCGACCCGCTGCCGTTCGACATACCGGTCGTGGACCTGCGCCACCTGTCCGCCGACGCCGCCCGTGAACACCTCGCCGCGCTGCGCGAGGAGATGAGCCACGTGGTCTTCCCGGTGGGCAGCTGGCCGCTGTTCGACCTGCGGATCTTCCGGCTGGGCGGTCCGCAGGACCTCGGCCGGGTCCATCTGGGGATCGACCTGCAGGTGCTGGACGCCTCGAGCGCCTTCCAGGTGCTCTTCCCCGAGCTGGTCGACCTGTACGAGAACCCGGAGGCGGAGCTCCCGGTGCCCGGTATCGGCTTCGCCGAGTACGCCCGCTGGCGCGCCGAGGCCCTGCCGCACACCGAGGCCTTCCGCGCCGCCCGCGACTACTGGGTGCAGCGCGTGCCCACCCTGCCTCCGGCCCCGTCGCTGCCCACGGGCGGCGCGGGCGGGGACGCCGGCGAGGTCCGCTTCGACCGGCGCGAGCACCGGCTCTCCCCCGCCGACTGGCAGAAGTTCACGCAGCGGGCGCACGGAGCGGGCCTGACCCCGTCGGTGCTGCTCACCGCGGCCTTCGCCGAAGTGGTCCGGGCCTGGGCGGAGGAGTCCGACTTCACGATCAACTACCCGATCTTCCAGCGCCCGGCGGTGCACCCGGACATCACCGGCGTGCTGGGCGACTTCACCAATGCGGTGATGCTCGCCGCAGACGGCTCGGGCGCGACCTTCCTCGACCGTGCGCACGCCCTGCGCGACCAGCTCGCCCGCGACGCGGAGCACGGCTCCTTCAACGGCGTGCGCGTGCTGCGGGAGCTGACGCGCCTGCACGGTGTGGGCGCGCAGGCCGGGATGCCCGTGGTCGTCACCAGCCTGCTCGACTATCCGGTGCGCCGGCCCGTCACGGACCTGGGCCGGGAGGTGTACTCGATCTCGCAGACCCCGCAGGTGACGCTCGACGTGCAGCTGCGCGAGCTGGCCGGTGAGCTCCGCGTCATCTGGGACTTCGTCGACGGGGCGTTCGCGCCGGGCTTCGTCGACGCCGCCTTCGGTGCGTACGTGGACCTCCTGGCGCGGCTCACCGACGACCCGGACAGCCTGCACACCGCCCGCTTCGACCTCGTCCCGCCGGCCGAGCGGGAGCTGCGCCGGCAGGTCAACGACACCGCCGGGCAGATCCCGTACACCACCCTGCACGAGCTGTTCGCCCGGCAGGCCGAGCTCACGCCCGACGCCGAGGCCGTGGTGGACGCCTCCGGGCGGCGGCTCAGCTACGCCGAACTGGCCTCGTACGCCTGGCGGATCGGTCACACGCTGCGCGAGCACGGGTCGGCCCCGGGCGAGCTGGTCGCCGTCGTGATGGAGAAGGGCTGGGAGCAGTACGCCGCGGTGTACGGCATCCTCGCCTCCGGTGCGGCCTACCTGCCGCTGGACGCGTCCGTGCCGCCGGAGCGGCTTCGGCGGCTGCTCGCCGAGGCCAAGGTCGACCGGATCCTCACACAGTCCTCGCTGGAGTCCCGGATCAGCTGGCCGCCCACGGCCCGCCGCTACCGGGTGGACAAGGACTTCGAGACCGGCCCCGCCACCCGGCCCGACACCGCGCAGACACCCGCGGACCTCGCGTACACGATCTTCACCTCGGGCTCCACCGGCGAGCCGAAGGGCGTGATGGTCGACCACATCGGTGTGGTCAACCTGATCCGCGACGTCGCGGCACGCTTCGAGGTCGGTGCGGCGGACCGCCTGCTGGCCATCTCGGGGCTGCACTTCGATGCCTCGGTCTACGACGTCTTCGGCGTGCTCACGCAGGGCGGGACCGTGGTGGTACCGCCGCCGTTCGAGCACGCCGAGCCGGACGTCTGGGCCGATCTGGTGCAGGCGGAGCGGGTCACGCTGTGGAACTCCGTGCCCGTGCTGATGGAGCTGCTCGTCGGCGAGGCCGAGGTGCGCGAGCGCCGCCGAGGCGGCCGGCCGCTGGAGTCGCTGCGGCTGTCGGTGCTGTCCGGAGACTGGATCCCGCTGACCCTGCCGGACCGGTTGCGGGCGCAGAGCCCGAAGATCCAGGTGGTGGGCTCGGGCGGTCCCACCGAGACGATCTGCTGGTCGCTGTTCCAGCCGATCGGCGAGGTCGACCCCTCCTGGACCAGCATCCCCTACGGCAAGCCGATCACCAACCAGCGCTACTACATCGTCGACGGCGCGGCGTACGAGCGCCCGCTCGGGGTCGTCGGCGAGATGGCCGTGGCCAGCGACGTCGGCCTCGCGCTCGGCTACTGGAACGACCCCGAGCGCACCGAGAGCCGCTTCGTGCGCCTCCCCGAGACCGGTGAACGCGCCTATCTGACCGGCGACCTGGGCCGCTACCTGCCGGACGGCAGCATCGAGATCCTGGGCCGGGACGACTTCCAGGTGAAGATCCAGGGGCACCGGATCGAGCTGGGCGAGATCGAAGCCGCGCTGCGCCAGGACGACGAGGTCGAGGCGGCCGTGGTGGTCGCCCCCGCCAGCGCCCACGGTGTGCGGCGGCTGCACGCCTTCGTGGTGGCCGCTGCCGGCTCCGACGCCGGCGCGGCCGACCGGATTCTGGGGCGGCTCGCCGCGCAGCTCCCCGGCTACATGGTGCCGAGCGCCCTGACCGTGCTGGACGAGCTGCCGCTGACCCGCAACGGCAAGGTCGACCGGCTGCTGCTGGCCTCGTCCGCCGGGAGCCGCCAGGTGGCCGAGGACGAGGCGGCGCGGGCCGGCGGGGACAGGACGGGCAGCGCGCTGGAGCTGGTGCTGTGCGCGGCGGTCGCCGACATCCTCGGCCTCGAGGGGGTGGCTCCCGGCGACAACTTCTTCACCCTGGGCGGCGATTCGCTCAGCGGGACGCGGCTCGCGGGGCTGCTGGGGGAACTGCTCGGGGTGCCGGTGCCGGTCAAGACCGTGTTCCAGAACCCGGTGGTCCGCGACCTCGCCGAGAAGATCGCCGCGGACGAGCAGCACGGCGCGGAGGCGGTGGCGGCAGCCGAGGCCTTCGGCGAGCTGGAGGCCGACGAGACGGACACCGCCGATGCGGCCGGCTGAGGACACGAGCCGGTTCAGCACGGCCATCACGGACGAATCCGAGAGGGGACAGTCATGAGTCTCACCCTGCCCGCGCCCGTCACCGATCCGCTGGACGAGGACGGGCTCCGGGGCGGCGCACCACAGCCGCCCGCGCCCGACCTGGTCGATTTCGCCGCGCACGCCAACACCCGTCTGAGAGAACGCGATTCCGTCCTGTACGACCTGCTGGCCCGGGAGTCGGCGCGCCAGCGCGACACCTTGATGATGGTCGCGGCGTCCAGCGTCGCGGACCCCTCCGTGCTGGCCTGCGAGGGCAGCGCGCTCGGGAACCTGACGGCCGAGGGATTCCCCGGCAACCGCTACCACGCGGGCTGCGGGGTCGCCGACGAGATCGAACGCCTCGCGATCGAGCGGGCGTGCGCTGCCTTCGGGGCGCAGGACGCGATCGTGCAGCCGCACTCGGGGTCGTCCGCGAACCTCGCCGTGATCACCGCGCTGCTCAGCCCGGGCGACAGCCTCCTGGGGCTCGACCTGGACTGCGGCGGCCACCTCACGCACGGCTCCCCCGCCTCGGTGACCGGCCGGTACTACCGCGCCCACGGCTACCGGGTGACGCCGGAGGGGCTGCTCGACTACGACCAGATCCGCGAACTCGCCCTGGAGCACCGGCCCAAGCTCATCGTGTGCGGGGCCAGCGCATACCCCCGCAGCATCGACTTCGCCCGGTTCCGGGAGATCGCGGACGAGGCCAACGCCTATCTCCTGGCCGACATCTCGCACATCGCGGGACTGGTCGCGGCCGGCCTGCACCAGAGCCCCGTCGACCACGCCCACGTGACCACCACCAGCACCTACAAACAGCTCTACGGTCCGCGCGGCGGGCTGATCCTGCTGGGCCGCGAGGCCCGCAGGGCCGGCCCGGAACGCGGCACCCTGGCAGCGACCCTGCGCCGCGCCGTGTTCCCCTTCACCCAGGGCACCCCCGACCTGGCGTCGGTGGCGGCCAAGGCGCGCGCGCTGGACTTCGTGGCGAGCCCGGACTTCGCGGAGGTCGCCAAGCGGCTGGCCGACGGCGCGCAGGCGATCGCCGAACGGCTCCTGGACCGGGGCTTCCGGCTGGTCACGGGCGGTACGGACACCCACATGGTGCTGCTCGACCTGCGCGGCACCGGCGTCACCGGGGACGTGGCAGAGGAGGCCCTGGAGTCCTGCGGCATCGTCGTCAACCGCAACCGGGTCCCCGGCGACACCACACCCGTCCGGGTGACGGGGGGCCTGCGGCTGGGCACGAACACGCTGGCCGCGCGCGGAATGGACCGGACGGTGGCCGCCGAGTGCGCCGACCTGGTCGCGGATGTCCTGACGGCGCTGGCCGCACCCGGCGGCGTCCTGCCGGACGCGCTGCGCTCCCGGGTCCGCACCCGGGTCTCCGAGCTGTGCGCAGCCCACCCCCTGCCGGGGTACCTGCCGTGACCTTCAGCGGCTTCCCGCCCTCGGCACTGCGCCTGTACGAGGACCTCGCGGCCGACAACAGCAAGGAGGCGTGGCGGCTGCGCCACCGCGAGCGGTACGAGCGTGACGTACGTGCGCCGATGGACGAGCTGGCCGCTGAACTGGGCACGTTCTTCGAGGAATGGGCCGGGCCGGGCGGAGTGCAGGTGCTCGGCCCGGTCCGGGACACCCGGATGTCCCACGACAAGTCCCCGTACAAGACCTACCAGGGCGCCTACCTGGACCTGCTGCCGTGCCTGGGCCTGTGGGTGCACCTGGACCGGGACGGGCTGTACGCCTCCGGCCGCTGGTACCCGTACGCCGGGGCCGAGGTCGCCCGCTACCGTGCCGCCGTCGAGGAGGAGGACGGCGGCACGGAACTGGCGCAGATCACGGGCCGGCTGGCGGAGCAGGGCTTCGTCCTCGGCGGGGACCGGCTCAAGTCCCGCCCGCGGGGGGTGCCCGCGGACCACCCGCGGCTGGACCTGCTGCGCCATCGCAAGATCGACGCGGGGCGCCGCTACGGTCCGGCCGCCGGCCTGCACACGCCGCGCGCCGGGGACCTCGTACGGGAGACCTGGCTGCTGGTACGGCCGCTGCTGGACTGGATGGCGGCGCGCGACCTCACCCCGAAGCCCCGCGAACGAGGAGTTGACGACCCGTCATGACCATGGACGCTTCAGGCATCGCCGATCTGCGCAGCGACACGGTGACCCGGCCGGGTCCCGGGATGCGGGCCGCGATGGCCGGCGCGGAGGTCGGCGACGACCTCTTCGGGGAGGATCCGACCGTCCGCGCCCTGGAGGAGCGCCTCGCCGGGCTCTTCGGCTTCCCGGCGGCCCTGTTCACACCGTCGGGGGTGATGGCCAACCAGATCGCGCTGCAGCTCCTCGTCGCCCCCGGCGAGGAGCTGGTGTGCGACGCCGAGGCGCACGTCCTGGCCCACGAGGAGGCCTCCCCGGCCCGCTACGGCGGGATCCAGACGCGCACGGTGGCGGCCGAGCGCGGGGTGGTCACCGCGGCGCTGCTGGCCGGCGCGGTCCGGCGCGGGAACGCGTACACGCTGGGCACGCGGGCGGTGGAGGTGGAGCAGACCCACACCCGGGCCGGCGGCACGGTCCATCCGCTGGAAACGCTGCGGGAGGTGCGCGGGCTGATGTCGGGCGCGGGCGTGGCGGTCCACATGGACGGCGCCCGGATCTGGAACGCGATGGCCGCGACCGGAACGTCGGCTGCGCAGTACGGGGAGACGGCCGATTCGCTGGCCGTGTGCCTGTCGAAGGGGCTGGGCGCGCCGGTCGGTTCGGTGCTCCTGCTCCGGTCCGAACACCTGCCCAGGGCGAAGAAGTTGCGGCACGGCCTGGGCGGCGGCATGCGGCAGTCGGGCATCCTGGCGGCTGCGGGGCTGTACGCCCTGGAACACCACGTCGAGCGGATCGCCGAGGACCACGAACACGCCCGGCTGCTGGCGGCGGGGCTGCGGGACGCGGGGTTCGCCGTGCGCCCGCCCGAGACCAACATCGTCCTCGTCGCGGTGCCGGGCGCCGACGAGGTCGTCGCACGGGCCGCGCAGGAAGGAGTACTGGTGACCGCGCCGGACCCGGACACCGTCCGGCTTGTCACCCATCTGGACGCAGGACACAAGGCGTGTCGGCGCGCCCTCGAGGTGCTGACCGCCGTCATGACCGATGTCGTCGCCGGGGCGCGGAAGACCGCGTCCGCGGGACGCTCGTAAGAAGCGGAAGAGAGCGAAGTAGCAGCATGAGTTTAGAAGTCCGGCCCGCCACGGCGGACCTGTGGGACGACGTCCGCCAGGTGCTCCAGCCGAAGAAGAGCGCGCACACGTGCTGGTGCATGGCGTGGCGGCTGACCACCGGCGACTACGGGCGGATGACCGCGGAGGAGCGGGGCGAGCACCTGCGCACCCTCACGGAGAAGGCGGACCCGCCGCCCGGGATCCTCGGGTTCCTGGACGGCGAGGTGGCCGGCTGGTGCAACGTCGCGCCGCGCCGCACGCTCGACCGGCTCACCTCCTCGAAGACGATCACGCCGGTGGACGACCTGCCCGTGTGGTCGGTGACCTGCTTCGTCGTGCGCAAGGAGTTCCGCGGCAGGGGGGTCGCCTCGGGTCTGCTGGAGGGGGCCGTCGAGCACGCGCGGGCCAACGGCGCGCCCGCCGTCGAGGGGTATCCGGTGGACCCGGAGGGCGGTCGGGTGAACCCGACCCTCGCCTATGTCGGGACGATGGACATGTTCGAGCGGGCCGGCTTCCGCCGGATCCGGCGCACCGAGGCGAAGAGCGACAAACGGCATCGCTGGATCATGCGCCGCGATCTGGTCTGACGGCCCGTACGGCGACCGGTGGTACCGGGGAAGGGGCTCTCGCAGTGCGGGGGCCCCTTCCCCGTGCCCGGTCAGGGGGTGTGCGCCGCGGTGTCCCACAGGTGGGCGGGGCGCCCGCACCGCAGGGCCTCCCATGCCGCGCGCCGGTAGCAGCCGGCCACCAGGCCGTCCCGTACGAGACCGGACGCGCCGTGCAGGTGCACCGCGTCCCGTGTCACGTCGAGGGTGGTCTCCGCCGTGAGGGCGATCAGCCCGGCGGCCTCCCCCGGCGTGAGCCGGCCCTCGTCGAGGTCGCGGGCCGCGTCGCCGACGGCCCAGCGCACGGCATCGAGCCGGGCCAGGAGCCCGGCCACCCGCAGCCGGGGTCCCTGGTGCTTGACCAGGGCCTGGCCGAACTGCTGCCGTCCGCGGATCCGGGAGACGACCGCGGTCAGAGCCGCCGCGGTGATGCCGGCCAGCAGGGACGCCTGGTGGACGGCGGCGCGCAAACCGACCCGGGCGAGGGCCTGTTCGGCGGCGAGCCCGCGCAGCAGGACCGCCCCGGCCGGGATCCGTGCCTCGTCGAACACGGCGCCCGCGACCGCTCCGCCGCCGTGGTCGCGCAGCGGGCGTACGGCCACCCCCTCCGCGGGCAGGTCGACGAGGGCGACGCAGGGACCGTCGGGGCCGCTCGCCAGGACCAGCAGGGTGTCCGGCCCGACGGCGGCGGCGAACGGGCCGCCGGTGCCGGTGAGGACGACGCCCGCGCCGTCGCCGTCCGGTTTCCAGGCGATGCCGGGCGGTACGGCGCCGCGCGGGTCGGGCAGCCGGCCCGGGACGGCGACCTGGAGCTCCCCGGCGCGCACCCGGTCCAGCAGGTCGTCGGTGCCCTCGGGGGCGAGGGGGCCGAGGGCGGAGAGCACGTCGAGTGCGAGGAGGGTGTCGGCGAGCGGGACGGGCTGCATCGCGTTGCCGGCCTCCTCGCAGACCATGGCGAGCACGGCCTGGCCGAGGTCCAGGCCCTCCTTCTCGATGGGGAGGGCGAACTCCCATGCCCCGACCTGGGTCAGCGCCTCCCAGGCGCCCGCGGGGGTGTCCCCGTCGACCTCCAGGCCCTGCCGCACGGTGAGCCTGAGCTGCCGGAAGAGCGAGTCCTCGTCCTCCCGCTCCCGCCACCGCTCGGGCGCCTCGCCGGCTGGCCCTCCCGTACCGCTCCCGTTGACCGCCTGGGTCGTCACGGCCGTACCTCCGCCCCTGAGTCGAGACGCAGCCGGGCCAGCGTCTCCAGCATCATTTCGGCGGTGCCGCCGGATATCCGCATCCCCGGGGCTTCACGCATCGCCGAATCGAGTGGGTGTGCCACCCCGTCGACCTCCGGGTCGTCGAGGGTCATGCTCGTGTCGCCGTCGAGTTCGGCGGCCCACCAGGCCACCTCCGCGGCGAGTTCGGTGGTGTACCACTTCGCGGCGGCGGCCTCGTCCTCGTTGAGCTCGCCCCGGTCGAGGCGGGTGAGGACGCGGCGGACCAGCGTCCCTGCCGCGAGCAGCCGGGCGTTGAGCTTGGCCAGGCCTATCTGGTCGTGCTGGCCGGCCTCCAGCCGGTCGGTGTGGGCCTCCAGCCGTTCGACGGCGGCCCGGTACCAGCGCAGCGCCTTGACGTAGTAGTCGAGTCCGGTGCGTTCGAAGGCCAGTGTCTTGACGACGATCGCCCAGCCCTGGCCGATGGCGCCGACGACGTCGTCGGCGGTGACGGACACGCCGTCGAGGGCGACCTCGTGGAAGGCGTCGTCGCCGATGCCGGGGATCTGCCGGATCGTGACGCCGGGCTGGGCGAGGGGGACGAGGAAGAGGCTGAAGGCGTCGTCCTCACCGCGGGCCAGGCACAGGCCGTAGTCGGCGAAGCGGGCGAAGAGGGAGTGGACCTTGGTGCCGTAGAGCTTGTAGCCGCCCTTGCCGTCGGAGACGGCGCGGGTGGAGAGGATGTTGAGGTCGGAGCCGGCCTGCGGTTCGCTGAAGAGCACGCACCCGAAGGATGTGCCGGCGGCGAAGCCGGGCAGGTGGCGCGCCTTCATCTGCGGGCTCGCTACGTTGAGCAGGGTGGAGCCGACGATCTGGACGGTGAGCGTGTGCAGCAGGTCGGGGACGTCGTGCATGGCGAGTTCCTCGACCAGCACGGCGGCCGCGACCTGGCTGATGCCCCGGCCCCCGTACTCCTCGGGCCACTGGGGTGCGAGCAGGCCCCTCTCCCCCAGGGCCCGGTGGATGGGGCGGGGGTCCCGGGTGCGCCGGGCCTCGGCGACGGGGGCGGACACCAGGATGTCGTGGATGTCCTCGCGCAGGGCCCGCATGGGGGTGCGGGGCACGTCGGCCCCGCTCCGTACGAGCCCGCAGTCCGCGGGCGCGCGATAGAACTCGGTGGTGAGCACGGGCAACTCCCTAGGCGGGTCTGGGTGGGTCCGGTGGGGGATCGAGGAGGGGGCCGGGGCCGCGGGCCCCGGCCCCGCTCAGTGCCGGGTGGTGGTGAGTGGGGAGGCGGGCGCGGCGACGGCCCGGTCCAGCACCTCCTCGATGCCGGTGAGCAGGCCCCGCACGTCCTCGGGCGTGGCCGCGTGCCGGTTGTACTCGGCGGTGCCGCCGATCTCGCCGTCCCGCTCCACCAGGCCGACGCATGCCAGGGCGGCGGCCGGGTCGGGGCTGTAGAGCTCCAGGTGGCGGGCGGGCGGGCCGGGCAGCTGGCCGACCTCGATGCCGGGCAGGTCCAGCGGTACCGCCGGGTAGTTGTGGAGGGCGAACAGGACGTTGTAGGGCGGGGGCGTGCCGTCGCCGAACAGCACGTCCACGGGCAGGCGCTGGTGGGCCAGGGCTTCGGCCACCGCGGTGCGGGTGCGGTGCAGGAGCCCGCGGAAGGTGGGCCCGCCGGCGAGGTCCAGCCGGATCGGCACGACGGTGGTGTACTGCCCGACGGCGCCCTCCAGCGGTGCGGCGAACCGGCCGGCGGCCGGAGTGCCGATCACCACCGAGGTGCGGCCGTCCCTGCGGGCCAGTACGACGGCGAGCGCGGCGAGGAGGGTCATGAACGGGGTGGCGCCCTCGGCCGCGCCCAGCTCCAGCCCGGCGTCGACCGGACCGCGGGCCAGCCGTACGGGCAGATGTCCGCGCTCGAAGCCGCCGGGAGCCCGGGGTGCGGGCGGGTCGGCCGCGAACACGGCTCGGCGACGGGTGAGTTCGGCGGTTCCGTCCGGCCCGGCGAGCCAGCGGTGCTGCCAGTCGGCGTAGTCGGGGAACTGGAGTTCGGGCGGGGTGAGGCCCTCGGGGCCCCCGCGGTAGCCGGCGGCGAGGTCCGCGAGGAAGACCCCCGAGGACCAGCCGTCGAAGACGGCGAGGTGGGAGGCGAGGATCAGGACGTGCTCGTCGGGGGCGGTCCGCAGCAGCCGGAACGCGCTGGTGCGGCCGCTCTCCAGGTCCAGGACGGTGGAGGCGCTCTCGGTGAGCTGCAGGGCGGTCCGCTCGGCCGCCGCCTGCGCGGTGAAGCCCGACAGGTCGGCCCGGGTGAGCCGCAGGACCGGTTCCTCGTCCACGTGCAGCCGCGGCTGGTCGGCGGTGGAGCGGACCAGCCGGGTGCGCAGCGCCTCGTGGCGGCGCAGCACCCCGGTGAGGGCCTCGTACAGCCGTTGCGGGTCGAGGGGGCCGGTCAGCCGGAGCGCGTGCGAGCCGGTGGCGACGGCCGGGTGGGTGCGCTCCCGGCGCCACAGCCGGGTCTGCAGGGCGGTCGGCGGGACCGGCCCCGCGCCGGAGCGCGGGGCCGGGTGTGCGGGTACGGGCCGTCGGGCGGCCAGCATCAGGCGGGCGAGCTCGCGCTTGGCCTCGGGGAGTGCGGCCAGTGCTCCCTCCAGTCCGGCCGGTCCGGCCATCAGGTCCCCTCCGGCTGCTGGAGGGAGCCGAGGAGGGCGGCGGCCTCTTCGTCGCTCATGTTCTCGATCTGCTCGAAGACCGCGAGCAGCCGGTCCTGTTCGCCGGCGGCCTCGGCCTTCGCCGCGCGGACGAGGTCGGCGAGGCCCGAGACGGTCGGGCGGCCGAAGAAGTCGGCGAGGGCGATGTCGATGCCGAACAGGGCCCGGACCCGGGAGACCACGATGGTGGCCTGGAGGGAGCTGCCGCCCAGGGCGAAGAAGTCGCCTTCCACGTCCGGGTTCTGCCACTCCAGGAGCGGGGTGAGGATGTCGCGGCAGATCTGCTCCTCGACGGCGTCGCGCGGCGGGGTCCCGCCCTGGGCCGACTGCTCGGTGGGCAGCGGCAGGGCGGCGGTGTCGACCTTGCCGTGGGGGGTCAGCGGCAGCTCGTCCAGCACGACGACGACCGGGACCATGTATCCGGGGAGCCGGACGGCCGTGTAGGCGCGCAGACCCTCGGCATCGGCGACCTCCGAGGCGTAGGAGCCGACCTGCTCCACGGTGACGTAGGCGGCCAGCATGCGCTCGCCGCCCGCGGCGGGCTGGGCCACCACGACGGCCTGCTGCACGGAGGGGTGCCCGGTCAGGACGGCCTCGACCTCCCCCGGCTCGATCCGGTGGCCGCGCACCTTGAGCTGGCGGTCGGTGCGGCCGAGGAAGTCGAGGTTGCCGCCGGGCAGCCAGCGTACGAGGTCGCCGGTGCGGTAGAGGCGTGCGGTCTCGGGACCGTCGCAGTAGGGGTTGTCCACGAAGCGTTCGGCGGTGAGGTCGGGACGGCCCAGGTAGCCGCGGGCCACGCCGGGGCCGGCCACGCACAGTTCGCCGGGGACGCCGGGCGGGACCGGCCGCAGCCGCTCGTCGAGCACGAAGGCCTGGTGGCCCGGCATGGGGCGGCCGATGGGCGGGTTGCGGTCGTAGCTGCCGGTGCAGTCCATCAGCGTGACCGCGACGGTGGCCTCGGTCGGGCCGTAGCCGTTGACGAAGCGGCGCTCCCCCGCGGTCCATTCGGCGACCAGCCGACCGGGGAACGCCTCGCCGCCGACCGAGACCAGGCGCAGGTCGGGCAGGGCGGCCTGGTCGAGGAGGGGCAGGAGTGCCGGCGGCAGCTCGGCGACGGTCACCGCCTCCTCGCGCATCCGGGCCTGGAGCAGGGCGGGGTCGCGGCGTTCGTCGTCGGTGGCGATGACGAGCGAGCCGCCGGCGAGCAGGGTGGTGAAGATCTCGAAGACGGAGACGTCGAAGGTGAGGGGGGCGAACTGCAGGACCCGGTCCTCGGCCTTGATCTCGTAGGCCTTGGCGATGGTGCGGGAGAAGTGGGTGACCGAGCGGTGCTCGATCATGACGCCCTTGGGGGTTCCGCTGCTGCCGGAGGTGTAGAGCACGTAGGCCAGGTCGGCGGGGGTGGAGCTGAGGGCGAGGGAGGGGACCTCGCGGACGGGGGCCGCGCTCCCGGTGTTGACGAGTTCCAGCGGTACGGGCAGCTGCGCGCTCTCGTCGACGAGGGCGTGGCGGACCTTGGCGTCGGCCAGGACCGTGCGGGTGCGCTCGGCCGGGGCGGCCGGGTCGACGGGGATGTAGTGCGCGCCCGCCTTGAGGACGCCGAGGACGCCGGCGACGGCGGCCGGGCCGCGGGCCACGCACACGGCGACCGGGTCCCCGTGGCCGACGCCGCGGTCGCGCAGCCGGTGGGCGATGGCCTCGGACCAGCGGTCGAGCGCCGCGTAGTCCAGCCGGGTGGCGCCGTGCCGGACGGCGACGGCGTCGGGGTGGATGGTGGCCCGCTCGCGGAAGGCGCGGTCCAGGGTGGTGGTCCAGGCGGTCTCGTCGACCGGGCCGCCGCGGGACAGCTCGCGGGCGTGCCGGGAGGCGGCCGGCTCCTCGACCAGGCTGATGTCGCCGATCTGGATGTCGGGGTTCTCGGCGACCTGCTCCAGGACCTGGCGGAAGGCGGCGAGGAGCGCGCTGGCCGTGCCGTGCCGGTAGAGGGAGGTGTTGTACTCGAGGGAGAGTTCCAGGCCGTCGTTCTCGCCGACGAGGAAGCTCATGTCGAACTTGGCCGCGCCGTCGTGCAGCTGGTCCATGGTGAACTCGACGTCCGCGGCCTGCGCCCGGTGGGTGCCCCAGCGGCCGAGCGAGGTGAACTCGATCTGGAAGAGCGGGTGGCGCAGCGGGTCGCGGACCGGGCGGACGGCCTCCACGACCTGCTCGAAGGGCAGTTCGCTGCTGGTGAAGGAGTCCATCACGGACGCCGCGGTGCGGGTGACGAGCTCGCGGAAGGTGAGCCCGTCGGTGACCTCGGTGCGCAGGGTGATCATCTGGACGAAGCAGCCGATGACCTGTTCCAGGTCGGGGTGCGGGCGGGAGGCGCTCGCGGTGCCGACGACGACGTCCTCGGTCCGGGTCCAGTGGCGCAGCAGCGCGTTGAAGGCGGCCAGCAGGGTGGTGAAGACGGTGGTGCTGCCCGCGTCGGCGAGCTCGGTGAGCCGGTCCAGCAGCTTCTGGTCGAGGGTCAGCTTCAGGCCGCGCCCGTCGCCCTTGGTCTCGGGACCGCGGGGGTGGTCGGGCATGACCTCGGTGGCGACGGCGCCGGCGAGGATCTGGCGCCATTTGGCGGCGAGCGCCCGGCCGTGCTCGTCGTTCTCCAGCTTGGCCCGCTGCCAGGCCGCGAAGTCGGCGTACTCGACGGCGAGTCTGGGGGCCTCGGGGCGCTTGCCCGCGGCGGCCGCGGCGTAGCTGGCGGTCAGCTCCTCGGTGAAGATCCGGGTCGAGCCCGGGTCCCAGGCGATGTGGTGGACGACCCAGAGCAGGACGTGCCGGTCCTCGGCGAGGCGTACGAGGTGGGCGCGGACGGGCGGGGCGGCGGCCAGGTCGAAGGAGGCTGAGGCGGTGGCGGCGGTCAGCTCGGCGAGTTCGCGGTCGGCGTCCTCGCTGCCCGACAGGTCGGTGCTCTGGACACCGAGGACGAAGGAGGGGACGGGCTCCTGCCAGGGGACTCCGTCGATCTCGACGAGTTTGCTGTGGAGCACCTGGTGGCGGGCGACGACGGCGTTGAGGGCCTCGTGCAGGGCGGCCCGGTCCAGCGGACCGCCCAGGGCTATGGAGAGGGCTATGTTGTTGCGGGCCTTCCCGGCGCCGAGCTTGTCGACGAACCACATCTGCTCCTGCTGGAAGGAGGAGCGGGAGCGCGGTCCGTGGTCGGCGCGCTTGAGTTCGATGCGGCGGCCCACGCCGGCCGTCATCTGGTTGCGCATCCTGCCCAGCAGCCGGGAGCGCTGTCCCTGGGGCAGGCGGCCGAGCCGTTCGGCGAGATCAGACATGGTTTCCTCCGTTGCGGTGCAGGTCTGCGAGCAGGGCGGCGAGCCGGTCGGGCAGGTGCTTGGCGAAGTAGTGGCGGCCACCGGGGATCACGGCGAGCCGCACGTCGGCGGCGTACCGGCCCCAGGCGCGGTAGCCGTCCTCGTAGCCCTCGGTGGCGTCGTCGGCGTCGCCGATGATGCAGGTGAGGGGGGTGGCGAGGGGGCGGTCGTAGCCGCCGGGGGTGCGGGCGAAGAAGCGGGCGGCCTCGGTCATGTCGTGGCGCACCATCCGCAGGACCGCGGTGAGGTCGCGGTCGTCGAGGACGCCGTCGAAGCCGTCCATGGTGGTCAGGTAGGCGACGAGGTCGTCGTCGCCGGAGACGCGCTCCATCTCCAGGGCGTATTCCGGGTCCTCCTCCGGCAGGGCGGCGGCGAGGTCCAGGGCGATCGGGCGCTGTCCCATGCGTTCGAGGACGTGGGTGGTCTCCAGCGCGGTGACGACTCCGGCGCAGTGGCCGTAGACCGCGTACGGACCCCGTACGGTGCGGGCGATCTCCGCGGCGGCGAGCTCCGCGAAGTCGGGGACCGGCAGCATCGCGCCGGGGCGCAGCGGGTCGTGGCCCGGCGGGGAGACGGCCAGGAGCTCGATGTGCGGCGGGAGTTGGGCGGCGAGGGGCTGGTAGGCGATGGCGTCACCGCCGCCGTGCGGGAAGCAGACCAGGGTCAGCGCGGTGGTGCCGGCGGGGCGTTCGGGGGTGAGCCGGTGCAGCAGGCGGTGCGTCTGTGTTCCGGTGGCACCGAGTTCGGCGCTGCGGGCGGCCAGGCCGGCCGGGGTCGGGTTGCTGAAGAGGTCGACGACGCGCAGGGCGGCGGCCCCGCCGTCCGGCAGGGCGGCGGCGACGGCCCGAACGGCGCGCACGGCGGCGAAGGAGTCCCCGCCGAGGGCGAAGAAGTCGTCCCCGGGGGCCACTTCGGCCACGCCGAGCACCTCGGACCAGACGGCGGCGATCCGCAGAGCGACGGGGTCGCCTCCATCGTCCCCCGGTGCGGCGGCGGGCCGGTCCGCGGCGGGGGCGGCGGGGCGCGGATCGGGCAGGGCTCCCCGGTCCACCTTGCCGTTGGGGCTCAGCGGAAGCCGCTCCAGCAGTACCAGTTCCGCGGGGACGCAGTGCGGGGGCAGGACCGCGCCGAGCGCGGTCCGCAGTGCGGCGGTGTCCAGGCCGGCACCGTCCTCGGGGACGACGTAGCCGACGAGGCGGTCGGAGCCGGCGGCGGAGCGGCGGGCGGCGACGACCGCCTCGCGGACGCCGGGGCGGTCGCGCAGTGCGCTCTCCACCTCGCCGGGCTCGATGCGCAGCCCGTTCAGCTTGATCCGGAAGTCGGTGCGGCCGAGCAGCTCGATGGTGCCGTCCGTGCCGTAGCGGGCCAGGTCGCCGGTGCGGTAGAGGCGTTCGGTGCGGCCGGGCGCCAGCTCGACGTGGACGAACTTCTCCTCGGTGAGCTCGGGCCGGTTCAGGTAGCCGCGGGCCAGTCCGACGCCGCCGAGGTGGAGTTCGCCGGGCACGCCGACGGGGACGAGGCGGTCGTTCGGGTCGAGGATGTACGTGAGCTGGTTGGCCATGGGGCGCCCGTACGGGAGCTTCGTCCACTGCGGATCGACCCGGCCGACGCGGTACTCCACGGAGTGGATGGAGGCTTCGGTGGCTCCGCCGAGTGCGGCGAAGGACAGCTCCGGCGCGAAGGCGCGGATCCGGTCGGGCTGGGTGACGGGGATCCAGTCGCCGCCGAGGAAGGCGGTGCGCAGCTTCGGCAGTCGGGGGCCGCCGGCGTGTTCGAGCTGGTCGACGAGGAGGCCGAGGAGGGCGGGGGCGGAGTTCCAGACGGTGACGCCGTGCCGCTCGACGAGGTCGGCCCAGTGCGCCGGGTCCTTGGCGGCGGCGGGGTCGGGCAGGACGAGCGTGCCGCCGGCGGCCAGGATGCCGAGGGTTTCGTAGACGCTCATGTCGAAGCTGGGCGAGGACAGGGCGAGTACGGAGTCCTGGGGGCCGATGCCGTAGGAGCGGTTCAGGTCGAGGAGGTTGTTGACGACGCCCCGGTGTTCCAGGGCGATGCCCTTGGGGGTGCCGGTGGAGCCCGAGGTGAAGATGACGTAGGCGAGGTCCCGGGCGGTCACGGGCACCTCGGGCCGGGAAGCGGGCAGCTCGGCGAGGGCGGCGCGGTCGGTGTCCAGCAGCACGCGCGCGGTGCCGTCGGGGACGGGCAGCCGGCCGATGAGTTCGGCGTCGGAGACGACGATGGGCGGCGCGGAGTCGTTCAACAGCAGGGCGAGGCGTTCGGCGGGGTAGTCCGGGTCGAGGGGGACGTAGGCCCCGCCCGCCTTGAGGACGGCGAGGATCGCGGTGACCAGTCCGGGGCCGCGGCGCAGGCACAGGGCCACGGTCCGGCCGGGTCCCGCCCCCGACTCGACGAGGCGGTGGGCGAGCCGGTTGGCCCGCTCCTCCAGCTCCCGGTAGGTGACGCTCCAGCCGCCGGTCCCGCCGAGGACCACGGCGGGGGCGTCGGGCCGGCGGTCGGCGTGCTGCTCGAAGAGGTGGTGCAGGCAGGCGTCCTGGGGGAAGGGGGCGCGGGTGGCGTTCCACTCGTCCAGGGCGGCCGTCCGCTCGGCGTCGGTGAGCAGGGGCAGGGCGGACAGCGGGGTGTCCGGGCGGTCGACGGCGCCTTCGAGGGTGGTGAGGAAGTGGCCGAGCAGCCGGTCCACGGTCGAGGCGTCGAACAGGTCGGTGGGGTACTCCACGAGGGCGCGGACCGCGGTGCCGGTGTCGTGGACGCTGATCATGAGGTCGTACTTGGTGGCGTGCGAGGAGAAGTCGATGGGCTCGGTGGCGAGGCCGGCCAGGCCGGGAGCCGTGTCCGGGGTCTCGTCGAGGAGGAACATCACGGAGGTCAGCGGCGGCCGGCTCGGGTCGCGGGGCAGTCCCAGCGCGTCGACGATGAGGTCGAAGGGCAGTTCCTGGTGCGCGTACGCCTGAAGGGTGGTGTGGCGGGTGGCCCGGACCAGTTCGGCGAAGCCGGGATCCCCGCCGGTTCTGATGCGCAGCGGCAGGGTGTTGACGAAGAAGCCGATGAGCTCGCTGAACGCGGGGTGGTCGCGGCCGGAGACGGAGGTGCCGACGACGATGTCCTCCTGGCCGGTCCAGCGGCGCAGGGTGGCGGCGAAGCCGGCCAGCATCGTCATGTAGAGGGTGGCGCCCTCGGACTTGCCGAACTCCCTGAGCCGGGCGATGAGCCGGGGCGGGAGGTCGATGTAGCGGGAGGCTCCGGCGTGCCCGAAGACGGGGGGCCGGGGCCGGTCGGTGGGCAGGTCCACGGGTGCGGCTCCACCGAGCTCCTCCTGCCAGAAGGAGGTGAGCTTCTCCAGCCGGTCGCCGCTGACACGGCGGCGCTGCCAGGCGGCGAAGTCGGCGTACTGGAGGGTGAGCGGGGCGTTCGCGTCGCCGGCGGTGCCGGTGCGGGCCGCGTAGGCGCGCTCCAGCTCGGTGTAGAGGATCCGCATCGACCAGCCGTCGGTGACGATGTGGTGGAGGTTGAGCACGAGGACGTGGTCCTCGGCGCCGATGCGGCCGAGCCGGGCCCGCAGCGGGACGGCGCCGGCCAGGTCGAAGGGGGCGCCGGCGTCCGCGTCGTAGAACGGCCGGACGGATTCCTCGTCGGGCAGTTCCGTCACCGGCAGGGGCAGCCGGAAGCCGTCCACCACGCGGGGCACGGCCTCGGAGGCGCCCTCCTGGTAGGTGTAGACGGTGCGCAGGACCTCGTGGCGGTCGACGATGTCCTGGAGCGCCGCGTGCAGGGCGGGGACGTCGAGCGGGCCGCGGATGCGGGTGGCCACCGGCACGTTGTAGGCGGGGCTGCCGGGCTGGAGCTGGTCGATGAACCACAGCCGTCGCTGGGCGAAGGAGAGCACCGGCGGGTCGGCGGGGTCACGGGGTGCCGGCTCAGGGTCCTCCCGTACGGCGGCGCGCCCGCCGGTGCGGCCCGTCAGGGCCTGGAACAGTGCCCTGCGGGACTTCGGCAGTGCGGCTATGCGTTCGGCGAGGGACTCGCTCACCTTGAGCCTCCGTGCGTCTTCGGGAGAGGGAGTACGGCAGGGCGCGCCGCGGGGGCGCGGCGCGGGCGTGCGGTGTGCCCGTTCGGGCGCGGTGCGGGTGTGCGGGTGTGCCCGTTCGGGCGCGGGTGTGCGGGTGCGGGTGTGGGGAGCGGGTGCCGCTCGGCGGGCACCCGCTCCCGTGGGGCTGGACCGTCAGGCGGTGATCCTGGCCTCGTCCGCGGCCGGGGATCCCTCCTCGGCGGTGTCGTCGCCGCCGGGCATTTCCTTGATCTTGGCGACCGGCCCGCTGAGCAGGGTCAGGCCGCCGATGATGGTGACGGCGCCGGCCACCGCGAGGCCGCCGGTCAGGCCGATCGCCTCGCCGAGCGCACCGCCGGCGAAGTAGCCGAGGGACAGGGCGCCGTACACCGCCGAGAGCGCGGTGCCGCTGACGCGGCCCATCTGCTCGTTGGGGGTGACACCCTGCACCAGGCTGAGGACGTGGATGTCGAACATCGGGGAGACGAAGCCGATGACGGCCTGGACCACGATCAGTCCGACGAAGCCGCCGACCGCGCCGCCCGTCGGGACGAGGATGTAGCCGGCGCCGAGCACGACCGCGGTGATGACCAGCAGGCGGCCCACCGAGAGGCTCTTGGAGACGACCTCGGAGAGCACCGCGCCGACGATGACGAAGACCGACATGACGGCGAATGCGGCACCGACCTGGCCGGGGCTGAGGTTCAGCTCCTTGTACGCGTAGACGATCAGGATGGCGTCGCCCATCGCGGCACCGAGGTTGACCACGACGTTGGCGGTGAACAGGCCGCGCAGGACCGGGTTGCCGAAGAGGGTCTTCATGCCCTCCTTCATCTCCGCCTTCGCGGAGGCCTTCCGATCCTCGGTCCGCTCGCGCACGTCCCGGTGGCGGATGACCAGCAGGGCGATGAGCGAGATGAGGAAGGTGAACGCGTCGGCGGTGATGGCGCGTGCGGCGCCGAGCAGCTGGATGAGTGCGCCACCCGCGCCGGCGCCGACCGCCTCGGCGACGCTGCGGCTGATCTGCAGCTTGGTATTGCCCTCGATGAGGTTCTCGGTGCCGATGAGCTGGGGCAGCCAGGACTGGTACGAGACCTCGAAGAAGGTGGTGAGGCAGCCGGTGATGCCGGCCACGATGAAGAGGTGGGTCATGCTGACGGAGTCGAGCGCGAATGCCAGCGGGATCGTGGCCAGGGCCAGGAAACGTCCCAGGTCGGCGACGATCATGACGGTGCGCCTCGAGACCCTGTCGGCCACCAGCCCTGCGATCGGGGCGAGCAGCAGGAAGGGGAGGAAGCGCAGCGCGCCGAGCACGCCGACCTCCAAGGCTCCGCCGTCCAGCACCACGACCGCGAGGGTCGGCAGCGCGAGAAGGGAGATCTTGTCGCCGAAGTTGCTGACGGTCTGCCCGAACCACAGGCGATTGAAATCGGAATGCCGACCGAGTGCCATGTCGACGCCCTTTTCTGATTGGGTACGGAATTGTCGGACGGCACTGACGCTATGGACGCGGAGTTAGACCGCGGTTATGAATTCCGGGACTATAGACCGCTTGTAGACATGCGATGAGCTCAGCTGGAGAAGCGTGCGATGTCGGCGCTCTCGCGGGCGATTCCGGCGGCCACGGCGGGGCTCGGGGGCTCGGTCCCGGGGAAGGGCTCGACCTTGACCGGCGTCCCGCGGCGGCCGCCCGACCAGGTGCCGACGGCCAGGCCGTCGACCACCACGGTGGCGCGGATCTGCCCGCCGCCGGGCCACACCCGGCGCTCGTGCTCCACGGGCACCGACAGGTCCCGGCTGCGATAGCCGACGAGGTAGTTGTCGTAGGCCGGCAGCAGCCGTACGTCGGGTTCGCCAGCGGCGGGAGGGGCTTCGGGAGCGGTTTCCCGTACGGCGGTCCACGCACTTCTGCCTGCCGTGGTCTTCAGCCCCGACCAGTGGACGAAGTCGAGGGCGTCGGAGGGCCCGTGTGCCGCTCGGTAGCGCCGTGCGAGCTCCCGTACGGCCGCTTCCCCGGTGTACGGCAGGGGTCCGGCGGCGGGCAGCCAGTCGTCGAGGAGGACGAAGGTGGCGTCGCCGCCCTGCTGTGGTCCGTGGCAGATCACGCCGGCCAGGGCCGCACGGCGGATGAGGTGGAAGGCGGACTGCCCCTTCGGCTCGACCCCGAGGGTGGTGAGCCGGTCGGTGAGCTGGGCACGGGTCAGCGGGCCCTCCGCGGCGATCGCGTCGGCGATGAGCCGCTCCGAGCGCGTGCACAGGGCCTCGTCCAGGCCGAGTTCGCGCAGGCGCCGCGCGGCGAGCGCGAGGTATACGGGGCCGAAGAGGCCCAGCAGCCAGCGGGCGTCGGCGGCGGGCACCAGCTGGAGGGTGCCGCGCATGAACCAGCCGCGTACGGCGCTGCGTTCGGTGTCGACGGCCCGGCGGACCGCCTCCTGCGTCAGCCCGCGGGCCCGCGCCCGCAGCCCGAGCTCCGCCGCGGGCAGGTCCTGGGCCTGGACGGCCAGCACGCGGTCCAGGACGGCGGCGACGGAGTCCTCCCGGACCCCGCCCCCGATCGCCTGTGCGCGCGCCCTGAGCAGCCGTTCGGTCGTACGTCGTTCCACGTGTCCAGTCTTTCAGCCGAGCAGCCGCAGCCGCATCTCCTCGCGGGCCGCCACGCATCCGACGGCCTCCGCGCCGCCCCAGTCCAGCAGCCGCCAGCCGTGCCAGCGCGGCGGCTCCTGCCCGTATACGGGAACGTCGAGGCGGGCCGGCTCGTCGAGCGTGCCCACCCCGACCTTGACCAGGGACTCCTTTCGTACCCACTGGCGCAGGAAGGCGCGCCGCGGGTGGGTGTCCGACCGCAGGGCGGCCAGTTCCTTCCCGGTGCAGACGGCCTGGGCCGTCCGCCAGTCCATCTCCGCCTCGCCGACGGCCTCCACGTCCACGCCGACGGGACCGGCGGCCGCGGCCGCCGCGACCCAGCCCCGGGCGTGCGCGAGGCTGACGCCGGTGCCGGGCGCCTCGATGAGCCGCGGCCTGCCGTGCGGCCGGTCGCAGGAGCCGCAGCTCTGAACGACGGTGAGGCTCTGCGCCGGGCGGCCCAGGAGCCGCCCGGCGCAGAGCCGGACCAGTGCGTGCGCGGCCAGGAAGTCGTCCCGGTCGGCGGCCGACCGGAGGGCGCCGGCGCGGTCCAGTTCGGTACGGGTCAGCAGCTCCCGTACGTCCCCTGCCGCGGCCAGCACCGCTCCGGTCGGCCCGGCCAGTGCGAGACCGGCCATCAGCGCCTGCGGCGCAGCACCGCGTAGTAGCCGGGCAGTCGCAGCGCGTCGGAGTCCGACTGGGGGTCGATGGCGTGGAGTTCTATCGCCTCGTCCTCGACGATCTCCCAGCCGTCCGCCCCGAAGGCCTCGGCCAGTTCGGGCCGGGTGAAGCGGTGCGAGTGCCGGACGCCGGCCGCCTCCAGCGGACCGACGAGGTCCTCGGCGCGGCCGCGCTTGCCGCCCACGAAGCCCAGGTAGCCGAAGGAGTTGCTGGAGTAGTCGGGCTCGTGCACGATCAGAGTGCCCTCGTCGCCCAGCAGCCGGTCGGCGACAGCGGCGAGCCGGGCCCGGGCCTCGGTGTCCAGGACGTGGAAGACGCCGCGGACGAAGATGTTGTAGGGCCCCTCCCCCAGGACTGCGGCCTGTTCGGCGTCGGTCATGTCGATCGCCAGGTAGTCGACGTTCGCCACGCCCTCGGCCTCGCGCTTGGCGTGGTCGATGGCGCTGGCGGAGACGTCGACGCCGATGACCGACGGGTAGTGCGGGGCGAGTTCGCGGCTGTAGCGGCCGTTGCCGCAGCCGAGGTCGATGAGCGGCAGGTCTCCGCGGAAGTGGCGCTGCGCCTGGTCGAGGAGCCACTGGAACTCCTCGCCGCTGTCGGCGTCCCAGATGACGTCGCCGCCGCGGCCGGTGCGCCGGATGCCGGCCCAGTAGCGCTCCCAGGCGTCGCCGGTGTCGCGCTCCTCGGCCTTGGCCGCGCCGGTACCGTCCGCGCCGGGCGGCGGGGAGTACCGCTCCCAGACCTCGTCCTCGCCGAGGGCCTCCAGCAGCGCCGTGAACTCCTCGAACATGGCGTCGATGAGGCCGTCGGGGTAGACGGCGGGCAGGAAGTCCCAGTTGAAGGTGAGTCCTTCGGGCTTCTCGAAGACCTGGAAGTCGAGGGAGACCTGGGGGGTCTGGGAGATGCCGTAGACCGGGGCGCCGAGCTCGGTCTCCTCGTACTGCGGCGGGTGGCCGGCCAGGCTGGTCATCACCACGGGCATGGCCGGGGCGAGGGAGCCGCGCAGCTTGGTCAGCTCGCGCAGGACCTGCACCCCGCTGAAGTAGCGGTGCTCCAGGTCGGCCCAGAGGCGGCGCTGGACGGCCTGCGCGCGTCCGGCGAAGGTGGAGTCCTGCTGTTCGACGGCGAGCAGCAGGGTGGTGGTGGTGTCCGCGAGCAGGGCGTTGACCTGGGGGTGCAGCGGGAGCCGGTTGAAGAGCGGGAAGTTGATGGTGAACCGGGCCTGGCCGGAGGCCTTGCCGAGGATCTCGGCGTAGGCGGCGGCCAGCACCCCGGAGGGGGTCACCTCGCGGGCGTGCGCCCGCTCCTGGATCCGCGTCCACAGCTCCGGGGAGACGACGTGGCTGCGCCGCTCGAACCGGACGGGCAGCTCGGGGGCGTCGGCCGGGCGCCCGGGCAGTTCGGGGGCGGGCGGGAGGGTGGCGAGGCGGTCGCGCCAGTACCACTCGGAGCGGCGGTAGATCTCGCTGTCGCGCAGCGAGTTCCCGACGGCGAGCACGTAGTCGCGGAAGGTCAGCTCCAGCGGGGCGAGTTCGGCGTCAGGTTCCACGTAGTAGGTGACCAGGTCGGGGATGAGGACCTGGAAGTAGCTCCAGGCGTCGGCGACGAGGAAGTCCAGCGAGAGGTGGATCCGGGCCCGTCCGCCGCCGAGGAGGCTGATCCGCACGTCGAACAGCGGCCAGGCGTCGGCGTCGAGCACCTGGTGGGAGAGCCGCTCACGCAGGTCGGCCAGTTCGGCCGCGCGGGTCTCCTCGTCGAGGCCGCCGAAGTCGGTGACGGGGATCTCGTACGCCGGGATCTCCTCGAAGACCTGCTGGGTGCCGTCGGGCAGGACCCGGGTGCGCAGGGCGTCGTGGCGTTCGACGAGGCGGCGCCAGGCTCGCTCGAAGCGGGGGACGTCGAGCTTCTCGCTCTCCCACTCGAAGTAGCCGTGGCAGCCGACGTTGCCGAGTTCGACGAGCCCGCCGCGGCCGATCCACAGGGCCTGCTGGCTCTCGGTCAGCGGGAACGGCTGGAAGCGGGCGGCCGGGTCGGGGACGATCGCCGGGAGTCCGCCGAAGGAGCCGCGGCCGCCCGCGCGTTCGGTGGTGACCAGGGTGGCGAGCTCGGCGACGGTGGGGCAGGTGGACAGGTCGGAGAGGCTCAGCTCGACGCCGTAGCGGCGGCGGATCTCGTCGATGAGCTGGAAGGCGAGCAGCGAATGTCCGCCCAGCTCGAAGAAGTTGTCGTGGATGCCGACGCCGTCGGTGCGGAACGCGTCGGCCCACAGTCGGCTCAGCCCGTCCTCGACCTCGTTGCGCGGTGCCTCGTAGCCGGCGCCGACGCCGTCGCGGCCTGCGGGGGGCTCGGGCAGGCTGCGGCGGTCGACCTTGCCGTTGGGCAGCCGGGGGAGGGAGGGCAGCACGACGACGGCGGCGGGGACCATGTAGTAGGGCAGGGTCCGGGCGACCTCGGCGCGCACGGTGGCCGACTCGGGTTCGGCCCCGCCGGCCGGGGACACGTAGGCGATCAGCCGCTTGTCGCCCGGGCCGCGCTCCTGGGTGACGACGACGGCCTCGGCGATGGCGTCGAGGCGCGCGATGTGCGTCTCCACCTCGCCGAGCTCGACGCGGAAGCCGCGGATCTTGACCTGGGAGTCGGAGCGGCCGAGGAGCTCGACGGCGCCGTCCTCGCGGCGGCGGGCGAGGTCGCCGGTGTCGTAGAGCACGGGGTGCGGGTCGTCGGGCAGGAAGTTGGGGTGGAACTTGGCGGCGGTGAGCTCGGGGCGGCCGTGGTACCCGGCCGCGACGCCGGCGCCGGAGACGTGGAGCCGGCCGACCTCGCCCTCGGGGACCGGGCGGCCTTCGTCGTCCAGGAGGTGCACCCGGAGGTTGGCGATGGGGACGCCGACCGGGACCTGGCGGGTGGCGCGGACCTCCTCGGAGGTGGCCTGGCTCGTGAAGTCGATGCCGGCGCCGAGGTCGAGGCAGGACAGCACGTTGGTGGTCTCGGTGGTGCCGTACGTCATCACCACGCGGAAGGGGGTGTCGACGGGCGGCCAGCTGTGGACGCGCTCGGCCGTGGTCACGAGGACCCGCAGCGCCGTGTCCGCCGGCCACGTCAGGCCCCACACTGCCTCGGCCAGCGCGGCCACCAGCATGGTGTGGGTGATGCCCTCGCCGGCCAGCCAGTCGCGGATCTGCTCGGGGGTCTGCGCCTGGCCCGCCTCGGGGATGTGGATCGCGGCGCCGGCCGGCAGATAGGCGAGCCACTCCATGATCTGGACGGCGAAGCCGGGGGTGGACATCCAGGAGGCGCGGTCGCCGGGCCGGACCCCGTAGGCGCGCTTGGTCCAGTGGACCAGGTTGGTGAGCGCGCCGTGCCGCTCCAGTACGGCCTTGGGGGTACCGGTGGAGCCGGAGGTGTAGATGAGGTGGCTGATGGTGTCGGGGCGGGTCACGGACGCGGGTGCGGTCTCGGGCATGCCCTGGCCGGCGGTGGCGGCCTCGGCCCGCGGGACGTCCTGCGGTATCCGGCGGGCGAGTTCGGCCGGGGTGAGCACGAGCAGCGGGTCGGCGTCGGCGATCATCGCGGCGAGCCGGTCGTCGGGGTTGACCGGGTCGAGGGCGACGATCGCGGCGCCCGTCTTGAGGATCGCCAGGGAGCCGAGGACGTATTCGGCGCTGCGCGGGTAGCAGAGGCCGATCCTGGTGCCGGGGCCGGCGCCGCGGGCGATCAGCGCGTGCGCCAGGCGGTTGGTGGCGGTCTCCAGTTCGGCGTAGGTCCAGGTGCGGTCGCCCTGCGCGAGGGCCGTGGCCGTGGGGGTGCGGGCGGCCTGTCCGGCGAGGAGTTCCGGGTACCCGATTGCGGGGAACGCGGCGTCCGAACGGTTGAAGTCGACGAGTGCGGTGGTCACAGTACGGGCCCTTTCTTACTTCGCGAAGGCTCGGCTGCGCAGCAGCCGCACGGGGAGACTGTTGATCCCCCAGGTGAAGTTGGACGAGTTGAAGGTGGCGGGCCCGGTCAGTTCGAACCCGTCCAGTACGGCGAGCATCTCGGTGAGCAGGGCGCCGAGTTCGAAGCGGGCGAGGCGGGCGCCGAGGCAGAGGTGACGGCCGTGGCCGAAGGCGACGTGCCGGTTGGGGCGGCGGTCGACCCGGAAGGAGTGGGGGTCGGCGAAGACGTCCTCGTCCCGGTTGGCCGAGACGTTCCACAGCGTCACCCGGGCGCCCTCGGCGATGGGGATCCCGTTGATCTCGGTGGCGCGGGCGGCGGTGCGCAGGGCGTGCACCCCGGGCGTGGTCCAGCGCAGGATCTCCTCGACCGCCGGGGCGATGCCGTCGGGTCCGAGGCCGCGCAGCAGCCGCCACTGGTCGGGGTGCTCGGCGAACATGTGGACCGCGCCGGCCGCCGAGTAGCGGGTGGTCTCGTTGGCTCCGGACAGGACGCCGTTGAGGTTGAAGACGATCTCGTGGTCGCTGAGCGGCCGTTCGCTTCCGTCGCCCTCGTCCACGAGGGTGTCGTGGGCGATCTGGCTGACGAGGTCGTCGCCGGGGCGGGCCCGGCGTTCGGCGAGCAGCTCGATGAAGTAGAGGAAGATCTCCGAGTGGGCGCTGCTGCGCACCGCCTCGTCCGGGGAGTCGAAGGCGTCGGTGGTCAGTGCGCCGATCCAGGCCCAGTCGGGGCGCGGGATGCCCAGGATCGCGCAGACCACCCGGTTGGGCAGTTGCTTGGCGAGGTCGATGAAGTCCAGCTCGTCGCGTTCGGCGGCCTCGGTGACCAGGTCGGCGACGACCTGCTCGACGAGGGCCTCAAGGCGGGGCATCTGCTGCGGGCCGAAGGCCTGTCCGAGGGCCCGCTTGAGGCGGGTGTGGTGCGGGACGTCGGAGACGATGAGCATGCGTTGGGCGACGGCGGCGACGGCGGCGGGGTCGCTGCCCAGCCGCATCCCGCGGGCCGACAGGAAGGTGTCGCTGTCGGCGTAGACCTTCATGATGTCGCGGTGCCGGCTCAGCGCCCAGAAGCCGCCGTCGTCGCTGCCGGGTTCGGGGTGCCAGTGGACCGGCGAGTTGGCGCGCAGCCAGGTGAACGTCGGCCAGAAGTCGTTGCGGCCGAAGGGGCCCGGGTCGAGCAGGTCGATCTCCATCTCAGGCTCCTCGCAGGCTGAGCGGGCGGATGTCGGGCCAGTGGGCGTCGACGAAGGCGGCGCATTCGTCCTCGGTGCCGTCGAAGCCGGCCGGCGTCCAGCCGTCGGGCGTCTCGCGCGTGGCGGGGTACAGCGCGTACTGCCCCTCGTGGTTCACGAGGACCTGGTGGGTGGTGGGCACGGTGTCCTCCGGGCTCGGGCCGATGGGTGCGGGCGGGCTGTCAGGCGGTCGGGGCGAGGGACGCGCTCTCGCCCCGCAGCAGGGCGCTCAGGTGGTCCAGTACGGGCTGGGGGCGGCGCAGTACGGCGTGGTGTCCGCCGGTGGTGGTGTGCCGGGTGAAGCCGGCGGTGGTGACCGCCGCCCAGCCGTCCAGGTCGGCCGCGCTGACGGTCTCGTCGCCGTCGGCGCCCCAGGCGTGCACGGGTACGGACAGGCGGGTTCCCGGCTTGTGGACGTAGCTCAGGGACAGCTGGGCGTCCTTGCGGAGCATCCCCACCATCAGGGCCCGGGTGTCCTCGTCGAGGAGCCGGGGGTCGAGGTCGGCGGTGTCGAAGAGCTTGTCCAGCTCCTCTCCGTCGTCGACGATGCCGCGGCCGGCTCCGGTCCAGTGGCCGGGCGCCCGGCAGCCGCTGACCACCAGCGCGCGCGGGGTGACCCGGCGGGAGACCTCGTAGCCGAGGAGGCCGCCGAAGCTGTGGCCGAAGACGATCAGCGGCCGGTTCCCGACGGTGGACACCAGTTCGGCAGCGATGGCCTCGACGGCCTCGTCGAAGGTGTCCGGCATGGGCTCGCGCCAGCGGTTCTCCCGGCCCGGGAGCTGTACGCCGTACACCTGCGCAGTGCCGTCCAGCGCGGGCTGCCAGGCGCGGAACTGCTGGCAGCCGGCCCCGGCGGGGGGCAGGCACAGCAGCACGGGCAGGGCCGGGTCGGCGGGGTTTGCCGCCCAGGTGGAGATCCAGGTGCCCATGGCCTACGCCCCTTCGGCGGCGGCGGCCGCATCCGCTGCGGGCACGCCCTGTTCGGCGGCGAGCCGGTCGATCTCGGCGGCGACGTCGGCGACCGTCGGCCGGGCCAGCAGCGCACCGAGGCCGACGCGCAGGCCGGTGGCGCGGCGCAGCTCGGAGACCGCGCGGGCGGCGGCCAGGGAGTGACCGCCCAGGTCGAAGAAGTCGGACTCGGGGCCGGGCACCTCGGTGGCGAGCACCTCGGCCCACACGGTCATCACGGTGTGCTCGCTCGAGCTCACGGTGGCGCCCCCGGACGCGCCGGGGCCGTCGCGGCGTTCCGGCTCCTCCAGGGCCCGGGCCAGTGCCGCGCGGTCGGCCTTTCCGGTGGTCAGGGTCGGGATCCGGTCCAGCACCCGCACGGTGGCCGGTACCGCCGCGGCGGGCAGCTGCTTGCGGCAGCGCTCCACGACCCGGGTGGCGAGGCCGGCCGGGTCGGCGACCCCGGGTGCCGCGACGACGGCGAGGCCGAGGGTCTGCCCCGCCGCCAGCGGGCAGCAGGCGGCGGCGACGACCTCGGGGAGTTCGGCGGCCACGCGCTCCACTTCGCCGAGCTCGATGCGGTGGCCGCGGACCTTCACCTGGTCGTCCCGGCGGCCCCGGTACTCCAGTTCGCCGCCGTCGCGGCGGATCACCACGTCGCCGGTGCGGTACATGCGGGTGCCGCCGCCCTGGAACGGGTCCGGCAGGAAGCGGCTCGCGGTGAGTCCGGGGCGGCCCCGGTAGCCGCGGGCGACGGCGGGTCCGCCGAGGTAGAGCTCGCCCTCGGTGCCCGCGGGCACCGGCCGCAGCTCCTCGTCGAGTACGTACGCCCGGTAGCCGGGCAGCGGTCGTCCGATGCTGGTCACGTCGTCCCCTCGTCGGCTGTCGGCCCAGGTGGCGGCGATGGTCACCTCCGTCGGCCCGTACACGTTGAGCAGCCGGCGGCCCCGGGCGAAGCGCTCGGCCAGCGCGGCCGGGCAGGCCTCCCCCGCGACGACGACCACCTCGGCCGGGTCGAGCCCGGCGCCGTGGGCGGCGAGCAGCGACGGCGTGAGGGAGACGGTGCGCAGTCCGGCGGGCAGCGGCTCGCGGCCCTCCGCGGCGGCCTGCCGCAGCCCCTCGAGGGAGAGGTCGGTGAGAGCCACCCCCTGGCCGTGGACGAGGTAGAGCAGGGTGCACCAGAGCCAGCCGTCGAAGGCGGGCGAGACGGCGTTGAGTCCGAGTCCGCCGGGGGGCAGGCCGAGTCCGCGGAGGGCCTCGACGAAGGTGTCCAGGCCGCGGTAGGTGACCTCGACGCCCTTGGGGCGGCCGGTGGTTCCGGAGGTGTAGATGAGGTAGGCACAGCTGTCGGGGGCGGGCAGGGACACGGCGAGCGCGCCGGGGGCGCCGCGCCGGACCTCGCGGGGGGTCAGGAGGACCGTCCCGCCCGTTTCCAGGCCGGCGGGCACTCCGGTGGCGACGAGGACGGCGGCCCCGGCGTCGTGCAGAACGCCGCCGAGGCGTTCCACGGGGTGCCCGGGGTCCAGCGGTACGGCGGTCCCGCCCAGGCTCCAGACGGCGAGCAGGGCGGGCACGCTCTCCCGGGACCGGCCCAGCAGGAGCCCCACCGAGGTCTCCGGGCCGACCCCGGCGCGGGCGAGGGCGGCGGCGTAGCGGGCGGTGCGGGCGGTCAGCGCCGCGTAGGTGAGGTTGCCGTCCACGGCCTTGACCGCGGTCTCGTTCGGCTGTTCACGGGTCCACCGTTCCAGGCGGGCGAACAGCGGCGGGAGCCCGCCCGGGGCGTTCGCCCCGGCCGGCCCGGCATGGGGCTCGGTCATCCGTCGTTCCTCTCGGTGTCCGCGGGGCGGGCGGCTTCGGTGGCCCGCAGCCGGGGGCCGACCACCTGGCCGCCCGCGCCCTGCGGGAGCTGCATCGACTTGGTCTCCAGGAACGCCTCCAGTCCGGCCGTGCCGCACTCGCGCCCGATCCCGGACTGCTTGAACCCGCCGAACGGCGCGGCCGGGTTGAACTGGCCGCCGTTGACGTCGACCAGGCCGGAGCGGAAGCGGCGCGCCGCCTTCTCGGCGCGGGCGTCGTCGCCGGACCAGACCGCGCCGTGCAGGCCGTAGCGGGTGCCGTTGACGATGCGGACGGCCTGCTCCTCGTCGTCGTAGGGGATGACGGACAGCACCGGTCCGAAGATCTCCTCCTGGGCGATCGTGGTGAGCGGGTCGACGTCGGCGAAGACCGTCGGCCGGACGTAGTAGCCGGTGTCCAGGCCGTCGGGCCGGTCGGGGCCGCCGTGGACCAGGCGTGCTCCGCCCTCCTCGACGCCGCGGCGGATGTATCCGGTGACGCGATCGTGCGCGGCCGCGGACACCAGCGGGCCGAGGTCCGTCGCGGGATCGCGCGGGTCGCCGGTGACGTAGCCGTCCATGGCCCGGACGGCGAGCTCCACGGCCTCGTCCTGGCGCTCGCGCGGCACCAGCAGCCGGCTCCACTGCAGGCAGGTCTGGCCGGTGTTGAAGAGCATCTGGTCGACGGTGGCGGCGACCGCCGCGGCCAGGTCGGCGTCGTCGAGGACGAGGCTGGCGTTCTTGCCGCCGAGTTCGAGGTGGACGCGCTTGACGCGGTCGGCGCCGAGCGCGGAGACGTCGCGCCCGGCCCGGGTGGAACCGGTCAGGGAGACCACGTCGACCAGCGGGTGGGTGACCAGTGCCGTGCCGACGGTGTCGCCGGTGCCGACGACCATGTTGAAGACGCCGGGCGGCAGGTCGGCCTCGGCAATGGCTTCGGCGAGCAGCCGGGCGTGCAGCGGGGTGATCTCGCTCGGCTTGTGCACCACGGTGCAGCCGGCCGCGAGCGCCGGGAGGATCTTCTGCACGGTGAGCAGCAGCGGGGTGTTCCACGGGGTGATGCAGGCGGCCACTCCGGCGGCCTCGCGCACGACGAGCGAGTGGCCCACCCGCTCCTCGAAGGCGTAGGAGGCGGCGGTCTCGACGCAGTGCGCGGCCATGCCGAGGGACAGTCCGACGTGGGTGTGGCGGGCCATCCGGGCGGGCGCGCCGACCTCGGCGGTGATGACCTCGGCGAAGCGTTCGGCCCGTACCTCCATGGCCTCGACGACCCTGCGCAGCAGAGCGGTCCGTTCGCGCAGCGGGGTGGCCGCCCAGCCTTCGAAGGCCGCGGCGGCGGCACGGGCCGCGAGGTCGGCGTCCCGGGCGGTGCCGGCGGGCACGGTGGCCAGGGCGAGCTCGGTGGCGGGGTCGGTCACGACGAGGCGGCCGTCGGCCTCGGAGGCCACCCAGGAGCCGCCGATCCACTGGTCGGTGTAACGGGGCGGCAGCGGGGCCGCGTTCGGTTCGCCGCCGGGCGGTCTGGAGTCCTGCGGCGCGGTCGGCACGGTCAGCACGGTCACGGTGGGTTCCTCACTCGGTCACGGGATTCACGGGCTCGCTGAACAGCTGCGTCGGTCACGCGGTCGCGGGGTCCGCGGTGCGGGCCAGGACGGCCGGGGCCCGGTTGTCGGGCCTGGCCCTGCGGACGGGGCGGGCCAGGGCGGTCGTACGGACCTCCGCGCTCCACGGAGGTGTTCCGGGCTGGCGGCCGGCGGGCCGCAGCGCGCGGACCGTGGCGGGGGCGCCGCCGACGGAGGCCGGGGCGGGAGCGGCGCCGCGGGCGGCGGCCGGGATCAGGGTGCGCAGCAGGCGCTGGGTCTCCTGGCCGGGTGCCACGGCCAGTTCGTCGCGCATCCGGCGGGCGCACAACTCGTACCAGCGGCGTACGCATGCCAGTTCGCCGCGGCGGCCGTGCGCGGCCATCAGCGCGCGGTAGGTCTCCTCGTGGTGGCGGTCGATCTCAAGCGTGCGCTTGCAGAGCTCGATCAGTTCCACGAAGTCCTCGCGGTCCTCGGCGTCGGCGCGCAGCACGCCCAGGGCCCGCAGGACCAGCGCCCGGAGGTATTCGCGCTGTTCGACGACCCAGTCGGCGCTCTCGCCGCGCAGGAATTCGCCGCCGTACAGGGCGATCGCCGCTCGCAGCCGGGTCCGGGCGAGCACGGTGTCGCCGACGCCGGCGGCGCGCAGGCCGGCGTGCACGAGCTCCTGGAAGCGGTCGAGGTCGGACCACAGGCCGTTGACGTGCAGGACGTAGCCGAAGTCGCGGTAGACCAGCTGGATCCCGGAGTCTCCGGGCCGGTCGGGGTGGGCGTCGAGCACCTGGCGCAGGGCGTGGGCGGCGACCTTGAGCGAACTGCCGGCGGTGCTGTCGGTGCCGGGCCACAGGGACTCGTAGAGCCGGTCGCGAGTGAGCATCTGGCCGCGGTGGACGACGAGGTACTGGAAGAGGCCGCGGGCCTTGCCGGCCCGCCAGCGCCGTACGGGGGTGCCGTTCACGGTCAGCTCGAAATCGCCCAGGAAGCGGACGCGTACCGCCGGCCCCGCTGTCTCGGTCGCTGCGGTGGTCATCGCGTCCTCCCGGTCGTCGTCCCGCCTGCCGCTCTGCCTGCGAAGAGTGTGTTCGGGGGGCCTATATCGGGCCTACAACGGCCGGATCTTTGCGGTGTAGGGCGGTGATAGGGCGTTTTTCGACACTGATGAGCACGACCACCCGAACCGCCGACTCCGAAATGAGGGCTGTTTCATGACCAGCACCGACACCCGGCTTCAGAAGGTCGTCATCCTGGGAGGCGGCACGGCCGGCTGGATGACGGCCGCGTATCTCGGCAAGGCGCTCCAGGGAACGGTCGACATCACCGTCCTGGAGGCGCCGACGATCCCGCGCATCGGGGTCGGCGAGGCCACCGTGCCCAATCTCCAGCGTTCGTTCTTCGACTACCTGGGGATCGCCGAGGACGAGTGGATGCGGGAGTGCAACGCCAGCTTCAAGATGGCCGTGCGCTTCGTCAACTGGCGCACCGACGGGCAGGGCGAGTCGACGGCCCGGGAGCTGCCGGGCGGCGGCCCGGACCACTTCTACCACCCCTTCGGGCTGCTGCCTGACTACGACCAGACGCCGCTGTCGCACTACTGGTTCAAGCGCAAGTACGAGGGCCGCACCACCGAGCCGTTCGACTACGCCTGCTTCCGCGAGCCCCCCGTGATGGACGCGATGAAGGCCCCGCGCTGGCTCGACGGCCGGCCCGCCACCCGGTACGCCTGGCACTTCGACGCCCAGCTGGTGGCCGACTTCCTGCGCCGCTTCGCCACCGAGAAGCAGGGCGTGGCCCACGTGCAGGACGAGATGGTCCGGGTCGAGCAGGACTCCCGCGGTTACGTGACGACGCTGCACACCAAGGGCGGGCTGGCCCTGGACGCCGACCTGTTCGTGGACTGCTCGGGCTTCCGCGGGCTGCTGATCAACCAGGCGATGCAGGAGCCGTTCATCGACATGAGCGACCACCTGCTGTGCGACAGCGCGGTGGCCACGGCCGTCCCGCACGACGACGAGGCGAACGGGGTGGAGCCGTACACCTCGGCGATCGCCATGTCCTCCGGCTGGGCCTGGAAGATCCCCATGCTGGGCCGCTTCGGCACCGGCTACGTGTACTCCAGCAAGTTCGCCGACCAGGACACCGCCACCCGCGAGTTCGCCGACATGTGGGGCCTGGACGCCGAGGCGACGAAGTTCAACCACATCCGCTTCCGGGTCGGCCGCAACCGCCGGGCGTGGGTGAAGAATGTCGTCAGCATCGGCCTGTCGTCCTGCTTCCTGGAGCCGCTGGAGTCGACCGGCATCTACTTCATCACGGCCGCGATCTACCAGCTGGCCAAGCACTTCCCGGACAAGACCTTCAACGAGGGTCTGATCGACAGCTTCAACAACGAGATCGAGGTGATGTTCGACGACACCCGCGACTTCATCCAGGCGCACTTCTTCTACGCGCCGCGCAACGACACGCCGTTCTGGCAGGCCAACAAGAAGCTGGTCCTCCCCGACAACATCAAGCAGAAGATCTCCGCCTACAAGGCCGGTCTGCCCATCAACTCGCCGATCACCGACGAGTCCACGTACTACGGCAACTTCGAGGCGGAGTTCCGCAACTTCTGGACCAACGGCAGTTACTACTGCATCTTCGCCGGCCTCGGTCTGGAGCCGGACGCCCCGCTGCCCACCCTCGCGCACCGGCCCGAATCGGTGGCCGGCGCCGAACCCCTCTTCGACACCGTCAAGCGCCAGCAGCAGAACCTGCTGGAGACCCTCCCCAGCGCGTACGACTACCTGCGCCAACTCCACGGCGCGTAAGGCCCTCCGCGTCTGCGGCCCGGCAGCACGGCACTCCGCCGGCTGCCGGGCCGCAGTCGCTTCCAGCCACCTCAGGAGTCAGACATGCCCCACCGCTCCGCGCCCCATCCCGCCGCGCCGGACGAGTCGGCCAGAGACCGCCGCGCGGACCTCCGGCCCTTCATGGCCGCCTTCCCCAGCGGGGTTTCCATCGTCACGACGTTGGATTCGGACACCGTGCCCCATGGGCTCACCTGCAGTTCCGTCGCGAGCGTCGCACTGGATCCGCCCACCGTGGTGGTGTGCGTACGGGCGGCGAGCCCGACGCTCGCGGTGGTCCTCGACCAGGGGGCCTTCGCCCTCAACCTGCTGCACGAGCGGGCCCGCGGCGCCTCCGACCTGTTCGCCTCGGGCGCCCCCGACCGCTTCGAGCGCGTCGAGTGGCGGCTGCCGCTGGGTGCGGGCGGGCCGCACCTGACCGCGGACGCCCACGCCGTCGCGGACTGCACCGTGGTCAGGACCATAGGCTTCGGGGACCACACGGCCGTGTTCGCCGAGGTCCACCGGGTGACGGTACGGGAGGATCCGCAGCCCCTGCTGTACGGCCTGCGCCGTTACGCCCAGTGGTCGCAGGCGGCCGCGGTCCCGCCGCCGGCCGCCCGCCTCGACCCGTCCGCCGCTCTGCGCCCCGGCGCCGCCGAAGGAGGCACCCGTGTCGTCCGCTGATCCGCTGCCCGCCCTGCTGGTCGCCGTCCCCGCGGTCATCCTCGCCTGCCAGGTCGGAGCCTCCGTCTGCCGCCGGTTCGGCCAGCCCCCGGTGGTGGGCGAGATCGCCACCGGCATCCTGCTGGGCCCGTCCCTGCTGGGCTGGATCTGGCCTCAGGCCCAGCACGCGCTGTTCCCCACGTCGGTACTGCCGTACACGTCGGTGCTCGGACAGCTCGGCCTGCTCGCCTTCATGTTCCTGGTCGGGCTGGAGCTCGACCTGAAGAACCTGCGCGGCCACACCCGCGTCGCGGTGGCGGTGAGCCAGGCCGGGATGCTGCTGCCGCTGGCCCTGGGCGCGCTCCTGGCCGTGGCGATGTACGACGGCTTCGCCCCGGACGGCGTGGGCCGGATGCCGTTCATCCTGTTCATGGCGGTGGCCATGAGCATCACGGCCTTCCCGGTCCTGGCCCGGATCCTCATCGACCGGGGCCTGTACGGGACCCCGGTCGGGGCGCTCGCCATGGCCTGCGCCGCCGTGGACGACGTCGTCGCGTGGTGCCTGCTCGCCCTGGTGGTGGCCCTCTCCTCGACGGGGTCCCCGATGGAGGCGGCCACCACGGCCGGGCTCGCCGTCGCCTTCACGCTGTTCATGCTGTACGCGGTGCGTCCGCTGCTGGCACGCTGGGCGGCCCGCGCCGACCGGGCCGGGGACGCGGCGGTGCTGGTGGCGCTGTTCAGCGGGCTGAGCGTGTCCGCGCTGGCCACCGACCTGATCGGCGTGCACGCGCTGTTCGGGGCGTTCCTGTTCGGCGTGATCACCCCGCGCACGGGGGGGCTCATCGAGGTCTCGGCGGCCCGGCTGCGCGCCTTCACGGTGCCTGTGCTGCTGCCGCTGTTCTTCGTGCACACGGGCCTGCGCACCGACATCGGGGGCCTGACGGCCTCGCCCGAGCTGTGGCTGTGGACGGCCGCCATCCTGGCGGTCGCGTTCCTCGGCAAGTGGGGCGGCGCCGCGGGCGCGGCGCGCGCCTGTGGAAGACCCTGGCGGGAGGCCCTGTCGATCGGCTCCCTGATGAACTGCCGGGGCCTGACCGAGCTGGTGGTGCTCAACGTCGGCCTGGAACTGGGCGTCATCGGGCCGCAGTTGTTCACCATGCTCGTGCTGATGGCACTGGTGACGACGGCGATCACCAGCCCGGCGCTGACCCGGCTGCGCGCCAAGGAGGTGACTTTGCCGGACGGGGCGCCGGCGCCGCCCGAGAGCGCGCTCTCCCGCCCCTGAGGACCGGAACCGGCCGGCGGGTGCCCGACGGATGTTCAGGCGCCCGCCGGCTGCTGCCGTACCGACGCCAGGTCCCGTTCGTAGCGGATCGCGGGACGGCCGTCCAGTACGGTCTCCCCCACCGGCAGGAACCCGGTGCGCAGCAGCACCGTGCGCGATCCGGCGTTGTCGACGGCGGCCGCGGCACGCAGGGTGCGCAGCCCGTACGTGCCCGCGGCGAGCACCAGGACCTGCCGGACCGCGCTGGTGGCCAGTCCCCGGCCGGCGGCCTCCTTCGCGACGCGGAAGCCCAGTTCGGCGGAGCCGTCCTCGACGTCGATCAGGTTGATCCGCCCCAGCACCTCCCCGTCGCCGCCGATGATCAGGTGGAGGTGGTCACGGCCGGCGGCCTGCCCGGCGAGGAGTTCGCCGTGGCGGGTGTCGAAGTCGGCGAAGTACGCGTCTCCGCGGTCGGGCACCGACTGCGCGAAGTAGGCGCGGTTGGCGCGCTCGAAGGCGAGCAGGGCCGGGGCGTGTTCGGCTCGGAGCCGCTGGAGTTCCGTCATCGAAGCATCCTAGAGGGGCGGTCCGCCCGCCCGCCCGCATCATCGCGGCGCGCTCTCCGTCGGTACGCACAGCACGGGGATCGGTGAGAGGTGCAGGAGCTTGTGCGGGGTGGAGCCGAGCAGGGCGCCGCGCATCGGGCTGTCGCCCCAGCTGCCGACGATGATGACGCGGGCGTTGTGCCGTCGGGCGGCGTCGAGCAGTGCCGGGGCGGGCTTCTCGTCGGCCACCTCGACCGTGGAGGGCACGCCGGCGGCGTCGGCCTCCAGGACGGCGTGCTCGAGGGCGCTGCGGCCCGCCTGGCGGACGGCTTCCCGGTGGGCGCGGGACTCCTCGCCGGTGGGGCCCGGGGCGGCCGCCCCGTAGACGAGGACGAGAGGTTCACCGAAAGCGGTGGCCACCTCCAGCGCGACCTGGAGGGCCCGCTCGGCGCCCGGTGATTCGTCGTATCCGAGGACCACGGACATCGGGACTCCTCAGCGCTTGCGGGTGTGGACGAGGGCCGGATCCACCACGGTGCGCCGCTCCTGCCAGAACCGGCCGTCCCGTACCCGCCAGAAGCACATGACGAGCACGCCGACGAGGGCGATCGCGATCCCGATGACGAGCGGCGGGCCGAGGCCGAGCCAGGAGACGCCGCTCGCCGAGTTCTGCGGGTTCGACATGTCGCCGATCGACTCGACCAGCAGCCAGATCAGCAGGCCGGCGCCGACCCCCGGGCCGACGCCGATGAGCAGGAGGTTGTGCGTGCTCTCCGTCAGGTGGCGGCGGTAGTAGACGGCGCAGGCCAGTCCGGTGAGCGCGTAGTAGAAGGCGATGAGCAGGGACAGCGCGGTGAGCGAGTCCAGGAGCGCGTTCTCGCTGATCTGGTTGACGACGAGGTACCAGCCGATGGCGATGCCGGCCACCCACCAGGTGCTCACGTCAGGGGTCCGGAACCGCGGGTGGATGTGCGCGAGGTGGGGGGGCAGCGCGTGCCTGCGGGCCATGGACAGGGCGGTGCGGGAGGCGGGGATGATCGTGGTCTGGGTGGAGGCGAGCGCGGAGGTGCAGACGGCGAGGAGCACGACCCAGTCCCAGCCGCCCATGACCTCGTGGGCGAGGACGGCGAAGATGGCCTCCTCCTCGGCGGCGTTCTCTGCGAGGAAGACGGTGCCGGCGTAGCCGACGACCGCGAAGCCCACGGACAGGTAGGTGACCAGGAGGATCACCGTGGACCAGATCCCGGCCTTGCCGGGTGCCGTCGCGGAGTTCTCGACCTCCTCGGTGAGGTTGACGGCGGACTCCCAGCCCCAGTACATGAAAACGCCGAGCAGCAGTCCGCCGGTGAGGGCGGCGCCGCCGGCACCGAAGGGGTTGAGCCAGCTGAGGCTGGGCTCGATCTCCTCCAGGGTGCTGGTGCCGGCGTAGATGCGGTAGATGGCGACCACCGCGAAGGTCAGGAGGAAGAAGACCTGGGCGAGGATGAGGATGTCCTGGAGGTGGGCCGACAGCTCGGTGCCGATGACGCAGATGGCGGTCATGGCCAGGATCACCGCGACGGTGAGGCCCTGCCGGATCCAGGCGTTGGCGGCCCAGTCGTCCAGTCCGAGGGCGAGCAGCCCGAAATTGACGGCGACGTCCGCGAGCGAGCCGATGACCAGAACGCCCGTCATGGCGATCGCCCACCCGCCGAGCCAGCCCGCCCACGGCCCCATGGCCCGGGTCACCCAGGAGAAGGTCGTCCCGCAGTCCTGGTCGACCTTGTTGAGGTAGTAGAAGGCGGCCGCGATGAGCAGCATCGGCACGAAGGAGGCCAGCATGACGCCCGGCGCGTAGATCCCGACGAGGGCCACGATCGGTCCGAGGACGGCGGCGAGGGAGTAGGCGGGCGAGGTCGAGTTCAGGCCGATCACGAGTGCGTCGAGGAAGCCGATCGCGTTGGCCTTGAGCCCCGCTTCCTGCGTGGGCGTCCGGGGGCCGTCGCCCGCACCGTCATGGCTCATGTACGAATGGTCACGCAGGCGGCCCCGGCGCGCGAGGCGAGCAGGGGCCGAGCGGACGCGGTAGGGGACGGGCGTCGGGAACGGGCGTCGGGAACGGGGCGGGGCGGGGTCAGGCGCGGGCGTTCCAACCCGCGATCACCGGGAGCCCGTGCTCCGTGGAGAGCGTGCTGACGGTGCCGGTGCGCAGCAGGAAGAGCCGCCCGTACTCGGGATCCAGGCGCAGGTAGCGGGCGGTCAGGACGCGCAGGAAGTGACCGTGGGCGATGAGCACCACGTCGCCGTCGTCCGCCCGGAGCACGGGGGCGATCCGGGCCAGGACCCGGTCCGCGCGGACGCCCACCTGGGCGGCGCTCTCACCGGGGTGCTCGGCGTCGCCGGGCGGGACGCCGTGAGTCCACAGGGACCAGTCGGGCGTGGTCCGGTGGATCTCCGCGGTGGTGATGCCCTCGTAGCCGCCGTAGTCCCACTCGTACAGGTCCGAGTCGATGCCGGCCCCGGGGAGGCCGGCGAGCTCGGCGGTGGCGACGGCCCGGCGCAGCGGGCTGGTCAGCGCCAGGGCCGGCCGCCGGTCCCGGAAGTAGGGGGCGAGGCTGATGGCCTCCTCCACACCGCGCGCGGTCAGCGGAATGTCGCTGCGCCCGGTGTGCCGCCCATGGGCGCTCCAGGCGGTCTCACCGTGCCTCACCAGCAGAAGATCACTCACTCTGCGGACCCTACGTGTTACGGCATGTCGGCGCCGGAGGGCCCGGCGGGCGTGTCACTGTCGGGCGTCATGGAGGAGAACCGGAAGGCGGCGCGGACGGCCGGTTCGCAGCTGCCGCCGCACATGCCGGCGCTGATGGTCGCCCTGACCGCGGTGACCGGGGTGATCGAGGCGGTGAGCCTGCTCGCGCTCGGACCCGCCTTCACGGCGATGCAGACCGGCAACGTGCTGTTCCTGGCGTTCGGCGTCGCGCAGGCGCCCGACCTGCCGACGCTGCCCGCCGGGATCTCGTTGGCGGCGTTCGTCCTCGGGGTGGTCTGCGGCTCCCACCTGGAATCGGTGACGGAAGCCCGCGGGCGCCGCTGGTTCGTGATGGGCCTCCTCGTCGAGGCCGGGCTGATCCTGGCCGCCGCGGCCGTGGCGTGGGAGCTGGTGCCGCAGTACGGGTCACCGACCCCGCGGCGCCTGGCCGTGACGGCGGTCTTGGCGCTGGCCATGGGCCTGCGCAACACCACGATCATGCGGGCGAACGTGCCGGGAGTGCCGACGACACTGGTCACCCGGTCCATGACGGCCTTCCTCGGCGGCTCCGCCATGGGACGCGACTCCGTCTACGGGTACGGGACGGCCGGGTGGAAGCTGCGCGGGATGTCCATCCTCGCCCTGTTCGCCGGCGGGGTGCTCGGGGCACTGCTGATCCGGGCCGGCTGGACGGTCGACCGGCTGCTGCTGCCGACCGCCGCCGCGGTGCTGGTGGTGGGCCTGGCCTACCGGAAGCAGCCTCAGCTGCACACCGGTCAGGCCCCTGGCCGGGAACGATCGCGGTGAACTATGCCGTTGGTAAAGTCCCAGCATGGCGGTGGACGAACTCGACACCAGAATCCTGCGCCTGCTGATCGAGCAGCCGCGCACCAGTGTCCGTGAGTACGCCCGGATCCTCGGTGTGGCGCGCGGCACCCTCCAGGCCCGGCTGGACCGGCTGGAGCGGACGGGGGTCATCACCGGGACGGGACCGGTGCTCTCCCCGGCGGCGCTGGGTCACCCGGTCCTGGCCTTCGTGCACATCGAGGTCACCCAGGGCCATCTGGACGACGTCGGCGACGCCCTGGCCGCCGTGCCGGAGATCATCGAGGCCTTCTCCATCACCGGCGGCGGCGACCTGCTGACCCGGGTGGCGGCCCGGGACAACGCCCATCTGGAGGACGTGATCCAGCGGCTCATCCGGCTACCCGGCGTGGTCCGCACGCGGACCGAGGTGGCGCTGCGGGAGCGGGTCCCCCACCGGCTGCTGCCACTGGTGGAAGCAGTGGGGAGGAATGCCCGCAAAACCTGACAGGATGGCCGGTACCGGATGGGGCAGGACGCGACAGGCAGGACGGGCACAGCGGATGATCTCCGTCATATTCGATCTCGACGGCACCCTGGTGGACAGCGAGCCGAACTACTACGAGTCCGGGCGCCGCACGCTGCAGCGGCACGGCGTCCCCGATTTCACGTGGGAGCAGCACTCCCGCTTCATCGGCATCGGCACGCTGGAGACCCTGGAGATCCTCAAGGACCGGTACGGGTTGCGCACCCCGGTCGAGCAGCTGCTCGCCGAGCAGAACGCCGCCTACCTCGAGCTGGCGCGCACCGGGACCGAGGTCTTCCCGCAGATGCGGGGACTCGTCGAACGGCTGCGCGCCGAGGGGGTGCCGATGGCCGTGGCCTCGGGCTCCTCTCGCGAGGCGATCGACGCCGTGCTGGCGGGCACCGGGCTGGACGCACTGCTGACCACGGTGGTGTCCGCGGAGGAGGTCGCGCAGGGCAAGCCGGCCCCGGACGTGTTCCTGGAAGCGGCCCGCCGACTGGGTGCCGAGCCGGCCGACTGCGTGGTCGTGGAGGACGCGGCGCCCGGGGCCGCTGCCGCCCACGCCGCCGGTATGGGGTGCATCGTGGTCCCCTACGCCGTGGAGGTCGCGGACGACCCGGCGTTCGCGTCCGCCGGGCTCCTCTTCCGGGGCGGGCGGCCGGAGTTCAGCGCGGACGCCGCGTACGCGTGGCTGCGCGCCCGCGTCGCGCTCGGAACCGTCTGACACACCGGCAGGGCGGGCAGCGGCGGGGGTGAGGCGGGCCGGTCCGGCCTCTGGTGCCCTGCGGGCACGCCTGCCACCATGCGTGCGTGACCGCGACCCTGCACCCGGGCGCCCGCGGCGGCGGCCCGCGCCGGTGGCCCCTGCTCGGGAACCTGCCCGCCTTCGCCCGCGATCCGCTGGCCTTCTTCGAGTCCTTGCGCGACGACTACGGGGACTGGGTTCCCTGGTCCCTCGGCCCGAAGCGCAACGTACTGGTTTCCCTGCCCGAGCACGCCGGTGAGCTGCTCGGTGCCGTCGAGTCCACCTTCAGGCCGACGGAACTGGGCTGGGCCTTCCACCAGTTGCTGGGTGACGGGGTCGTCGTCGCCACCGGGGACGACTGGCGGCGCAAGCGGGCACTGGTCCAGCCGGCCGTCCGGCCCCGCCAGGTGCGCTCGTACGCCGCCACGATGGTGGAGTGCGCGGACGCGCTGGCCGGCGGGTGGCAGGAGGGCGAAAGGATCGATGTACACCGGGAGATGGCCGGGCTCACCCAGCGGATTGCCGTGCGCACGCTGTTCGGCAGCGACGCGGCGGGCCGGGAGGCCCCCATCAGTGCGGCGATGGCCACGGCGCAGCGCGAACTGGGGGCGGAGTTCCGCGGACTGACGCTGTTCCTGCCGCCCTGGGTGCGCACTCCCGGACGGCGCCGCATGCGCGAGGCCGTGGCGGTCCTCGATCGGGAGATCGAACACGTCATCCGCGAACACGAGAAGGCGTCGGCGGCCGGCGCGGAGCGCGACGACCTGCTGAGCCGGCTGCTGGCGGCGCGCGACGAGCACGGCGGGCCGCTGTCCCGCAAGGAGCTGCGGGACGAGTCGATCACCCTCTACATCGGCGGCCACGAGACCACCTCGACCACCCTGACCTGGGCCTGGCAGCTGCTGTCGGGGGCCCCCGGGGCACGGGCCCGGCTGACGGAGGAGCTGGACCGCGTGCTGGGCGGACGCCTGCCGGCGTACGACGACTACGCGCTGCTGCCCTGGACCCGGCAGGTGGTCAAGGAGACCCTGCGGATCTATCCGCCGATCTGGCTGATCTCGGCGGTGGCCACCGAGGGCGCGACCCTCGGCGGGCGAGCGGTGCCGGCCGGGACGTCGGTGTGGACCAGCCCGTGGTCGGTCCACCGCGACCGGCGGTGGTTCCCGGACCCGGAGGCCTTCCGTCCGGAGCGGTGGGACGCGGACGCCCCGCACCGGGTGCCCGAGCACGCCTGGTTCCCCTTCGGCGGCGGCCCGCGAGCCTGCCTGGGCGCTCGGTTCGCGCTGGTGGAGGCCGCGCTCGTGCTGGCCGTACTGGGACAGCGGTTCCACCTGGACTGCGGGAGCGGGCGGGCGGGGGTCTTCCCCGGCCTCACGCTCCAGCCGGACCGGCCGGTCCTGGCCACGCTGCGGCCCGCGGGCACGCCGGGGGCATAGCGGCGGGAAGATCCCGCCACCCTCGCGAGTTGGTAGAACCGTGAACCATCTGAGGCGGAACGCGGGCGCGGGCACGGACGTGCACGCGGAGGTGGACGTGGTGGTCGTCGGGGCCGGGCAGGCGGGCCTGTCCGGCGCCTACCACCTGGCGCGTGCGGGGCTCGACCACGTGGTCCTCGACCACGCGCCCCGCCCGGGCGGGGCCTGGCAGTACCGCTGGCCCTCGCTCACCTACGGCAAGGTCCACGGCATGCACGCCCTGCCCGGCATGGAACTGACCGGCGCCGACCCGCTGCGGCCCTCGTCGGAGGTGGTCGGGGAGTACTTCGCCGCCTACGAGGACCGTTTCAACCTGCGCGTACGGCGCCCCGTGGACGTGTCGGCCGTGCGCGAGGGGGACGGCGGACGGCTGCGTGTGGAGACCTCGGCCGGTGTCTGGTCGGCGCGGGCCCTGATCAATGCGACCGGAACCTGGGACCGGCCGTTCTGGCCGCGCTACCCGGGGCAGGAGACGTTCCGCGGCCGCCAGCTGCACACGGCGGACTACCCCGGGCCGCGGGAGTTCGCCGGCGCGCGGGTGATCGTCGTGGGCGGCGGCACGTCGGCGGTCCAGCACCTGCTGGAGATCGCGGAGGTCGCGGAGCGGACCACCTGGGTGACCCGGCGGCCCCCGGTCTTCCGCGACGGGGATTTCGGCGAGGCCGGGGGACGGGCCGCGGTGGCCCTGGTGGACGAGCGGGTACGCCGGGGGCTGCCACCGCAGAGCGTGGTCAGCGTGACGGGACTCCCGCTGAACGAGGCCGTCCGGGACGGCCTGGCCTCGGGCGTCCTGAACCGCCTGCCCGTGTTCGACCGGATCACCTCCACGGGCGCCGCCTGGGCCGATGGCAGCCGCGTCGACGCGGATGTCATCGTCTGGGCCACCGGGTTCCGCGCGGCCGTCGATCACCTGGCGCCGCTTCGCCTGCGCGAGCCGGGCGGCGGCATCCGCGTCGAGGGGACCCGGGCCGTCCGGGACGAGCGGATCCACCTGGTCGGCTACGGCCCGTCGGCGTCGACCGTCGGCGCCAACCGCGCAGGCGGCGCGGCGGTCCGCGAGATCCGCCGCCTGCTGACCCGCGAACCGGCGTTCACGCCCGCGCCCTGATCCATCACAACGGTGCGAAGGTCGGTTCGACCGGACCGATCCCGCCGAGCACTGCCAGCTCGTCCAGGTCCTCCAGCTCGTCCAGGTCCTGCAGGCCTCCGGTCCGAGGATCTCCAGCGGGCGCGACCGCGGGGATCGAGACTGCGGGGATCGAGGACGATCGGCAGGTGTCACCCGGCGCGCGGGCCCGCGTGGGCGGCACGGTGCTTGTTGAACTCGGCCACGTGCTTCCTGTGCTCCGCGTACGTCGCCGAGAAACGGGTGTCGCCGGGCTTGACGGTGACGAAGTACAGCCAGTCGCCCGGTGTCGGCGCGACCGCCGCCGCCATCGCCTCCAGGCCCGGGCTGTCGATCGGCGTGGGCGGCAGGCCCTGGCGTTCGTAGGTGTTGAAGGGGCTGTCGATCCGGGTGTCGCTCAGCGTCGTGTCGACGGTGTTGCGGTTCAGCGCGTAGTTGAGGGTGGAGTCCATCTGGAGCGGCATCGACTTCGCGAGCCGGTTGTGGACCACCCGGGCGACCTTGCCCATGTCGGCGCGGCTCTCGGCCTCCGCCTCGATGACGCTGGCCATCGTCGCCGTCTGGTACGGGGTCATCCCGTGGGCCTTGCCGCCCTCGGCCACCGCGGTGGTGGCGAGCTTCTCGTTGGCGGTGCGCACCATGTGGGCGAGGAGCACGGCCGGGGTGGTCTTCGAGGTCACCGGGTACGTCGCCGGGAAGAGGTACCCCTCGGGGTTGCCCTTGGCCTCTGCAGGCAGTGCCGGTGCGACGGCGGGCACCGCCGACTTGGCGGATCCCGGCGGGAGCTTCAGTTCGCGGTCGACCGCGGCGTACACCTGCGCCGCGCGCCAACCCTCGGGGATCGTCAGCTGGCGCGGCCTCTCCGCCCCGTGCCCACCCCGCAGGACCGGAATCAGGACCACCGCGCCGGTCGCGATCAGCATGCCGAGGAAGAGGGCCAGTCGGCCGCGGCGGGTGAGCCGGGATCGGCGCTGGGGCGGCCGGTACTCATGACTCATGCGGGAACGCTAACCCGCAGATCAGCACTTTTTCGACATCCGGCCCGTGTGCCGGTCATACCGTCACACGTTCATCGGAGCCAACTGCGATTCTTCCGTCGGCTCGGGGGCGAGCGCGGCGTCCCGGTCCCGGCGGACCAGGGCCGCGTACCGGCCGTCCGCCTTGAGGAGTTCCTCGTGGGTGCCGCGCTCGGCTATGCGGCCGCCGTCGAGGACCACGATCTGGTCGGCGTCGCGCACGGTGGACAGGCGGTGCGCGATGGTGATGGTGGTGCGGCCCGCGGACAGGCGGTCGATGGCCTGCTGGACGGCGTGCTCGGTACGGGTGTCGAGGGCGCTGGTGGCCTCGTCGAGAATGAGCACCGGAGGGTCCCTCAGGATGGTGCGGGCGATCGCGAGGCGCTGCTTCTCCCCGCCCGAGAAGCGGTAGCCGCGCTCGCCGACCAGGGTGTCGTAGCCGTCGGGCAGGGACGCGATGTGGTCGTGGATTTGGGCGGCCCGGGCGGCCTCGGCGATCTCCTCGTCGGTGGCGTCCGGCTTGGCGAAGCGCAGGTTGTCCGCGACCGAGGCGTGGAAGAGGTACGTCTCCTGGGAGACGACACCGATGGAGCGGGCCAGCGAGTCGAAGTCGAGGTCGCGCACGTCCACCCCGTCGATGGCGACCCGTCCGCCGGTCACGTCGTAGAGCCGCGGCACGAGGTAGCTGAGGGTGCTCTTCCCCGATCCCGTCGGACCGACCACGGCGAGGGAACCTCCGGCCGGGACGGTGATGTCGATCCCGGAGAGGGTCGGGCCGTTCTCGGCGTCGTAGGCGAAGTGCACGTCCTCCAGGGCGACCTCGCCCTTGGCCCGGTCCAGCCGGACCGGGTCCGGGCGCTCCGTGATGTCCACCGGCAGGTCGAGGTACTCGAAGATGCGGGCGAACAGCGCCAGCGAGGTCTGCATCTGCACGCCGGTCGACAGCAGGCTCACGGCCGGCCGGAAGAGACCCTGCTGAAGGGTGACGAAGGCGACGAGGGTGCCGACGGAGAGTGAGGGGGCGCCCGTCTGGAGGGCGATGCCGGCGGCCCAGTAGATGAGCGCGGGCATGGCGGCCATGACGATGCCGATGGTGGACATCCGCCAGCGCCCGGCCATGCTGGAGCGCACCTCGAGGTCGACGAGCTTCTCCGACTCCGCGGCGAAGGCCGCGGTGAGCGAATCGGAGCGCCCCATCGTGCGGCCGAGCAGGATGCCGCTCACCGAGAGCGACTCGGTGACCGTCGCGGCCATGGCGGCCATCTGCTTCTGCCGCTTCGTCGTGATCCTCTTGCGCTCGTTCCCGACGCGCCGGCTGATCCACACGAAGACGGGCAGCAGGAGCAGCGATACCAGAGTGAGCCGCCAGTCGAGCGCGAGCATGGCGACCACGGTGGCGATGACGGCCGTCAGGTTGGAGACGAGCGAAGTCGCCGTGGAGGTGACGGTGGCCTGCATGCCGCCGATGTCGTTGGCGATGCGGGACTGCACCTCTCCGGTGCGGGTCCGGGTGAAGAAGGCGAGCGGCATCCGCTGGAGCTGCTCGTAGACGGCGGTGCGCAGGTCGTGCATGACGCGCTGGCCCACCGTGGTGGATATCAGCGTCTGGAGCACGCCGAAGACACTCGTGACGACGGCCGTGGCGATCATGCCGAGCGCGAGCAGGCTGAGCAGCCCGGTGCGGCCCTGCGGGATCGCGACGTCGAGGATCTCCTTGAGCAGGAACGGCGAGGCGACACCGACCAGCGAGGAGGCGCAGACGAGCAGGCCGACGACGGCGAGCCGGCCGCGGTAGGGGCGGAACAGCGCGACGATCCGGCGCAGCTCCCGGGGCTGTTCGGCCGGGGCGGGGCGGGTCGGATCGAGGGGGTCGTTCGATGGGGTCCACTTCGGTTCGTCGTGTGGCATGGGCACCCTCTCGGGGTCGGGGGACGGGGTTCGAAGGCCTTCGCGGCGCCGGCTCCGGCAGAGTCGGCACGATGGGAGCATAGGTCATTGTTACCTATACTCACAATGAACGGGGTCCTGATATCGTTCCCGCATGAGCTCCGCCTCCGACACCGATCGCCTCCTCGCCGAACAGCTCCTGCGCCTGACGCGCAGGCTCCACCGGATCCAGAAGCGCCACATGGTGCCGCTCGGGATCACTCCCGCCCAGAGTCGGCTGCTGCGCCTCGTCTCGCATTACGAGGGCGAGCAAGCACCCCGGATGGCGGACCTCGCCGCCCGGCTCGAGGTCGTCCCCCGCGCGGTGACGACCCTGGTGGACGGCCTGGAGGCGGTCGAGTGCGTGCGGCGCGCGCCCGACCCGGCGAACCGCCGCGTCATCAGGATCGAGCTCACCGACACCGGACGCGCCACGCTGCGCCGTCTGCGCAACGCGCGGACCGACGCGGCGGAGGAGATCCTGGCTCCGTTGACCGCCGACCAGCGCGAGGTGCTCGGCGGTCTGCTGAACGCCCTGTCGGACGCCCCGGCGGAGCGCACCTGCTGACCGGGCCACGCGAGGGCCGTGCCGAGGCGAGGGGTCGCACATGCCGCTGCTGGAACCGGAGCCGGGGGCCCTGCGCCCGCGCCGCATCACCGGCCCCTCCCCCGACCGGGTCCCCTCGCACCGGGCCGGCGGCACACCGGAGCCCCTGCGCACGGAGCTGACCGAGCTGCTGGGCGCCGAGAAGGTGCTGTGGAAGGCCTCCGACCTGGTCCGCTACGCCTCCGACGCCTCCCCCTACCGCTTCGTGCCGCAGGTCGTGGTGATCGCCGAGGACGTCGACGACGTCTCCGCTGTCCTGTCGTACGCCCGCGGCCGGCAGCGCGAGGTCGTCTTCCGCGCCGCCGGGACCTCCCTCAACGGCCAGGCCCAGGGCGAGGACATCCTGGTCGACGTACGCCGCCACTGGACCGGCATCGAGGTGCTGGAGGGGGGCCGGCGGGCTCGCATCAGGCCCGGCACCACCGTGCTGCGGGCCAACGCCGCGCTGGCCCGGCTCGGCCGGATCCTCGGCCCCGACCCGGCCAGCGCCATCGCCTGCACCGTCGGCGGGGTCGTCGCCAACAACGCCTCAGGGATGACGGCGGGCACCACGAGGAACTCCTACCGCACGCTGTCCTCCCTCACCTTCGTACTGCCCGGCGGCACCGTCGTGGACACGGCCGATCCGTCGGCCGACGGGGAACTGGCGCGCGCCGAACCGGCCCTGTGCCGGGGACTGATGGCGATCAAGCGGGAGATCGAGGCCGATGCCGCGCTGACCGCCCGGATCCGCGCCAAGTACGAGATCAAGAACACCACCGGCTACCGGCTCGACGCCTACCTGGACGGCAACACCCCCGTCGGGATCCTGCGGGGGCTGATGGTCGGTTCGGAGGGCACACTCGGCTTCATCTCCGAGGTCGTCCTCGACACCCTGCCGCTGGACCGCGAACTGTGCACCGCCCTGCTCTTCTTCCCCTCACTGCCCGCCGCGGCCGCGGCCGTTCCGCGCTTCAACGAGGCGGGCGCACTCGCCGTCGAGCTGATGGACGGGAACACCCTGCGGGCCTCGGTCAGCGTCGAGGGGGTGCCCGCCGACTGGGCCGGGCTGCCGGGGACGACCACGGCCCTGCTCGTGGAGTTCCGGGCTCCGGACGCGGCCGGCCGCGAGGCCTGCGCGCGTCGCGCGGCGGCGGCCCTCGAGGGGCTCGACCTGGTCGCCCCGGTGCCCTCGATCACCAACCGCTTCACCGACGACCCGGGGACCATCGGCGGCTACTGGAAGGCCCGCAAGGCCTTCGTCACCGCCGTCGGCGGCGCCCGCGCCCGCGGCACCACCCTGATCACCGAGGACTTCGCGGTGCCGCCGTCCCGGCTGGCAGAGGCGTGCGCGGCCCTCCTCGATCTGCAGGCGGAACACGGCTTCGACGCGGCGGTCGCCGGCCATGCCGCGCACGGCAACCTGCACTTCCTGCTCGCCTTCGACGCCGCCGACCCCGCAGACGTCGCCCGGTACGGGGCCTTCATGGAGTCCTTCTGCCGGCTCACCGTGGAACGCTTCGACGGCTCCCTGAAGGCCGAGCACTCGACCGGCCGCAACATGGCCCCCTTCCTGGAGCTGGAATGGGGCCCCGAGGCCACCGACCTGATGTGGCGCACCAAACGGCTCGTCGACCCGGACGGGGTGCTCGCCCCGCGGATCCTCCTCGACCGCGACCCGCAGGCCCACCTGCGCGGCCTGAAGACGATTCCGCAGGTGGAGGCGGTGGCGGATCCGTGCATCGAGTGCGGCTTCTGTGAACCGACCTGCCCGAGCGGTGATCTGACGACCACTCCGCGCCAGCGCATCGTGCTGCGCCGCGAGATGGTCCGCCAGCAGCCGGGCTCGCCCCTGCTGGAGGAACTGCTCGGCGCCTACGGCTACGACGCGGTGGACACCTGCGCGGCCGACTCCACCTGCCGTCTCGCCTGCCCGGTCGGGATCGACACCGGGGCGCTGATGCAGGACTTCCGCCACCGGCGCCACGGCGCGCGCGAGGAGGCCGCCGCCGCGCTGGCCGCCCGGCACTTCCGCACCGTCGAGGCCGCCGCCCGCACGGCCGTCGCCATCGCAGGCCGGATCCCCGACCGGGTCGGCGACCGGCTGCTGGAGGCGGTCACCGGGGCCGCGCGCAAGGTTGTGCGACCGGACCTGGTGCCCCGGTGGCTGCCCCAGCTGCCGGGCGCCGCCGGTCCGCTGCCCCGCACCCGGCGCTCGGGCGCCGCGGCCGTCTACTACCCGGCCTGCGTCAACCGGATCTTCGGCGGCCCTGAGGGACGGCCCGGCCCGTCGCTGCCGCAGGCCGTGGTGGCCGTGTCGGCACGCGCCGGCAGGCCGGTGTGGATCCCCCGCGACGTGACCGGCACCTGCTGCGCGACGATCTGGCACTCCAAGGGCTACGCGGAGGGCAACCGGGTGATGGCCAACCGGATCGTCGAGGCGGCCTGGGGCTGGACGGCCGGCGGGCGGCTGCCGCTGGTCGTCGACGCCTCCTCCTGCACCCTGGGCATCGCCCGGGAGGTGGTCCCGTACCTGACGCTGGACAACCGTTCGCTGCACGAGGAGTTGCGGATCGTCGACTCGGTCGCGTGGGCCGCGGAGGAACTGCTGCCGCACCTGGAGGTCCGGCGCACCGTGGGATCGGCCGTCCTTCACCCCGCCTGCTCGATGCGGCACCTGGGCGACGAACCCCGGTTGCGGGCGGTCGCCGAGGCCTGCGCCGAGGAGGTCGTGGTCCCGGACGACGCGGGCTGCTGCGGCTTCGCGGGCGACCGGGGCATGCTGCACCCGGAGCTGACGGCCGCGGCCACGGCCCGGGAGGCCGCGGAGGTGACCGCGCGTCGCTTCGACGCGCACCTGTCGGCGAACCGGATGTGCGAGGTGGGCATGGACCGGGCCACCGGGCGGAGTTACCACTCGGTCCTCGTCGAACTGGAGCGCGCCACCCGTCCGTGAGCGCCGGTGCGTGCGACCCCCGTGACCAGGCACCGGCCGGCCCTCGCGTGCGTAAACCTCTTTCCTCCGGCGCCGGCGGGACGGAAAATCAATTGCCCGGCCCCGGTCCGGAAGGCGAACCTTGCACGGCTTGCACCACTCGACCAGTCATGGGGCGTCATGCAGATCAGCGATCTTCCGTATCCGGATCCTGGAGTACCCGACGCTCGTTCCGGCCCCCGTTTCCTCCTGTGGCTGGGCCGTGGTCAGCTCGGCGGACAGCTCAAGAGCCTGGGCTGGGGAATGCTTCACTTCGGCGGTGTCGCCGGACTGCCGTACGCCGTGGGCCTGGGCGTCGACGCGGTCGTCGACCGCGACGCGGACCGGCTGCTGCTCGTCGGCGGACTGCTCCTCCTGATCGGCGTCGCCATCTCCGTCGGCGACGCCATGCTGCACCGCACCGCCGTCACCAACTGGATCACCGCCGCGGCCCGCGTGCAGCAGCTCCTCGCCCGCAAGACCGCCGAGCTGGGCTCCGCCCTGACCCGCCGGGTCGCCGCGGGTGAGGTGGTCGCGGTGTCCACCGGCGACGTGGAGAAGATCGGATGGTTCGTCGAGGCGGTCTCCCGCTTCCTCGCCGCGGTCTTCTCGGTGGTCCTGGTCTGCGTGGGCCTGATGTTCTACGCACCCGAGCTGGGCATGGTCGTCGCCGTCGGCGTGCCGGTGGTCGCCCTCGCCGCGCTGCCGCTGTTGCCGCGGGCCACCCGGCGCGCCGACATCCAGCGGGAGAAGGCCGGCAGGGCGACCGAGCTGGCCTCGGACACCGTCGCGGGTCTGCGTGTACTGCGCGGCATCGGCGGCGAGGAGCTGTTCCTCGGCCGGTACCGCGAGGCTTCCCAGGAGGTCCGCAAGGCCGCCGTACGCAGTGCCCGGATGTGGGCGCTGATCTCCGCGATCCAGGTGGTGCTCCCGGGCCTGCTGCTGATCACGGTCGTCTGGTACGGCGCCTCGCTGGCCCTGGACGGTCGTGTCGCGGTGGGTGAACTCGTCGCGGCGTTCAGCGCGGTGGCGACGCTCCTCTACCCCCTGCGGCACTTCGAGGAGATCGCCCAGGCCTACTCCTTCTCCCGTCCCTCCGCCCAGCGGGCGGCCCGGGTGCTGTCGCTGACCCGGACGGACGCGGCGGAGCGCCCCGCGCAGACCGGCCCGGTCGGGGAACCGGCCGCCGGCGGGGACCTGTACGACCCGCGGACCGGGCTGCTGGCACCCGCCGGCCGGTTCACGGCCGTCGTCTGCGGGGACCCGGACCTGGCGGGCCGGCTGGCGGAACGCCTCGGCGGCCACGCCGTGGAGGAACAGGACGGTGACCGGGACGCAGACGTGGACCTGGACGGCGGACCGGACGCGAACGGCGGTCCCTCGGTGCTCCTCGGCGGGGTCGCGCTGGACGACCTCGAACTGGACACCGCCCGCAGGCTGGTCCTCGTACAGGACAAGGACCCGGTCCTGCTGTCGGGGACGCTGCGCGAGCTGTTCGACGTACCGGCTTCGGGAGCCGTCGGCCCGAGCGCCGCTCTGGCCGCCGCCCAGTGCGCGGACGTACTGGACGCGCTGCTGCAGTCGGCGCCGGACGGGGTCGACGACCCGATGGACGCCCGGATCACCGAGCGCGGCCGGTCGCTGTCCGGCGGCCAGCGCCAGCGTCTCGCGCTGGCCCGGTCCCTGGTCACCGACCCCGAGGTGCTCGTGCTCGACGAGCCGACCTCCGCGGTGGACTCGCACACCGAGGCACGGATCGCGGACGGGATCGCGGCCCTGCGCGCCGGACGGACCACGGTCGTACTGGCGTCCTCGCCGCTGCTGCTGGACCGCGCGGACCGGGTCGTGCTGGTCGACGACGGCACGGTCGCGGCCGTCGGAACCCACCGCGAGCTGCTGCACCGCGAACCCCTCTACCGGGCGGTCGTCACCCGCGAGACGGACGAGGAGCAGCGGCTCGCCGGACTCGAAATGACAGAGCTGGAAGAAGCCCTCACAGAGATCGAGGAATCCGCATGATCGGCGTGGCGCCGCCGCAATACGATCCGGCGGCCCCCGAGACGGCCTCGACCCTGCCCGTGGGCACGCCGGAGACCGTTCGGGGCTATGTGCGCGACCTGTTCCGGCGCCACCGGCGGGCCTTCCTGGTACTGGTGGGCGTCAACGCGGTCGCGGTGATCGCCTCCATGGTCGGCCCGTACCTGCTGGGCCGGGTCGTGGACGACCTGGCGGCGGGGGCGCGGGAGCTGCGACTGGAGCCGATGGCGCTGCTGTTCGCCCTGGCGCTCGCCGTGCAGGCCTGCTTCGTGCGGCTGGTACGGCTGCGCGGGGCGATGCTGGGCGAGGAGATGCTCGCCGATCTGCGCGAGGACTTCCTGGTGCGGTCGGTGGGGTTGCCGCCGGGCGTGCTGGAACGGGCCGGTACCGGTGACCTGCTGTCGCGGATCACCACCGACATCGACCGGCTGGCCAACGCGATGCGCGAGGCCGTGCCCCAGCTGGCCATCGGCGTGGTGTGGGCGGGGCTGCTGTTCGGCGCCCTCGCGGTGACCGCGCCGCCGTTGGCGCTGGCCGCGCTCGTCGCGCTGCCGGTCCTGGTGTTCGGCTGCCGCTGGTACTTCCGGCGGGCGCCTTCGGCGTACCGCTCGGAGGCGGCGGGCTACGCCGCGGTCGCGGCCGTGCTCACCGAGACGGTGGACGCGGGCCGCACGGTCGAGGCGCACAGGCTGGGGCCGGAGCGGATCGCCCGGTCGGAGCGGCGGATCAAGGAGTGGACGGCATGGGAGCGGTACACGCTGTTCCTGCGGACCGTCCTCTTCCCCGTCATCAACGTCACCTTCGTGACGATCCTCGGCTCGGTGCTGCTGATCGGCGGCTACTGCGTGATGCAGGGCTGGATGTCGGTGGGTCAGCTGACCACGGGCGCGCTGCTGGCGCAGATGCTGGTGGATCCGATCGGCCTGATCCTGCGCTGGTACGACGAGCTGCAGATCGCCCAGGTGTCGCTGGGCCGCCTGGTGGGCGTGCGGGAGATCGAACCGGACGCGGGGGACGCGGAGGTGGCGCCCGACGGCCGGGACGTCCGGGCCGAGCAGGTCCGCTTCGGCTACAAGGAGGGCGTGGACGTCCTGCACGAGGTGTCGATGTCGGTGCCGCCGGGCACCAGGATGGCGCTCGTCGGCCCCTCGGGAGCGGGCAAGTCCACCCTGGGGCGGCTCCTCGCGGGCATTTACGGGCCCCGCACCGGCGAGGTCACCCTCGGCGGGGCCCGGCTGTCGCGGATGCCGGCGGAGCGGGTGCGCGAGCACGTGGCCCTGGTCAACCAGGAGCACCACGTGTTCGTCGGATCGCTGCGCGACAACCTCCGGCTCGCGCGGACGGGTGCCGAGGACGCCGAGCTGTGGGCGGCGCTGGGCGCGGTGGACGCGGACGGCTGGGCACGGGCCCTGGCGGACGGCCTGGACACCGAGGTCGGCTCCGGCGGTACGGCGCTCACCCCCGCGCAGGCGCAGCAGGTGGCGCTGGCCCGGCTGGTGCTAGCGGATCCGCACACGCTGGTGCTGGACGAGGCCACCTCGCTGCTGGACCCGCGGGCCGCGCGGCATCTGGAACGCTCGCTGGCCCGGGTGCTGGACGGCCGCACGGTCATCGCCATCGCCCACCGGCTCCACACGGCCCACGACGCGGACGTGATCGCCGTGGTCGAGGGCGGCCGGATCAGCGAACTCGGCTCGCACGACGAGCTGGTGGCGGCGGACGGCGCGTACGCGGCGCTGTGGCGGTCCTGGCACGGCTGAGCCCGCGGCGGAGGGGTCCGTCAGCTGGTCCAGGGAAGCCGTACGGCCTCGATCACCGGGTCACTGAGCAGTGCTTCGACCAGGTGCTCGGGGCCGACGACCTTGGTGGCCCACAGGTCGTAGTCGGTGCACAGGATCCACGAGCGGTCCTCGGACCACAGGTTGGAGGGGCTGAAGTCCGCGTCCGGGTTGTCGTACAGGGTGTGGGCGTCACCCAGCCGACCGGTGCGGACGTGGAGGTTGTCGAAGTCGACCGCGGGCAGCGTCAGCGGGTTGTAGTAGGCGAGGACCCGGGTGTCCGGGCCCTGCGTGCTGTGTGCCACGAGCACGTCGACGAGCCGATCCCATGTCGGGCGGTCGAGGCTGCCCTCGGTGGGCGGCTCGATGCCGACGGGCCAGCTGTCGTCCAGCCGCGCGGACGGGAAGCACCGGAAGGACGGGTACTTTCCGTCGGGGACCATCGGGTCCCCGCACCGGGCGGAGAGCTCGGCCCATCGCAGTCGGCGGTAGGACGGTCCGGGATGCTCGGCGCGTCCGAGACCGCCGCCGGTGGCGGTGCCGGTTTCGAGGTCGATGTTCCCGAGGCGGGCGGGCTCGATGACACCCGCGGCGAGGGCCGTCTGGCGCAGTTCGTGGTGGGAGAGGCCGCCGGGTCCGCTTTCGTGCTCGTACATGGCGTTCAGCACCCAGACCGCATCGGGACGCCGGGGCGGCTCGAAGCCGGTCGTGCCGTCACCGCAGAGCTCCGTCAGCCAGTCGGTCTCGGAGGACGGAGCCAGCGGCCAGAGGTGGTGCGTCTCAGACATCGGCCCAGGCTACGGGGGGTTCGCCCGGCCGAGGTACGGGGGGGCGTCCTGCGCGGCGTCCGGCGGCCTTGTCTAGACGAAACCGAGGGCGGAGGCGCCTCCGAAGCCGCCCAGCAGGATGAAGACCGGCATGAGGACCTTCAGCTCCACCCAGCTGCCGGCGCGGAAGCGCAGGGCCTTCGGCGGGCCGATCGGGTACCAGCGCTTCCCGGCGATCGGGAGGGGCCACAGGACCGGGCAGCCGGAGACCGTCAGCGCGTCGCCGATGTCGTGGACCAGGGCCCCGAGCACGATGGGCAGGCCGAGCCAGAGGTACTCCTGCCCGGGCTCGGTGAAAAGCCAGTTCGCACCGTTTCCGGGCTGGTCGAGGACCCCGGCCATGATCCACGCGCTGGTCGCGCCGAGCAGCCAGACCAGGACGTCGCTGGACATCCGGGCGGCTCGCCACAGGAGGCCCTCGACCGCGAGCACCAGGTGCACAAAGAGCAGGGCGAGCACTCCCCAGCGGTCGGCGGTCACGGCGAGCGCGGAGGCTCCGCCGCCGATCAGCACGGCCCAGAGCCAGGTGTGCGTCAGGGTGCGGTGGCCGCCGGAGCGACGGGCGTCCTTCGTGGAGCGGGTGGCCTTGTAGACCGCGTAGGAGATCTTGTCGACCACCTCGCACAGGCCCTTGGACAGCGGGCCGAAGGCGCGGGAGATCGTCGCCGACTTGTGGTCGAGGTCCGGGGCGAGGGCGGCGCCGGCGCAGATCAGCGCGCCGACGACGAGGACCGGCCACGGCATGGGGTGGCCGGCGGCGGCAGTGGCCGCCCCCACCCCCAGCCAGGCCGCCGCCCCGGACAGTGAGTGCGCCGGACCCATCATGGTCGTTCCCCGCCCCGCTGGTGTGTGTCGGGCCCTGTTGACCGGTTCGTTCGGGCCGCATCGACGGCACAGCGTACAGTCGGTGATCTTCCTTCCGTCCTCCGGTTCCCTGATCCGGGGGGAAGCCAGGCAAGATGGGGGCGTGACCCTCATTGATCAGCTCCCGCCGACCGCCGACCCCGACGCCCTCTTCGAAGCTTTCTCCTCGTGGGCGGAGGACCAGGGCATCACCCTGTACCCGGCTCAGGAGGAGGCGCTGATCGAGGTCGTCTCGGGGGCGAACGTGATCCTGTCCACCCCGACGGGCTCCGGCAAGAGCCTGGTCGCGGCGGGTGCGCACTTCACCGCGCTGGCCCAGGACAAGGTGACCTTCTACACCGCCCCGATCAAGGCGCTGGTGTCGGAGAAGTTCTTCGACCTGTGCAAGCTCTTCGGCACCGAGAACGTCGGCATGCTGACCGGCGACGCCTCGGTGAACGCGGACGCGCCGGTGATCTGCTGCACCGCCGAGGTGCTGGCCTCCATCGCCCTGCGTGACGGCAGGCACGCCGACATCGGCCAGGTCGTGATGGACGAGTTCCACTTCTATGCCGAGCCGGACCGCGGCTGGGCCTGGCAGATCCCGCTGCTGGAGCTGCCGCAGGCGCAGTTCGTCCTGATGTCGGCGACCCTCGGCGACGTGAAGCGGTTCGAGGACGACCTGACCCGGCGCACCGGCAGGCCCACCTCGGTGGTCCGCTCCGCGACCCGCCCCGTCCCGCTGTCCTACGAGTACGTCACCACGCCGATCACCGACACGATCACCGAGCTGCTGGAGACCCGGCAGGCGCCCGTCTACATCGTGCACTTCACGCAGGCCCAGGCGGTCGAGCGGGCGCAGTCGCTGATGAGCATCAACATGTGCACACGCGAGGAGAAGGACAGGATCCAGGAGCTGATCGGCAACTTCCGCTTCACCACGAAGTTCGGCCAGAACCTCTCGCGCTACGTGCGGCACGGCATCGGCGTGCACCACGCCGGCATGCTGCCCAAGTACCGGCGTCTGGTGGAGAAGCTCGCGCAGGCCGGTCTGCTGAAGGTGATCTGCGGTACGGACACGCTCGGGGTGGGCGTCAACGTCCCGATCCGCACGGTGCTGTTCACGGCGCTCACCAAGTACGACGGCAACCGGGTCCGCACGCTGCGCGCCCGCGAGTTCCACCAGATCGCCGGACGGGCCGGCCGGGCCGGCTTCGACACGGCGGGTTTCGTGGTCGCCCAGGCACCCGAGCACGTCATCGAGAACGAGAAGGCGCTCGCGAAGGCGGGCGACGACCCGAAGAAGCGCCGCAAGGTGGTCCGCAAGAAGGCTCCCGAGGGCTTCGTCGCATGGTCGGACACGACCTTCGAGAAGCTGATCGCCGCCGACCCTGAGCCGCTGACCTCGCGCTTCAAGGTCACCAACATCATGCTGCTGTCGGTGATCGCCCGGCCCGGCGACGCCTTCCAGGCGATGCGCCACCTCCTCGAGGACAACCACGAGCCGCGCAAGGCCCAGCTGCGGCACATCCGTCGGGCCATCGCGATCTACCGCTCGCTGCTGGACGGCGGTGTCGTGGAAAAGCTCGACACCCCGGACGCGGAGGGCCGCACCATCCGGCTCACCGTCGACCTCCAGCAGGACTTCGCGCTGAACCAGCCGCTGTCCACCTTCGCACTGGCCTCCTTCGACCTGCTGGACCCGGAGTCCCCCTCCTACGCGCTGGACATGGTCTCGGTCGTGGAGTCCACGCTGGACGACCCGCGCCAGATCCTGGCCGCCCAGCAGAACAAGGAGCGCGGCATCGCGGTCGGCCAGATGAAGGCCGACGGGATCGAGTACGAGGAGCGGATGGAGCGGCTCCAGGACGTCAGCTATCCCAAGCCGCTGGAAGAGCTCCTCTCCCACGCCTACGACGTGTACGCGAAGAGCCACCCGTGGGTGCGCGACCACCCCGTCTCCCCGAAGTCGATCATCCGCGACATGTACGAACGCGCGATGACCTTCACCGAGTTCACCTCCTTCTACGAACTGGCCCGCACCGAGGGCATCGTGCTGCGCTACCTGGCCGGCGCGTTCAAGGCGCTGGACCACACCATCCCCGACGACCTCAAGTCCGAGGACCTCGAGGACCTGATCGCCTGGCTGGGCGAGCTGGTCCGCCAGGTCGACTCGAGCCTGCTCGACGAGTGGGAGCAGCTGGCGAACCCTGAGGTGGAGACGGCGGAGCAGGCCCAGGAGAAGGCCGACCAGGTCAAGCCGGTCACCGCGAACGCGCGCGCCTTCCGCGTCCTGGTACGCAACGCCATGTTCCGCCGGGTGGAGCTGGCCGCCCTCGACAACGTCGACGCGCTGGGCGAGCTGGACGCCGAGTCGGGCTGGGACGCCGACGCCTGGGGTGAGGCCATGGACGCGTACTGGGACGAGTACGACGACCTGGGCACCGGCCCCGACGCCCGCGGCCCGAAGCTCCTCCAGATCGAGGAGGACCCCGCGCACGGCCTGTGGCGCGTCCGCCAGACGTTCGCCGACCCGGGCGGCGACCATGGCTGGGGCATCAGCGCCGAGGTCGACCTGGCCGCGTCCGACGAGGAGGGCCGGGCGGTCGTCCGGGTCACCTCGGTCGGTGAGCTCGGCACCCTGTGACCTGATCCGGCACGCCGCCGGACCGCCCGGACCCGACAGTGGAGATCCTCTGATGACGAACCCCGCCGAGAGACTGGTCGATCTGCTCGATCTGGAGCAGATCGAGGTCAACATCTTCCGCGGCGCCAGCCCGCAGGAGTCGCTCCAGCGCGTCTTCGGCGGCCAGGTCGCCGGCCAGGCGCTGGTCGCCGCGGGACGGACGGTGGACAGCGACCGCCCGGTCCACTCGCTGCACGCGTACTTCCTGCGCCCCGGCATCCCCGGGGTGCCGATCGTGTACCAGGTGGAGCGGGTGCGCGACGGGCGGTCCTTCACCACGCGCCGGGTCACCGCGGTCCAACAGGGCAAGACGATCTTCAATCTCACCGCCTCCTTCCACCATCCGGAGGACGGCAGCATCGAGCATCAGCTGCCTGCCCACCACTGCCCCCATCCCGACACGCTCCCCAAGGTCGCGGACGAGATCCGCGAGCACCTCGGGGCGCTGCCGGAGGCGCTGGAGCGGATGGCCCGCCGCCAGCCCTTCGACATCAGGTACGTGAACCGGCTCCGCTGGACTCCCGAGGAGCTCAAGGGCGCCGATCCGCGCAGCGCGGTGTGGATGCGCGCCGTCGGCCCGCTGGGCGACGACCCGCTCGTGCACACCTGCGCCCTCACCTACGCCAGTGACATGACCCTCCTCGATGCCGTGCGCATCCCCGTGGAGCCCCTGTGGGGCATGCGCGGTTTCGACATGGCCTCGCTCGACCACGCCATGTGGTTCCACCGGCCGTTCCGGGCGGACGAGTGGTTCCTGTACGACCAGGAGTCACCCATCGCGCACGGCGGCCGCGGCCTGGCCCGGGGCCGCATCTACGACCTGGAGGGCAGGCTGCTGGTCTCCGTGGTCCAGGAAGGCCTCTTCCGCCCGTACCCCGCGAACCCGGGCCGGCCGTCCGACTCCGCACCGAAGGACTGACCAGACCCATGCCCACCCCTGCCCTGCCATGCCCCTGCGGGCTGCCCGCCGCCTATCCGGAGTGCTGCGGCCGCTTCCACTCCGGTGAACGGCAGGCGCCCACCGCCGAGCTGTTGATGCGCTCCCGCTTCAGTGCCTTCGCCGTCGGCGACACGGCCTACCTGCTGCGCTCCTGGCACCACTCGACACGCCCCGCCGGCCTCGACCTGGATCCCGGTCAGCGCTGGGAGCGGCTGGAGATCCTCGCCACGGAACGCGGCGGGATGTTCGAGACGGAGGGCTCGGTGGAGTTCCGCGCGCACTACCGCGAGGGCCGGCACACCGGCTCGCTGCACGAGCACAGCAGCTTCGCCCGCGAGGCCGGCGCCTGGGTCTACGTCGGCCCCCTCTCCCCCGTCGACTTCGACTGACCCCGGGCAGCCGTCAGGGCGAATTCCAGGCTGGTGCGGTACCGGCGGACCTCGTCCGGCGGCCCTGCCCGCAGCAGCCCCTCCGCCACCGCCGCCGCGGCGGGGACCTGCGGGTGCCCGTAAGGCGGGGGCGGGGCGAGCGCGGCCAGGACGATCCGCTCCGCCGGATCGGGCACGGCCTCGCGCAGCTCGCCCTCGGGGAGTACGCAGGCCAGTACGGCCGCGCGCGCCCATGGATCGGCGGTCCGTCTCAGCAGGAGCGCCACGTGCCGTCCGCGCCAGGTGAGCGGGCGCATGTCCCCCATGGCCGCCAGCAGCTCCCGGTCCTCGGCGGGCGCCGTCCCGCGCAGCATCAGCGGCTCCCGACCGGCGAACTCCCTCAGCTCCGCGCTCAGATAGAGCCAGACGACGGCGCGGTAGCGGTTGATCCGGTACGCGATCGGTGTGAGGTGTCCGCAGCGTGCGAGCCGGGTGAACCGGCTCGGGCCGACTCCCAGCACCTCGGCCGCCGCCTGGGCACCGGCCACCGTCTCGACCTGTCGGCGCAGCGCGTCCGGCCCGTCGGCGGCCGCGGCCCGCGCCAGCTCCGCCCGCGCGAAGCGTGCGGCGCCGCCGGCCGTCGGCGGCCCGGCCCGTACGATCCCCAGCTGGACGGCCCTGGCCAACTCTCCCCGGGTCAGCCCCAGTTGCCCGGCGGCCTGTGCACCGTTCACCAGCGCCTGTTCGGCCCCGCCGGCACGGACGGCCGCCTTCCGCCCCTCGCACGCGGCCCCGTCCTGCGGCGGCGCCGTCACCATCTGCGTCATCACGATCCTCCCCCACGAGCAATGACTACTCTGTGTGAAGACCGTAACTCGCTGCAACGACACCGCGCGAGGCCTGTGGACAACCTCCGCGCCGCCCGGGCCCGGGGCCTCCTGCTCAACCGCCGGTGATGCGCCGCTCCGCCACTCCCAGGTGCTCTCCCACCCGGTTGACCAGCAGCGTCATCTCGTACGCGACCTGACCGATGTCCGCCTCGGCCGCACTCAGCACGCACAGGGAACTGCCCGCGCCCGCCGCCATGACGAAGAGCGCCCCGTCGTCGTACTCGACCATCGTCTGCCGGACCTCACCGGCCCGGAAGTGCCGCCCCGACCCCTTCGCCAGGCTCTGCAGTCCGGCCGCGACGGCGGCCAGGTGTTCCGCGTCCTCCCGCGGCAGCCCCGCGCTCGCCCCCGTCACCAGGCCGTCATTGGAGAGGACCACCGCGTGCCGCACCTGCGGGACCCTGCGTGTCAGGTCGTCCAGCAGCCAGTCCAGTTGCTTGTCCAGTGCCATTCCGAGCCCCTCCCCGTTGACGCGGCCCGCTCGGCCGCGCCCCACCCCGCGTAGTCGTCCCGCAAGCCTTCCCCACCAGCGCCTTTCCGGCAAGGAGGATGTGCCCATGGCGAAGAAGATGACTCAAGAGGAATGGCGGGCATTCGTCTCCCATTCCACCCGCACCGGCAAGCTCTCCACCGTCCGCGAGGACGGAAGTCCGCACGTCGCCCCCGTCTGGTTCGTACTCGACGGCGATTCCTTCGTCTTCAACACCGGGAAGGAGACCGTCAAGGGACGCAATCTGGCCAGGGACGGCCGCGTCGCGCTCTGCGTGGACGACGACCGGCCGCCCTTCTCCTACGTCGTCCTCCAGGGCCGCGCGGAGATCGGCGAATACGCCGACGCCGCGGACGAGATGCTCACCTGGGCGACCCGCATCGCCGCCCGCTACATCGGCGAGGCGGAGGCCGAGGCGTTCGGCCGCCGCAACGCCGTCCCCGGCGAGCTCCTGGTCCGCGTCCCGATCGACAAGGTGATCTCCGCCGCGGGGGTGTCCGACTGACCCGCCCCGCGCCCGGCCGGCTCACGCGGAACCGGCCTGCGGCCCCACCGACTCCAGCAGCCGGGCGGTGTGCACCCGCCCGGCGTACTCGACCAACCTGATCAGCACCTCCTTGCCGGAGTCCTTGTCCCGCGCGTCGCACAGCACCACCGGCGTCCCCTGCTCCAGGTCGAGCGCGCGCGAGACGTCGTGCGCCCCGTACCGCCGCGCGTCCGTGAAGCAGTTGACGGCGACCACGAACGGGATGCGCCGGTGCTCGAAGTAGTCGACCGCCGGGAAGCAGTCCTCCAGCCGCCGCGTGTCGGCGAGCACCACCGCACCGAGCGCCCCTGTGGACAGCTCGTCCCACAGGAACCAGAACCGGTCCTGCCCCGGCGTGCCGAACAGGTAGAGGGACAGCCCGGACCTGATGGTGATCCTCCCGAAGTCCATGGCCACGGTCGTGGTCGTCTTCTGGTCGACGCCGCCCGTGTCGTCGACCAGTTCACCCGCCTCGCTCAACTGCTCCTCGGTGCGCAGCGGCCGGATCTCGCTCACCGCGCCGACCAGCGTGGTCTTGCCCACACCGAAACCGCCCGCCACGAGGATCTTCAGCGCGAGCGAGGCCAGTTCGCCGTCCTCCTCCGCCGTCCCCGGCTCCGCTCCCGGAGCACCGGTGTCGGCGTCGGCGTCGCCGGCCCGTCCGGCGGAACCGGAGGTTCCGAAGGTTCGGTTGTCGTGGTGTCCCATCAAAGCGCTCTCAATCCCTCGATGACTTCACGCAGAATCCGCTCGTCCGGCAAATGGGCGGGCGGTACCGGGCGGCTGACCTTGACGTGCCCGCCCTCCAGCAGGTCCCCGAGGAGCACCCGCACGACTCCGACGGGCAGGTCGGCGTCGGCGGCGAGTTCCGCCACCGACTGGGTCTCGGACCGGCAGAGCCGCAGCAGCGCCCGGTGTTCGGGGCCGAGGAGCGACTCGCCCTCCTCGTCCGCGCCGCCCTGCGGATCCGCCGCGACCAGGGCGATCAGGTCGAAGCGGACCCCGTGCGGTCCCGGCTCGGTACGTCCCCCGGTCATGGCGTACGGGCGGACGAGCGGGCCCGCTTCGGCGTCGTACCACTGGCCGTTCATGTGCCGGACCGCCGCCCTCAGCCGGCGGCCGGCGGGCGCGCCGCGCACCGGGGCGGCGTGTAGAGGTGCTCACCGACCCGCTTGACCAGCCGGGCCATCTCGTAGGCGATCAGTCCGATGTCGGCGCCGGCGGCGCTGAGCACGGCCAGGCAGGAGCCGTCGCCCGCCGCCGCGACGAACAGGAAGCCCGCGTCCATCTCGACCATCGTCTGGCGCACGCCCCCGGCGTGGAAGTGCCGGCCCGCGCCCTTGGCCAGGCTGTGGAAGCCGGAGGCCACCGCCGCCAGGTGCTCGGCATCCTCCCGGCTGAGCGCACTGGAGGCGCCGACCGCCAGGCCGTCGTTGGAGAGGACCACGGCGTGCCGGACCTCGACGACCCGGTGCACCAGGTCGTCCAGGAGCCAGTCGAGCTCCCCCGACCTGCGGATGCCGTCGTGGCCGACCCTCTGGTGTTCGATCATCACACTTCTCCTTCGCTGCCTGCGTGGGGGGTGTTCTCCTCGGCGCCGCGGACCCATCCCGCCCGGTAGGCCGCCATTCGGTCCCGGGCCTCCTCCGGACTGCGCCCGGGCGGGTCCTCGGGCTGCCGGACACCGACGGGCTCCTGTGGTGCGGGGGCCTCCCGGAGCTGCGGGACGAGGCTCGCCTGGCGCACGCGGCGCGGCAGCTCCGTCACCGAGCCCGATCCGGACTCGGAGGCGTCCGTACGGGTGCCCGCGCCACCGGCGACGCGCGGCCGCAGGGGCGCCACCGGTGCCGGACGCGGCTCCTCGGCCGCCGCGGGGGCAGCGTCCCGGCCCTCCGGGATGCCGCGCGCATCGTCCCGCACGGGGGCCGGGCCGCGGGCGTCGTCCCGTACAGGGCCCGGCCCGCGCGCGTCGTCCCGTAGGACCGTCACGGTGGGGGGATGCTGCGCGGCCGGGGCGGGTTCCCGTGGCGGTACGGGTGACGTGGACCCGGACGGGGCGCGGGCCGGGCCGGGGCCCGTCGGCTGCTCCTCCCGGCGCCCGGGAAGGGGGCGGGCGTCGGCGGAGCCGGCGGCCGGGTCCTCGACGGTGATGCCGCCCTGCAGCAGGGAGTTGGGCAGGAGTACCACGGCGGTGGTGCCGCCGTAGGGCGACGTACGCAGGTGCACCTTCACACCGTGGCGGGCCGACAGGCGGCTGACCACGAACAGGCCGAGCCGGTCGCTGTCGAAGAGGTCGAGGTCCTCGGACTGCTCGATGCGCCGGTTGGCGTCGGCGAGGGATTCACGGCCCATGCCCAGTCCGCGGTCCTCGACCTCGAGGACGTAACCGGTGCCGACCGGTTCACCGCTGACCCGGACCTTGGTGTGCGGAGGGGAGAACTGGGCTGCGTTCTCGATGAGTTCGGCGAGGAGGTGGGTGAGGTCGGCGACGGCTCCGCCGACCACCGCGGCCTCGGCGAGCCGGCGTACCTCGACGCGCGGGTAGTCCTCGATCTCCGAAACGGCGGCACGGACGACGTTGGTGAGGGGCACAGGCATCCGCCATGCCCGGCCGGGGGCGGCGCCCGAGAGGATGATCAGGCTCTCCGCGTGCCGGCGCATCCGGGTGGTCAGGTGGTCGAGGCGGAAGAGGTCGCCGAGCTCGTTCGGGTCGTCGGCGCGCCGTTCCATCGAGTCGAGCAGGGTGAGCTGCTTGTGCACGAGGACCTGGCTGCGGCGGGCGAGGTTGACGAAGACGCCGGAGACCCCGCTGGCGAGCTCCGCCCGCTCGACGGCGGCGCTGAGCGCGGCCCGGTGGACCGTGGCCAGCGCCTCGCCGACCTGGGTGATCTCGTCGTCGGCGGGCGGACTGGCCGAGGTCTCGGCGGCGACGTCGATCTCCTCGCCGGCGCGCAGCCGCGCCATCGCGTCCGGGAGTTTGCGATGGGCGATCTCCAGGGCGGTGTTGCGCAGCGAAACCAGTTCGACGACCAGGACGCGGCCGATCCGGACGGAGATGACGAGGGAGGCGGCGACGGCGGCCAGGCCCAGCAGCACGGCGGCGCCGGCCGGGCTGAACGCCCCCTCGGAGACGGGGTCGGCGCGGTCCGCGGCGGCGGTGTGCGCGGCCTCCTCGATCTCGCGCATCGAGGTGCTGATGCCGCTGTGGGCGCTCTCCCATCCGGCGGGCGCCCCGCGGGCGTCCCGGGAGGTGCCGGTGGCCAGCGCCCGGTCCTCGGCGCCGGTGAGATCCGCGTAGGCGGCGCTCTTGGCGACGGACTGCCAGGCGTCCTGCTGGGCGGCGGGCAGGTCGCGGGCCGCGGTCTCGGTGAGCGCCCGGCGGGACTCGATGGTGCCGGTCAGCTGCCGAATGGTTTCGGCGCTGCGCTGACCCGGCAGGGCGAGGAGGGCGTCCTCGCGCGACAGGAGTTCCGCGGCGCGGGCGAATTCGAGCAGGACCCGCGCCTCGGGGCCCAGGTCGGGGTTCTCGCCCCCCGTGAGGGAGCCGCCGACGGTGAATGCGGCGTCGACCACCCTGGTGTAGATCGCGAAGGCGGCCTCGGGGGTGGCGCGGCGGTCGGTGATGTCCTTGCGGGCCGACCCCAGCGCCTCGGCGGCGACGACGAAGGCGTCCAGCCGAAGCACGGTGTCGGAGCGGTATTCGCCGGAGTCGGCGACGGTGTGGCGGTCGCCGAGCCGCAGGTTGCGGACGGCGCTGTCGGTGCGGCGGGCCTGCTGGTCGAGCGCGCCCGCGTCGGCGGCGGGGTCGGCCAGCAGGCGGACGGCTGCGCGCCGTTCGGCCTGGAGCTCGGTGACGGCGGCGGCGAGGGGAGCGCGTATCTCGGAGTCGACCTGCTGGACCCGCCCCAGTCGGGCTATGTCCTGGGCCGTGTTGACGGTGGCGAAGGCCCAGAGCGCGAGGAGCGAGACGACCGGCACCATCAGCAGGGAAACGATCTTCGCGCGGACGGTGGCGGGGCGCAGCCGCAGCCGGGGGCCGCGCTCGCGCGGAACGGCGGGGCGGGCCGGTCGGGTGCCGTCCGCCCCGTGCGGCTGGTGTCCCGCGCGGTCTTCCGCCGGTTCCTCGGCAGGCGGCCCGGCGTGGGCCCGGCGGCCGCGCGCCGGGGGCGCGGGCAGCCGCGGCGCCGCTGCTTCCGGTCTTCTGCGGGGTGTTCGCATGGGCTCCTCGTTCCGGGCGGTGCCTACGGGTGCGGTCGATCGGTGGGGCGGATCATCGGATGGCGGGCATCGGGGGTATCGGGGGTATCGGGGGTATCGGGACGTGTGCGGATGGCGCGTTGGCCGTGCGGCGGGACGGGAGGGCAGCGGCTGACACGGCCTCGGCGGGGGCGGGACGGGTCAGTGGGCGGCGGCGTGCTCCCCCAGGTGCCGGGCGGAGGCGGAGGCCGCGCGCTCGTGGGCGGTCGGGGAGAGCGCGACGAAGGCGGCGGTGATGAACAGGTAGGAGCCGAGACCGACGGCGAGCGGGAAGATGAACTGCATCGCGGTGGCTCCGGAGAGGGCCGCGTCCGAGGGGCTGACGCTGACGGCGACGGCCATCATCCCGGTGTAGTGCATGCTGCTGACGGCCGCGCCCATGACCAGGGAGGCGCCGGCCACGGCCACGGGCGACTTGATGTTGAGCGCGGCCCACAGGGCGGCGGTGGCCGCGACCACGGCGATGACGACGGAGAGGCCGACGACGAGCGGGTCGTAGGAGACCTCGCCGTGCAGGCGCAGGGCCGCCATGCCCAGGTAGTGCATGCTGGCGACGCCGAGTCCTGTGGTGAGGCCGCCCAGTACGAGGGAACGGCCGCGCGCCCTGCCGTAGCCGACGGCGAAGACGCCGGCGCCCACGACCAGCATGGCGACGAGCAGGCTCAGGATGGTGAGCGGCACGTTGTAGTGGATCCGCGTACCGGTGACGTCGAAGCCGAGCATCGCGACGAAGTGCATGGTCCAGATGCCGGTTCCGATGGCGGAGGCCGCGGTGAGGAGCCAGTTGCGGCGGACGGCTCCGGTCGAGGCGAGCGCGCGGACGGTGCAGCGCAGCCCGAGGGCGGCGCCGATCGATGCCATCACATATGACAGCACGGGTGTCAGCCAGCCGTAGGCGGCGTGGTCCAGATGTCCCAGGTGTCCCATGGCCAACGGACGCTAGTCCGGGTGAGGGCGCGAACAGGGGGCGCATTTCGAAAGCCGCTGGAAGTGCTGGAATATGACAGAGCTACGTTCACCTTCGATCACCCCGCATGCCACCTTGCGCACGGTCCACGGCACCCGGGTGTACGGGGCTGGGGGATCATGGGCCCATGAGCGAAGACCACACGCACGTGCAGGAGTTCTTCGGGGCCCGGGCCGCCGACTGGGACCGGAAGTTCCCGGAGGACGGACCTGCCTTCGCCACCGCCGTGGCGGAGGTCGGGCTGCGGCCCGGGGACCGCGTGCTCGACGCGGGCTGCGGCACCGGGCGGGCCCTGGGCGCCCTGCGGGCCGCCGTCGGACCCGAGGGGACCGTGCTGGGCATGGACATCACCCCGCAGATGCTTGCGGCCGCGCGGCGGGCCGGGCGCGCCGCCGAGGGCGTGCTGCTGCTGGCCGACGTGGCCCGGCTGCCCCTGCGCGACGCGGTGCTGGACGCGGTTTTCGCCGCGGGTCTCATCGCACACCTGCCTGATCCGGCGGCGAACCTGCGCGAGCTGTCGCGAGTGGTCCGCCCCGGCGGGCGGCTCGCGCTCTTCCACCCCATCGGGCGGGCGGCGCTCGCCGCGCGCCAGGGCCGCGAACTGACCGCGCAGGACCTGCGGGCCGAGCACAACCTCGCCCCGCTCCTGTCCGCCGCGGGCTGGGACATGGCCTCGTACGCCGACGAGGACCACCGCTTCCTGGCGCTGGCCGTGCGCCGGCCATGACGCCCGGCCGGTGACGCCGACGTGACGCCGACCCGCTCGAGGCCCGCCCGCCCCGACGGCCGACCGGCCCCGACGCCCGTCCTTCCTGAGGCCCCGCCGCCCCGCCGGCCGCCCACCCCGGGACGACCCCTGTACGACGGCACCGCGCCCGGCGTCCGCGGAGGTACCCGGGATCAGGCCGGGGGCTGGGCCTCTGCTCCGGCGGGCCGGCGCGGATGCGGCACGGGGCAGCCGCCGGAGCCGGGCACGGGGAACGTGCCGAGCTCACCCACGTCGTAGCCATCCGGGTAGCCCTTGATCTCCGGGTTCTGGCGGGCGTAGTGCGGGGCCCCGCGCGGGGGCAGCAGCCGGACCGCGCGGCCCCGCAGCCGCAGCGCGCCCTGCACCAGCTTCCGGACACCGGCGCGGGGGGCCTCGTACCGGAAGGCTTCGATCAGCGAATCGTCGAGGAGGGCGATCCCCGCGCGGCGCACGGCGGGCGCGAGCGGCGCCGGGTACCAGGACGCCATCAGGTCGAGGGTGGAGTCGGCGACCTTGCGGGCGCCCTCGTCCCAGCCGAAGTGCGCCGCTTCGTAGGAGACGAGAGTGGCTTCGAACTCCTCATAGGAGCCCGGGATGTCCGTGATGCCCAGGTGTCGGCCGAGCGTGGCGTAGTAGTGGGCAGTGGCCCGGCGCTCGTGGTGGGTCATCGGGCGCCAGCCGTAGGCGTCAATCCAGCGTGCCGGAATCACCACGAACGTGCTCAGCACGTAGCGCATGTCGTCGTTGGAGATGTCGTAGCTGCGGTGCATCTGGTTGACGCGGCGGATCGCCGTGCGCGCGGTGTCGCTCTCGAAGCCGTGCTCGACGACCGCGTCGAGGAGCAGCGCGGTGTCGTCGTAGCGCTTCTGGGCGCGGTCGGTGAACTCGGCGGTCTCGGCCAGCAGGCCGCCGATGCTCGGGACGGCATACGTCCGGAACAGCGCGAGCTCCAGGGCGCGGGTGAAGTCCCAGGGGAACTCGTAGGTGGCGGTGAGCCGGTAGATGGCGAGGAAGTCCTTGTCGGGGTCGAGCCGGAGGATCTCCTTCAGCCGGTCGTAACGCTGCACCGGTGTCCCTTTCTGTGGCGGGTCCCCAACTCTACGTGCAGGCAGCAGCCTTGGAAATCGTGGCCCGCAAGCTCTCGACGCGCGGGTTACCCGCTGGTTAAGGTGCGCCGACGAGAGAGCAAGCTGGAGGCCAGGTGTCCGACGACGAGGGTGGCGGCTCGCTGTACGTGCTGACGGCCGTACTCCTGACCCCCGCGCAGTTCCCCGGCTTCCTGGGCGACGACTTCCCCGAGGCCTGCGCCCTGCTGGGCGTGGCGCCCGACGGGGAGGGGTACGGGCTGGTGCTGGGCCAGGACGAGGAGGGCGCGCGCTGGACGGTCGTCGTCGACGACGTCTCGCTCGTGGCCGCGGCCATCGCCTCGTGGGACTGCGGGATGGAATACGACCTGTCGCCCGACGAGCGGACAATCGTGGTCTCCCTGGCGGGGTGGCCGGTGGAGTTGTCGGTGGCCGCACCGGGGATCCCGGAGCCGCACGATCCGGAACAGGGCGCGGACGGCACGGGGCGGGTGCCCCTGTCGCCCCCCTCGGCGGAGGCGTGGGGCCCGGTGCAGCGACGACTGGGCGCGGACCAGATCGCACGGGAATGGGCCGACTGGCGCGAGCGCGTGGCGGCGGACGGCGGAGCCGCGGCCGCGGCGCACCCCGGACTCGCGCGTGCGCTGGAGCAGGCGCTGGAATACACGCGCACCCCGCCGCCGGCCGGCCGCGTGCGGTCCTCCTTCGCGGGCGAGGGGGCCCGGACCCTGCGCGTGGACGGGCCGGGCTGGTCGCTGGTGGCCCGCACCGGCGAGGCGGCCTTCGTCCTCCTGGACGAAGAACCGGGCGAGGTGCTCACGGTCCCCCGGGAGGGGGACCCCGACCTGCCGGACCTACTGGCGGCGCTCGACCGCGTCGCGGTGCGGCCGGCGTGACCCCGGCCGGACCCGGCCGACGGCACGACGAGCAGCGGCATGCCGACGAAAGGCCCGTGCACGAACCGGCGTGCGGACGAAGGGGGTGCAACGAAGGCGTGCGCACGAACCGCGTGCGCAGGAGCGACGACGGTACGAGGGGGACGCAGTGGTGGAGTCGGAGCCGGTGGGTGTCGTGGTCGGCGGTCGCGCCGACGTCGTGGACGACGACTGGGGGCGGGAGACGGCCGTGATCCGGCTGGACGGCGAACGGTTCGGTCCGGAAGCCCTCTACGGGCTGGAGGACTTCTCGCACGTCGAGGTGGTCTACCACTTCGACCGGGTGCCGGCCGAGAAGGTCGAGTGGGGTGCGCGGCACCCGCGGAACAACCCGGACTGGCCGCTGGTCGGCATCTTCGCGCAACGCGGCAAGAACAGGCCCAACCGGCTGGGCGTCTCGCGGTGCCGGGTGGTGAAGGTGGACGGACTCGACGTCCACGTGGAGGGGCTCGACGCCGTGGACGGATCCCCCGTCCTCGACCTGAAGCCGTACATCGTCGAATTCGGGCCACGCGGTGAGGTGCGTCAGCCGGAGTGGGCGACCACCTTGATGGATGGCTATTACTGATCGGATCAATGGCCAAAAATGTCCATTACCGTCGGTAGTTTAACCCTTCAACCAATGGGATTCGGCCAGAGTGACTGAAAATCGCTCTGGATCCCCTTCCTCCGGAATGATCGAATCGGCCAGTCACACGGCTCAAAGGGTGCGCACCTCACCCCCACGCTCATTCCACGATGGAGGCCACTCTTGAATTCCATGTCGTACCTGGACCTGCACCGGAAGGTCGCGCAGGACATCGATGCGGAGATCGAAACCGCTCTGGACCGGCTCGGCCCGGTCGCGGCGACCACCAGGAACTCCGTGGCCAAGCTCTTGGAGCAGCGGAAACTGAGACATCCCCTGTCGGTGCTGCCGTTGCTCACCCACGCCATAGAGACGGGAAATCCCGGGCCGGCGGTCCCCCTGTCGGCGGTGCACCTGCTGTGGTGGACCTCGGCCTGCTACCTCGACGACCTGGCCGACGCCGACGGCGCGTCCATCTCGGGCGAGCTCACCGAGGACGAAGCGCTCCTCGCCTCCGTCATCACCGGAAATGCCCTCCCCATTCAGATCATCCTGGCCCAAGATCTCCCGGAGGCGGCGCGCGCCGCTCTGATAACCGAGATCCTGAACGGCTGGATCATAGGCGTCGACGGCCAGATAGACGACATGCGCGGGGACATCTGCAGCGCCTCCCGCAAATCGGTGGTGGAGACGTATCGCGGGAAATCCGGCGCACCCTTCGGCATGATCACGGCAATGGCCGCCATCTTCTCGGGCACCTCGGACGAAAAGATCGAATTGTGGCGCGAATTCGGCTACGTCTTCGGAATCCTGTGGCAGATCTTCAACGACCAGGAAGACATCCTGTCCGGCCGCGACGAGGATCTGCTCAACGGCACGGTGACCTACCTGCTCGCCTCCGTGCTCGAGGACGCGTCGCCCCTTGCCAGGGAACACATCCTGGGACTGTGCGCCGCCGCAAGCCGCTCGCATCAGGCCAGGCGGGAACTCGCGAGCCTCCTTCGGACGCCCGTCGCCCTCGACCGCTACCGCGCGGAGATCGACGGCTTCCGCGCCGAGGCATACCGGATCCTGGACGAACTGGGCGGTGACCGGGCTTACCAGCCGGTGCTCCGCAACCTCGTGGACCACGCATCCCAGATGCTGCTCGAAGCAGACCTCCCGCCGGTCGTGGTGAGCGGCGCGGCCTGAGTCGGCGACAGGGCGGAGCCGCGCCGCACCCCCGTCCCGCGGCCACGCCCGCCGGGCTCCGCACACCAGCCGGAGCCCGGCCGGTCCCCGAAGCGAGCCCGGCCTCGCGCGGTGGCCGCGCGACGCGCGCTGCGCGTCAGCGGCCGATCTGCTTTCTGGACAGACCGCGCACCCGACGCCGCTGGGACGAGTCCAGCAGGAGGTAGGCCGCGGCCGGCACTCCGATCAGAACCAGCAGGCCCGCCCAGAAACCCACGGCCCAGAACAACACGACGGCTGCCACGACTCCGGCAACCGCGACCTTTCCGCTGTTGGACATCTGCGGACACCTTCCTTGTGACGTCGACCACTACCCCCTCAACGCGCCGCCACGACCACGCGTTCCCCGGGCACGGGGTGAGACCCCGCGGCCACCTGGTAGTCACGTTTGATGAATGAGTGAGGAATGCCGGCTCCCTGGGATCTTCGAGCTCATCCGCCGCCGTCTGCCGCCCCGGCGGGACGCGGACGGGCGGGCCGGCAGGTCCGGCCGGGCCGGGAGGGAGGCCGGGCCGGGAGGGAGGCCGGCGGCCGTACCGCCCGAGGAGGGCCGGTGGTTCCCGCCGCGCCCGTCGGCGCCGGACCCCGTGTCGGCGCCGGACCCCGCGTCGGCGCCGGACCCCGCGTCGGCGCCGGACCCGCGTCGGCGCTGGAGGCCGACCCGGCGGTCGAAGCCGCGCGCCCCGGGGCCGCCTCGCGTGGCGCACGGTCCGGCCGCACCGGCCCGAACCGGCCGGGGGCCGGCCCGCGCCGTGGCCGACGTACCGCTTGCCGGGGCGCGGCGCCGCGACGACGATGGGGGCGCGCCGGGCACCACGGCACCACGGGAGGGTGAGATGGGCGACCTGGATCCGTCGGTGGCACTGCCGGACGGCGCCGATCCGGCGGCCCGCTCGCGCGAACTGCGTCGGGCGCACGCCGCGTTCACCCGGGACGGGCGGGTGGAGACCCCGGTGCGGGCGGTCATCGCGCGGTCCTGGCGGCGGTGCGCGCGAGCCCGGCTGAGCCCGGAGTGCGCGCCGCGGACGGAGCTGGCGGAGGCGGAGCTGCGCCCCTACCGGGAGGGGCACCCACTGGCCCGGGTGATGCCGCTCTTCCGGGACCTCGTCGGCGCGTTCGCCGCTCACGGAGCGCACTTGCTGGCGGTGTGCGACGCCAGGGGCAGCCTGCTGTGGGTGGAAGGCGAGTCGGCCACCCTGCGGCGGGCCGAGGGTCTGGGATTCGTCCCGGGCACGCGCTGGTCGGAGAGCACGATGGGGACCAACGCACCCGGTACGGCGGTGGCGGTGGGCGAGCCCGTGCAGGTCTTCGGGGCGGAACACTTCAGCCGCCGGGTGCATCCGTGGACCTGTGCCGCTGCGCCGGTGCGGGATCCGCGCACGGGCGGGCTGCTGGGCGCGGTGGACATCACCGGCGGCGACGGCCTCGCGCACCCGCACTCGCTGGCGTTCGTACGGGCGGTGGCCCGGGCGGCCGAGGCCCAGCTGGCCCTGCTCGACGAGGGGCCGCCGGCCGTGCGGGACCGCCTCACCGCCCTCGGCAGGGACGAGGCGCTGCTGGTGACCGGGGGCCGGCGGGTGCGCCTGGGCCGTCGGCACAGCGAGATCATGGCCCTGCTCGCGCATCACCCCGAGGGGCTGTCGGGGGAGGAGCTGGCGATCGCCCTGTACGAGGACGAGTCGGTGTCCCCGGTGACCCTGCGCGCCGAAATGTCCCGCCTGCGCGCGTTGCTGGGGGCATCGGCACCGCTGTCACGCCCCTATCGCCCGGCGGGTCCACTGGACGCGGACTTCACCGCCGTGACGCGGCAGTTGGCGGGGGGAGCGGTCTCGGCGGCCCTCCGCCGCTATCCCGGCCCGCTGCTGCCGGCGTCGTCGGCGCCAGGGGTGGTCCGGCTGCGCCGGCGGATCGAGGACCAGGCGCGGGCGGCCCTGCTCGCGCGGGCCGACGCGGGTCTGCTGGCCGACTGGGTGTGCAGTGCGTGGGGCGCGGACGACCCGGAGGCGTGGCGGGCACTGGCGGCGGCGCTGCCGCCCCAGGGCAGGCCGGCCGCACTGGCCCGGGTACGCGCCCTGGACCGCGAGCTGAGTGCCCGCCCGGGCCGGGGCGGGCGGGGGGCAACGTATCCGCAACCTGCCCGCTCCTAGCCTGCCGTCCGAGCGCTGTCCGACGGCGGCCGGCGCCCGGCAAGGGGAGGATGCCATGGCCCGTTACGCTGCGCCCGGTACCGAGGGGGCGCTCATGTCGTACGCGTCCCGTTACGACCACTTCATCGGCGGCGAGTACGTCCCGCCCGCCCGCGGGCGGTACTTCGCGAACCCCTCCCCCGTCAACGGCCAGACCTTCACGGAGGTCGCCCGGGGCACCGCCGAGGACGTGGAACGGGCGCTTGACGCGGCGCACGCGGCGGCGCCCGCATGGGGCCGGACCCCGGTCGCCGACCGGTCGTCGATCCTGCTGCGCATGGCGGACCGGATGGAGCAGAACCTGGAGGCCCTGGCGGTCGCGGAGACCTGGGAGAACGGCAAGCCGGTGCGCGAGACCCTGGCGGCCGATCTGCCCCTGGCCATCGACCAGTTCCGCTACTTCGCGGGCGCGCTGCGGGCGCAGGAGGGCGCGCTCAGCCAGATCGACGACGACACGGTCGCCTACCACTTCCACGAACCGCTGGGCGTGGTCGCGCAGATCATCCCGTGGAACTTCCCGATCCTGATGGCCGTGTGGAAGCTGGCGCCGGCGCTGGCGGCCGGCAACACGGTGGTCCTCAAGCCTGCCGAGCAGACGCCGGCCTCCGTCCACCACTGGCTGGGCCTGGTCGCGGACCTGCTGCCGCCGGGGGTGGTGAACATCGTCAACGGCTTCGGCGAGGAGGCGGGCAAACCGCTCGCGTCGAGCCCGCGCGTGGCGAAGGTCGCCTTCACGGGGGAGACTGCGACGGGTCGGCTGATCATGCAGTACGCGGCGGAGCACCTGAAGCCGGTCACCCTGGAACTCGGCGGCAAGAGCCCGAACCTGTTCTTCGACGACATCTGGTCGCAGGACGACGACCTGCGCGACAAGGCCCTGGAGGGCTTCACCATGTTCGCGCTCAATCAGGGCGAGGTGTGCACGAACCCCTCGCGGGCCCTGATCGAGCGGGGCCGGTACGGAGACTTCCTCGACGCGGCCGTGGCGCGCACCGAACTGATCGTGCCGGGGCATCCGCTGGACACGGACACGATGATCGGGGCCCAGGCCTCGGAGGAGCAGTTGAAGAAGGTCCTGTCGTACGTGGAGATCGGCCGGAGGGAGGGCGCGAAGCTCCTCACGGGCGGCCGTCGCCAGGAACTGGACGGCGACCTCGCGGGCGGGTTCTACGTGCAGCCGACCATCTTCGAGGGCGACAACCATATGCGGATCTTCCAGGAGGAGATCTTCGGACCGGTGGTGTCGGTGACCGCCTTCCAGGACTTCGAGGACGCCGTGCGCATCGCCAACGACACGGCGTACGGCCTGGGCGCGGGCGTCTGGACGCGGGACATCAACACGGCCTACCGCGCGGGCCGGGCGATCCAGGCGGGCCGCGTCTGGACGAACTGCTACCACGCCTACCCCGCCCACGCCGCCTTCGGCGGCTACAAGCAGTCGGGCATAGGCCGGGAGACCCACAAGATGATGCTGGAGCACTACCAGCAGACGAAAAATCTCCTGGTGTCCTACTCACCGAAGAAGCTGGGCTTCTTCTGACAACGGCGAACACCATGAGGTGATTCGTCTACCGGGGTCTTACCAGGACGGCAGTACGTCAGGGGGCGCGCGAGTCGGCCCGGTTCCTACATGTCGCGCCGGTTCACGACGACGTACGGGGCTGATCCCTGGATCCGTGCGGTGAAAGGATCCGTTGCGCCCGACAGGACAGCCAGGCAGAACTGTGCCCTGCCGCCGTCGAAGAGAGTCCAGCGGTTCGCCCCGTGCTGCGTCTGCCCCCGAAAGGTGGCCACTCTCCACCTGTCGGGTGCACCCGTCCGCACCCAGAACGCGACATCGCTGCCGGCCGATTCCGCGAAGGGCAGCAGGGGCGGCATTTGTGATTGCTTCGTCGCGGGCGTTTCCCGCTCCCGGCACCGGCGCCCGGGCCGCTCTGCGTGCGCGAACGGGTTCAGGGCTACGCGCGGGCGCCGAGGGCGGTCGGCAGGAGGGGTGCGGGGGTGGCCTGCGGCCGGCAGGCCGCGGCCACCCCCGCCCCGTGTCCACGGGTTTCCCCGGGCGGCCGACGGCGGTGTCGTCCAGGGATCAGCCCGCCGCCCGCGCGGGGGCGGTGGGGGGAGTGTCCGTCTGCGCGTATCCGGTCATCCGCACCGGTTCGGTCCCGGCCGCGTTGTGGCGTGCGGCCCAGTTCTCGAGGGCTGCCCTGCAGGCATGGTCCAGGTGCCGGACGTCCGTCAGGTCGAGCTCGATGGGCTGGTCCTGCGGGAGTGCCTCCAAGGTCTGCAGGATGCGGGGCAGACGGAGGAAGGTGGCGTTGCCGGCGAGGGCCACCACGATCCGTCCGCCGGTGAGTGGCCGCGTGTCGACGTGGACGTGGGAGGTCTCCCATGCCGACTTCGCCACCGCCAGCATCAGCCCCAGCACCACCCCTTCGAACATGCTGGTCGCCAAGATGGCGACGGCCGTGATCGCGAGGATGACGAACTCGCCGCGGTGTCCGCGCCACAGCGCGACGAGCTCCTTGACCGGAATCAGTTTGCAGCCCGCGTGAACCAGCACGCCTGCGAGGGCTGCGAGCGGGATGACTCCGATCGCGGCCGGAAGCAGCGCGGTGAACAGCAGCAGCCACAGGCCGTGCAGGACTCGCGAGGCTTTGGTCTTCGCGCCCGCTTGGACGTTGGCGGAGCTGCGGACGATGACCGCGGTCATGGGGAGGGCTCCGAGCGCGCCGCACACCGTGTTGCCGATGCCCTGGGCGACGAGTTCCTTGTCGTAGTGCGTGCGCGGACCGTCGTGCATCCGGTCGACCGCTGCTGCGCTGAACAGCGATTCCGCCGAGGCGATCAGCGCGAAGCCCAGGACGGTGCCGAGCACGGCCGTACTGCCCAGGGACGCGAGATCGCCTGTGTCGGGCGGCCGGATCGCCTCGACGAGTCCTTGTACCTGCACGCTGGCGGTGTCCCAGCCGCCGATCGCCGTGGCGGCGGTGGCGAGGGCAACGGCAGCGAGCGGGGCGGGCACCAACTGCACTCCGGCGGGCAGCATCTTCCATCCCACGAGGACGGCAATGGTGCCCAGACCGACCGCGAACGAGGTGAGCGCGGTGCCGCTCGTGGTGATCTCCCCCACCGCGCCCGCGATTCCCAGGACCTTCTCCGGGCCCGAGCCCGGCTGTTTGACGCCGGCCATCGTGTACAGCTGCCCGAAGATGAGCACGAGTCCGATGCCGGCCAGCATGCCCTGCACGACGGATACGGAGATCGCCCGGAACCAGCGCCCGAACCGCAGCAGGCCGAGCCCGATCTGCAGCATTCCGCTGGCCAGGACGATGGCGCCGAGCATGCCGAGGCCGAATTCCCGTACGGCTTCGAAGACGAGCACGGTCAGGCCGGCTGCCGGGCCGCTGACCTGCAGCGCGCTCCCCGGCAGAAAGCCCACCACCAGTCCGCCGACGATGCCGGTGATCAGCCCGAGTTCGGCGGGCACGTTCGAGGCCACGGCCACCCCGACACAGAGCGGCAGGGCCACCAGGAACACCACGAGCGAGGCGAGCGCGTCCTGGCGCACCGCGGCAGGGGTCCCGGCAACGGCACGCATGAGTGACTGTCCTCCCGTTTTCATGCCGCGCCGGTTCACAGGACGCCGAACGCCGGATTGCCGTCTTCGGCGCGGTGCACCCTGACGGAGCCGGTGTGCACCTCGTAGTACCAGGCGTGCAGTCCCAGCCGGCCCGCCTCGACGCCTTCCCTCACGCAGGGGTAGCCCCGCAACGCCTGCAACTGTGCGAGGACGTGGGCCTGCACCGCCTCCGCGATGTCGGACGAGTCCTCCGCCAGTGAGCGGACGGGCGCGTCCGGGGGCACGGCCTCGTCCAGCCAGTCGCGGACGGCGGGTACGGAGGAGAGGTCCTCGCCGCGCACGACGGCCCCGATCGCGCCGCAGTGGGAGTGTCCGCAGACGACGACGTCACGGACGCCGAGCACGCGGACGGCGTATTCGATCGTGGCCGACTCGCCGGTCGGGCGGCCGTCGTCGGGGTAGGCCGGGACGATGTTGCCGGCGGTGCGCAGTTCGAAGAGCTCTCCCGGGCGCGCCCCGGTGATCAGAGCGGGTACGACGCGCGAATCCGAGCAGGTGATGAACAGCACTTCCGGGGACTGCCCTGCCTCCAGGGCCCGGAAGTGTTCGGCGTGCCGGGGGTCGGCGACATGAGTGGCCGAAAAGGAGCGCGCGTTGTCGATCAATGACTTCATGATGGCCTGCCTCCTGCGCCTGCGCGGCTTCGGGCCGGGGCGCGGTGTGGTCGGTCGGGTCGGTCCAGGGGTGGGGGCGGGTGTGGCTGGGATACGTCGGTGCCACGTCCTCGGGGCATGCGTCACACCCTGTTGCGGCAGTATCTCTTCACAGCCGCAACTCAAACTTTTCTATCACATTACCTAATAGTGACAGAATAGTTACCGTCAGGAGCTGTACAGAAAGGGCCACTTGGCGAAATACCATCGCCTGAGCGAGTCCGTACTCCAGTTCGGCGGGTAGGGTGCTTTGCACCAGGAATCAGGCGGCGGCGCGGATCCGGCCACCCTGCGAAGGGGCCGCGCCGGAACGGGGGAAGGCGGGAACGCGGGAGCGGACGCACACTGCGGCTGTCGGCCGGCCCGGTGAAATCCGCAACGCCGCCCGGCCGCACGATCGCGACCCGGCGCCGGAAGTCCCGTAGGGGCCTCGACGCTGCGGGCGTCGAAGGGGAAGAAGCAAGCGGCCCGGCCGAGCCCGCACCCGCCCCTCGCACCCGCCCCTGGGACCGGTACGCCAGGCGGTCGAGAGCGCGGCTGCCGACGAATTCGGCACGGAAGGCATCAGGGACGTCGTGGTCCTGTCCGGGTCGTCCTCCGGACTGCGGTCCTCCTGATGGGCGAGGGCGTCCTGGACGGCCACGTGAAGGGCCCTCTCCCCGGCGATGAAGGCGGTGGTGGGCAGAGCGGCGCCCGCCCGCACGGCCGTCGGCCAGGTCGTTATCGCCGAACATGAGACGGCCTGCTGACCGCGCTCGCGGATCTCTTCGAGACCTCTTGGCGCACGGCACCGCCGATGCACCTGAACGAGCGCGCGCCCTGCGTCCTGCGACCGCTCCACAGGCGCCTCCGGGAGCCGCTCCGGCCCGGGGTCACCGAGGCAGCCGTCGCCGAGCTCCTCGATATCAGCCGCCGACCCTGTCCCGGCACGTGGACGCCATCAACACCCGCGTCGGATCGGGACGCGCTTCCGGATGGCCACCTGCGCGGCACACCACGGCTGATCCTCACGCACCGTGGCTTCCTTCCACGGGCCGGGCGCTGCCGTACGCCCCTGCCCCGCCGCGCGAGGACCGCGCGGCGGGGCAGGGCCGAGCGAGGATCTGGAGGGGCGGCAGGCAGCAGTCCGCGGGCTGGAGACTGCCCGGCTCAGAGCGGCGACACAGCAGTCATCCCGGTGCCCCCTCGTGCGGCGGGGGGGCACCGGGATGATCGTCCAGCGGGTCAGGTGGGTGTGTGGGCGGTTTTGTTCGTGGCGGTGCCGTCCTCGTCCTGGACGTCCGGCACAGGCGGCTGCTGAGGGGCGGGCGGGGTGCGGATCAGCAACGCGACCAGCACGGCCAGGGCTCCGAGCGCGGCACCGACACCGAATCCCCATCGGATGCCCGTGGCGAGGGCGCCGGTGGTGTCGGCGCCCCCGGCGGCTGCCGTGGCGGCCTGTCCCGACATGACGCTGATGACCAGGGCCGTGCCGGCGGCGGCCGCGACCTGCTGGAGCGAGCCCAGGATGGCGGAGCCGTGGGGGTAGAGGTGGGGCGGCAGTACGGACAGGCCGGAGGTGAAGACGGGGGTGAAGACGAACGCCATGCCCGCACTCAGAGCCACGTGAAGGGCGAGTACCAGCCACGGCGAGGTCTGTTCGCCCGTGAGGGCGAACAGCGCGAGGCAGAGTGCTGTGAGTACGGCTCCGGGTACGACCAGGCGCGGTGCGCCGAGTCGGTCGTAGAGCTTGCCGACCTGCGGTCCGAGCAGGCCCATGGTCAGGCCGCCGGGGATGAGGAGCAGGCCGGTCTGCAGTGAGGTCAGGCCGCACACCTCCTGCAGGTAGATCGGCAGCAGGATGAACGCACCCATGAGTGCCATGAAGGACAGGCACATCAGGGCGAGCGCCACGGAGAAGTACCGGAACGTCAGGGCGCGCAGGTCCAGCAGCGGCGCGGACGAGCGCTGCAGCGCCAGCTGTCGCCATACGAACAGGCCCACCAGCACGGCGCCGACCAGGGTCGTGGCCGCCGGCGGCACGGGGCCCTGGGCCTCGTCCCCGGCGCCGAGCCCGCTGAGACCGTAGACCAGTGCGCCGAAGCCCGCTGCCGCCAGGGGGACGGACGGCCAGTCGATCGGACCGGCCTGCGGCTCGCCGATGTTGATCAGTTTGCGCCGGCCGAACACGGCCATGGCTCCGGCGATGGGAAGCACGGCCAGGAACAGCAGGCGCCATGACCCCAACTGCAACAGAACGCCGGATACGGCGGGGCCGAGGGCGGGTGCGACGGAGATGACCAGGGTGATGTTGCCCATGACACGCCCGCGGTCGTGCGGGGGCACGAGGGTCATCAGGGTCGTCATGAGCAGCGGCATCATGACGGCGGTGCCACTGGCCTGGATGACGCGGGCGGCCAGCAGTACGGGGAAGGCGGGCGCGGCCGCCGCCAGGGCCGTGCCGGCGAGGAACAGTGCCATGGCCAGGGTGAAGGCGGTCCGGGTCGTCACCCGCTGGAGGAACCATCCCGTCACCGGGATGACGACAGCCATGGTGAGCATGAAGGCCGTGGACAGCCACCCCGCGGCAGCCGCGGTGACCTCGAATTCGCGCATGAGCCGCGGGATCGCGTTGACCATGATCGTCTCGTTGAGGAGGACGACGAACGTGGACAGCACGAGGATCCGCAGCACGGCGGTGACACGGGCGGGCGAGAGCGTGGGCGTTGCGTGTGGGGCGGGCATGGTGCCTTCCGTCATGTGAGTGTCCTCCGCATGTGGGCGGGTCACACTGACAGACCGCGGCGCCGGGAAGAACTCATCGGTGTTCCCCGATCCTGTCGGTGCCGCGGTCCGAGCTCAAACCATTTTGCCGATCCGGAACGTCCGGGACATGGCTTCCGGGGCAGGCCGGCGCCGAGCTCCGGGACGGCGGCCGACAGCAGGCTCGCCCTCCTTCGGCGGATGGACCGGGCCTTCCGCCCCGCCGTCGTCCCGCCGTCGTCCCGCCGTCGTCCCGCCGCGCCTCGCGTCCCGGCCACCGGTACCCGGCCGGGGCGGGCGACGGGTGCGTCGTCGTTCAGTCGCAGCAGTCGCAGCAGCACTTGCAGGGGTTGCAGCATCCGCCGCCGCCACCGCAGCCGTCACCCGAGCCCCCGCCGGAACCACCCGAGCCCCCGGAGCCGCTACCGCCGCCCGAGCCACCGGAGGACCCGCCCGAACGGCCGCCGCCCTGGCCGCCGAACCAGCCATCCCCACCGGAACCCTCCCCGCCGGATCCATCCCGGGTCGAGCCGCCGCTGCGGCTGCCGTCTCCGAACTGCCAGGGTTCCCCTTCATCCGGGCCGCCGTCCTCGTTGCAGCGGCAGCATCTGGGGCACAGCCCGCAACCGCCGCACAACCGGCCCCACTCGCGACACCGCCGGCACTGCCCCTCCGACGGACGGCCCGACGCTGTCACCCCGCCCTCCGACGCCCCGCCTGCAAGGGCTCCCACGCCGCAGGCCGTGCCCGTGCCCGTGCCCGCTCCCGAAGGTGTTTCCGTCTGAGCACGGCGTCCCGGCCAGGGCAGCACGCGCAGGCCCCGCACCTGGAGGCGGTGCCGATGGTGGCGATGCCGGGGGTCGAAGACCCGATCGACGGCACGCTCCAATTCGCCGCCCAGAAGCGCCCGCACCAGCCGGTCGTCGACGAACACGGCGTCGGACAGGGCGAGTCGGATTCCCCGGACGGCGTCGTCGCAGAGCCGGCGCACCTCGGCGCGATCCGCGCCGGTTACGGCGATCGGGTTCCACGCGCCGGACGCCTCGTCCGCGTCCATGTCCTCCACCGCGTCCAGCAGATGCGCCAGCCGACCGAACAGACGGCCGGCTTCCGCCAGCGGTTCTGCATTGCCCGGGCGGTCCGTGAGCACGGCCGTGTACGCGAAGGCGGCTGCGGTCGCCGTCTCCGCGGGCTCCGTGACGGTCAGCAGCGAGCCACCGGGGCCGACCGACCGCTCGACGTCCTGTTGTCGCTCGACCGCCCCGAGCAGCAGCGAGGTGTCGAATCCGAGTCGCGCGCCGCCCGCGACGCCCGCACGATCCCAGGTGTGGGCGATCCGGCGTGCCGCGAGCGCCACCGGGCGCCGTCCCACCAAGCCGTCTCCGTCGGCCGCGTGGTCGCGCATCTTCGCCGCGGCCAGCACCAGCGACACCGTCGCCGCGAGCCGCGCACCCTCCCCCTGCGCCACGTCCGCCGACCGCATCCCGCGCAGCGGGCACGGACCGGCACCCCGGCGCCAGTCCCCGGTGCGCTCCGACTGCGCCTCGGTCAGCACCGAGACGATCAGGCCGTCGTAGTTGGTGGCCACCCTCGCGAACTGCCCGTACTCGCTGCGCAGGGCCAGGCACAACCCGCACAGATGCGCCATCCACTCGGTACGCAGGCCTTCGCCCAGGCGATGGCGGCACGGCCTGATGATTCCGAACACCGAAGTTCTCCCCCATAGGAACTGCTCCCCGGACGCATCCGGTCCGACGGCTCACGGACGCAAGACTGCACATGAGGCACGACTGCACATGGGGCACGACCCGGCGTGACGTCGACCGCGTGTGACATCAACGCGCGGCCGACATCCTAAACGGTCCCTTCCGGGGGGTGTCTGCCCAGGCGGCGCCGTGCAGCGGTAGCGGTAGCGGTAGCGGGCGCACCGTGCCGCAGGGGCCGTCGACCGGCGGGCCGGATTGCCCGCACGGCCGGAGGGGCCGGCCCGGGATCCGGGCCGGCCCCTCCCGCGGCTCGTGTTCTGGGTGATGTTGTCGGCCGCCGGGGGCCTGCCCGGCGGTGCCGGAGGTCCAGATGCCGGTGCCCGCAGCACCGGTCACCGCTCAGGGTTCACACCGGCGCTCGACGTGAGCGGAGGCGGCTGGACCACCACCATCACCAGATCGCGTAACGCCCGCGCCCCTCGGCCGGGCCCGCCCCCGCGCCGCGGGTCCGGGCCTGGCCTGGTGTCAGAGGCGGGCAGGACTCCGTCCCGTGGGGTTTGATGTACTTCAGTCGGCCTGTACGAGGGACACCGGCGGAAAGTGACGAGGGTGCGATGAGCGAACCGACGAGACCCGCGATCGAGCGCCCTCGGGGTGCCGCCCCCCAGGAGCTGACCATCCGGGACATCGTTGTCGGGGACGGGCCCGAGGCGAAGCCGGGCAGGGTCGTCCGGGTGCACTACGTCGGGGTCACCTTCGAGTCCGGAGCGGAGTTCGACGCGTCCTGGGACCGGGGCGAGCCCTTCAAGTTCGCCGTGGGTGGCGGCAGGGTCATCAAGGGCTGGGACCGGGGCATCAGGGGGATGAAGGTCGGCGGCCGGCGTGAGATCGTCGTCCCCCCGCGCCTCGGCTACGGCAAGCAGTCGCCCTCGCCGTTGATCCCGGCGGGTTCCACGCTCGTCTTCGTGGTGGACCTGCTCTCCGTGGTCTGAGGACCTCGAGGCGGACGAGCCGGCGGTCGTGGGCGGCCACCGCCCGCCGGCGGGGCTGGGTGCGGGCGGCATGGGCAAGGTCCCGGCCCGGCGCAATGCGAAGCCCCCGCGAGGAACTGACGGACGGTGCGCGCCTCTCGCCTGTCGCGCACCCGGGCGACGGTGGCGCCCGGCCCTCGTCCTTGCAACGGCGCTCGAACTCGTCGACGATGCTTTCCAGCCCCGGCCCTCCGGATCCCACCGGGTCCGGGCGGGGCAGGGGAGAACTGGGGGAGACAAGTGACAACGAACAGCAATCCGAAGAAGCGCCCGATGGCCGCAGCGGCGGTCATCCCGCTCTTCGTCCTCGCCGGTCTGCTCCTGGGTCCTGCGGCAACCGCCTCGGCGGCCGTTCCGGCCGCCCGGCAGGCTCCTGCCGCCGCGGCGCTGCCGCAGGGCGGTCTCCTGGCCGGCGCCGACGTGGCAACCGGTCTTCAGGCACCGGCGTCGTCCCAGGTACGGGCCACCACCGGGAACAAGGGCAAGAAGAAGGGCAAGAAGAGCAAGAAGAAGGGCGGCCTGTTCAAGAACCTCTTGATCGTCCTGGTCGTGGGCGTCGTGGTGCTCGTCCTCCTGTACGGGGTCCGCCGGGCCCTGCGCCGCAGGTCCGCTTAGCGAACGGCGCCCGGCCCGGGCGGAACGGGCCGGGCCGGGCGGGGCGCGCAGGGGCAGGCTGACGCCCCGGCCTCGCCTGACCGAGTCCGGCGGCTCAGGATGCCGTCGGGTCCGCAGCGAGCGGGAGCACTTCGACCGGCCACTGCCCGGCTTCCCGCCCGGTCAGGGGAACGCGACGCCCGCTCGGCGATCGCCACGGCCCGCTCCTCGCGCTCGACGTCGACGACCCATACGCGGCCAGGGCGTCTCCCGCCCGGGCCGGCCCGTCGGTCAGCCGGGGCCGGGCAGCTCAGGTCAGGCTCCACGACCAGGTCCCGTCGGCCGTGACGAGGCAGACCAGCAGCACCACGTCGGCCAGGCCCAGGGTGATGGCCAGGCGGGCCCGGCCGGGCCTGGTCGTGCGCCGCAACAGTGCGAGGGTGCCGAGTACGACGGCGGTGGGGCCGAGGATCAGGTTCATCACGAGCAGCCCCACCAAGCCGAGGACGAAGCCGGTGACGGCCATCGCGTCGGCGTCACGGCTGCGGGCCGGGTTCCGCGCTGCGGTACGGGAAACCGCCTGTGGACTCATCGGACACCTCGGGGATCGTGGTCGGGCCGTCCGGGCCGGCGGTGGCCGGAAAGATGCTCGCGGGCGGCGAAGAGGGCCAGCCAGAGGGCGATGGCGAGGCCGGCGACCGCGCTGACGGGTGCGGGTACATGGGCCACGGCGCCGAGGACGACGCCGAGCACCAGCAGCGCACCTACGAGGAAGAGCATGAGACGTCCTCCATTCAGGTAACAATTGTTCACTGACTACCCGGTTCAGTTTGCATCATGCTGGCGGCGGACGACGGTGACCGGGTTGACTTCGCGCCATGAGCACAGAGACCGGTCTTCGCGAGACCCAGCGCCGCCGCACCCGACGCGCCCTCCTCGATGCGGCTCTGGCGCAGTTGTCGGAGCGCAGCCTCGGCAGCCTCGGCCTCCGCGAGGTGACCCGGGCGGCCGGAGTCGCCCCCACCGCCTTCTACCGGCACTTCCGGGGCATGGACGAGCTGGGAACCGCCCTGGTCGAGGAGGCGCTGGCAAGCCTGCACGAGACGGTGCGGGAGATACTCGCCGCGACCGGCGACGCCGAGCGGCGCGGCGATGCTGCGGTGCGGCTCATCGGCGAACTGGTGCGCGACCGTCCCGCACACGTCCGTTTCCTGGTCCGCGAACGCCACGGAGGGGTACCGGCGGTGCGCCGGGCCATCGCCGCACAACTCGACGTCTTCGCCGACGAGATAGGGGTCGCACTCCGTTCCGAACCCCTGAGCGCGGGCTGGGAGGGCGACGACGTGACGATGCTGTCGCGCCTGCTCGTGGACCACATGTTCATGACGGCCTCGGCGTTCCTCACCGCGTCCCTCCGGGGCGAGGACTGGTCGGCCGCCACCGGCACGGCCCTCGCCCAACTGCGCCTGATCCACATCGGGCGCGCGCACTGGGCGGATGACCGGTCGAGGTGATGACTCCTCAGGCCGGCTTGCGCCACACGGAGACGTGCTTCGCGGAGTCCTGGTCGAACGGGGCCCCGTCCCAGTCCGCGAGGCGACGTTCCGGCTCGAGCCCGGCGATCCGCGCCATCAGGTCGAGTTCCGCCGGCCAGGCGTAGCGGTGCCGGGAGTTCTCGCGGCGGTAGTGGCCGTCGTCTCCCTCACGGGTGAAGTGGTGCGAGACGAGGATCTGCTCGGCCAGGTCGAAGGTGTCGAAGCCGAGGTGCCGTTCGGAGACGTCGAACGGGACCGCCACCTGGCCGGGCGGCAGGAAACGCAGCGGCGGCACACCCAGCTCGATGACGAAGCGGCCGCCGGGCTCCAGATGGCGTGCGGCGTTGCGGAAGCACTCGACCTGCTCGTCCTGCGTGAGCAGGTTCGTGATGGTGTTGTAGACGAGATAGACGAGGGTGAACCCGCCCGGGACGACGGTGGTGGCCATGTCCCCGATGACCACCGGGAGAGTGTCCTCGTCGACCTTGCGCCGCAGCACCGCTGCCATGTGCTCGGACAGTTCGATGCCCACCACCGGCACGCCGCGTTCCCGGAGCGGGACGCCCACTCGCCCGGTTCCGATCGCGAACTCCAATGCCCGGCCGTCTCCGGCGAGCTCGGCGAGGAAGGACAGAGTCGGTTCGAGAACGGCAGCCGAGGACGATTGCGCCTCCTCGGCGTCGTAGCGCTCGGCGGTCTCACGGGTCCACAGTTCGCTGCTGGTCACGGACGGCCACTCTGCCTGCCGGCCCGAGGCCCTGTCGACGTTTTTTTGTTCCTTCGGCGCGACCGTCCGGCTCGTGCCGGGCGAACCCCGGGGCGGCCGGCGGTTGCGCACGGCTACGCGCCGGTCGGGTCGACACAGGTGCCGTCGAACCAGTCGATGAACTCGCGCACGGTGCCGATCTTCGAGATCCGGGTGCAGGGCCTTCAGGTCGTGGCCGACGGTGAACCAGCCGCCCGCCACCGGCTCTTCGCAGCCGCAGTAGCAGCTGCGGGCGTCGTGGGGCGAGTCGAAGCAGGCGAGGGGATTGCGGGTGGACTCGACGGGCATCGGCTTGCCGACGTGGGCGTCATGGACGGCGTCGCCGGGCGTGAGGTAGCTGCCCTCGATCACCTTGCGCCCTCCGGCCACAGGGACGAGGCGTTCGATCTCGATGCCGTGACCGGGTCGAAGCCGATGATGTTGCGGCCGAGCGGGTCCTCCTGAGGGTTGGCGTACCGCCTCGGAACCAAGGGAGATGTGGACATGAGCCGCCCCGAAGCGGTGCGCGCAGGGCTTCCCGCCCTGCGGACCTTCCAGATCCGGGCACACGGATCGCGCGAGGGGGGCGCGGCCGCTTCCTCCAAGTCCCTCCGCCGTGGTGCGGTTGCTCGGGTGGCCGGGCGGGCGGGTGGCGGATTCCTCGCGTCCGCCCGGCCGGCCGGGGGTCACGGGGTGGGTCTTGCGAGGAACGTGCCGATCGCCGTGGCGACTTCGGGGTGGGCGAGGTACTCCTCGATGCTGTGGGCGCGGTCGCTGCCGTTCACCACGGCGTGCTCCTCCGTCAGCTTGCCCCAGACGGGCTCCAGCGGGCAGCCGATGGCCACCGCGTCGGTCGGACACCACACGTTGACCCACTCGCGTACGGCTCCGGGGCGGCTGGTGCCCGGCGGAATGAGGCGGCTGGTGATCGCGTTCATCCCCAGGGGGCTGCCGGCGGTGACGAGGAGGGTGACCTTCATGCCCGGGGGGAGCCGGTTGGCGACGAGGTCCATGCCGACCACCGTGCCCAGGCTGTGGGTCACCAGGACCAGCTCGCCCTCGGGGGGGATCTCCTCGGAGACCCGGTCCAGGACGGCCTCGCGGACCGCGCGGTCGCCGAGGTAGGCGTCCACGTCGCGGAAGATCGTCGCGATGGCCAGCGCGTCCACGTCGGTCTTGGCCGCCAGCCAGCCCAGGGCGCCCTGGAGGGATCCGACGATCGTGCTGCCGATGTTCTCCGCGGCCCCCTGCCCGTCCTGCGGCATGCCCGCGAGGACCGCCGCCTCCATGACGAGCTGCTCGTACGTCCCCTGCTCGGACCGGGCTGCGAAGGCCTCCAGTGCCGCCACGGCGGGCGCGTCGGCGTAGGAGGCGGGCAGCGCCTCGTGCTGCCCGAGGACGTCGACGATGCGGTCGCCGTAGTAGGGGAACCAGACGTCTCCCGGGTCGACGGTGCGGAGCCCGGCGCGGGTGAGTCCGTGGTTGAGTCCGCCGGTCCAGCCCCGGCGGAGCACCTCGGGGTCCTTGCCCTGCTGGCTCCTGCCGTGCAGGAAGACCAGGTGCCGCCCGCCGCCGAACGCGTTCATCGGGGCCTTCAGGCCGACCCGGGAGCCTGCGGGGGCCGCTTCCCGCGGGGTGGGTGCCGGCGTCCGGGCCGGCGCCACGGGTGCTGCGGCTGCTACGGGCGTGAGCGGTGCGACCGGCGTCTCCACCGGCTCGGCGACGGCGTCCTGCCTCAGCCCCGATTCGGGCCCCATCTCCGCCAGCAGCGCACGCCGACCGGGGTCCAGCGGGAGTGCGGCCAGGTGCTTGAGGATCGAGCTGATGCGGGCGCCTTCGTTCGAGACGTAGTCGATGGTGTCGTCGCTGTCGATGTCGCTCCGCCAGAGCTGTCCGTCCTTGCGCAGGATGCGGCCCTGTGAGTCCGTTCTCGGCACGCCCATGTGGTGGAGCGCCACCACCTCCCACTGGTCGTTGTAGACCGGGGACCCGGAATTGCCCGGCTCGGTGTCGGTCCGGTAGTGGAGGAAGTCGTCCAGCCGCTGCACGAGGGCGTTGTCGCGCAGTGCGATCTCCTTGAGCCGGCCCATCGGGTGGCCGATGACGTTCACCGGTTCGTTCTGGACGAGTTTGCCCTGCTGGATGCTGAGCTGGTTCCATCCGAACCTCTCGCCGGCGAGTGCGCCGTCGGCGGCTGGAGCGACGGCCACCAGCGCGTAGTCGAGGTGCCTGTCCGCCGCGAAGAACGCGTCCGGGTCGAAGGTGAACCGGATCGCCGCGTCGGGTGCGTTGTCGATGGTGACCTGGGCGTTGAACTCCAGGAAGCAGCGCCGTGCCGTCTGCGCGTCCGTCAGGACGTGGTGGTTGGTGAGCAGCAGCCGCGGGGAGACCAGGAAGCCGGTGCCGTGCGGCCTTTCGAGGCCGCCCCGCAGGATCGAGATCCGGGCGACGGTGGCGGCCGCGCGGGCACCCCGGGGCAGGAAGCTCCACGGCTGTAGGTCCTTGGTGAGTCCGATGACCCGTTCCAGGGTTTCGGGCAGGTCCAGCGCCTCGGCGTGGACGCTCTCCACCGCCGCAGTCGGGGGGATCCCGCCCCGTTCGAGCAGCCGGCTGGCCCGGGAGGCGATCCGCTCGGGGGTGTCCGGGTACCGCACCCCGGCCGCCAGCTGCGCCTCGATGTCCTTGCGCTCCGCGGACGCCTCGCGGTAGCGCTGCGCCGCCGCCTTCTGCTGTTCCCGCTCTTCCGGGGATTCGTTGGATGGGAGCATGCCACTCACCGTTCTGTCGCTGTGGGTCTTCCGACGCCTTCCAGAAGGCGGACGCGCTCTCGATGCCGCAACAACAACGGGTGCGGCCTCGACCGCGTCAAGCGGCGTGGACGGCACGCCCCGGACCGGCTTCCTGGGGTGATGTCCCGACGCAGAAGAATCCGGGGCGCTGCGCCGGACAGGTGCCGGCCCCTGCGGCGGGCGCGGTTGCACCGTGATGCCCCGCATCCCGCCGTTCACCTGGGTTTTCGCCTGTCTGCCCCGCTCCGCACGACAGCGGCCGATGGCTGGGGCAGCGTCGTGAGGAGTGCACGTGAATACCCTGGAAGAGGTCCGCATGGACGAGGTCGAACAGTACGAGCGATACGCCGGCGGCAGTCCGGAGGCCGAGCGGCTGGTTTTCGAACGGCTGGCGCGTGAGCTGCTGCGGGTGCAGCACAAGGTGAAGAGGCGCAGTGGCGCCGCCGCCGTCGACCGGACCTTCCACGCCAAGGCGGTCCTGGGCGTGGAGAACGCCCGGCTGAGGTTCCGCGAGGACCTTCCGCAGGAGCTGCGGGCGGGTTTCGCCGTGCCCGGCGCCGAGTACCCGGTCACGGTCCGGCTCTCCAACGCGAGCGGGGTCCGCCAGGCCGACTTCGCGCCCGATCTGCGCGGTGCGGCGCTGCGCGTCGAGGTGGGCCCGGGTGAGACCCACGATCTGCTGATGACGAACTTCCCGGTCTCCCACGCCCGCGACGCGCGCGAGTTCGTCGCCTTCGCCAAGGCCATGGCGGGTGCCGACTCGCGGCTGCGCAAGGGGATCGCCCTGTTCGTCAAGCTGCCCCTGTCGGTCGGCTGGCCCGCGGCCACCCGTATGCGGCGCAACATCGTCGCGGGAACGAGGCGCACGGTACGGAGCCTGGCCCTGGAGACGTACTGGAGCCGCGGCGCGATCCTGTGGGGCGATCGTGGACCGGTGCGCTATCAGCTGCGGCCCGCCTCGTCCGCCGCGCCGGCCCCGGCCGCCTCGGGCACCGATCCCGACTACCTGCGGCGCGAGCTCGCCCAGCGGCTGCGTCAGGGCGACGTGGTCCTGGAGCTGTGCGTACAGCGCTACGTGGATGCCCGGCGCACGCCGATCGAGGACGGTGCGGCCGAGTGGCAGGAGGGTGTCGCACCCGTCGTACCGGTGGCCACGCTGACCGTCCCGCGCCAGGACGTCGACACCGCGAAGGCACGTGCCGCTGCGGCACGGGTCGACCTGCTGGCGTTCAACCCGTGGCACACCTCGGAGGGCTTCCGCCCCCTGGGCAACCTCAACCGCGCCCGCAAGGCCGCCTATGAGGCGAGCAGCGCCCACCGCCTCGGCCGTCGCTTCGTGACGGTCGAGCCGCGCCGCAACACCCTGCTCGGGGTGCCGCTGCGGGCCGGCTTCCGCACGGTGAACCGCTTCGTCCCGTGGCACCGGCTCCCCACGCCGCTCGGCCTGCTCAACCTGATGGCCTTCCGGCAGACGCTGCGGCGGCACAACCTCATCGACACCGAGACCCACGAGGCTCCGCCCGTCGCCGGTCCGGTGGAGGCAGCGCCCGACGAGGAGCTGCTGGTCAGGCGGAGTTACGACGGCTCGTACAACGACCTGTCGGCGCCGCGGATGGGAGCCGCCGGGGCGACGTTCGGCCGCACCATGCCGCCCGTCTACCGCCCGGACCGGTTCGACTCGCCCAACCCGGTCACCGTCAGCAGGGAACTGCTGCGGCGTGAGGCGTTCATTCCCGCGACCTCTCTGAACATCATCGCCGCGGCATGGATCCAGTTCCAGGTGCACGACTGGGTCAAGCACAGGAGGCTTCCGGTCTCCACCCGCAGCGTGGAGGTGCCGATGCCGCCCGGAGAGACCTGGCAGAACACCCCGGGCGGGCCGCGTGAGGCGGTGATGCGGTTCGGCGAGGACGAGGCGGTGCCCACGCCGGGCGGGCGGCCGCCGATCGTGTTCGCCAGTGACGTGTCGCACTGGTGGGACGGCTCGGAGGTGTACGGCGGCGACCGCTCGGCCGCGACGGCGCTGCGGGAGCCCGACGGCGGCGCCGGCCTGCGGCTGGAGGACGGGCACCTGCCGGGCGGCTCGAACGGCTCCCCGCTCACCGGGTTCACCGACAACTGGTGGCTCGGCCTGAGCGCCATGCACACCCTCTTCGCCCGTGAGCACAACGCGGTGTGCGAAGCCCTGCGGCACGAGTATCCGCGCATGGACGAGGAGCGGGTCTACCACACGGCCCGGCTGGTCGTCTCCGCCCTGATCGCGAAGATCCACACGGTCGAGTGGACGCCTGCGATCCTCGCCACCGAGACGCTCGACGTCGGCATGCGGACGAACTGGCAGGGCCCGCCGAAGAAGTGGCTCGACCAGCTGGGCGTCTGGCTGCTGGAGGCGAACGGGCGGCAGGGCATCCCGAAGACCCTGCCCGACCACCACGGTGCCCCGTACTCCCTGACGGAGGAGTTCGTCACCGTCTACCGGATGCACCCCCTGATGCCCGACGACTACGAGCTCGTCGACCACCGGTTCGGACGCCGGCTCGACACCCTGGACTTCGCCGCCCTCCAGGGCGCCGCGACGGAGCCGCTCATCCGCAAGACGGGGCTGGTGAACACCCTCTACTCGCTGGGTATCGCCCACCCGGGGGCGATCACCCTGCACAACTTCCCGCGCGCCCTGCAGGCGTTCCAGCGGGACGGGGAGGTGATCGACCTCTCCGTGATCGACCTGGTGCGCACCCGGCGCCGCGGCGTCCCGCGCTACAACGACTTCCGGACCGGCCTGCACAAGCCGCGGATCCGGCGGTTCGAGGACCTCTCCTCCGATCCCGAGACGGTCGCACGCCTGCGGGACGTCTACCGGTCGGTGGACGACGTCGACACGATGGTGGGGCTGTTCGCCGAGAATCCGCCCGAGGGCTTCGGCTTCAGCGACACCGCCTTCCGCGTGTTCATCCTGATGGCCAGCAGGCGTCTGCAGAGCGACCGCTTCCTCACGGTCGACTTCCGGCCGGAGGTCTACACACCGCTGGGCATGGACTGGATCGAGCGGGGCGGCATGACGAGCGTCATCCTGCGGCACTGCCCCGAGCTGGCCGGCGTCCTGCCGCGCGGGGCGAGCGCCTTCGCCCCCTGGCGGCCGGTGGCGCCGGTCCGGAACGGCAACGGCGGAGGGTGAGCCGGGCACGGGCACGGTGCCCCACGCCTACGGGGCGATCTCGAATTCGGGTGCCTCGAGGGTCTTCAGGCATGCCGTGTCCGGTGCGGACGGGTTGTCGAAGAAGGAGACGGTGATCTCCTGGGCGCACTTCGACGTCGCGAACACCACGTGCGGCTCGTAGGGGACCGTGACGACCTTGGCATTGGGCAGCGTGCGGGCGACGTACGGTCCGTTGTCCGCGCCGGTCTGGGAGTCGAAGCCGCCCGACAGGGCGAGGGTGGGGATGTCGCCGCGCGTGGCGTCACGGATGGAGGGCGGCGCCGGGGGGACGTTCCAGACGTCGCAGTCCGGGTGGAGGAAGGTGAGCTGCGGGGCCTCCTCCTGCACGGAGCGGGGGAACGACGGGAACGTCGCCTGTCCGCCCCGGAGCGCCGCCTGCTCGCTCTCGTACGGGGTCCACTCGCTGCAGAAGACGCCGTAGACGAGGCCGTGCGCGACACGGCCGATGGCCTGGGGGCTGAGCTTGCCGCCCGCCCACTGCTGGGCGATGCGCTGCGGCTTGCCGTGCGCCAGTTCGTCGAGGGCGGCGGGTACCTGGGGTGCCACGTGTGTGGCCGAGGTCATCCAGTTCACCAGCGCTCCCCCGTCGAGTACGACCTTCACCGGCTTGTCGCCGCCGGGGAGCGTGACGGTGGTGGTGACCGGCTTGGCCTCCAGTTGGCGGACGAGCTTGTCGAAGGTGGCCGACAGGTTCGGGTAGCGCTTGTTGCAGGCCGGCTGCTGCGCGCAGGCCTTGAACAGGCCGTCGAAGCCCTGGCGGGCGCTGCTCCAGGTCGCCGCCGAACCGGCCCTGGACGGCGGGAGGATGCCGTCGAGGCCCACGGAGCGCAGCCCCTCGGGGTGCAGGCGCATGTAGGCCAGCGCCAGGTGGGTGCCGTAGGAGATGCCGTAGAGGTTCCACTCGCCGATGCCCAGCGTCTTGCGCAGGTCCTCGTAGTCGGCGGCGCTCTGGATGTCGTTGTAGGCGCTGAGGTCGATGCCGCGGGCCGCGAGCTTGTCGCGGCAGGCCTTGGTGGCCTCGACGTGCAGGCGCTCGGTGGACGGGGCGTCGTAGACCAGGCCGACCGAACGGGCGTTGAACTCGTCGATGTTGGGGCACAGGACGTTCGGGTCGGCCGAGTACGTACCGCGCTGCGACATGAAGACGACGTCGCGGTCGCGGTTCAGGCCGCCGTCGATAGCCATCTGCGCCTCCCCCACCGCGTCGTCCCCGGGTCCGCCCGCGAGCCAGACGATCGGGTCGGCCTCGGGGCTGTCGGTCGCCGCGGGCACGATGGCGACGCCGAGTCGGATGGTGCGACCACCGGGCTTCTCGCGGTTCTCCGGCACGGTGAGCGTGCCGCAGCGGGCGTCGTCGAGCGCCTTGATCGGTTCCGGTGTCTTCGGGCACGGGCCCGGTTCGTAGGTCGCGTCGCCCGCGGTCCGGGCGACGGTGCCGATCGGCGCCCCCGGGGTGGGGTCGGTGGCGGTGCGGACCTGCGCCCCGGCGGGCGCCGAGAGGAGGCCCGCGAGGAGGAGCGCGGCCGCCAGGCCGGCCGATGACGGGGCGAGACGTCCTGCGGGGTGGTGACGGCGGGGCGCACGGGCGAAGGTCATCTGCCCTCCCGGTCATTCGGGGATGATCGTGAACGGTTGGGGTTCGAGGCCGTCCACGCAGCCGGTGTCGGGCGGGGCGGTCGGACGGTCGAGGAAGGAGGCCAGTACGCGCTGCGCGCAGGGGGACTGCGGGACCACCCAGTGGCCGATTCCGGGGACTCGCACGGTGGTCGAGCGGGGCAGGGTGCGGGCGGCTTCCTTGGCCCAGCTCGCCCCGGTCTTCACGTCGAAGGTGCCGGAAATGAGGAGAACAGGGAGGGCACTGGCGGTGGCGACGCGTTGGACGGACGCGCGGTCCGGGACGTTCCAGAGCCGGCACACCGGGTACTGGAACGGGAGTTGCGGCGCCTGGGCGAGGACCGTGGCCGGCCAGCCGGGGAAGGCCTCGCGCCCCGCCTCGAGCACGTCGGCCTCCGTATAGCCCGGTGCCCATTCGGCACACGCCACGGAGTTCGTCAGGCCGTGGGCGAACATGCCGACGTTCTGGACCGAGCCGGCCGCGCGGGCCTGCGCGAAGCGCTCCGGGTTTCCGGCCGCGAGTTCGGTGAGGGCCGCGGGGACGTCCTTGGGCCGGGGTGTGTAGGCGACGATCAGGTTCAGCAGTGCGCCGCCGTCGAGGACGACCTTGACGGGCTTTCCTCCGTCCGGGGGCGGGACGTCCAGGGTCAGGGGCTGCGCCTCCAGCCTGCGGACCTGCTCGGTCAGCGTACGGCGGAGGTCCGGGTAGCGGTCCTTGCAGGCGGGCTGTGCCGCACACGCGTCGAAGATGTTGTCGATCCCCTCGGCGACGCTGCTCCACGTCCACGGCAGGGTCGCGTACTGGGGCGGTGTGACCGAGTCGATCGCCACGGCTCGGATTCCCTCGGGGTGCCTGCGCAGATACGTCAGGGCCAGGTCGGAGCCGTAGGAGTATCCGTAGACGTTCCACAGGGGGATGCCCAGTGCCTTGCGCAGGTCGGCGAAGTCGGCCGCGTTCTCAGTGGTGTTGTAGGTGCTCAGGTCGACGCCCTGGGAGGTCAGGCGGTCGCGGCACTCCTCGACGGCCTTCAGCAGGAGCGTCTTCGCCTGTGGCGCGTCGTATCCGAGGCCCACGGACTGCGCGTTGAACCGGTCGACCTCCGGGCAGGCGAGGTTCGGCCGGTCGTAGAGGTTGCCGCGCTGGGCCATGACGATCAGTTCGCGGTCCTTGTTCAGGCCGGAGTCGACGAGGAACGGTATGTCGTCGAAGGTGTCGGCGCCGGGGCCGCCCGCCATGAACACCACGGGCTCCCGCGCGGGCTTCGCGGGGTTGAGGGCGGGGATGACGGCGACGGCCAGCTCGATGGTCCGGCCGCCCTGCCGGGCGCGGTTCTCGGGGACTTCGAGGACGCCGCAGCGGGCACCGCCGAGCGCCTCGATGGGCTCGGGCGGTTGCGGGCAGGTGCCGGGCACGAAGCGGGAGGCCGGCGAGGCGGGTGAGACAGTGGTGCCGGGTGCGGGGCCTGTGACTGCGGCGCCCGCGGGGACGAGGCCGACTGCGGTCAGGCAGGCCAGAGCGGCCACGGCGGACACCGCGCGGATGGTGTGCTTTGGCATGGACTTCGTTCCTCTGCCGACATCGGCGGCGGACCTGCCGGGCCGGGCCGCAGCGGTTGGGGCGGAACGCTCGTCCTCGACGCTACCGGTTGGACCGTACGCGCGCACGCGGAGCCGGCCGGCGGCCGCGGGGGTGTCCGGTGGATCGGGGCCGGGCCCGGTCCGCCCGGTGGCGCCGCGGGTCGCCGGTCCGGACGACGGGGACCGTACGGCGGTGGCGCCGAGCCGAGCGCCCGCCGCCCGCCCCGCCGGAGTCACCACGGCCCCACCGCCCCCGGAACGCCCCGCCCGCGCCGTCGGCGGGCGTCCTCCTGCCGGTCCTGTTTCCCGGCGCGGGCCCGGCGGGACGGGCGATCTTGGCCGGGCGAGCAGACAATGAGCACGAGGCGCCCGGCGCGCTACGGTCGCGGGCGGGCGTCCGACACCGCGTGCCGCAGCAGCGCCACGGGTCCAGCGAAGGACTGATGGATGATGTCGGACGAGAGAGCCGAGCGCATCGCGGACTTCATCGAGCCGTTGCGGGTGAAGCCGGGGTCCGAAGTACGCCTCGATCGGGACTTCGATCCCCGCTACAAGGCAGGTCTGAAGAAGCGGGACGGCGCCGAGCTGCTGCGCAGCGGGGTGTCGTTGCTCGCCGAGTACCAGGAGCGGCTGGCCGCCCAGGACACGTACGGCGTGCTGCTCTGCCTGCAGGCCATCGACGCCGGGGGCAAGGACGGGACGATCCGCCACGTGATGAGCGGCGTCAACCCCCAGGGCGTGCGCGTCAGCAGCTTCAAGGTGCCCTCCGCCGAGGAGCTCGACCACGACTACCTGTGGCGGTACGCGCGCCGGCTGCCGGCGCGCGGCGAGATCGCCATCTTCAACCGCTCGCACTACGAGGAAGTACTCGTGGTTCGGGTCCACCCCGACAACCTCGTCCGGCAGAATCTGCCGTCCGACGCGTGCGGGCCCGACGTGTGGGACCGGCGCTACCGTGAGATCAACCGCTGGGAGCGCTACCTCACGGACAACGGGTTCAAGGTGGTGAAGATCTTCCTCAACCTCTCCAAGGAGGAGCAGCGCGCCCGCTTCCTCCAGCGGATCGACCGGCCGGAGAAGAACTGGAAGTTCTCCGCGGCCGACGTCCGGGAGCGGGCCCGGTGGGACGACTACCAGGACGCCTTCTCCGCGATGCTGTCGGCCACGAGCACGAAGTGGGCGCCGTGGTACGTGGTGCCGGCCGACCGGAAGTGGTTCGCGCGGATCTGCTCGGCGGCGGTCCTCGCGCACACCCTGATGGACATCGATCCCCAGTACCCCGACGTGGGGGAAGAGGCGCGCAAGGCGCTGCTCCTCACCCGGCGAGAGCTGCAGAAAGAAGAAGCAGCGGCCGATCCGTACGCCGACCCGCGGCGGCCCGGGAAGAAGAAGCGCGGCTGAGACCGGCGTCCCGGGCGCATCCGCGGCCACGGATCGGAGGCAGGACGATGACGGTGCGGGCGGAATCTGCGGGAGGGCGGCCCCGGGCTCCGGTGGACGCCTGGTACACGCGCACGCCGGAGGAGGTCGCGGCCGCGTTCGGCGTCGACCCGGCCGTCGGCCTGTCCGCGGCGCGGGCCGCGGAACTCCTGACCGCGCACGGTCCGAACGCGCTGCCCGAGGAGGAGCGGACCCCGGCCTGGCGCAGGTTCCTCGCGCAGTACCGCAGCTACATGCAGATCGTGTTGCTGGCCGCGGCGGTGGTCTCGCTGCTCATCGGGGAGTGGACCACCGCAGTCCTGCTGATCGTGCTGACCCTGCTGAACGCGGTGGTGGGACTGCGCCAGGAGGGCAGGGCCGAGAGCGCCATGAATGCGCTGCAGTCGATGATGAAGGCCACGGCGCGGGTGCGCCGGGACGGGAGGGAGGCCGAGATCCCGGCGGAGCAGCTCGTCGTCGGGGACGTCGTACTCATCGCCGCCGGGGACCAGGTGGGGGCGGACGGGCGCATCGTCGAGGCCAGCGCCCTGCAGATCGACGAGTCGGCGCTCACCGGCGAGAGCGTTCCCGCGGCGAAGGACTCCGGCACGCTGGCGGGCTCACTGCCGGCTCCCGGCGACCGGACGAACATGGTGTTCATGAACACGCCGGTCGCGCACGGCAGCGGCGTGCTCGTCGTCACCGCGACCGGTTCCGGCACCGAGCTCGGCAAGATCTCCGGAATGCTGACGGCCACCGAGCAGGAGGTGCCGCCGCTCACCAAGGAGCTCGACACCCTGACGCTGTGGATCACGGCCGCCGCGGGCCTGACCATGATCGTGATGTTCGCCCTGGGACGGCAGCGGGACCAGGCGTGGGACGCCCTGTTCGTCAGCGCGGTCTCCCTGGCCATCGCCGCGATCCCCGAGGCCCTGCCCACCGTCACGCAGGCGATCCTGTCCGTCGGCAGTCTCAATTTGGCGAAGCGGAACGCGATCGTCAAGGAACTTCCGTCGGTCGAGACCCTGGCGTTCACATCGGCGATCAACTCGGACAAGACCGGCACCCTGACGATGAACCAGATGACCGTCGTCGAGGTGCTGAGCCCCACGGACCGGTACACGGTGTCGGGCACGGGGTACGGGCTGGAGGGGAGGATCCACCACGCGGCGGGCTCCTCCGCCGGCATCGAGGACGCGATCCTGCCGTACGTGGTGGCCAGCGACGCGAAGCTGGTGGACGGCGAGGTGGTGGGCGATCCCACCGAGGGCGCGCTGCTGGTGCTCGCGCACAAGGCCGGGTTGGACGCCGACGCCACCCGGGAGGGCCTGCCGCGGCTGGCCACGCTGCCGTTCGACCCCGGGTACAAGCTGATGGCCACCTTCAACGAGGCCCGGGACGCCTCGGGACGGCAGGTCGTGCGGTGCTTCGTCAAGGGTGCTGTCCCGGCGGTGGTGGCGCGGGCGGCCACCGCGCTCGCGGCGGGCCGGACCGTCCCGTGGGACGCCGCGCTGGCGGCGCGGGCCGAGGAGCAGACCGAGCGGATGGGCGGTGAGGGACGCCGGGTGATGGCCGCGGCGACCCGGGACCTGGACCCGGCCGCCTTCGATCCGGAGGGCGACCTGCTCGCGTACGTCACGGAGCTGAGGATGACCAGTCTCGTCGGCATGGTCGACCCGCCCCGCGAGGAGGCCAGGGCGGCCGTGGCCGCCGCCCGGGCGGGGCACATCCGGGTCCGCATGGTCACCGGTGACGACGTCACGACCGGCGCCGCGATCGCCCGGCAGCTCGGCATCCCGGGCGAGGCGATCCTCGGCGCCGACTTCGCCGCCCTGAGCGAGGAGGAGCAGGTCGCCCGGATCGACGGAATCGGTGTGGTGGGGCGGGTCGCGCCCGAGCACAAGGTGCTGCTCGCCGACACGCTCAAGAAGAGGGGCGACGTCGTGGCGATGACCGGGGACGGCGTCAACGACGCGCCCGCCATCAAGGCCGCGGACATCGGCATCGCCATGGGCAGCGGCACGGACGTCGCGAAGAACGCCGGACGCATGATCCTCTCCGACGACAACTTCGCCACCATCGTCTACGCCGTGGAGCAGGGCCGCAGGATCTACGACAACCTCACCAAGTACATCCGGTTCGTCCTGCTCCTGCTGGTCACCTTCGTCCTGACCTTCCTCGGGGCCACGGTGTTCAACATCGCCGCCGGCGAGCCCTTCACCCCGCCGCAGGTGCTGTGGATCCACTTCGTGGTCAACGCCTCCTTCGGCTTCGCGCTGGGCTTCGACCGGGAGAGTCCCGGGCTGATGCGGCGCACACCGCGCCCGCGCGGGGAGTCGGTGCTCACCCGGCCCGTGCTGGTCACGGTCGGACTCGGCGGGCTGGCGATCACCGTCGTCCTGCTGGGGCTGATCACGCTCGGCAAGGCCCACTTCGGAAGCGTCGAGACCGGTCGGTCCATCGCGTTCACCGCGTTCGCGCTCTGTCTGATCGTGGCCGCGTTCGAGTGCCGCAGCGAGACGGACTCGGTGCTGACCACGTCCACCTTCGACAGCAGGCAGATGAACTGGGTGGCGCTGGCCCAGTTCGTGCTGGCGGTGCTGGTGACCCAGGTGGACGGCTTCCAGCGCCTCCTGGGGACGACGGAGATCGACGCCCGGCAGTTCGGCTGGGCGCTGCTCGCCGCCGTCGCCCTCCTGCTCCTGTGGGAGCTGGGCAAGCTCGTGGCCCGCCGGTCGCGAGGCACCTGATGGGAGGGCGGTCCGCGCCGGCCGGGCACCCGAACCGCACGCTCGTCTCCCGGGTGCGGGCCGTGCCCGGCATCCGCTCGGTCGCGACCTACCGGCGGGAGTGGCTGTTCAAGGACCTGGTGGCGGGGGTCGTCCTGACCACGCTGCTGGTGCCTCAGGGCATGGCGTACGCCGAGCTGGCGGGCCTGCCGGCGATCACCGGTCTGTACACGACGGTCCTCTGCCTGCTCGGCTACGCGGTGTGCGGGCCCTCCCGGATCCTGGTGCTCGGCCCGGACTCCGCGCTGGGGCCGATGATCGCGGCGACCGTCCTGCCGCTGGTCGCCGCCGGCGGGGATCCCGACCGGGCGGTGGGGCTGGCGTCGGTGCTCGCGCTGATGGTGGCGGCCGTCATGATCCTGGCCTCGGTGGCGAAGCTCGGCTTCATCGCCGACCTGATCTCCAAGCCGACGATGATCGGCTACATGAACGGTCTGGCGCTGACCATCCTGATCGGACAGCTGCCGAAACTGCTCGGCTTCACCGTCGAGGCGGACAGCCTGATCGGCGAGTTCGCCGGCTTCGTGCGCATGCTCGCCGACGGGGCGGCCGTGCCGGCCGCCGCCGCGGTCGGCATCGGCGGGATCGTCGTGATCCTGGTGCTGCAGCGCTTCCTGCCGAAGGTCCCGGCGGTCCTCGTGATGGTGGTCCTGGCGATCGGCGCGGCGGTCTTCTTCGACCTGGGCGGGCGCGGCGTCGCACTGGTCGGGGAACTGCCCGAGGGCTTCCCGCCGTTCACGGTCCCCGAGGTACGGCCCGCAGACCTGCCGCTGCTGGTGGGCGGTGCGCTGGGCATCGCCCTGGTGTCGCTCACCGACACGATCTCCAACGCGTCGGCGTTCGCGGCGCGGACGGGGCAGGAGGTCCGCGGCAACCAGGAGATGGCGGGTGTCGGCGTGGCCAACCTGGCGGCCGGCCTCTTCCAGGGGTTCCCCGTCAGCACGAGCGGATCGCGCACGGCGGTGGCGGAGCGGGCGGGGGCCAGGACACAGCTCACCGGGGTGGTCGGGGCGGTGCTCATCGTCCTCATGCTGGTGCTGGTGCCGGGCCTGTTCCGCGACCTCCCGCAGCCGGCCCTCGCCGCCGTGGTCATCACGGCGTCGCTGTCCCTGGCCGACGTCCCCGGGTCCGTGCGGCTGTGGCGGCAGAGCCGTACGGAGTTCCTGCTGTGCTGCGCGGCGTTCGCCGGCGTGGCCCTGCTCGGCGTGCTGCCCGGGATCGCCGTCGCCGTGGCCCTGTCCGTCCTGAACGTCTTCCGGCGCGCGTGGTGGCCGTACCACACCGTCCTCGGACGGGTGCCGGAGCTGGAGGGCTACCACGATGTCCGCTCCTACCCGCAGGCCCGGCAGCTGTCGGGCCTGGTGATCTACCGGTTCGACGCGCCGCTCTTCTTCGCCAACGCCAGGACCTTCCGCGACGAGATCAGGCGACTGGCCGATGCGGATCCGCCGCCGCGGTGGATCGTGATCGCGGCCGAGCCGATGACCGACGTGGACACCACCGCCGCCGATGTCCTCGAGGACCTCGACGAGGCGCTCAACGCGGACCACATCCACCTGGTGTTCGCCGAACTGAAGGACCCGGTGCGGCGGAAGATCGAGCGGTTCGAGCTCACCCGCACCATCGATCCCGATCACTTCTTCCCCACGGTGGGGGCCGCCGTCGCCGCGTTCCGCCGGCTCACGGGGGCCGAGTGGACGGACGGCGACCGCTGATGGGGGCCGCCGCGCCACAGGCGGGTACGAGAGGCCTGCGGCTCGGATGGCAGGTACGGCCGCGCCGCGGGACCATGGCTCCGGAGGACAGCGATGACCAGTGATCCGCCGGTGTCCGCGTCCTCGTCCCCGTCGGACGGGCCGCCGCCGACCGGCTCCGGGGACGGGGCAGGGGACGGCAGCACGCGCGCGGCCGGGCGGGCCGCGCAGGACGAGCAGGACGAACAGGCCGAAGGGACCCGACAGGCCGAACAGGCCCGTGGTGCCGGGAAGCGGCGACGGGTGCGGGTCACGCTGCCCGGTTGCTGGGGCGCGCTCGTCCTCGCCTGCCTGTCCTTCACCCCGTCGCTGCTCCCCCGGGGCGGCGTGCTCCAGGGGCTGATCTGCGGCATCAGCGCGGCCATCGGCTACGGGCTCGGGCTGGTCGCCGCCTTCGTGTGGCGCGCTTTCGCCGACCGGGACGCGCGGAGCCCCTCCCGCCGGTCGTGGCTCGTCCTGCTGGTGTGCGCCGTCGTGCTGTTCGGCCTGGCCTTCGGGCTCGGGCAGTACTGGCAGCACCGGATCCGCGGGCTCATGGGCGTCACCGACTACAGCGCGCTCGCCACCGTGGCGTCGCCGTTCGTCGCTCTGGTCGTCTTCTACCTGCTGCTGATGGCCGGGCGCGGGCTCCGGCACCTCTACCACGGGGCCGCCCGGCTGCTCCGGCGCTGGATCGGGCCGCGGGCGGCGCGGGTGGTCGGCTGGCTCCTGGTGGCGGGTGTGGCGTGGTCCGTGGTCAGCGGGGTGCTGCTGGGCGGCTTCGTGAACGCGGCCAACGAGGCGTTCTCGGTGCGCGACAGCGAGACGCCGGAAGGGGTGCAGCAGCCGACGTCCGCGCTGCGCTCGGGCGGTCCCGGCTCCCTCGTGCCGTGGGACTCGCTGGGCCGGCAGGGCCGGGCCTTCACCGGCAGCGGCCCGACGGCCGGGGAGATCGGCGGCTTCACGCAGCGCGCGGCGCAGGAACCGGTCCGGTCCTACGCCGGGCTGTCGACCGCCGAGGACGCGGAGACCCGGGCCGAGCGGGCCGTCGCGGACCTGCGGCGGGCGGGCGGCTTCGAACGGGAGAACCTGCTGGTGACGACCACCACGGGCAGCGGCTGGGTCGATCCCGCCGCCGTGGACTCGTTCGAGTACCTCGGCAACGGCGACACGGCCACCGTGGCGATGCAGTACTCCTACCTGCCGTCCTGGCTCTCGTACCTCGTCGACCAGTCCAAGGCGCGCGAGGCCGGCCGCGAGCTCTTCGACGCGGTGTACGACGTCTGGTCCAAGCTGCCCCAGGGCGAGCGGCCCCGGCTGTTCGTGGCGGGAGAGAGCCTGGGGTCCTTCGGCGGTGAGACGGCCTTCAGCGGGGAGTACGACCTGCGCAACCGCACCGCCGGCACCCTGTTCGCTGGCCCTCCCAACTTCAACACCCTGTTCCGGGAGTTCAGCGACCACCGTGACGCGGGCAGTCCCGAGATCGAGCCCGTCTACAAGGAGGGGCGTACGGTCCGCTTCACCGACGACCCGGCCGCCGGAATGGCTCCGGCCGACCGCCCGTGGGACGGCACCCGCGTGCTCTATCTGATGCACCCCTCCGACCCGATCGTCTGGTGGAGTCCCTCCCTGGCCCTGTCCGAACCCGACTGGATCGGCGAGGCGCCCGGCGGTGACGTGCTGGAGGAGATGGTCTGGATGCCCTTCGTGACCTTCTGGCAGGTGACCGCGGACCTGCCGTTCTCGACGGGGGTGCCGGACGGGCACGGGCACACGTACAAGGCCGCCTACGTCGACGGGTGGAACGCCGTGATGCGCCCGGAGGGGTTCACGGCGCAGGATCTGGACCGGCTGCGGGACATCGTCCGGCCGCCGCAGGGCTGAGCGCGGCCGCCGGCCGGTCAGGACAGCAGGAACCCGGCCACGTATCCGAACGCGTTGACCGCCCAGTGCAGGCCCATCGGGGCCAGCAGGCTCCCGCTGCGGCGCCGCAGTTCGCAGAACAGGACCCCCGCCGCGGCCGTGAACAGCACGGCCGCCACGACCGCGAGGGCGGCACCGGTGTCGGAGTCGCCGAACACCGCGGTCAGAGCGGGTTTCGCGGTCGCCAGGTGCAGTGAGGGGAGGACGTGCCACAGGCCGAACAGCAGGCTCGACACGGCCGTCGCCCGGACGGCCCCGTGGGCCCGGCACAGCAGGCCGTAGAGCACTCCTCGGAAGGCGACCTCCTCCAGCAGGACGGTCCCGACGGGGACCAGCACGAGGACGCGCACCATCAGTTCGCCGGCTCCCATGCCCTCGTGGCGCCGGTCCTCGAAGAGGGTCCTGGTCTCGGGCAGCAGGGCTCCGGCCAGGTATACGAAGCCGACAAGGCCGATCAGGGCCAGCGCCCACCGGGCACCGCGGGCCAGTGTGCCCGGGGCCAGACCCGCGTCCGCCGTCGTACCGCCGGCCCAGTGGAGCACGCCGAGCAGCAGGGCGACGGCCGTGACGGCCGTGACCAGGCCGAGGGGGCCGCTCCGGTAGTGCACGGCCAGGTTCGCCGCGACCAGGACCGCCAGGGTGAGTGCGACGGCCGGCCCGGTGCCGATGGGCCCGCCCCATCGGCACCGCGGCGGGCCGCTCGGGGCCGCAGGTCGCGGTGCCTCGCGACGCTCGGCGTCGTCGGATTCGCCGCAGGGCATGGAGCCCACGCTACCGGGGACCTCGTCGGGGCGCCCGGCCGTCGGCGGGTGCACGCCGAGGAGCGGCCCTCCGCTGTGCGGAGGGCCGCTCCGACGACTCTGCCGAAACGTTACTGCGCGATCTTCAGCAGCTTGTTCGCGGTGCCGGACGACGGGTTCTTGATGGCTCCCTTCGTCGCGGCCCCGGTCAGCGCTGCGGCCGTGTCGGCCGGCGTCGCGGACGGGTGGGCCGCCAGGTACAGGGCGGCCGCCCCCGCCACGTGCGGGGAGGCCATGGAGGTGCCGGAGATCGTCTTGACCCCGGTGTCACTGTCGTTCCAGGCCGACGTGATCTCCGAGCCCGGCGCGTACAGGTCCACCACCGAGCCGAAGTTCGAGAAGTCCGACTGCTGGTCGTCCTCGGTGCTGGAGGCGACGGTGAGGGCCTCGGGGACCCGGGAGGGGGATCCCTGGCCGGCGTCGGAGGACTCGTTGCCGGCCGCCACCGCGAAGCTCACACCCGCGTCGACGGCCCGCTTGACCGCCGCGTCCAGCGCCTCGTCCGCGCCGCCGCCGAGGCTCATGTTGGCGACGGACGGACCGGAGTGGTTCTGCGTCACCCAGTCGATGCCCGCGACGACCTGCTCGGTGGTGCCGGAGCCGTTGTCGTCCAGCACCCGTACCGCGACGATCTTGGCCTTCTTCGCCACGCCGTGCGCGGTGCCGGCGATGGTCCCGGCCACGTGCGTTCCGTGGCCGTTGCCGTCGTCGGCGCTCTCGTCGTTGTCGATCGCGTCGAATCCGCTGGTGGCCCTCCCGCCAAAGTCCTTGTGCGTGACGCGGACGCCGGTGTCGATGACGTAGGCCGTCACGCCCTCACCGCCCCCGTCGGGGTAGGTGTACTTCTGGTCGCCGGCCGTGGCGGCCTGGTCGATCCGGTCCAGGCCCCAGGACGGGGGCTTGTCCTGGGTCTCGTTGATGGTGAAGCGCTTGTTCTGCACGACCGTGCCGACAGCCGGGTCCGCGGCGAGCCGTTTGGCCTCCTTCTCCGTCAGACCGGAGGCCGAGAAGCCGTTGACCTTGGAGCCGTAGGAGCGCTCCAGCCTGCCGCCGTACTTCTTCGCCAAGTCCTCCTTGTTCGCGGATGCGTCGAGGATGACGACGAAGCTGCCGTCCACGGCGCCCGGGGCGCCGAGGCCGTGCACAGTGCCTTCGGCCGGTGTGGCCGCCCCCGCGAGGGGGCTCGCAAACAGGCCCGCGGCGACCGCTGTTGCGGCTCCCGCGGCTATCGCCGTGTTGCGAAGGGCTTTGGACCGCTTGTGAGTTGCCATGTAGAGGGTTCTCCTCGTGTTGACGTGTGGGGCGTCAAACGTTCTGTAGAACCCTGTTCCGATTGACAGGAGCAAATCAAGAGCGAACCGGGGGTAAGGACTTGTTCAACAAGGTTTCTCAATAGCCCCTCCACACCTCCTCCATGCCGCACACCCGTTCTCACGAACTTCCGCGTGTAATAAGCACGTTCTTTGCCGGAACGGCCGGGCTCCGTCCCGCGAGGACCTCAGGGTGGGAGGCGGGTGCCGACGCGCCGCTTCGGCGGACCAGGGGCGGGCCGTGCCGAGCCCGTGGCTCCCGGGCCTCGATGCGGCCGTCGGCTGCACGCCGCCCAGGGCGCGCCCGGCGTCCGGCCGGACGTTCTCGGACTCCCCGGCGCACCCGGACGCGCCGGAGCGGTCCGGGGCGCGAGGCCCGGACCGCTCCGTCAGGGCACCGGCGCGGCGGTGCCGTCCGATCAGATGACGCCCTGGGCCAGCATCGCGTCCGCGACCCGCTCGAAGCCGGCGATGTTCGCGCCGGTGACGTAGTCGCCCGGGGCTCCGTACCGCTCGGCGGTCTCGTGGGCGACGGCGTGGATCGAACGCATGATGGCGGCGAGCTCGTCCTCCACGCGCTGCGCGCTCCAGGCAACCCGGCCGGCGTTCTGGCTCATCTCCAGGGCACTGACCGCGACGCCGCCCGCGTTGGCGGCCTTGCCGGGCCCGAACGCGACCCCGGCCTCCTGCAGGATCCGCACGGCCTCGGGGGTGGTCGGCATGTTGGCGCCCTCGGCGACCGCCTTGACCCCGCCCGCGACGAGCGTACGGGCATCCTGCGCGTCCAGTTCGTTCTGCGTGGCGGAGGGGAAGGCGATGTCCGCCGGCACCTCCCAGACCCGCCCGCCGGGCACGAACCGCGCCGACGGTCCGCGGCGCTCCGCGTACTCGCTCACGCGCCCACGCTCGACCTCCTTGACCTGCTTGAGCAGTGCCAGGTCGATGCCCTTGTCGTCGACGACGTAGCCCTGGGAGTCCGAGCAGGTCAACGGGTTCGCGCCGAGCTGCTGGAGCTTCTCGACGGTGTACAGCGCGACGTTGCCGGATCCGGAGACCACCGCGGTCAGCCCGTCCAGCGATTCGCCCCGGGCCCCCAGCATCTCGGCGGCGAACAGCACGCTGCCGTAGCCGGTCGCCTGCGGCCGGACGGCGGAGCCGCCCCAGCCCCGGCCCTTGCCGGTCAGGACGCCGGCCTCCCAGCGGTTGGTGATGCGCCGGTACTGGCCGAAGAGGTAGCCGATCTCGCGGCTGCCGACGCCGATGTCACCCGCGGGCACGTCGGTGTGCTCCCCGATGTGCCGGTGCAGCTCGGTCATGAAGGACTGGCAGAACCTCATGACCTCGGCGTCCGACCTGCCGCGCGGGTCGAAGTCGCTGCCGCCCTTGCCACCGCCGATCCCGAGGCCGGTCAGGGCGTTCTTGAAGATCTGCTCGAAGCCGAGGAACTTCACCACGCCGATGTCCACCGAGGGGTGGAAGCGCAGGCCCCCCTTGTACGGGCCGAGCGCGCTGTTGAACTCCACGCGGTAGCCGCGGTTGACGTGGACACGGCCCCGGTCGTCCTGCCACGGGACACGGAAGACGATCTGCCGCTCGGGCTCGGTGAGCCGCTCCACCAGGGCCACGGCCGGGTCGGCGTACTCGGGCCGGGCTGCGAAGACGGGGGCCAGGGTGTCGAGGACCTCCCGTACCGCCTGGTGGAACTCGGGCTGTGCGGGGTTGCGGCGCTCGATCTCTGCCCGCAGTGCTTCCAGCCTGTCCTTCGAGTCCTTCACGTATGTCCTTCCGTCGGGTTCGACGTGCAGCGCGCCGCGAACACGCGCTTTCGGAAGAGTTCTTCCGCCGGAGCGGCTCCTTCGCGGAGGCTACCGCGCACGGCGCTTCTCCGGGCAAGGCTTCTGTCCTGCGGACAAAAAAGCGCGTCAGCGGCCGTTTCCGAGGCCGCGGTCGGGTGCGCTCATGTCCCCCGTCGCGGGGATTCCGTCGGCGAGCCCGTAGCGCAGGTACACCGTGCCCTTCGGACCGGCGGCCGGGGGTTCGAGGAGCGTCAGGCTGGTGGGCACCTCTCCCCCGTCGAAGACCTTCTTGCCGACCCCGAGCACGATCGGGTGCACCCAGAGGTCGAGGCGGTCGAAGAGCTTCTCGCGCAGCAGGCTCTGCACGAGGTTGAGGCTGCCGACGACCTTCACGTGCTCGTGGCGGTCGCGGATCTCGCGCACCGCGCCGACGAGGTCGGGGCCGAGTTGCGTGGAACGGGCCCACGAGAGGTCGGGCCGGCCGCGCGAGGCCACGTACTTGGGGACGCGGTTGAAGAGCGCGGCGATCCCGTCGTCCTCGCCGCCCTGCTGGTGGGGCCAGTAGGCGGCGAAGATGTCGTAGGTCCGCCGGCCGAGCAGGAGGGCGTCCGTGCCCTCGTAGGCGGCGCCGACCTGCTCCTCGGCGACCTCGTCCAGCAGGGGCGCCTGCCAGCCGCCGAACGGGAACCCCACCGGGTCCTCGTCGGGGCCGCCGGGCGCCTGCCCGACGAGGTCGAGGGTCGCGAACAGCTCGATGTGGACGAGTCCCATGACGTGCTCCCGGTGAGTCGGTCTCCTCCGTCAATTGATAGACCCGCGGGAGGCCGCGGACTCATCGCCGCGACGGTCATCACGGCGGAAATCACGGCGGACATCGCGGCGGACGGTGCGGCGGGCAGTGCGGCGGACGTCGCGGGCGGAATCCGGCCCGGCCGGTCACCGTCGGGTCATGAGTCCCATGCCGTGCTCGAACCGCTCGTCGAAGGAGGTTTCGGCCAGGTGGGCGCCCACACGGCTCAGGGCGGGGTATCCGCCGGGTGCCAGGGCCGCGGCCAGAGCCTCGCCTTGGGCCTGGTCCGCGGTCTGCTCCTCCTGGACCAGACCCAGTACGAAGTAGACGATCGACCAGCAGGTCCAGGCGGCCTCCCTGTCGCCGAATCCGCCGGCCAGCAGTGCTTCGACCATGCGGTCCGCGAACCGGAGCGTGCCCGGTTCCGCGACGTGGGTGCCGGCCACGATCACCGCGCCGTCGCGGTGGGACAGCAGCGCCCGCCGGTAGCGCCGGGCCAGCTCGTGGACGCGTTCACGCCAGTCCTCGGGCAGCCCCTCCGGAGAGACCTCGGAGACGATCGCGTCGGCCATCAACTCCAGCAGGCGGGCCTTGGACTTGGCGTGCCAGAGCACGGTGTTCATCCGCACCCCGAGCCGGTCGGCGACCCCTCGGACCGAGACGCCCTCCGCCCCGCGCTCGTCCAGGAGCTCCAGCGCCGCCCTCACCACACCGTCTTGCTTTTTGGTCACTGACCAAGTCTACTTCTTGGTCAGTGACCAAGAGAAGGGATCGTCGATGATCGTCATCGTCGGAGCCGGACCCGTCGGCCTGTGGCTGGCGGCGGAACTGCGTCTGGGCGGGGCCGAAGTGACCGTGCTGGAGGCCAGGCAGGAGCCGGATCCGCACTCCAAGGCCCTCACCGTGCATCCCCGCACCCTGGAGCTCCTGGCGTGCCGCGGCGTCGTGGACCGGTTCCTGGCGGAGGGCCGGCGCGTCCCGGACGGCCACTTCGGCGGTCTGGAGGACCGGATGGACTTCGGCGTGCTCGACACGCCGTTCCCCTTCACCCTGGCCCTGCCGCAGGCCCGCACGGAGGCACTGCTGGAGGAGCACGCTCGCGCCGCGGGAGCCCGGATACTGCGGGGCCACCGCGTCACCGGCCTCACCCGGGGACCGTCGGACATGACGGTCGAGATCGCCGGGCGGCCCCCGGTGCGGGCCACGTACGTGGTCGGCTGCGACGGCACGCGCAGTGTCGTACGGCGCACCGCCGGCATCGCCTTCCCGGGCACCGAGGCCACCACCTGGGGCTGGCTCGGCGACGTCGTCCTGGACGCGCCGCCCCCGGGCCCGGTCAGCGTCTCCGGGCCGGCCGGCGGTCTGATGGTCGTACCGCTGCCGGACGGCGTGCACCGGATCGTCGGCGGGGACCCCGACGGCGCCCGCCCCGACCGGCCCGGCGCCCTCACCCTCGACGCACTGCGGGCCAAGGTGGTGGCGATCTGCGGCGGCGACTACGGCATGCGCGATCCGCGCTGGCTGTCCCGCTTCGGCAACACCACCCGGCAGGCCGAGCGCTACCGCAGCGGCCGGGTGCTGCTCGCCGGCGACGCCGCGCACATGCACTTCCCGACCGGTGGCGTGGGCCTCAATGTCGGCGTCCAGGACGCCGCCAACCTGGGCTGGAAACTGGCCGCCGTCGTCAGGGGCGAAGCCCCCGACGCCCTGCTCGACACCTACCACGACGAACGCCATCCGGTCGGCGCCGACCTGCTGGCCTCGACCCGCGCGCAGACCGCGCTCATGACCGGCCACTCCGCCGAAGGCCAGGCGCTGAGAGCCCTGCTGAGCGGGCTCATCGCCGACCTGCCGGAGCTGTCGCGCACCCTCGCGGAGCGGGTGTCCGCGCTGTCGGTCGCCTACCCGGCCGGGGGCGGCCACCGGCTCGCCGGCACCCGCGCCCCGGACCTCCGGCTCGGCGGCACCAGGCTGTTCACGCTCCTGGAGGCCGGCCGCCACGTCCTGCTGGACCTGGCCGGCGGGGCCCCTCCGACCGAGGGCGTGACGCGGCACCGGGGGCCTCTCTCCGTACCGCACGCGGACTGGACGGGGGTGGCGGCCGCGCTGATCCGTCCCGACGGGCATGTGGCATGGGCTGGTGACGGTCCCGAAGCCGATCCCCGTGCGGCCGTCGCCGGGCGGTGGGGGTGACCCGGCGGGGCGCGACCGCGCTCCGCGTCCGTCAGGCGAAGCGGAAGGTCGTGACCACCGCCGCGACGAGCCTGAGCCCCGCCGCCTCCGGCTCAGGCCGGGGTGAGGGCGGCCGCGCCGAAGGAGACGTCGAAGCGGTCGCACCAAATGCTGACGCTGGTGTAGTCGGCCAGGTTCACGTCCGCCGGGACGGGGTAGTTCTGGTCCCCCTTGTTGCCCTTGAGCTCGCCGAGGCTGACGTGCCTGCCGTCATCGAAGACGCGCCGGCCCGCCACGCCCTCCTTCACCGGGGCGTCGGTCAGCCATACCCTCAGGTCCGGACCGTTGCTGGTGTCCAGCCCCTCCAGGCGCAGGAAGCGTGAGCCGTCCGGCAGTTGGATGATCCGGACCTTGCCGGTGGTCGTGTGCTCGTGGCTGATGAGATTGCCCGTCGCGAGCGTCCGGGGTGCGCGCGGTCCCGCGGAGTCCGAGGGCAGGACGCTCGGGACCACACCGGGCACGGCCTCGCTCACCGTCTGCTCCTGCCACAGCTTCCACGGCTCGAACCAGTACAGCCCCACGCCCACCAGGACGGCCACCACGGCCGCCGCGGCGATCAGCAGCGGCCGGCGCCGCCCGCCCTCACGTCCCACGTCGCTCTCCTCGGTCGTTCGACGCGCGGTTCGGCCGGCCACGGGTCGGCGAACCCTACGATGTCCGTTATGCCCGGTACGGTCACCTTCGATCCACGCGTCCCGTCGGTCGGCGCAGGGCTGCGGTCGGGAGCCCGGCTGGTGATCTGCGCCGCGGTGCCCTGGTACCTCTGTCTGTGGTGGGGCACGAGCACCGTGCCTGTGCCCGCCGCCCTGCCCGCCGTCCTGATCCTCCGTGAGGACGTGTACGAGGCGCCGCGCCTGGCGCGGGACCGCCTCCTGGGGGTCTTCGCGGGCGTGGTGCTCAGCACGCTCCTCCTGGGCCGGCTGCCGCCCTCGTCCGTGTCCTTCCTCGCCGTGCTCGTGTGCGGATGCGCCGGCATGTACCTGCTGGGGCGGTCCGGGTCCCCCAACCAGCAGGTCCTGATCACCGCGCTGATGATCTACGCCACCGCCCTCCCCGGGTATCCCCTGGCCCGCCTGGCGGAGACCCTGGTCGGCATCGCCGCGGTGGTGGTGCTCGGACCGCTGCTGTGGCCGCCGGACCCCTACCGGTCGGCCGCTGAAGGCCTCGACGCCTACCGGGCCGGGATCGGGCGCCTCCTCGACGGGGTGGCCGGCCGGCTCGCCCGCGGCGGACCCCCCGCCGCTCCGGATCCGCTGCCCGAGGGGGCCCGGCTGTGGCTGCGGCCGCAGGCCTGCCGGGCCGCCTTCGACCGGGCCGCGCACCGCCGGCGGGCCCGCACGCCGCCCGCCGGGCTCGACGGGCGGCTGGAGCTGGCGGCCCGGAGCGCCGTGGCCCTCCAGTGCTTCACGCAGGAGCTCCGGGAGCGGGCCCGCGGTCCGGTCCCGGACCCCTGCGCCGGGTCCGCACCCGATCCCGCACTGCGCGACATCGCCCCGCTGGTCCGGTCGACCGCGCTGGCCCTGGACGCGGCCCTGAGGGGCGGGGAGTTCGCCGCCGAGCTGGACCGGGCCCGGGGCCTCGACCTCGCCCACCGCTCGGCCCACCCCACCCGGCACGACGCGGTCCTGCGGACCGGCCTGCACCTGACGCACGAGGCCCTCGGCGACCAGCTCGCGAACCGCCGCTGACCGCGGTGGGGTCCGCCGGGACCGACCGCGGCAGCATGAGCGGGGCGGCCATGGCGGGGACACCGGCGCTCGCGATCGCGAGCGCCCGTCGGCAGACGACCTGGCGGCCGGGGCAGGCGGTGGCGATGACGGCGAGGGCGTCCTCGTCCTGGTGGAGCCCGGCCACCGGGACCGCCTCGCCGCCGTCGGCGACGCAATGGTTCAGGCGGAGACCTCGATCCGGCCGTCCATGGGCGGCGCTTCGCGGTCATCGACCTGCCGCAGCCCCCAGCCCGACCTGACCGGGATCACGGGTGACGGCGAGGACGTCGTGTCGGGCTACGCCCACTTCCGCCTCGCGAACGACGCCGCCATCATGCCGAGGTTCGGCGACCGCACGGCCGCGAGCGGGCCCGCGGCTCCTTCAGGAGCGCTTCCCCGAGCGGGACATGGCGGCGGTCGCCATCGGCACGACCGCCGCTTCGGTCGGCGGCGGCATCCACCGCGCGACACACGACCGGCCGGTCGGGCCCGCCGCGTGAGCGGGGGCCCCGCCCGGGCCTTACGGTGGCGGTATGGAACAGCGCATCAGCCTGGTCACCCTGGGGGTCGCGGACCTCGCCCGCGCCAAGAGCTTCTACACGGCGCTCGGCTGGCACGGCACCGAGGTCGAGGAGACGGTCTTCCATCAGGCGGGCGGCCTGGCCCTGGTCCTGTGGGACGGTCGGAAACTGGCCGCGGACTGCGGCCTTCCGGCCACCCCGCAGGCCGGCTTCGGCGGCATCGCCCTGGCCCACAACGTGCGCAGCGACGCCGAGGTGGACGCCGTCCTCGAGACGGCCGCGGCGGCCGGCGGCACCGTCACCCGGCCTGCCGCCGTCAACGCGATCGGCTTCTACTCGGGCGTCTTCACCGACCCCGACGGCCACGCCTGGGAGATCGCCCACAACCCCGGCTTCACCCTGGCCGAGGACGGCTCCCTCGTCCTCCCCGACTTCGGCGGCTAGGTGTTCTGTCCAGGGAGGTTGTGGACGGGTGATGCTGGTCTCGACTGAGGGATCTTGAACGGGTGGGCCTTCCGGGTTCGGCGGGGAGTGCGACGTCTGCACCGACCAGCGGAGGGCCCTCGCCGGGCGGTCAACGCTTCCAGGCCTCGCCGCGCCCCCGCCCAGCGGTGGGCCGCCGGCCACCGGGCCTCCCGCGAGGCCGGCCCGGCCGGCCGTTCCTCCGCGGCCGGCCCGGAACAGGTGCTCGTCCAGGAGAGCGGGCCGGTGGTGGAACAGCTCTCGGGGAAGCAGGAGCGGGTGAGGGCGCCGCGCAACGGCCGCCGCGGGGTGCGTTCTTGGGCCGGGCGGCGGCTCCGGGCGTGGGCTGTCGGGTCGGGAAGGCTGCGCCGGTGCCGGGCGGGCCTCCCTCTCAGCAGGCCGAGTTGGGGTGATTGCCCGACTCGTTCCTGTGTTGACCCTGCGGGCTTCCTTAAGAGAACTTGAAGTACCCCTCCTGGGGGACTTTTTCGCTGGTCACCGGCCTAGGCTCAGGCGGACTCCCCTCCTCCCCTTCTCTTGCGAGGTGTTACCGGCATGAGCCGCAGCCGAACTCCCGAAACGCAGACCCGCGTCGAGGCCCGGCGGAAGAAGACGGTGCGCACGCGCATCGTGCTGTCCGTCACCACGGCCGCCGCGGTGGTGGCGGTGGGGGTCGCGGTGGCCGACTCCGGCGATGACGCGCGTACCGACCGGCGCACCGACGCCGCCGGCACGTCCTCGGGGACGGCGACGGCGACTCCCACCCCCGGCGCCGCCTCGCCCACCACCGACGCCTCGGCCACGGCGAGTGCCAGCGCGTCCGCGACGCCCGACGCCTCCGCCTCCGCCTCGGCTTCCGCCACGCCCACGGACCCCGCCACGACGCAGGACGCCGAGACCAAGTCGGAGTCCTCCCCCGCCGCCAAGCCCCCGCGCAAGCCCGCCACCACCACGAGCGGCGGGGGCGGCAGCACGGGCGGCAGCGGCGGAGGGGGCAGCACGGGCGGGGGCGGCGGCACCGTCAACGGGGACGCCGAGTCCGCCGTGCTCGCCCTGGTCAACAAGGAGCGGGCGGCCGCCGGGTGCGGCGCCCTGACCTCCAACGCCAAGCTGAGCGCGGCGGCGCGGGCGTACAGCGACACCATGGCCCGCGCCGGCGTGATGTCGCACACCGGTCCGGACGGGTCCACCATGACCAGCCGGGTGGAGGCCGCGGGCTACAAGTGGTCCAACCTGGGCGAGAACATAGCCCGCGGGCAGGCCGACGCGGAGGCCGTCATGAAGGCGTGGATGAACAGCTCCGGCCACCGGGCCAACATCCTCAACTGCGCCTTCAAGGAGATCGGCATAGGCGTCCACAAGGGCGACGGCGGTCCGTGGTGGACGCAGAACTTCGGCGCGCCGAGGTAGCCGAACCGCGCACAAAAGGGCCTACGGGGCGAACGCCCCCGGCCCCCTCGAACCACCCCCCACAGCCACGTCCCCCCACCCGTACGCGGGCGGGGGGACGTCGGCGTTCGCCCACCCGCCCGGGGCACCGGCCCGGGGCACGGGCCCGGGCCGTTTCGGGGGGAGCCGGTGACAGACCGGCCGGAGCGTCGGACACTATGGGGCCGTGCCCCGAACTTCGCGCTACCTGCTCATATGGCTGTCGTGCACGGCCGCCAGCGTGACCGCCGTGCTCGCGACGGTCCAGTTCGTGGTCGGCTCGACCCGGCATACGCCGCCGGTCGCACGGTCCGCCCCGACGGTCATCGACACGCCTCCCGCCTGGCAGGCGGGGAGCCCGCCCGCGGACACGCCGTCCCCGACCGCGTCGGCCGGCCCCTCTCCCACGGCATCGCAGAGCCCCTCCCCCACGACGGCCGCCCCCACGCCCGTCAAGGCCACGTCGGGCGCGCCCAGGACCCCCGCGCCGAGGAAGGTCGACTGCGAGGAGGGCGGAGCGGGCCTGTACACCGTCCCCGCGCAGGGCGGGAAGGTGACGGTGCGGTACGGAAGCCGCGGCGTGTGTCTGATCTCCGCCGTCCCCAGCCGGGGCTTCAAGACCACCACCTCGCAGACCTCGGACAGCACCCTCACGGTCACGTTCACGAGCGCCGACCACCGGTCGGTCGTCACGGCGACGATCGATCCGAGTGCGAAGGCCAGCGTCCGCGAATCGTCCTTCTGAGTCCCGCTCGGGCGTCCTCGCCCCTCCTTGCCCCTTTGGTGGGGATCAACAGCTTCTGTCTGACCATGGACGGTTCCCGTCGAAGCGGAAGGTGAGCTCTTCCTTAGGGCAAGCTCAAGATCACGCCGGGGTGGTTCCGCGGGCTCCGCGGAGTCCTATGCTCGCGTCAGCCGAGCGGCCCTCGGCGCCGGGGCACGACACCCCTGCGTATCTCCGGGCCGCCGGTTTCACCCAGCCGGGGGGCGCTCCGCCCATCCCGCAGTCCGAACCGTGCCTTGGGGTGTCTTCGCCATGAGTTCTCGCATGCTCCGACCCGTCCGCGCCGACCGCCGTACGACGTCGCCCCGCTCCGCCGCGCGCCTGGGAGGGCGGCTGCCACTGGTCGCCGCGGCCGTCGTCGCGGCGGGCCTGACCGCGGCTTGCGGCCCGTCCTCCGAGCCCGCGGGCTCCGCTGTCGCAGCCCCGGCCGACCAGCGGTCCCAGGCCTTCCCGTCCGCGTCGCAGTCCGCGACGGCCTCCGCCGAAGCGTCCCCGACCGGGTCGGCCTCGCCGTCCGCGTCCGCCTCGGCCCCGTCCTCCTCCTCGCCGACCCCCTCGCGCGCCCAGTCCGGTTCCGCCTCGACCGGCGCCGGCTCCGCCAAGCCGGCCCGTACGTCCGCCGCGCCTGCGCCGGCCAAGGTGCCCGGCCCCGGCTACGACAGCTCCGCCGACGCGCAGAAGCAGATCGACGCGGCGCTGCGGGCGGCCAAGGCCGACGGGCGGATGGTGCTGCTCGACTTCGGCGCGAACTGGTGCGGCAACTGCAAGGCCGCCGACAAGGTGTTCGCACAGCCGCAGACCGCGGGGATCCTCGGGGCCTCGTACCACCTGGTCAAGGTGGACATCGGCGGCAACAGCCCCGCCAACTCCGCGCTCCTGCGCAAGTACAGCCCCTCGGGCGGCACTTACACGATGCCCGTCCTGGTCGTCGTCTCGCCGTCCGGCACGGTGCGCACCGACACCCACGTCACGGGCAACCCGTCGCTGACCTCGGAGGGCATCAACGCCTTCCTGCGCAAGTGGGCGTCATGAGAAGACCGGTGCGGGCGTCCCTCCTCGTCCCGGCCGCCACCGGCCTCGCGGTGGCGGCCGTGCTGGCCGTCGCAGGCCACTGGACGGACGACGGCGCCGATGCGGGGGCGCGGACCGGACGGGCGAACGCGATCGGCGCCGCGGTGGGGGCGACGGTCATGGACCCCGGCACCCGGCAGGACGCGCCCGCCCTGGCCGGCGCCGACCTGGACGGGAAGCAGGTCGCGCTCGACGACTTCCGGGGCCAGGTCGTCGTCCTGAACGCCTGGGGGTCCTGGTGCGGCCCCTGCCGTGCGGAGGCGGACGACCTGGAGCGGCTCAGCCGGCAGACGCGGGGCGACGGGGTCCGGTTCCTCGGGATCAACACCCGGGACCGCGACCGGGCCGCCGCGCGGTCCTTCGTACGCGCCCACGACATGACGTTCCCCAGCCTCCACGACCCCGACGGCGAACTCCTGCTCCGGTTCCCGCCCTCCTTGGTCAACCCGCAGGCCATCCCCTCGACCCTCGTGATAGACCGCCGCGGGCGCGTCGCCGCCGCCATCGGGGGCGCCGTCACCGACGAGCAGCTGCGGCCCCTGCTCGCCCGCGTGCTGGAGGAGGAGTCGTGACGGCCGGCGCGCACTGGACGCTCGCCGTCGCGGACGCCCCTTCCCTCGTCAACGGGACCCTCGCGATCGCGGCCCCCGTGGCGTTCGTCGCGGGGCTCGTCTCCTTCCTCTCGCCGTGCGTGCTGCCCCTCGTACCGGGCTACCTCAGTTACGTGACCAGCCTGTCGGTCGCCGACCTGGCGCAGGCGCGCGGCGGGCGCCGCAGCCGGATGGCGACCGGCGCGCTGCTGTTCGTCCTGGGGTTCACCGCGGTCCTCGTCTCCGGCGGGGCCCTGTTCGGCCATGTCGGCAGGAGCCTGCTGGCGCACCAGGAGGCGATCACCCAGGTGCTCGGTGTCCTCACCGTGCTCATGGGCCTGTCCTTCATGGGATTCCTGCCGGGCTTCACCCAGCGGGAGTTCCGCAGCCACCGGCGTCCGGCGCTGGGGCTCGCGGGAGCCCCGGCCCTCGGGGCGGTGTTCGCGGTCGGCTGGACCCCGTGCATCGGGCCGACGCTGGCCGCCGTGCAGGCGCTCGCCTGGACCGAGGCGAGCGCGGTCCGAGGGGCCCTGCTGATGGCCGCCTACTGTCTGGGGCTGGGGTTGCCGTTCGTCCTGGCCGCGCTGGCCTTCCGCCGGGCGCTGGGCGCCTTCGGGCTGGTCAAGCGCCACTACCCGTGGGTCCTGCGGACCGGTGGCGGGATGCTCGTCCTGGTCGGCGGGCTGCTGGCCACCGGGGTGTGGAACGACATCGTGTACAGCATGCAGTTGTGGAGCGCGAACTTCACCACGGCCCTCTAGGACCGCCCCGAACCGACCCGACCCGAACCGACCCGACGATCGACCCGATCCGCATCACGTGGCGCGCTCACGCGCGCACGTCGACGCGACACGCAACGCAGAGGCACAGATGAACGTTTCCACGCAGGTGATGCGCTCCCGCACGGTCCGCGTCGCGGCCGTCCTCCTCTCCTCGGCCGCGCTGTCGGCCTGCGGCGGGCAGCACGCCGCGGACACCGCCGGCGGCGCCGCCCCCACGACGCGCTTCTCCGAGAACGGAGTCACCGTCACGCTGTCCGTCTCCGACTGGAAGGCCTCGGAGGGCACCCTCACCGCGGTCTTCACGCCGGAGAAGAAGGGCTTCCACCTTTACAGCACCGAGCTGCCGGCCTCCGGCATCGAGGGGGTCGGCCGACCGACCGCCGTGGCGGTCTCCGGCGCCCTCAGGGCCAAGGGGGGCCTGAAGGCGGCCGCGGACGTACGGTCGATCAGCGTGCCCGGTGTCGACGCCCGGGTCCCCGTCTACCCGGACGGCCCGGTCACCACGACGCTGCCCGTCCGCGCCGACGGGAACGGGGACGCGACGGTACTGGTCGGCTACGCGAGCTGCAGCACGCGGGACGGCTGCACCATCCCGGTGTCCGACCGCCCCGTACGGCTGCGCGTGACCGGTGACGGGCCGACGTTCGAGGCTCCCTGACGGCACTCCGCGGCGGGGAGCGGACCCGGCGGGTGCCCGGTTCGGGCGGCTTCGTATGATCCTTGAGGTTCGCGGCCGCACCCCGCCTGCCCTGCCGATCACCGCCGGACGGACGCATCCCCGCCGGCCCTGCCCCGAAAACGCCATCCCCCTTGAGCACCGACCAGATCGCCCCCGAACAGGCGCGGCCGCGCCCGTCAGCGACCCCGCGCGGCCGGATACTGCCGCGCCTCGTGGGACGCGCCCCCGCACCGGCGCCGGGCACCGTCCTGCACAGCGTCAGCGGTGCCACCGCCGTCATGCTGATCCTGGTGGCCATCGGTGCCGCCATCCACGAACCCGTCCTGATACCTCCGCTGGCCGCGTCCGCGGCGATCGTGCACAGCGTGCCCGGTCTGCCGCTGGCCCAGCCCCGCAGCGTGATCGCAGGCCACCTGCTCTGCGCGGCCGTCGGCTACGCGGGACTCGCCGCCTTCGGGAGTTCGCCCTGGGTGGCCGCCGTCGCGGCGGGGCTCGCCCTCGCCGTGATGACCCTGGCCCGGACCCCGCACTCCCCGGCCTGCGCGACCGCCGTCGTCATCGTCCTGCGGACGCCGGACCCGCGCAGCTTCGTACCCCTGCTGGCCGGGGCGGCACTGCTCATCGTCCTCGCGGGCTGCGCCCTCTCGCGCGCCCGCCGCACCGGAACCCGCTACCCGCAGTACTGGTGGTGAGCCCCGGCGCGCCGACCCCTAAGGTGTCCGCATGCCGAGCGTCCTGGTCGTGGAAGACGACCCCAGCATCCGCCAGTCGCTGATCGAGGTCCTGTCGGAACACGGGTATGCCGTCCGCAGCGCCGCCGACGGGTTCGGCGCTTTGCGCGAGGTCACCCAGACGCCGGTCGACGCCGTGGTCCTCGACCTGGGGCTGCCGGATCTGGACGGAGGGGACGCGCTGCGCATGATCCGGGGCATATCCTCCGTGCCCGTAGTGGTGGCCACCGCCCGTGACGACGAGGCGGAGATCATCAAGATCCTCAATGCGGGCGCCGACGACTACCTGGTCAAGCCCTTCTCGGGCGGGCAGCTCGTCGCGCGCCTGTCCGCCGTCCTGCGGCGCACCAGCCACGTCCCGCCCGCGGGCGCCGCCGCCGCGGGCGCGTCCGTCGCGGCGGCGGCCGAACCGCTGCGGGCCACCGTCGTGGGCGAGCTGGCGGTGGACCCGGGTGCGCGCACCGCGTACCTGGCCGGGCGGGAGCTGCGCCTCACCCGCCGGGAGTTCGACCTGCTGGCCTTCCTCGCCCACCACTCGGGGCAGGTCGTCTCCAAGCGCCGTCTGCTGACGGAGGTCTGGCGGGAGCCGTACGTGGACGACCAGACCGTCGACGTGCACCTGTCGTCCCTGCGGCGCAAGCTCGGCGAACGCGCGGCGGCCCCGCGCTACCTCCTGACCGTCCGCGGCGTCGGCATCAAGCTGGTGGCCCCGCGGTGAGGCGCTCACTGGCCGGTGTGGCCCTCGCCGTGACCTCCATGGTCGCCCTCTCCTTCCTCATACCGCTGGCCGCACTGGTGATGTCGCTGGTCAAGGAGCAGGGCGTGAACGCCGCCGAGCAGCGCGCCGCCGCCCTGGCTCCCGTCCTGACGCTGACCACGGACCCGAACGCGCTGCGCGAGTCCGCGGCGAGCCTGGACGCCGCAGACCACCTGGTGGTGCACCTGCCGGGGTCCGGGCCCCTCGGCACCTCCAAGGCCCCGGCGTCCCTGCTCGAACGGGCCCAGCAGGGACGCGAGTCCATCTCCCAGGAGATCCCGGGCGGGTGGATCTGCCTCCAGCCGGTGGTGCTCCCCGGCGACCAGGTCGCCGTCATCGAGAACTTCGTCCCCGAGGCGGAACTCACCCGCGGCGTCAAGGAGTCGTGGGCGGTCATGCTGTTCCTCGCGGTGGGCCTGGTCGGCGGTTCCGTCCTGGTGGCCGACCGCCTCGGCGCGAAGGTCGTCCGGTCCTCGAAGCAGCTGGCGCTGGCGTCCCACGCGCTCGGCCGGGGCGACCTGGAGACCCGCGTGGACCCCATGGGCCCCAGGGAACTGCGCGACGCGGGCATCGCCTTCAACGCGATGGCCCACCGGATGACCGAGCTGCTCGCCGTCGAACGCGAGCTCGTCGCCGACCTGTCCCACCGGCTGCGGACCCCGCTCACCGCCCTGCACCTCGCGTCGGAGCGGATGGCCGGCACGCCGGAGTCGGCCAGGGTGGAGGCTGCGGTCGGCGAGCTGGAGACGGAACTCCAGGCCATCATCGCCGCGGCGCGCACCCCTCTCGCCGTGGGCCCCATGGGCCAGGGCCTGCTCGGTACGGAACCGGCCGCGGGCCACGCCCCTGCCGGTTCGGGGGCCTCCGGTCCGCGCTCCGAGGCGGCCGACGTCGTGCGCCGCCGCACCGCGTTCTGGACGGTCCTGGCGGAACAGCAGAACCGGTCGTGCACCCTCGACCTGACCCAGGAACCGACGGCCGTGAGCCTCTCCGACGACGACATCGCCGCCGTGGTGGACGCGCTGATCGGCAACATCTTCCGGCACACCGCGCCGGGGACGCCGTTCGCCGTCCAGGTCGTGCGCACGGCCCAGGCCGTGGAGCTGGTCGTGGAGGACGGCGGCCCCGGCATCCCCGAACCGGACCGGGCCCTCTCACGCGGGGGCAGCACCGGGTCCACCGGGCTGGGTCTCGACATCGCGCAGCGCGCGGCGACCGCAACGGGCGGCGCCATGCGCATCGCCCGCGGCCCGCTGGGCGGCGCGCACATCACCGTGACGTTCGCCCTGGCCCCGTCGGCCCCGTCCGGCCGCAGGCTGCGCCGCCCCCGTACCTCGCGCCGCCGCCCGGTCTGGGCGCGCGGCCGGTAGGCGGCCGCTGGGCGGCATAGCCGTCGTCCGTCGCGGACCACGGACTGATCCGGTTGGTGATCAGCCTCCACGGCCGCCGGCCCCGCCAGTGGGCGATGTCGTCCCGCGTGCCGAGCGCGTCGGGGTGAGCGGGCCCCAGTACGCGCTCCAGATCCGTCAGCAGCTCCTCGGAACAGCGGCGACGGTGGCGGCCGGGTCGTCGGGCGGCCCGGAGGTTTCGCGCAGCGCGTCGACAGGGTGCGCGCGGTCGGACAGCCGGTGCCAGTGGCCGGCACGTGGACGTCGGCGAGGTGGACGACCGCCGCGCGCCCGGGGGAGGCGGCTAGGAAGGGGCCTTGGCGGCGGCCTTGAGCTTGCGCCAGACCGTCCCGAGGGCCTCCAGGTCCTTCGCGTCGAGCAGGTCCGTGAAGACCGGTGCCAGGGCTTCGCGCCGGGTGGCGTCGGCCGCGTCGAAGACGGCGCGTCCGGCCGGTGTGAGCGAGACCTCCACGGAGCGTGCGTCGCGAGCCGAGGGCGTACGGGTCACCAGGCCCCGGCTCTGCAGGGCGTCCACGACCCTGGAGACCTGGCTGCGGCTGAGCAGGGTGCTGTTCCCGAGGACGGAGGCCGGCACCGGCTCGGGGCTGGACGCCAGCCACAGCATGACCTCGAACCAGGACACGGGCAGGTCGTGGGCCTTGACGAGGGCCTTGTCCACGCGGTCCGTCATCGTCGTGCCGGCCCAGACCAGCCCGTAGAAGGCGTAGTCGGCCGCCGGCATCTCGGCTTCTGTGAGCTTCTTCGGCATGTCGGACAGTCTAGAGGTTGCGTGTGCACGCACATGACTTTAAAGTGTGTGTGCACGCACATAAATCCGATCCTCCAGAGGTCCCTCATGCCCACGCTCCCCGCCGCTCCCGCAGCGATCCCCGCCGACGCCGACGCCCCCCTCCGCACCGTCCTGATCACCGGCACCTCCTCCGGCATCGGGCTGGCCGCGGCCGTCGCCGCAGCCCGCGCCGGATGGCGCACGGTGGCCACGCTGCGCGACACCGGCCGGGCCGACGCCCTGCGCAAGGCCGCCGCCGACGCGGGCGTCGAGGTCGACATCCGCCGCCTCGACGTCGTCGACGAGGAGTCCGTCACCGCCGCAGTCGACGGCGTGCTCGCCGACTACGGCCGGCTGGACGCCGTCGTGAACAACGCCGGCGCCGGACACCTCGGCACCCTGGAGCTGGAGTCCGTGGCCGACGTCCGCGGGGTCATGGAGGTCAACTTCTTCGGCGTGCTGAACGTCTCCAAGGCGGCGTTCCCCCACCTCCGCTCCGCCGGAGGCCGCCTGATCACCGTCACGAGCGTCGGCGGCGTCATCGGCCAGCCGTTCAACGAGGCCTACTGCGCCGCGAAGTTCGCGGTGGAGGGGTACATGGAGAGCCTGGCGCCCGTCGCGAGCACCCTCGGCGTGAGCGTGTCCCTCATCGAACCGGGCGCGGTGGCCACCGAGTTCGTCAACAACATCGGCCTGGACCTCGACGCCCGGATCGCCGCGGCCGGACCGTACGCCGGCGCACTGCGCGCCTACATCGAGCGCACGGTCGGCCAGTTCACGCAGGATGCGGCCCAGACCCCGGCCGGCGCGGCCGAGGCCGTCATGGAGGCGCTCACCGCCGACCGTCCCGCCTTCCGCATCCAGACCTCTCAGTGGGCCCGCGACTTCACGGCGACCAAGCTGACGGACCGGGACGGCTCGGCCGTACTCGGCATGACGGGCACCTGGGTGGGCTGACCGCGCCCGCCGGCCCCGGCAGGCCCCGGACCGGGACCGGGGTGGCGGGAACCGGGACCGGGGGTCGGCGGGCCGGGACCGGGGCGGCCGACCTGCGCTCCGCGCGCGGCGGGGTCAGCATGGGAGGAGGCCGGACGGGGCGCCGTCCGGCCTCCGAACCGCCGCGCCGCGGCGCGCCCCCGTCGGGAGGTGACCGCGCCCATGGACGAATCCCGCAAGGCCTGGATCACGATCGGCATCGTCATCACCGTCATCCTCCTGAACCTCGCAGCCATCATCCTCATGAACACGGTCGGCCTGTGACCGTGTGACGGCGCCCGGCAGAGGTTCCGGTCCGCCCCCGGCTCCCGGGGGCGGACCCTTCGTGCGCGCGGGAGCCGGCCGCCGCCCAGCACCTCACCACCGGCTCACCCCCGGCGCCCGCGTCACCATGTCTGACATCTCCTCAACTCTCCTGTTCTGACGGACAGTTCGAGCATCATTCGGTTGAAGCAGAGGCTGCGCGACCCTTGCCGCGGCGACCCGGTTCCCGAATGATGCTCCCGGCATGTCGGTCGGCCGCCGGCCGCCATCGGCCCGCCATCACCGAACCCGTCCGGCCAGGAGGCCAGTTGTGCGGAGCAACCGTCACGTCCGGAGATCCCTCGTCGTCGTCGGCGCCGCCCTCGCGCTCGTCGTAGGCGTCCCCCAGGCGGCATTCGCGGCTCCGCCCCCCGCACTGCCCGGCCAGGCCGAGGCGATCGAGCTGGCCTTCCAGCCCGCCTACGATTACGACACCGACGGCTGCTACCCGACACCCGCCATAGGCCCGACCGGGGTCCTGAACAGCGGGCTCAAGCCCACCGGAGCCCTCGACGGCAACTGCCGGGACGCCTCGGACCTCGCCAACACCAACGGATACTCGCGCTGGAAGTGCAACAACGGCTGGTGCGCCGTGGTCTACGCGCTGTACTTCGAGAAGGACCAGGCGATTCCCGGCATCAGCCTCGGCGGCCACCGCCACGACTGGGAACACGTGGTGGTGTGGATCCAGGACAACGAGGCGAAGTACGTGGCCACCTCCGCGCACGGCGACTTCGAGATCCGCACGCGCGACCGGATCCGCTGGGACGGCACGCATCCCAAGATCGTCTATCACAAGGACGGCATCGGCACCCACTGCTTCCGTGCGGCGAACACCAACGACGAACCGCCGGAGAACCACCGCGGCACCTGGCAGTACCCCACGCTCGTCGGCTGGTCGGGTTACCCGGCCACGATCCGGGACAGGCTCAGCCAGGCGGACTTCGGCAGCGCGCACTTCGGCCTGAAGGACGGCTCCTTCACGTCCCACCTGGCGGAGGCGAAGCCGGCGGGCATCCCCTTCGACCCGTACCTGTAGCCGGCGGCCGCCGGGGCTCCCCCGGGCGCCTCGCGCCGCTGCTCCTGCGCCGTCACAGGCGCAGGAGGAGCAGCGCGATGTCGTCCCTGTGGCCCGCAGCCGCACCGGTGTCGCGCAGCAGGGCCTCCATGAGGTCGTCCAGGTCCGCCCCGTCGTTGTCGGCGAGGACCGCGGCGAGGTCGTCGGTGCCGCGCTCGGCGTCGACGCCGAGCGCGGTGGGCTTCTCGACCAGCCCGTCGGTGTAGAAGGCGAGGAGGGTCCGGGGCGCCAGCTCCAGGCGGGTGACGGGGCACGGGGTGTCGGCGCTGATGCCGAGGAGCGGCCAGGGGTCCAGCTCCACTCGGTGCGGCAGGGATCCGGGGGCGTGCACCAGCGGTGGCGGGTGCCCGGCGCCGGCCAGCGTCGCGCACCGGCTCGTCAGGTCGATGTGGGCATAGAGGCAGGAGACGAGCAGCTCGGTGTCCAGGCCCGCCAGGAGGCGACCGGTGCGGGCCAGGACCGCACCGGGCGGTGCGCCCGCGGCGGCGCGGATGGCAGTGCGTACCTGGCCCATGAGGGCTGCCGCGGCGACGTTGTGCCCCTGTACGTCGCCGATGACGGCCGCGACGGTGGTGTCGTCCAGTGCGATGACGTCGTAGAAGTCGCCTCCGATGTCCATGCCGTGGCCGGCGGGCAGGTAGCGGGCGGCGGCCTCCAGGCCCGCCACGGCGGGCAGGGTGTGCGGCAGGAGCACCTGTTGGAGGCCGCGGGCGAGATCGTGCGCCGCGTCGTGCAGGCGGGCCCGGTCCAGGGCCTGGGCGATCAGCCCGGCCAGGGAGGTGAGGACTGCGCGCTCGTCGGCGGTGAAGGTGTGCGGCCGGTCGTAGGAGAGGATGCAACAGCCCACCGGGCGGCCGGAGATGGCCAACGGAAGGAAGGCCCAGGCCTGTTTGCCGCTGATCTGCGGTGCGTCGGGATGCGCGCGGGCCATCGCGTCGCGGTCGCTGAAGAAGGCGGGGACCCCGTCGGCCAGTACCTGCCCCGCCGGCGTGAGCCCGGTGTCCAGGGGCAGGCCGTCGAGCCGCTCGATGGTCGCCGGATCGTATCCGTGGTAACCGGTGATCTTGAGGCGGCCCGCATCGGCTGCGGACAGGACGAGGGCGTCGGCTCCGAACGCGGGCAGGACCTGGTGGGCGACCAGCTCGACGACGTCACGGACCGTAACGGTCTCCGTCATGGCGGCCGCGAGGTGCAACAACTGGTGCACGCGGCCGGTCTGCGCGACGGCGGCGCCCGCGGGCGGCCCGGACGGGACCCCCTCCGTGTCTCGTGCGGGGCGGGTCACGCGGACGCTGATGCCGCTGGAGTCCGGATAGAGCTGGAAGCCCAACGGGATGTCCGGCGGGCGCAGCGCGGTGAACTCCACCGGCTCGCGGCTGAGGATCGCGGCGCGGTACCGGTCCTCGACCAGGGGTGCGTCGAGCCAGGGCAGGGACTGCCAGGGCCAGGTGCCCAGCAGCTGGCCGGACGCACGGCCCAGCAGGGCCTCGGCGGTGCCGTCCACGAAGGTGATCCGGCCCTCCAGGTCCAGGGCCAGGGCTCCCTCGGGCAGGCGCTCGGCCCAGTCGGCGGCGGCCTGCGAGGGCCGGCCGCCGTACGCGCGGGGTGGCGCGGCCGGGATGACGCGGGGCACGTCGGGTACCACCGGTACCCCGTCGGCCCGGTCCAGCATCCGGGCGACGCCGCGGGCGGCCGAGCTGATGTGGTGCTGTTCGCGCACGCTCGCCGTACGGCCGTGGCCGGCGGGCCAGAGCAGGAACAGGGCACCGTGGGAGTCCCGCCGGCCCGTCAGGGGTGCCGCGGCCAGGCAGAACTCGTAGGGCAGGCTGACTGCGGCATGCGGGTAGTGGTGGGCCAGGTCCTCCTGCGAACCGATCCAGACCAGCCGGTCCTGGCGTACGGCGTCACTCACCGGGGTTGAGGCGGTCGCGGGAATCCGGTGCCACGGCCGGGCCACCTCGGCGGGCACGCCGCACAGCACGACCAGCACCAGGAGGGCGTGCTCCGCACCGTCCCAGAGGTGGAAGCCGCCGCCGGACGCCCCGGTCCGGCGGATCGTCTCGGTCAGGGCCTCGTCCAGCAGCCGGGCGCGGGCCCGGCCCGCACCCGCGCCCTCGTCGGCGCCCGCGCCGGTGTCCGCATGCGCGTCCGCAGGGCCCTCGCCGCCGCCGCTCACGACCCACCTCCCGTCACAGCCCGCGACCGCCGGCCGCCGCCGCGTACCGCGCGCACTCGTCCGTCAGCGTCCGGGCGAGGCGGCGCCGAACTCGTCGACGAGGGTGGTGCAGAACGCGTCGAGGTCGTCGGGCCTGCGGCTGGTGATCAGTGTGCCGGGAGCCGCGCGGCAGACCCGTACCTCCTCGTCGACCCAGGTGGCTCCGGCGTTGCGCAGGTCGGTGGCGAGGCTCGGCCAGGACGTCATGGTCCGGTCCCGTACCGCGTCGGCCTCGACGAGCGTCCAGGGGGCGTGGCAGATCGCCGCAACCGGCCGGCCGGTGCGGAAGAACTCCCGGACGAAGGCGACCGCGCGCTCGTCCATGCGCAGGGCGTCGGGGTTGGCGACGCCACCCGGCAGCACGAGCGCGTCGTACTCGTCCGGTCCGCTCTCGCCGACCACGTCGTCGACGGGGAAGGTGTCCGCCTTGTCCAGGTGGTGGAACGCCTGGACCTCGCCGTTCTCGGTCGACACCAGGCGCGGCTGCCAGCCCTGGTCCCGCACCGCCTGCCACGGCCTTTCCAGCTCGACCTGCTCCACGCCCTCCGGCGCCACGAGAAACGCCACCTTCATCGCCGTCACGTCCCTTCCGCGGGGGATGCGCCGGGCCGCCCGCCCTGTCCGCCCCATCCGCGCACTGCGCCTGCCCCTTCGGCGGCCGGCCAAACGGCACGCCCCGGACGGCCGTATGATCGAGGGCGCGTCGGCCCCGGCCGTCACCCCCTGACGAGACAGGCGAGGACGTGCACGTGCACAGGACCGTCACCGAGCTCGCGGACGGCCGCGAGCTCATCTACTACGACAGCGAGCCCGGCCGGGACCGCGCGGCCGAGGACCCGCGTCCGTTGGAGCGGGTCGAGAGTGCCCCTGAGCTGCGCCGGGACCCGGCCACCGGCGACTGGGTCACCATCGCCGCCCACCGGCAGTCCCGCACCTACCACCCGCCGGCCGACGCCTGCCCGCTCTGCCCCTCCCGGGACGGCCGGCAGAGCGAGATCCCGGCCGCCGACTACGAGGTGGCCGTCTTCGAGAACCGCTTCCCGTCCCTCGCCGGCGCAGCCGGCCGCTGCGAGGTCGTGTGCTTCACCCCCGAGCACGACGCCGGCTTCGCCGATCTCACACCCGAGCGGGCCCGACTGGTCCTGGACGTCTGGGCCGACCGCACCGCCGAGCTGTCCGCCCGCCCCGGCGTGCGACAGGTGTACTGCTTCGAGAACCGCGGCGCGGAGATCGGGGTGACGCTGGCCCACCCGCACGGCCAGATCTACGCCTTCTCCACCACCACACCGCGCACCGCCAAGCACCTCGCCGCAGCGTCCGCGCACCGCGCCCGCACGGGGCGCAACCTCTTCGAGGACATCCTCGCGGAGGCCCGCGCCGCCTCCGAACGCGTGGTCCTCGCCGGGGAGCACTGGACGGCCTTCGTCCCGTACGCCGCGCGCTGGCCGTACGAGGTCCACCTCCACCCGCATCGCAGAGTCCCCGACCTGACCCGCCTCACCGAGGCGGAGCGAGCCGAGTTCCCCGCCCTGTACCTGGACCTGCTGCGCCGGTTCGACCGGCTCTTCGGGCTCGCCGCGCCCACCCCCTACATCGCGGCCTGGCACCAGGCCCCGCTCACCGGCGGCGAGGAACTCGCCCTGCACCTGGAGCTGTTCACCGTCCGGCGGACCGCCGACAAGCTCAAGTACACGGCGGGGACCGAAGCCGGCATGGACGCCTTCATGAACGACGTGACGCCCGAGGCGGCGGCCCGGCGGCTGCGGGAGGTCCGGTGACCGGGAGCGAGTCCGCGGCTGCGGCGCACGCCGCCTCCGTGCGCCGGGAGTTCGGGCGGATCCACGGCCGCGCCCCCGACGGGATCTGGGCCGCCCCCGGCCGGGTCAACCTCATCGGCGAGCACACCGACTACAACGACGGCTTCGCCCTCCCGATGGCGCTGCCGCAGGCCACCGTGCTGGCGGCCCGCCGCCGAGAGGACGGGCTGCTGCGCCTCCACAGCGCCCAGGGCGACGGCCGGATCACCGAGCTCGCGGTGGCGGACCTCTCCCCCGGCACGATCGGCGGCTGGGCCCGATACCCCGCCGGAGTGGTCTGGGCGCTGCGGGAGCGGGGCCTGCCCGTGGGCGGCGCCGACGTGCACCTGGACAGCACCGTGCCGACGGGCGCCGGCCTGTCGTCGTCCGCGGCCCTCGAATGTGCGGTGGCCGTCGCCTACGAGGAGCTGTACGCGCTGCGGCTGTCGCGGCCCGAACTGGCGCGCGTGGCCCAGTACGCCGAGAACGCCTTCGCCGGCGTGCCGTGCGGGGTCATGGACCAGATGGCCTCGGTCTGCTGCGCCGAGGGCAGTGCGCTGCACCTCGACAGCCGCACCCTGGACGTCAGGCAGGTCCCCTTCGACCTCACCGGGCACGGACTGCGCCTGCTGGTGCTCGACACCCGGGTCGCGCACGACCTGGCCGACGGGGCGTACGCGGCGCTGCGCGCTGGGTGCGAGCGCGCGGCGGGGCTGTTGGGGCTGCCCGCGCTGCGGGACCTCTCCGAGGCGGAGCTGCCGGGGGCCCTCACGCAGCTGCCCGACGCGCTCACGCCGCTGGTCCGGCACGTGGTCACCGAGAACGCCCGGGTCGGGCGGGCCGTCGAGCGGCTGGCTGCGGGCGAACCGGAGGCGCTGGGGCCGCTGCTGACGGCCGGGCACGCCTCCCTGCGGGACGACTACGGGGTGTCCTGTCCGGAGACCGACCTCGCGGTGGAGGCCGCCGTCGGCGCCGGTGCCCTGGGCGCCCGGATGACCGGCGGCGGGTTCGGCGGCTCCGTGATCGCCCTGGTCCCGGCCGCGGCGGCCGGGTCCGTCGCCGGGGCCGTGACGACCGCTTTCGCGGCGGCAGGCTTCGGGCCCCCCGCCGTTCTGGAGGCCGTGCCCTCGGCGGGAGCCCGCCGCATCGGCTGACCGCGTGCGCGGGCTGGGCGGCGGAGCCCGCCGCCGCCCTGGCGGGCACCGGACGCGGGGTCCGGCCAGGCCGACAGAAACATGCCCGAGGTCCCGGGATGCGGATGGTGTGGCGGTCGGGCGGTTCGCCCGCCGCCACCCCGACCGCCACCACCCCGACCGCCACCACCCCGACCGGCGGGCCCCGGCCGGGCGCCGGCGAAGGCGGCCCCGTCGTCCGCCCCGCGGTGGGAGCTCCGAACGGCCCATAGGATCAGCGTCATGGCGACACGACTTGTGCAGATCAACATGAAGGCCAAGGACGACTCCGCGCTCGGGCGGTTCTGGGCGGAGGCGCTCGGTTGGGGCGTCGACAGCGAGGGACCCGGTGTGACGAACCTCGAGCCCGTGGGCTTCGCCTACCCCGACCCCTCGGCCGTCTGCATCGACATCATCGCCCGCCCCGAACCCAAGACGGTGAAGAACCGGGTACACCTCGATCTGGCCACCACCTCGGCCGCCCATCAGGCGGAACTGGTGGCTCGCCTGCGGGACTTGGGTGCGACTCTCGCCGACGTGGGTCAGGGCGACGTCCCCTGGACGGTCATGGCCGACCCGGAGGGCAACGAGTTCTGCGTCCTGGAGCCCCGTGCGATCTACCGGGACACCGGGCCGATCGCCGCGGTGGTGGTCGACTGCGCCGATCCGCGGGCGATGGCCCGGTTCTGGGACGGGGCGATGGACTGGAAGCTCCACGAGGTCGGCGACGACCAGGCGACCATGCGGTCCGCCCAAGGCGTGGGCCCCTACCTGGAGTTCGTCCGCACGCCCGACAGCAAGACCGTGTGGAACCGCGTCCACCTCGACGTCAGGCCCTACCCCGGCGACGACCCGGCAGCGGAGGCGGCGCGCCTGCGCGCCCTGGGTGCCACCGACCCGGGTATCGACCAGTCCGAAATCCACTGGACGATCCTGGCCGACCCGGAGGGCAACGAGTTCTGCCTCCTCACCCCGGGCTGAGCACGGGGGCCGGGCTGCCCTCCGTCCACTCCGGGGAAAGGACGGCGAGGGCGTCCGCGGCGGCGGCGCCCCGCAGGAAGGCCGCGCCGTGGCCCGCGGTGACGCGGGCTCCGGTGCCCTCCCAGGTGACGGGGACCAGCCGGGTCAGTCCTGGGGCGGGCCGCACGGTACCCGTCACGGGCACGTGCGGCAGCGGATCGAGAGCCCGGCCGCAGAGGCCCGCGAGGAGCGGGCCCAGAAGGGTGTGCGCGGCGACCAGAGCCGCGTACGGGTTCCCGGGCAGCCCCACCACCCAGCGGTCGGTCGGGAGTTCGGCGAGCAGCATCGGGTGGCCCGGGCGGCAGGCGACCGTGTCGACGACCATCCGGGCCCCGGCCTCGGCGAGCAGCCGGCGCAGCTGGTCGGTGGCGCCCGCGGAGGTGGAGCCGGTCACCGCCACGACCTCGGTGTCCCGCGTGCCGTGCACGGCCGCGGCCAGCGACCCCGCCGGCCGGTCGCTCACGTGCCGTACCCCGCGGCTCTCGCCGCCCAGTACGGCGACCAGGGCGGGCAGGGCCGGTCCGAGTGCGTCGCGCACCCGTCCGGGACCGGGCGGCCCCGCGAGGTCCAGTTCGTCGCCGGTGACCAGGACCCGGACCCGGGGCGCGGGCCGCACCGCCAGGCTGTCGTGACCGCAGGACGCGGCGAGCCCGAGCAGCGCCGGGCCGATCCGGGTGCCCGCCGGGACGAGACCGCTGCCGGCCGGGGCGTCCTCGCCCGCCCTGCGGATGTGCCGGCCCGGTGGCGGCACGGGTCCGGCGACCCGGCCGTCGGCGCCGGACAGGGCCGCTTCCACCGGTAGTACGGCGCATGCTCCCGCCGGGACCTGCGCCCCGGTGGAGATCTCCACGCACTCCCCCGCGCCGAGCGCGCCCTCCCACACGGTGCCCGCCCGGACGGCTCCGCGGATCCGCCACGGCCCGGGGCCCGCGACCGCGTAGCCGTCCATGGCGGCAGTGTCGAACGACGGCAGCGGCTGCCGGGTACGCAGGGTCTCGGCCAGCGTGAGCCCGAAGGCGTCCGCGAGCGGCACCGTACGGGCGGCCGATGGTCGCGGCGCCGCGTGCGCGAGCATCCGTGCCCGCTCCCAGGGCAGTTCCCGGCGCCGCGGTGACGCGGCGGGTACGGCTACGGGCCAGGTTGCGGTGGCGACGGTCGCGGGAGGCATGCGGTGACTGTCGCCGCGCGGCGTTTCGGGGCGCCACCGGCGGGGTTGCCGCGGTGCACCGAACCGCTCACGGAGCGAGTGGCCCGGGTGTGAGCCGCCCGGACACCCGGCAACGTCCCGTGAGGGCTGTCCCGTAATCCCCGGCCGGCCCACGACGCCGGCTACGGCGCCTCACCGGTCCACCGGTGACTGCGAAGGGCCCTCAGGCGAACGACGGGTGGGTGGACGGTGGGGACATGCGAGGCCCCTCCCCGCATGTGGCATGGCCCGTACCCGCTCAACCTGGTGAGTGCGAGGCGCCGTCGCGGCTGCGTCCTTCTCGGTGGCGACGGCCGAGGCGGAGAGCAGGGTCGCGCCGGCGAGGCTGCCCCAGAGGGCGGCCGGGCCGTGTGGTGCGAGAGCGGTGATGACCGCCGGGGAGACGGCCAGCCCGAAGCCCGTGGAGAGCTCGAAGCGGGCGAGGACGCGCCCGAGGGCCCCGGCCGGGGCGAGGGTGGTGACCAGCGCTGTGGCGCTGCCGGCGTAGATGATCTCGCCGATGGTGCAGGCCACGGACACCGCGGCGACGGCCGGGGCGCCCCAGCCTCCCCCCAGCGAGGTTGCCGCGAGGAACCCGAGGTAGGACGCGGCGAGCACCACGCCGCCGAGGGCCAGGACCGTCCGCCGGGGGAAGCGGGACATCCACACGGTGACCGGGACCTGAAGGGTGACCACGAGCACCGTGTTGCCCACGAAGACGGCCGCCGACCACACCGGGGAGGCGTGCAGTTGCGTCACCAGCACCAGGGGGAGCGCGATCTCGGGGACGTTGAGGCAGAAGACGTAGACCACGTTGGCGGCCAGCAGGGCGCGCATCCGGGGCGCGGGCCCCTCGGCCGCGTCCCCGGCCGGGGCGGCGGCCGGACGCGCGTACAGGCGGACCGACCACGCCAGGGCCGCCGCGGTGAGGTAGGCGATCCCGGTGGCGGCCGCCATCGCCTGGAGTGCCGTGGCGCCGCCGGCCAGGCAGGCGGTGGCGAGGAGCGCTCCCGCGCCCAGGCCGGCGTTGCGCAGGGCGCGGCCCGCCGCGAGGGCGGTGTCGCGTTCCCGGCCGTGGGCGACCGTGGCGACCAGGGCCGCGTGGGCGGCCGGCCAGGCCTGGTTGCCGACGCCGAGGAAGAGCGCCGCCGTCGCGAACGGCCAGACGTGCCCGGCAGGGGTGGCCAGCAGCAGCACCACACCGACGGCCCGTACCAGCATCGACGCCGCCACGACGGTGCTGCGTGCACCCCGGTCCAGCCACCGGCCCACCGCCGGCATGCACACCAGGCCGATGACGATGCCGGCCGTCATGGCGATGCCGGTCACCGGAGCGGACAGCCGCAGCACCATCACCCCGTAGAGCAGCAGGAAGGGCCGCAGCAGGCCGGTGCCGAGCGCGTCCACGACCAGGGCGACGGCGTAGCGGGGGCCTCCGGAGGCGCGGACCAGGGCCCGGGGCCGGATCTTGGTGATGGTTTCCATGGCGTCACACTGCGTCCGGGCCGCCGGGCCGGACACGCGGGTTGACGGACATCGTCAACCCGGTGACGTGGCGGGCGGTCCGGTCGGGGATGCTGGGCGGGTGACGTTGAGGATCGACATCGGCGGCCTGCCGTCCGGAGGGTTGCGGTTCGCCGCCTCCCCGCTGGCCGAACTGACCGCGATGCTGCACGTGCTGGCCGAGCCGGGGCACCATCCGCAGCTCGCCGGCTGGGCCGGCGAGGTGGGGGCCGGGATGCCGCCGGAGCTGGCCGAGCGCCTGCGGGAGGCGGACTTCCTCTGGCGCTCCTCACAGGCCGACTTCCTGCTGCCCGCCCGGCCCCGGCCGACCCTCGCCGAGGAGTTGGACGATGTGGACCGGATCGACGACGAGAGGTACGTGACGGCGGCGCTGGTCACGACGTGCGGCAGCAACCGGATCCGCTTCGGGGCGCCTTCGCCGCTGACCGACCGGGCCGCGCGGGAGCGCGCCCTTGACCTGGCGCAGGCCCGCGGCGTACGGCAGGAGGACTTCGCGGCCCGGCTGCTCGCGGACCCGGCCGCGGTACGGGCGCGTGTGCGCGAGACCCTCGAGCGGTGCGCCGAGGCCTTCTTCGACGCCGCCTGGGCGGACGTCGCCGCACGGCTCGCCACCGACCTGCGCGTGAAGAACGACCTTCTCAGGCGGCACGGCACGGAGGCGGCGCTCGCCGCGGTCTCCGGCGCGGTCTCCCTGGCACCGGACGGCGGCCACATCGTCGTGGACAAGCTCCCGGACAAGGCAACCTCCGCCCAGGGCACCGGAGTCACCTTCATACCCAGCGCGTTCGGCGGCCCGCACCTCGCGGTGGTGCACGCCCCCGGCTGGCAGCCGGTGGTGCAGTACCCGGTGGCGGAGCCGGATCCGTCGGAGCCGGTGTCGCTGGAGACGGTCACGCTCCGGCTGGAGGCGCTCGCGCATCCGGTACGGCTGCGGCTGCTGCGCACCCTGGCCCGCGGCCCGCACACCACCCGCGAACTGGCCCACGCCTGGGAGCTCTCACCGCCGGAGGTGTCCCGGCACCTCGCCGTCCTGCGCCGCGCCGGCCTTCTCACGGCCCGTCGGCGCGGTCGCTACGTCCGCTACACCCTCAACCTGCCCGATCTGACGGCGCTGGGCGCCGACCTGCTGGCGGCCGTACTGCGCTGAGCGGCCGCGGGCCGGGCGCCGACGGAGGGCCGAACGGCGTGGCGCAGGTCACACGACTCCTGTTGTCACAGCGCACGGGCCACCGGTGTCTTGTGCCCGGAAGCCGACAACGAGAGAACGGGAAGCCCACCATGACCGAGAACACCGAAGTCATCGTGATAGGCGGCGGATACGCCGGCGTCATGGCCGCCAACCGGCTGACGCAGCGCGCCGACGTGACCGTGACGCTCGTCAACCCGCGCCCTTCCTTCGTCGAGCGGATCCGCCTGCACCAGCTGGTCGGCGGCACCGACGACGCGGTCGTCGAGTACGCGGACGTCCTGGGCCGGGGCGTCCGCCTCCTGGTCGACACCGTGACGGGCATCGACGCGGCGGCGCGCCGCGTGACGCTGGCGTCGGGCGACACGGCCGCCTACGACTACCTGGTCTACGCCGTGGGCAGCGGCAGCGCCGACCCGGGTGTGCCCGGGGCCGCGGAGTTCTCCTACCCGATCAACAGCCTCGAGGAGGCGCAGCGGCTTCGGCCGGTGCTCGTGGCCGCGCCCGCGACGGCGGCGGTGACGGTGGTCGGGGCCGGTCCGACCGGTATCGAGACCGCCGCCGAACTGGCGGAGCAGGGCCGGCCGGTGACCCTGGTCTGCGGCGGGCTGCTCGGCCCGTACCTGCACGCCCGGGGCCGGCGCTCGGTCACCCGGCGGCTGGCCGGGCTCGGTGTGACCGTGGTGCAGGGGCACGGCACGAAGGTGACGGCCGTGACGCGTGACGCCGTGCGTCTGGCCGACGGCCGCGAACTGCCCAGCGAGGTGACCGTCTGGACGGCCGGTTTCGGTGTGCCGGACCTGGCCGTACGCAGCGGGCTGAGCACCGACGCGGTGGGCCGCCTGCTCACGGACGAGACGCTGACCAGCGTGGACGACGACCGCATCGTCGCGGCCGGCGACTCGGCGGCCCCCTCGGGCCTGCCCCTGCGGATGAGCTGCCAGGCGGCGATGCCGCTGGGCGCACGGGCCGCCGACACGGTGCTCAGCCGGCTCGCGGGCGAGCGGCCCGCACCCCTCAACGCGGTGTTCGCGGGCCAGTGCATCAGCCTCGGCCGCCACGCGGGCATCTTCCAGTTCGCCCGCCGCCACGACGTCGCGCTCGGGTTCCACATCGGCGGCCGCGCCGGTGCGAAGGTCAAGGAGTTCATCTGCCAGGGCATCGTCAAGCACCTGGCCGGCGAGGCCCGCGAGCCCGGCGCGTACGGCTTCCACCGCCTCCCGGGCGGCACCAAGCGCCGGGAACTGCTCGCGGCAGCCCCCGCGGAAACCGCCGGCACGGAGGCCGTGCGGAGGGCGAAAGTGCTCCGGTGAACACCGTGGACCCGGCGCCCCGCCGGCACCCTGCGCCCGTACGGGACCTGCCGGCACCGGACCCGCGCGCCCGGGGCGTCGTCCCGGACTTCGCGGGGATGCAGGAACTGGTCGCCGACCTGACGAGCTGCGGCACCGCGTCGACGTAGTGATGAGCGCGCTGGAGACCTCCCGGGGAACTGATCGGGCGGGCCGCCGAGGAGGGGCTCGTCACGGCGGAAACCGCGGCGGAACTCCATCGGAGCCGGCTGCTGCGCGACGCGCTCGCGCGGGGCGCGGCCACGAGCGCGCCCTCGGCCCGGCGGGGGCCGTCGCCCGGGTGCGGGCCGTCTTCGAAGCCGTCTCCCTCCTCCTCGCCCCTTCCTCCGCCTCCTCCGCGGAGGAAGGGCAGCCGGGAGCCCCGTTGGCCCGGCTGTGGGACGAACACGTGCGGGCGCCGTTCCCGGCGAGCTTTCGCGGCGTGGACATCGAGGGGGTGGAGCTGATCCTCCTGGACGCCGAAACGGCCGCCCTCGTGCAGAGGGAGCTCACGGGAGGGCTCGACGACTGCGGCACGGCCGGCCTCTGGAAGTGCATCGCCGACCTCGACAAGGCCGTGCCGTTGATCGACGAGGAGTACTGCGCCGCATATTTCGCGAGACTCCGGACGCTGGCCGGACTCGCCGCGGCGCGCCACATTCCCGCTGCGACCTGACACACGCCCTCATTTTCCGGGCCTGACCTCCGAGCCCCCCTTAGGCCGCTCCTCGAATTCCGAATTCTTCACGGTCACGGTCAAATGCCCCGTGTGAATGGCACCGGAGCCGTCCGGGGGAAGGAGCAGGACGGCCGGCCGCTCAGGGGTGACGGGGTCCGCCATCGAGGTCGCCAGCAGTCCGATGCCGCTGCCCACCAGCGCCACGGAGACTCCGGCCAGGACGACACCGCGGATCCAGGAATACTCGAACACGACGATTCTCCGATTCTCCGTCCGAGGGAGCCCCCGGGATTTCCCGGTGGAGGCATACGTCAAATACACCCGGCGCGCGCACCGGCGTCACGCCCCGGGAACGCGTGACTTGACGTCCGCGACCGGTCCTGTCACCGCTTCCGGCACGCCGAATCGGAGCCCTCTTTTCCGGAATGTCAAGTGACGAATGGCCGGGACTACGGTCCCTCCCCTGCCCCGGGCAGGGTGGCATTCGACCGTCCTGCGGAAGAGCAGGAGCGAATCGCCGTCCGGACCGGAGGCCCCCGATGTTCCGTCGTGCAGGGAGTTTCGTGACCCGTCGTCCCCGACTGGTCCTCCTCGCCGCGCTCGTGTTCCTGGTGTTGTCCGCCGTGTTCGGCGCGGATGCCACCGGCCGGCTGAAGACGCAGGGGTACGACGATCCGCGGTCCGAGTCCAGCCGCGCCGCGGCCGTTGCCGCCCGGCACTCGGGGGCCTCCCCCAACCTTGTCGTCGTCGCCGAGGCCCGTGGCGGCACTGTCGACAGCCCTGCCGCCCGGAGCGCGGGCGAGGCCCTGACCAGGCGTCTCACCGCCCAGCCGGACGTGAGCGCGGTGTCCTCGTACTGGACGGGCGGCGCGGCGGGGGGCGCGGCCGAGCTGCGCAGCCGGGACGGCCGGGCGGCCATGCTGGTCGCGCACGTGGACGGCGAGGGGGACCGGCTCGCGGCGCGGGTCGAGCGGCTGCGGGAGGAGCTGAGCACCCCGGCCGGCGCCGGGACGACGGCGCCCGCCCTGACGGTGCACGCCGGAGGGCCCGCGCTCGTCGACGCCGAGCTCCAGCACCTCTCGGAGTCCGACCTGAAGCGGGCCGAGGCAGTCGTCCTGCCCGGCACCCTGATCCTGCTGGTCCTGGTGTTCGGCAGTGTCGTGGCCGCCGCCCTGCCCCTGCTCATCGGCGTCCTCGCCATCGCCGGGACGCTGCTGGCACTGAGCGTCCTCGGCAGCGTCACCGACGTGTCCGTCTTCGCGCTGAACCTCACCACGGCGCTCGGCCTGGGCCTGGGCATCGACTACGGCCTGCTGGTCGTCTCGCGCTTCCGCGAGGAACTCGCCGGCGGCTGCAGTCCGCGCACCGCCGCCGTGCGGACCGTGCGCACCGCCGGTCACACGATCGCCTTCAGCGCGGCGACGGTCTCGGCCGCGCTCGCCACCCTGCTGGTCTTCCCCCCGTACTTCCTGCGCTCCTTCGCCTACGCGGGCATCGCCGTCGTGCTGATAGCCGCGGTGAGCGCCGTGACGGTGCTGCCGGCCCTGCTGGCCCTGCTCGGGAAGCGGGTGAACGCCTGGGCCGTGCCCTGGCGGCGCCGGGTCCGCTCCGGGTCGCGCTCGCGGCTCTGGGAGGGGCTGGCGCGCATCGTCGTACGCCGTCCGCTGCTGGCGGCCCTGCCGGTGATCGGCCTGCTGGCGCTGCTCGCCGGGCCGTTCGCCCATGCCGGCTTCGCCACTCCCGACGACCGGGCGCTGCCGAAGGACTCGGCCGCCCGGCTGACGGGTGACCTGGTGCGCGACGCGTTCGACATGAAGGGGGCCGGCGCGCTCACCGTCGTCACCACCGCTGCGGCGTCCCCGTCGGCGCGGGAGGACCACGCCCGCAGACTCTCCGCGCTGCCGCAGGTCGCCCAGGTCGTGACGCCCGAGGGCACCTTCCGCGACGGGGCGCCCGCTGCGGTCCCCGGCTCCGCCCGGTCAGCGGGGGCCCGGCCCGCCGCTGTCGCCGCAGGTCCTGCCCGGCTGTCCGTGGTGCCTCTGGTGGACCCCCAGTCGCGCGCCGCCCAGCAGCTCGTCCGCGACATCCGGGCGACCCCCGGTCCGTCCGGCGCCGACGTCCTCGTCGGCGGGCCGAGCGCGGTGCTGGTCGACGCCAAGGACACGGTCGGTGACCGGATCCTGCCGGCCCTCTGCCTGATCACCGCGACCACCTTCGTGCTGCTGCTCGGCTTCACACGCAGTCTCCTGCTGCCGTTGAAGGCCATCGCCCTGAACGCCCTGAGCCTCGCGGCGGTCCTCGGCGCCATGACGTGGATCTTCCAGGCGGGCCATCTGCAGCACCTGCTCGGCTTCACCCCCGGTCCGCTCAGCACGACCATGCCGGTCCTGCTGTTCTGCATCGTCTTCGGACTCTCGGTGGACTACGAGGTGTTCGTCCTCGCACGCATCAAGGAGGCCCACGACGCGGGGCAGGACAACGCCTCCTCCATCGTGTCGGGCATCGCCCGCACCGGCGGCATCGTCACCGCGGCCGGTGCCCTGCTCGCCTTCACCCTGCTCGGCTTCGGCACCTCCCGGGTCTCGCTCCTGCAGTTCTTCGGGATCGGCGCGGGCCTCGGCGTCCTCCTCGACGCGACGCTCGTACGGGGCGTGCTCGTACCGGCGCTCATGCGCCTGGCGGGCGGCCTGAACTGGTGGGCGCCGTGGCCGATTCGGCGCAGGGCGCCGCGCCCGGTCTCCCATCCGCCCCCGGGCGGCGCCGCGGGCCCGCCGCGGCCCGCTCGGCCGCCCTCCGCGGCCGCCGTTCCCCCGCCCGCAGGCGCCGCCGACCGCGAACGCACCTCCGCCGACACCGCATCCAGCGCCCGCACCACATCCACCCGCACCGTTCCTCCCGCCCCGGCAGCCGTCCGGGCCGGGCACCACGACAAGGAAGACCCGTCATGACTGACATCGCCATCGTCGGACTCGGCTGCCGCTTTCCCGGCGCCCACGACATCCGCGCCTACTGGAAGCTCCTGATGAGCGGGGAACGGCAGTTCTCCGCGGTCCCCTCGGAACGCTGGAACCACGAGGTCTTCCACGAGCCGGGCAACCCGTCGGCCCCCCACGCCTCCTACACCGACCAGGTCGCCTTCCTCGACGACGTGGACCGCTTCGACGCGCTGCACTACGGGGTGCCGCCATCCCGTGCGCGGGCCATGGACCCGCAGCACCGGCTGATCCTCGACGTCACCCGCGAGGCCCTCGACGACGCGGGAATGGGCCGGAGAGACTTCGACCGGGAGAACACCGGGGTCTTCTGCGCGATGTCGGTGTCCGACTACAAGGACGTCATGACGGCCCCGATCAGGGCCATCGCCCTGGCCGACCAGGCGCGGCGGTCCGCGGCCGGCGACGACGGCCTCCTCGAGGCGGTCAGGGAGCACGCCGGACGACTCGGCACCGTGCAGCCCTTCAGCCTGCCCGGGAGCCTGCTCAACATGGCCGCCGGTACCGTCAGCCGGCAGTTCGACCTCGGCGGCCCCAGCTTCGCCGTCGACGCCGCCTGCTCCGGCTCCCTGGTGGCCCTGGACCAGGCCGTCGCCCAACTGCGCCAGGGCGGCTGCCGGATCGCGGTCGTCGGCGGCGTCTACCTCAACCTGACCCCCGACAGCCTGATCGGCTTCTCCACGCTGCGCGCACTGTCCGCCACCGGGGTGTGCCGCCCGTTCGACGAGGAGGCCGACGGCTTCGTGCTCGGCGAGGGCGCGGGCGCGGTCGTCATCCGGCCGCTCGCCGACGCTCTCGCCGCCGGAGACCGCGTCTACGCCGTGGTCAAGGGCGTCGGCTCGGCCAACGACGGCGCGTCCCCGGGGCCGCTGGCACCCGCCCCGGAGGGCCAGCTGCGTGCACTGCGCCGGGCGTACGACGACGCGGGAGTCCCCCCGTCGTCCGTGGGCTTCCTGGAGGCCCACGGCACGGCCACCCGGTCCGGTGACCGCGCCGAGGTCGAGGCGCTGCGCCGGCTGCGCACCGAGCATCCCGACGACGACCCCTCGCTGTGCTACCTCGGCGCCGGCAAGGCCCTCATCGGGCACTCCCTGGCCGCGGCGGGCATGGCGGGACTGATCAAGACGGCCCTGGTCGTCCACCACCGCACGATCGTGCCGCAAGCCGGCACCACCCCCCATCCCGACCTGGGCGTCGGCGCCGCGGGGCTGCGGTTCGCCGAGACCGCGCGGCCCTGGCCGCGTACGGGCGGCGCCCCGCGCCGGGCGGCGGTCAGCTCGTTCGGCTTCGGCGGTACCAACGTCCACGTGGTACTGGAGGAGGCGCCCGCGCCTGCGCCTGTACCCGCCCCGGGCCGGCCGGCGGCCGTCGGCGGCGCGGAGGCGGCACCGCAGCTCGTCCTGCTCTCGGCCGGCGACGCCGAGCTGCTCGACCTGCACATCGGCGACGTACTGGCCGCGGTGGAGCGCGCCCCGGGCACGCCGATCACGGCGCTCGCGCACACCCTCGGCGGACGTGAGCCGCTGAAGGCCCGCCTCGCGATCGTGGCCGCCGACACCGACGAGTTCGCCAGGCGCTTGCTGCGCGCCCGCGGGCTGCTCGCCGACGGTACCCGCGGCGACCTCGGCGAGGGCTCCTTCGCGGCGGACGCCCCCCTGCCGCCCGCGCAGCGCCGCATCGCCTTCGTCTTCCCCGGTCAGGGCAGCCAGCGGCCGGGCATGATGCGGGACCTGTACGAGCGGTTCGCCGCCTTCCGGACCGTGGTCGACGCGCTCGGCTCCGTGGCCCGCGGCGACGCGGCCCTCGGCCTCGACCTCGCCGAGCTGCTGTACGGCGGGGAGGCGGCCTCCGCGGGCGGCGAGGAGCTCAGGCGGCGGCTCGCCGGCACCGAGGTGTGCCAGCCGCTGCTCGGCACCGTGCAGATCGCCGCCACCCGTCTGCTCGCCGACTGCGGTGTCGCCCCGGACCTGGCGCTCGGCCACAGCGTCGGCGAGTTCGCCGCGGCCGCCGCGGCCGGAGCGCTCACCGCCGAGGAGACCGTCCGGCTGCTGGTGCGCCGGGGCGCGGCCCTGCGGCGGGCCGAGAGCGGTCTGCCGGGCGGGATGGTCGCGGTGCAGACCGACGAGGAGACCTGCCGACGGCTTGTCGCCGGGATCGACGACGTCTGGCCGGCCTGCTTCAACCAGCCGCGGCAGGTCGTGGTCAGCGGCGCGCCGCAGGGTCTCGCCGACCTTCGGCGAGCCTGCGCCGACGCCGGCATCGCCACCGCGGCGCTGGAGGTGTCCGGCGCCTTCCACTCGCCGCGGCTGGCCGGCGCCGAGGAGGCCGTGCGCGCGGACCTCGCCGGCCGCCGTTTCAGCCCTCCCCGCCTGCCGTTCGTCTCGTCCGTCAGCGCGGCGGTGTGCGGCGATCCTGAGGAACTGCGCGAGCTGTGGGCCCGGCACGCCTCGGCGCCGGTGCGGTTCGGCGACGCCGTGCGCGCCTCGTACGACGCGGGGGCGCGCCTGTTCCTCCAGGTGAGCGGTGGCGGCTCGCTCGTCGACCCGATCCGCCGCAACCTCGCCGACCGGGAGGACGTGCACGTCGTCGCCGCCGGCGGCGCGGCACCGGACGGCGGACGGGCCTTCGTGCGGGCCCTGGCCGGGCTCGCGGTCCTGGGCGTCCCGGTCGATCCGCGCGTCCTGGTGCCGGCGGATGAGCGAAGGCCGGTCGATCTGCCGGTGGCCAGGCTCGCCGCGCAGTCGTACTGGGCGGGGCCGGCTCCTTCGAAGGCGGCCCCGGCGGAGGCAGCCCCGTCGAAGGCCGCCCGGGCCGACGTGCGCCCGGCCCGGCCCGCGCCGCCCGAGGAGATCCCTGCGGCCGACGACCCGGCGCTGCACCCCCTGGACGATCTGCGGCAGCCGGTCCGGGAGCAGGCGGACCTCGTGTCCCGCCTCCCCGCGGGTTCCTCGCAGGCCGGCGCACCGGCGTGCGGGGAACCCGCGCCGGCCGGGGACGTCGGCGAGGTCACCGGGGCCGTGTTCGCGCACATAGCCAGGGTCTCCGCGTTCCCGGTGGGCCACCTGAGCCCCGAACAGCTGCTGATCGACGACCTCGGCTTCGACTCGCTGATGCTGACCGACCTGTTCACGGCCCTCCAGCGGCAGTGGCCGCTGTGGGCCTTCGACGAGCGGGACGCCGACCGTCCGACGGTCGGGGGCCTCGCGGCGGCGGTTGCGGGCGCCGCCGCGGCGCCCGCGCCGGGAGCCGTTCCGGAGCAGCGCGCGCAGGGCGGCGCGTTCCCGCCGCCGGCCGGGGACCCGCCCGCGGACCCGTCGGCGCCGGCCGCCTCGGAGCCCGTACCGCTCCCCGAGGAGCACACGCGCATCGACCGCTTCCCGGAAGTCACCGCCCACGCCGAGCGCGTCGGCACCCTTGCCAGTGCGGGAGTGTCCAACCCGTACTTCCTCGTGCACGAGGGCGGTATGACGGACACGACCGTCGTCGGCGGCCGGGAGCTGCTGTCCTTCTCCGGCTACAACTACCTGGGCATGGCCACGCACCCCCGGGTGAACGAGGCCGCCAAGCAGGCGATCGAGGCCTACGGCACCTCGGTGTCCGCGAGCCGGCTGCTGTCCGGCAGCCGCCCCCTCCACCTGGAACTCGAGGCCGAGCTCGCCGACCTCCTCGGGTGCGAGGCCTCGGTAACCCTGGCCAACGGGCACGCCACCAACGTCACCGTGATCGGCCACCTCGTCGGCCCGGGCGACCTCGTCGTCCACGACGCCCTGGCCCACGACAGCATCCTCCAGGGCTGCCGGCTCTCGGGCGCGACCCGGCGGCCGTTCCCCCACAACGACGCGGCCGCCCTCGACGCCCTGCTCGCACAGGTCCGACACCAGTACCGGCGGGTCCTCGTCGTCATCGAGGGCGTGTACAGCATGGACGGCGACATCGCCGACCTGCCCGCCCTCGTCGCGGTCAAGCAGCGGCACGGTGCGCTGCTGATGGTCGACGAGGCGCACAGCATCGGAACGACCGGCGCGACGGGCCGCGGCGTGGGCGAGCACTTCGGCATCGACCGCCGGGCCGTCGACCTGTGGTCGGGCACGCTGTCCAAGGCCCTCGCTAGCTGCGGCGGCTACGTCGCCGCGAGCCGCCCGGTCGTCGAGTACCTGCGCTACACCGCTCCGGGCTTCATCTACAGCGCGGGCATGACTCCGGCGGACACCGCCGCGTGCCTGGCCTCGCTCCGGCTGCTGCGCGACGAGCCGGAGCGCGTGGCCCGGCTGGCGGAGAACGCCGCGCTGTTCGTCCGCCTGGCGCGCGAGGCGGACGTGGACACCGGGGACGGCCACGGCACCCCGGTCGTCCCATGCATCGTCGGGGACTCGCTGAAGGCCCTGCGCCTGGCGCAGGCCCTGTTCCGGCGGGGCGTCAGCGTCAACCCGATCCTCCACCCCGCCGTACCGGAGGAGATGGCGCGGCTGCGGTTCTTCGTCACGCGGGACCACACGCCGGGGCAGATCCGGCACACCGTGACCGCTCTGGCGCAGGAGCTGCGGCAGCTGGACGCGGTGGGCGCCGTATGACTGCGCCGCCGGACACCCGCGTTCGCGGGCGACCGCGCCGGGCCCGTCCGCCGGCGAGGCCCGGCGGCCCCGCCGCGGCCCGCCGGGGGCCGGAACGGGCCGGTCGGCCGAGCGCCCCTGCCGGCAGCACTGCGTTGGTGCTCCTTGCCCCGCCGGATGATGCTTGTCAGTGGGGCCCCTGGCCGTGCAGGTCCCGTGGGACGGCAGCGACGGATCTAGCGAGGGCGAGATGAGCGGCGATGGACCAACTTCCCACCTCCCCCGGTGAGCGGCCGGACCAGATCGGCGCCGTCCACGAGCCCGCGTACACGGCGACGGCCGCCGTCGACGAGCAGGGCGTCGTCATCGAGTGGGGTGAAGGTGCCGCTCGGCTGCTCGGCTACGCGTCCGCCGAGGTGGTGGGGCGGTCCGCCGCATTCCTGCTGGCCGATCCCGTCGGCGACGCGGCGCGCCGGATCCCGCCCGAGCAGGAGCGGTGGAGCGGGACCGTGGTGCTGCGGCACCGGGACGGGGGCCGCCTGGAGCAGGCGCTGCTCGCGCACCGCCATACGTCCACCGGCGGCGCGACCAAGTGGTACGTGGTGTCCGCGGTGGCCGGCGGGCGGGGCAGTGGCGGCTCCTCGTGGGGGGATCCGCTGCACGAGTGGTCGTTCGCCCAGTCCCCCTGCTTCCTTGCGGTCTTCGACTCGGACCTGCGGCTGGTGCGGGCCAACGCGGGCATGGAGCGCACGCTGTCCCTCACGGAATCGGAGATGGCCGGGCTGCGCCTGCCGGAGATCGCCCCGGACCCGGTGAGCGAGGAGACCGAGCACAGGATGCGCCTGGCGCTGGAGTCCGGCGAGCCGCAGCACATGGAGGCCTTCGTCCGCGCCACGGGCGTCAGCGCGGAGCACGGCTGGGCGACCTCGGTGGCCCCGCTGCGGGATCCGGACGGCCGGGTGCGCGCCGTGTGCCTCGCCGCGCACGACCGGACCGGGGCCGAGGTCGAGAAGCAGCAGATGTTCATGCCGGATGCCGCCGGTGCACGGATCGGCACCACCGAGGACAGCACCCGCACCGCGCAGGAGCTCGCGGACGTGGCCGTGCCGCGGCTCGCCGACTTCGCGGTCGTCGACCTGGTCGAACCGCTCCCCCGGCGCAACGACCCCGTCTCGGGCCCGCCGTCGGGTCCGGTCACCGTGTGCCGTACGGCCGTGCGCTCGGCCGTCGAGGGGAGTTCCGAGGGGCGGGTCGCGGTCGGCGAGACGGCCGTCTACCCTCCGCTGTCGCCGCCCGCGCAATGTCTGGCCTCGGGTCGCGGTGCCGTGTACGCGGCGACCTCCCCGGCGGTCGCCGAGTGGATGGCGCAGGACCCGGCGGCCGCCTGGCTCGGCGCGCACGGGGCCCATTCGATGCTGGTGGTGCCGATGCACGCCGACGGCGTCAGCCTCGGCGTGGCCGTGTTCGGCCGCCGCCGCAACCGGGAGCCGTTCCTTGCGCCGGACCTGTCGCTGGCCGAGGAACTCGCGGGCCGGGCGGCGGCGAGCATCCACACTGCCCACCGGTCCGCCCGGGAGCACACCAGCACCATGACGCTCCAGCGCAGCCTGCTCCCCCAGACGCTGCCCGACCACCCGGCGCTGGAGACGGCCTCCCGCTACCTGCCGGCCGGCAGCGAGGCGGGGGTGGGCGGCGACTGGTTCGACGTGATCCCGCTGTCCGGCGCACGGGTGGCCCTGGTGGTGGGCGATGTCGTCGGCCACGGCATCCGCGCCTCCGCGACCATGGGCCGGCTGCGCACCGCGGTGCGCACGCTGGCCGACGTGGACCTGCCGCCCGATGAACTGCTCACCCACCTCGACGACCTGATCATCCACCTGTCCGCGGACGAGGGGGGCCGGGAGGCCGTCGACGAGAGCGCCGGGGGCATCGGCACGACCTGCCTGTACGTGGTGTACGACCCCGTCACCCGGCACTGCACGCTCGCCCGGGCCGGGCACCCGCCGCCGGCGGTGGTCTCCCCGGAGGGGTCCGTGTACCTCCTCGACGTCCCGGCCGGTCCGCCGCTGGGCCTGGGCGGCCTGCCCTTCGAGACGCTGGACGTCGACCTTCCCGAGGGCAGCGTGCTGACCCTGTACACCGACGGGCTGCTCCAGCCCCGCGAGCGGGACGTCGACGAGGCGCTCGACACGATGTTCGCCGCGCTCGCCCAGCCCGCCTCCACCCTGGACACGGTCTGCGACCGGGTCCTGACGGCCCTGCTGACCCACCGTCCCGATGACGACGTGGCCCTGCTCGTGGCGCGGACGCGGGCCCTGCACGCCGACAAGGTCGTCGTGTGGGACCTGGCCTCCGATCCCTCCAACGTCTCCCAGGCCCGTCGGCGGACCACCGACCAGTTGGCGGAGTGGGGGCTGGAGGAGGCCTCGTTCGTCACCGAGCTGCTGGTCAGCGAGCTGGTCACCAACGCCATCCGGTACGGCGAGCCGCCCATCCAGCTGCGGCTGATCCACGAGAAGGACGTCCTGATCTGCGAGGTCTCCGATGCCAGCAGCACCGCTCCGCACATGCGGCGGGCACGGACCTTCGACGAGGGCGGGCGGGGCCTGCTGCTGGTGGCGCAGCTCGCCCAGCGCTGGGGCACCCGGCACGCTCCCGTCGGCAAGACGATCTGGGCCGAGCAGTCGCTCCTCGGGTTCTGAGGGCCGGGCGCAGGTTCCCAGGGCCGGACGCAGGTTCCGAGGCCCGGACGCGGCGCTGGGACTTCCCTTCCGGATGCCGGGTTGATCCGGTGAAAGGGCCTTGAGGGCTGTCCCGTACTAGCCCGCCGGGGTACGGAAGACGGGCAGGGCCCACTCGGGGGGCTCCGGCGGAGCTGCGGTCTCCTCCTGGCTGCGCCGGGGCCTCTGCTCCGTCGGGGGGCCGGCCTGGGTGGCGGCCCGCAGGGCCGCCACGAACTCCAGGCAGGAGCCGTACCGGTCCTCGGGAACCTTCGCCAGGGCCTTCGCGAAGATTTCGTCGGCGGCGGGTGCGATGTCAGGCCGCCGCCCGGTCAGGGGAGGCGGCGGGTCGTACTGGTGGGCCCACAGCAGTGCCGCGTCCTCCTCGCGCACGAAGGGCGGCCCGCCGGCGAGGGTCTCGTAGACGACGCAGGCCAGGCTGTACAGGTCGCACCTGCCGTCCACCGGCCGGCCGGAGATCTGCTCGGGCGCCATGTAGTCGAGCGTCCCGACAAACTCCCCCGCCGTGGTGAAGCCACTCAGCGACAGCGACTTCTTCGTCAGGCCGAAGTCCGTGAGGTAGATGTGCTCCGGGTGGTCTCGGTCGGGGCCGGCAGCGACCAGGATGTTGCCTGGTTTGACGTCGCGGTGGACCAGTTCGTGGTCGTGGGCGGCGTCCAGGGCGGACGCGACCTGGGCGGCGATCCGCAGGGCGGTCGTGACGGGCAGCGGGCCCTCCCGGTCCAGCAGTCCCCGCAGGTCCAGCCCGGGCACGTACCGCATGGCGATGTAGAGGACGCCGTCGGTCTCGCCGGCCTCGAAGATCGGCACGATGTGCGGGTGCTCGATCGAGGCGGCCACCCTCGACTCGTGGGTGAAGCGGCGCCGGAAGGTGTCGTCGCGAGCCCGCTCCGGGGCGATCAGCTTGATCGCGACCGTACGGTCCAGGCGCAGGTCCTTGGCGCAGTAGACGACGGCCATGCCGCCCCGGCCGATCATGCGCTCGACCTTGTATCCGGCGATCTGCTTGCCGACCAGCCCGGAGGGCCGGCCGGTGTACTGGCTCAGGTCGGCGCCCATCAGGCGCTCCCTTCCTCAGCAGGAATTCTATCCAGTGCTCCCACCGGACGCCCGGCGGAAAACCCGGTGGGTCCCCGACACGCCACCGGCTCGCGCGACGCCTTCCATACCACACCGCAGACGGTGCCGCCAGGGGGTGGACCACCACCATTCGGCGGGCGGCAGGACGGCGGGGCGATGGGTGGTGCCGGCGGGAGACATGGGTGGTCGGCGCCCATGCGCGCCAGGCGTGGATGGCGTTGAGTCGGGGGTGCCGATCGGCCGGCGCCAGTCCGACTCCAGCCGCGCATCCCGCGCATTCGACCCTTCGAGGAGGTGAACCGGGTGAGCGTACTCAAGCCCCAGAACACGGAGGCCCGCAGGACGCAGCGCGGCCCGGGATACCCGAACTGACCCGACGGATCCGGACGGGGGTGCTCCCCCGTGCCCCCGCCCGGATCCTGTCGCTCCCACCGGCCGCTGCCGGCGGCGCCCCGCGGACGATCACAGAGGCTGACAGCTCGGATGCGCAACGAACGATGGGTCCACCGCCCCCTGTTCACGTGGAACGACACGCTGTTCTTCGACCCTCTCGACGCCTTCCACGAGCCGGACGCCGACCACTTCCTCGCCGGGTTCGACGCGGCGACCCGCGCCCGGTTCGTCCGCCGCGGCGTCCGGTGGAGCCACCGGCACGACCCGGCCCCGCCGGAGCAGGGCTGGAAGATCCACATCTCGGCGGGGCACCGGCAGGTGCGCGAGATCGCCGCCTCCGTGGTCGGGCACCTGACGGCCCGCGGCACCGACTTCGAGATCGTCCTCGATCCCACCGTGTTCGCGGTTCAGGGCGGTCCGCTCGCCACCGTCTACCCGCACGACGTGGAGGAGTTCAGGAGCTGCCTGGCCGGTCTGGCCCGCCTCCTGGACGGGGTGGAGGGCCCGTGCGTCCCGTCGGACGTGCGTTACCGGGACAGCAAGGCGCTGTACCTGCGCTACGGCCCGTTCCACGCAGCCCGCACCGTCGACGTCCTCGGGCGCCGGCTGCCGCCCGCACCCGATGGGGCGCCCTGGCCCTTCGACGACTGGAAGCCGGCCGACGATGACCCGGGGGACGGCCTGCTCGGGGGCCGCTTCCGGGTCACCGACACGATCCGGTCCTCCCGCGACGGCGACGTCCACACCGCCGACGACACCGCGCACGACGACCGCAAGGTGCTGCTCAAGGAGGCCCGCCCCGACGCGGCGGACCGCCTCGGCCGCGAGTGGATGTTCCTGAACCTGCTGGCCGCCGCGGGCTCCTACCCGGCTCCCGTCGCGAAGTTCCAGCACGGCGAACACCACTACATCGCAGTCGAGTTCGTCGAAGGCACCGCCCTCGGCCGACTGCTGGGCGCGCACAACCCGCTGACGCGTCCGGGCTGCGGCGCCGAGCGGTCGCGGGAGTACCTGCGGGTCTTCCTGACCGTCTTGCGGGGGCTGGCGCGCGCGCTCCGGGCGGCGCACGACCGCGGCGTAGTCCTCGGCGGCTTCACCGCCTCGGACGTCCTCGTCGACCCCGGCACCTTCGAGGTGAGCATCGTCGGCCTGGAGGGCTGTCGGCTGACCGGGGCCGGAACGGGGGCCGGGAACACCTCCGGGATCGGCTCCGCGGGCGGCGGCGCGACCGAGGCCGGGGACCGGTGCGCCCTGGCCCGCGTGATGGCGGACCTCGTCCTCCCGGTCACGGCCATGTCGCATCTGCGCGAGGACCTCCCGGACCTGTACCGGATCTTCATCGTGGAGGGTCTGGGCTGGCCCGAGCGGGTCCACCGGCTGCTCGTGGACCTGGCGCGGGGCCGGATCGGCCTCGTCGGCCTCCTCGACGTGCTGGAGGACGAGACGGCGCCGCTCGGCAGGGTCGTGGCGACTCCGCCGCGCCACTCCGGCGAGGAGCGGCGGGAGCCGGGCGGGGCGCGCGCCGCGACGGCCGCTGTCGCCGCGTTCATCGAGGCCGCGGCCGACACCGGCCGGGACACCCTGTTCCCCGTGGACCCGTTCGCGCACGTCACGAACGCGCTCGGGCTCGGCTGCGGTGCGAGCGGCGTCCTGTGGGCGCTGCACTCCTGCGGAGTGCCCCTCCGGCCCGCATGGCGCGACTGGCTGCGCGCAGAGCTGGCAGGGATCGACCCGGCGCGGTACCCGGACGGCCTCATGAACGGCCTGGCCGGCATCGCGTGGGCGGCCGACGCGATCGGGCTCGGTACAACAGCCGGGGAACTGCTCGACATGGCCAACCGGCGCGTGGCGGAGAGGGGCGACCACGGCTTCCACCACGGCCTCGCCGGGGTGGGCATGACGAACCTGCACTTCTTCCTGCGCGGCCGCGCCCCGCGTGCCCTCGCCGCGGCGCAGCACTGCGCCGGTGCGCTGCACGACACGGCGCAGCGCGTCGAGGGGCAGGCGTACTGGCTGACCGGGTCCGGCGCCCGGGGGCCGCTGACCGGGCTGGGCTCGGGGCAGGCGGGCGTCGCGATGTTCCTGCTGAGGATGCACCAGGTCTCGGGCGAGGAACGGCACCTGGCGCTCGGGCGGGAGGCGCTCGCCTGGGAGACGGCCCGCGCCGCGGCGAGCAGCGCGCAGGGGAGCACGGATCGGTCCGTGGAGGCGGGCTCGGCGGGCCTGGCGAAGGTGCTGCTGCGCTACGGGGACCTGGCCGCGGCCCGCGATGTCCTGCGGGGACTGGACCTGCGGTACTCGGCGCGGCCCGGGTACGCGACCGGGATCTGCGGGATCGCCGACGCGCTGCTGGACGCGGCGCAGTTCACCGGCGACCCCGCGTACCGCCGCACGGCGCTGCGGCAGCTCGACTTCGTCAGGCGGGTCTTCCTCTTCGAGCCCTCCGAACGCTTCGGTCTGCGCGACACCGGCGGCCGGCCCCTGCTGGGAGTGCCCGGTGAGGGCCTGCTGCGCTGCTCCACCGACTACCTGACCGGCTCGGCGGGTGTGCTGCGGGTGCTCCACCGCGCCGGCTCCGGCGGTACGGCCGACTTCCTGCTGGACGAGGTCGGGCCGCCCTGAGCGGCGGGACGTCCACCGCTCGTCCGGACGAGGTCGCGGGAGGCGGTGGCGAAGGCGCGGCGGTTCGGGTGGCCGGTCTTGTGGAGGACGTTCGCCACGTGCTTCTCGACGGTGCGCAGGGAGATGTGCAGCCGGCCGGCGATGTCCTTGTTGCTGATCCGTTCGGCGACCAGCCGGGCCACTTCGAACTCGCGGACGGTGATGCCGGAGCTGCGCAGGTCGGGCGGCACCTGTTCGGTGCCCGTGCGGCGTTGCCGGACGGACGCGCCCATCTCGCGCAGCAGGGCCCGGCCGGCGGCTGCGACCGGGTGGAGGCCGGCGCCGTGGAAGTACTCCTCGGCCTCGCGCAGCCACTCGACCGGCGCACCCCAGCCGTGCTCGAAGGCCGTCCGGGCCACCAGCCGCATGCCCAGGCGGCGGGCCATGGGGTACGGCGCGGCAGCCGCGAGCGCGTCGGCCGCGACGGCCGCCGCCTGCTCGCGGCGCCCCTCGCGGCCGAGCAGCACGGCGTGGGCGAGGCCCGCGAACTGGCGGTTCCAACGGATTCCGCCGGCGCCCGTCCGGGGGGTGCCGGGGCAGTGCCGGCGGCCGATGCGTCCGGCCAGTACGCCGAGCAGCACGACGATGCCGTGGCGGCCGAAGTCCGCGGTGGACGGGTTCTCGGTGTCGTGGGCGAGCGCCTGGGCGAACTCCGCTTCCGCGGCGTCGTGCCGTTCCTCCAGCAGTGAGCAGAAGGCCCGGGCCGCCCCGTACGCCATGGCGCGCAGGCCGGGCGCGGCGTCGAGGAGCGGCTCCAGCCGTTCCAGCGCCCCGCTCATCTCGGCGCGGCGTCCCTGGTGGGCGTACCGTACGGCGTCGGCGAGCCGGAGCATGGCGAGGGAACGGCCCAGTCCGAACTCGGACGCCTCGGCCGCCCCCTCGATGATCCCGTCGCGGGCCTCGTCGAAGGCGCCCCGCCGGATCCGTTCCATGGCGAGGGCGAAGCCCGCCTCGTGCGCCGGCGGCAGGAGGCCGCTGCGGTGGGCGTCCTGCCGGGCCTGCTCCAGGCGGGTCGGCTGCTCGTCGTGGGCGGCCGCGGTGATGGCCAGCTGCACCTCGGCCGCCGTGCGCGGTACGGGGAGCCGGTGGGCGAGGGCGATCGCGCGGGCCCGCTTGAAGTGTGCGTTCGCCGCGGACTCGTCCTCGGACCGGGCGAGTTGCCCGAGCAGCAGCAGGGCTTCGCACGCCGTGTCGGGCCGGTCGTCGCCGAGTGCGGCGTCCACCGCGCGGCGGGCGAGCCGGGCGGCGGTGTGCAGCCGGTCGGGGGCGAGCCTGCCGAGCTCGGCTTGGGCGGCGGCGAGGTCCACGAGGGCGGTGTGGCCGTCCGCGCGGTGGTCGCCGGGGAGCAGCGTGCGGGCGGTGTCGAGGTGGCGCAGGGCTTCGGCGGGGCGGCCGGTGAGGGTGGCGATGCCGCCGAGCCGGGCGTGGATCCCGGCGCGTCGCGCGGCGGGGATGCCGTGGTCGAGGGCGGGCGGGTCGGGTAACCGGTCGATGCGGCCCGAGCGGGCGGCGGTGTCCAGCAGCAGTTCCAGCACCGTGGCGTGCAGTTCGGGCGCGGTGCCTGCTTCGAGGAGGGCGTGGGCCCGGGTGAGCAGGGCCGGGGCGCGGTCCGGGGGCCCTTCCGGGGCGTCTTCGTCCATCGTCCGCTGCGCCGCTTCGCAGTAGAGGCGGGCGGCTTCGCGTGCTTCGCCGGCGTGCTCGTGCAGCCGGGCTGCGTGCGCGCGCCAGGCTCCGGGCAGTCCCGGGTGGAGGTGGGCGAGTGCGCGCGCCGCGCGGCGCGCGTGCCGGGCCCGTTCGCCCGGCCCGAGGTCTTCGAGGAGCGTCTGGCCCACCAGCGGGTGGCGGAAGGCGTACCACTGGGTGCCCGGCCCGTCCGGTGTGATCAGGCACGAGGCGAGGGCGGCGCGCAGGGCCTCGGACAGGGCCGTGTGATCGGCGCCAAGCGCGTGCTCCAGGACCGGCAGGGGGAAGCGTCGGCCGAAGAGGGCCGCCATGGCCAGGAGCCGCGTGCCGAGGGGCCCGAGCGCTTGGGTGCGGCGCCTGACGTCGTCGGCGACGGTGGCGGGTACGGACGGGGCCGGGTCGCCGCGGTGGGCGGGGCGGGCGACGTGGTCGTGGACGAGTTCCTTGACGACGAACGGGATGCCTGCGCTGCAGGTCACCGCACGGTGGAGGAGGCCGGGGCAGACGTCCGCCGGTGCGGCGTCCAGCTCGGCCGCGACGAGGAGGCGCACCTCGGGGTGGGTGAGGGGGGTCAGGTCGAGGATGTCGGCCGCTTCCCGCTGGCGGGCGCGCAGGGCCAGATCGGTGGCGGCGCGGGGGGTGCTGCCCGCGACGAGCAGGAGCAGGGCGGGCTGTTGCCCGATGTTGTCCAGGAGGTACTCGACGACGGCCAGGGTGTCGGCGTCGGCGTCGTGGAGATCGTCGAGGACGAGCAGGCAGCCCCGCTGCCGGCCGACGGCGGCGAGCAGGCGCAGCACGGTCTCGGCGACCGCGATGTGGGAGGCGGCACGCCCGCCGGCGTCCGGGTCGTGTCCCGACAGGCGGGCCATGACGGGGCCGTAGGGGCCCAGTTCCCCCGGGTCGGGCAGCAGGCCGGCGCGGGCGAGCAGGAGCAGCGCCTCGACGAGCGGCCGGTAGGGGACGGGCGGGCCGACGGTGCTGGCCCGCCCGCGTACGGTGACCATGTCCGCCGAGGCGGCCGCGTCGAGGGCCGCGGTGGCGAGACGGGTCTTGCCGATGCCGGGCTCGCCGGTGACGAAGAGGGCTCCGCCCCTCCCGGACCGGGCGGCGGCCAGCGCGGCCGCGACCCGCTCCGTCTCGGCCGTGCGCCCGATCATTCGCGCCCGCTCCTGGTGCGGGCCGCGGCCGCGGCCTGTGGCGGTGCGGTCTTCGGCCGGCCGTACAGGCCGTGCCGGCCGGAGTGCGGTCACCGGCTCGTCCCCTTCCCGGCGGGCCGTCCGGGGCGCCGCCGGGTCGACGGTACGGGGGCGGGCGGTTTCCCTGTAGCCGTCCGTTTGGGGGGCTTGCGCGGGGGTCAGCCCCCGTCGAGGCTGTCCTCCCGTACCCGGAGGGCGAGGTCGAGCTTGGTGTGGGTGGGGCGGCCGGCCTGCTGGTACTTGGCTTTGACGCGGTCCAGGTAGTCCTTGGCCGTGTGGACGGTGATGCCCGCGCGCCGCGCTGCGGACTTGAGGGTCAGGCCGGACGCGTAGTCGAGCAGGATCTGCCGTTCCCGGGGCGAGAGGCGGGGGCGGGCGGGGCTGTCGTCGTAGGCGCAGGCGAAGGCGAGTTCGGTGGAGTGGGCGCCCCGGCCCTCCGCGAGGTCCTTGACGGCGGCCACCAGGGTCGGCAGGTCGTGGTCCTTGGTCAGGTATCCGTCGGCGCCGGCCCGGATGGCCTCGATGATCCGGGAGCGGTCCGGCACGGTGCTGATCATGAGGACGCGGCTCCCGGTGCGCAGCACCCTGCGGATGTTGTCGGCGGGGTCCGAGCCGTCTCGCAGGACGAGGTCGAGGAGGACGACGTCGGCCGGGGGCGCAGCCGTGCCGTCGGGGCCGTCGGGGCGGTACGGGGCCGGGTCCGCGAGGAGTTCGCCGACGGTGCCGGCGGTCGCGACGAGCCGCAGGTCCGGTACGTCGCCGAGCCAGGCCCGCAGTCCGTCGCGGAGCATCCGGTCGTCGTCGACCACCGCGACCGTGATCACCCGGGCCATCTCAGCTCCACGCGTACTCCCTCGCCGGGGGCGGTGTCCACGGTGGCGCGGCCGCCCGCCTCGGTCATCCGGCCGTGGACAGAGCCGCGCAGGCCGAGGCCCGGCTCGCACCGGGCCGGGTCGAATCCGGGGCCCCGGTCGACCACGGTGACGACGGCCCCGCCGCTTCCGTCCGGGTCGCCGGTGGCGGTGAGGTAGGCGTGGCCGGTGCCGGCGTGCCTGCGTACGTTGTTGAGGGCTTCGCGTACGGCGTGGCCCAGGGCGGCGGCGACTTCGGGCGGCACCCGGGGCAGGGCGTGGTAGTGGGCGGTGACCCGCAGTCCGAGGCTCTCCACGGATCCGACGGCCTCTTCCAGGGCGGCGCCGATCTCCCGGTGGGGGGTCTCGTCGGCGGTCTGCTGGATCAGGCGGCGCAGGTAGGCGGCCTCGCGGGCGCACCGCTGCCGTACCTCGGGGGCGTTGGCGTCGACGGCGCCGGCCGCCAGGGTGGTCAGGGTGGCCAGGACGGTGTCGTGCAGGGCGCGGTGGTGTTCGAGGCGTTCGGCGTAGCGCGCCTTGTGTGCTTCGGCGGCCAGGGCGCGGGCGTTGGCCTCGTCGAGGAGGCGGCCCTGGCGGAGCAGGTACCAGCGGAAGGCATAGGTCATCACGGCGGACGACACCAGCGAGTTGAGGTGGCCGACGATGACGGCGGGGGTGGCGCCGACGGCCTGGTAGCCGATGAAGTGGGTCACTACGAGGAGCGCCACCACGGCGAGGGCGTGGAGGCGGTCGAGGGCGATGGCCGCGGTGGCGCTCGCCGATCCGCCGAGCAGCATCGCCCAGGCGATGGTGGGGGGTTCGCGCACGCCTCCCCAGGCGCACAGGGCCAGGGGCAGGAGGCATCCGGTCACGATGACGTCGGCCCAGATGTGCCGCCGGTCGAACCGGCCGCGGCGCAGCGCCGATCCGTAGGTGAGTGCGCTCAGGCCCAGGGCCGCGGCGAGGCCGAGGTGGTGCAGCGGGAGGTGCCACGGGCGGTGGGCGACGGCCATGACGGCGACCGTGAGGTGGCTGCCCCGGTAGAGCAGGGTGGCCACGATCAGGAAGGACTGGGCCCGGTGCGTCCCCGACCGCACGGAAGCCGTTGCGCGCAGTGCTCGTATGCGGCGTAACTGTAAGGACTGCAACGCCAGGACCACTCCTCCCCGAACCGTGGGCGGCGCGACGTCCCCGGGGGTGTGCCGTATGGGACGGATGTGCCGCGAAGCCCGCAATTGCCAGTGACACCAGGCATTTTGCCCCAGCGGGCGCTCTCCAGAAAGGCACGTCCCGGACGGCCGTACCCGCCCGAGGCCGATTTCACCGCCCGGCGGCCGATCGCCGGGCAAGGTCAGGCGGGCCCGGCAGTGCGGAACGGGTGCCGGCAGACGGCGGGCGGGATCCCGGCGATCCGCCTGAACTGGCGGCGCGGGGTGGTCGCGGTGCCCATGCCTGGCGAGGGCTACCGTCTCGATGCTCTCATCGGTGGCCTCCCGCAGCTCCTGGGCCGGGCGCGCGCACGGGGTGAGGAGTCACCGCACCGGCGTCCGTCCGGCCACCGCCCGGAACTGGCGGCGGCGGCCCGGCGCGTACTGTCCGGGCGCACGCACGCCTCGGGGGCCGCCTCGGCCGGTGCGGTGTCCGACGCGCCGGACTTCCTGCGGGCGCTGGCACCGTAGGTGTCGGTGCAGATCCCGCACTGACGGGCGGGCGGTGGGGACAGCCGTACTCCGCTTCGGGGGACAGCCGTAGTGAGGGGACGCCTCCCCCGCCCCTAACGTCCACGTGTATGACACATATGACACGTGGACGACAGGGCGGGAAGAGCGGGCCCTTAGCACCGGGGCGGCGGCGCGGGCGCGGCCGGTGGTACGCGGTCGGGCCCACCCTGGCCGCGACCGTGGTGGCCGCCTGCGTCCCGGCGGCGTACGCGGCGGCGGCCGCCCCCGCGCAGGGCGCCGGGGACGGACTCGACCGCTACCACCGCCAGCGCCTCGCCTGGGGGAGCTGCGTGACCGGCCCGGACGACACGGCGGGCCGCGACCTGGACCGGGCCGGCGTGAGCTGCGCCGACGTGACCGTCCCGCTGGACTACGCGGACCCCGGCGGCCGCACGATCACCGTCGCGGTCTCCCGGCTCGAGGCCACCGACACCCGCCGGCGCATAGGCGCCGTCCTCCTCAACAACGGCGGGCCCGGCGGCACCGCCGTCGAGTCCCCGCCGCACATCCGCAAGGCGATGAAGGAGGTCGGCGCGCGCTACGACATCGTCGGCTTCGACCCGCGTTTCGTCGGCCGCAGCACCCCGCTGGACTGCGGCTGGCCGGTCGGTACGGCGTGGTTCTCGGCAGGCTCCGGCCGGGCCGGCTTCGACCGGCAGGTCGCCCTCCAGAAGGACCTGGCCGACAAGTGCCGCGCCGCGGGCGCCTCGGTGCTGGCGCACATCAGCACCCGCAACACCGCCCGCGACATGGACGTCATCCGCGTGGCGCTCGGCGAACGGAAGATCTCCTACCTGGGCTACTCCTACGGCACCTACCTGGGCACGGTCTACACCCAGATGTTCCCCGGCCGCTACGACCGGGTCGTCCTCGACGGGGCCGTCGACCCCGGCGACTACAAGGCCCGGCTGCTGCAGGGCGCCGAACCCGAGAACGAGCGGGCGCTCTCGGACTGGGCCGCCTGGGCTGCCGGCCGCCATGACGTCCACGGACTGGGCCGCACCCGCGCCGAGGTCCTCGCCACCGTCGAGGGAATCGTCGCGGCGTCGGCACGGGGACCGCTGACCGTCGGCGCCGCCCCCGAGGTCTTCCGGCTCGACGACACCCAGGTCCCGCTGGTCCTCTTCATGGGGATCGCGGACGACACCGACCAGGCGCGGACCGCCCTCGCCGAGCAGGTGTCGGCGCTGGCGAAGGCGGCGCGGGGCCGGCCCGCGCCCCTGTCGCCGGACTTCGCCCGACTGCTGCGGTACGCCCTGACCGGCGAGCAGGCGGCGACGGGCGGCGTCCAGGCTGCGATCATCTGCGGGGACGTCGGCGCCCCGCGCGATCCCGAGGTCTACTGGCGCGACATCGAGCGCAGCCGGGCCGTGCATCCGCTGTTCGGGCCGCTCACCGGCAACATCAACCCGTGCGCCTTCTGGGACCGGTCGCGCGAGGAGCTCACCCGGGTCCGCCGGGACGCAGCCGTGCTGATCGTCGCGGCCACGGGGGACCCGCGCACCACGTACCGCAGCAGCGCCGGGCTTCACGCGCTGCTGCCGAGTTCGAAGCTGATCACGCTGGAGAACGCGAACCGGCACGGGCTGTACGGCGAGTACGGCAACGGCTGCGTCGACGACGAGGTCAACGCCTATCTGGCCACCGGGAAGCTGCCGAGGGAGGACCGGACCTGCGGCACCGCTTCTTCTTCCTCCTCCCCCTCCGATTGACATTCTTGCACTCCAAGTGCAAGCGTAAAGCTGCACGATGAGTGCAATATGTTGTCATCGGATCACGGAGGCCCGGATGTTCCTGACGCTGGGGCGCTGGTGCGCCCTTCGGCCGAAACGAGTGATCGGGGCCTGGGTGCTGCTGCTCCTGCTGCTCGGCGGCGCCGTCATGACGTACGGCCGCATGACCAGCGAGGCGGTGGCCATCCCGGGCAGTGACAGCCAGGCGGCCCTCGACACGGCGGCGACGGCCTTCCCCGGCCCCGCCTCCGGCAACCAGCCGCTCGTCCTGCACACCGGGCCCGACGGCCCGGCCCTGACCGGCGGGAGCGCCCGGGACGCCGTCGAGCGCAGCGCCCGGGCCATCGCCCGGGTGCCGCACGTCGTGCGCGTCACTTCGCCGTACGAGCGGGCCGGCGCCGCCGCGATGAGCGGGGACGGCCATACGGCCTACCTCTCCGTCGGCCTCGACGTCACCGGCCGCGACATCACCCCCGAGCTGGCGGAGCGGATCACCGACGCCGCCGGACCCGCCGAGGCGGCCGGTGTCGAGGTCACCCCGGGCGGCGACCTGGCGGCCGCCGTGGACCGGCCGGACACCGGACACAGCGAGCTCATCGGGCTCGGGGCCGCCGCCGTGATCCTCTTCGTCGGCTTCCGGAAGGCGGCCGCTGCCGGGCTGCCCCTGGCCATCGGCGTCACCGGACTCATCGCGTCCCTGGCCGCGATCGGCCTGGCCGGACACCTCATGAACATGCCGTCCTCCGGCACCACCATCGCCGCGATGATCGGCCTCGGCGTGGGGATCGACTACACGCTGTTCTGCCTCACCCGGTTCCGGGAGTTCCGCGGCCGGGGTGTGCCGGCCGCCGAGGCTGCCGCCCTGGCCACCGCCACCGCCGGGAAGGCCTCCGCCTTCGCCGGATGCACCGTGATCGCGGCGCTGGCCGGGCTCGCGCTGGGCGGGCTGCCGCTGCTGCGCGCCCTGGCGCTGGCGCCCGCGATCGCGGTGCTCGTCGCGATGGCCGCGACACTGACCCTGCTGCCCGCCCTGCTGGGCCTGCTGGCCCGGTTCCTCGGCGCCGCCCGGGAGGAGGGCGCCGCGCAGGACGGGACGGATCCGGCCGCCCCCGCGGGCCGCGGCTGGCAGCGGGTCGCCGAGCACGTCACGGCACGCCCCTGGCGCCACCTCCTCGCCGGCCTCGCCCTGCTCCTGCTGCTCGCCGTCCCCGCCACCCAGCTGACGTTCGGGCAGCTCGATGCCGGCGACAAGCCCGTCGGGTCGGCCAGCCGCACCGCCTACGAGCGGCTCTCCGACGCCTTCGGCCCGGGCGTCAACGGCCCCCTCCAGGTGACCGACACCCTGGCGGCGCCCGCGACCGGCCCGCAGGACGCCCGGGTCGCCGAGGTCTCCGCCGCCCTGGCCGCCACCCCCGGCGTGGCCTCGGTGAGCCCGGCCCAGCTCACCCCCGACGGCCTTACCGTCCGCTGGCAGGTCACGCCCGCCACCGCCCCCGGCGACCCCGCGACGGCCCGGCTCGTCGACACCCTGCGCGCGGACACTCTGCCCGCGGCCACTGCCGGCGGTGGGGGCAGCGCCCACGTCGGCGGGGCCGCAGCCGCGGTCACCGACCTCAACGACCGCCTCGCGGACCGGCTGCCCACCGTGATCGCAGCCGTGGTGCTCGTGGCCGGACTGCTGCTCCTGGCGGCCTTCCGCTCGCCGCTCCTCGCGGTGAAGGCCGCCGTGCTGAACCTGCTGTCCGTGGCCGCCGCGTACGGGGTGCTCACCGCGGTGTTCCAGTGGGGCTGGGGCGCGCCGCTCATCGGGCTGGAAGGGCCGGTGCCCGTGCCCGGCTATGTGCCGCTGGTGATGTTCGCCGTCCTGTTCGGGCTCTCCATGGACTACGAGGTGTTCCTCCTGACCTCGGTGCGCGAGAAGTGGCTGGCGAGCGGGGACAGCCGGCAAGCGGTGGTCGCGGGCCTCGCCTCGACCGGCCGGATCATCACCTCCGCCGCTCTGATCATGGTGAGCGTCTTCCTCGCCTACCTGCTCTCCGACGACCCGGTGGTGAAGATGTTCGGCACCGGGCTCGCCGCGGCAGTCGCCCTCGACGTCACCGTCGTACGGGGCCTGCTGGTCCCCACCACCATGGCGCTGCTCGGGGACCGCGGCTGGTGGCTGCCCCGGCGGCTCGACCGCATCCTGCCCGAACTCGACATCGAGGGCAGCTCCCACACCCTGCCGGCCCCGGGACCCGGGGGCCGCCCCGCTCCCGAAGCCGACCGGACCGCCACCGCCATCAGCCCCCTGCCCACCCGGTGAGGTTCCGCATGCCCCCTCGCACCACACCCCGCCCCGGCAGCGCCGCGGGCCGCCGCCCGGCCGGGCCCCCCGCCCGCCCGGCCCGTACCCGGCGCCGCCGCGCCCTGATCGCGTCCGCGCTGGCCGGCGCGGCGCTGCTCGCGCTGCCCGTCACCGACTCCGTCGCGCGCGGCCTGGCCGAGGAACGTCTCGCGGACCGGATCAGCCTGCGGCAGAAGAACCTCGCCGGACGTCCGGACGTCTCCATCGAGGGGCTGCCGTTCCTCCTCCAGGCCGCCCGCGAGACCTACCCCGAGGTGCGGGTGCGGGCCGACGCGAAGACCGACCGCGGCAGCCCGGTCAAGGCAGACATCACCTTCGGCAACGTCTCCCGCGAGGGCGAGGGCTACCGGGCGGACTCGGCGTCGGCCCGCTTCACCGCCCCGTACGCCTCGCTCGGCGACGGGCCGGACGGCGACACCCGGGTCTCCGACGCCGGCAACGGCCAACTCCTCATCCGGCGCAGCGTGCTGGGCGCGCCCCTGGTGCTGACGGCGGGGGTCGAACTCCACGACGGCGTCGTCTCACTGCGGCCGACGGGCGCCTCGGTGGCCGGCCGGGCCCTGGATCCGGCCAGCCCCCTCATCGCGCAGGCGCTCGCCCGGCAGACCCGGACCCTGCCCGAACTGCCCCTCGGCCTGCGGCCCTCGGGCGTGTCCGTGGGCGCGGACGGCGTGACGGTCACCGCGCGGGCCGAGGACGTCACCCCGGCCTGAGCCGGGCGGCCCGGGCGGTCAGCCGCGCGGGTGGTCGCCCGCCGCGAGCAGGTTCAGCACAGTGGCCTCCATCGCGGCGCGCGCCTCCTGCGGGCTCTTGCCGCCGGAGCGCCAGTGGTTCCAGGCCCCCCACGTGGTGACGGCGTCCAGGCCGTCGAGGAGCTCCGCCGCCCGGCTCTCGTCCAGGCGGCCGAGCTCCTCCGCGAAGATGTCGGCGACACGGCGCCGGGCGTCCGCGAACGCCTCGTCCGTGACCTGCTGGATGCGCGGCGAGGGATGGTCGATCCGCATCAGCGTCAGCCGCGCCGGGGTGATCCACTCCAGGATCCGCGCCCGCTGTTCGGCAAGCGCCGCAACCCTGACCCGGCGGGGCCCGGTCCGGGGCAACGGCCTTATCTGCTCGGCCAGTTGCTCCAGCCGCCGGGTGATGGCGAGGTCCACCAGCTCGGACATGTCGGCGAAGTGGTGGAAGACCAGCCGGCGGGAGACTCCGGCGCGTTCGGCGACGCGTTCGGCGGGGAACTCCACGGCGCCCTCGTCGAGCAGGGCGAGCAGCGCGTCCACGATCTTGTCCCGGGTGCGGCGTCCGCGCTCGGTCCGCCCGTCCACCCGTACCGGCGCCGGGCCGGGCACCCGGTCGTCCGCCTCCGCCACCGCTGCTCCCTCCGCCGTACGCATGGCCGCCATTTTCGCACCCCCGGCACGGCTCGCGCCTACCCCGCCACGGCCGGGCCGGCCGCGGCCGCCCCGGCGGCGAAGCTGTGGCGCATCCGGTGCAGACCGCGCCGGGTATGGCTCTTGACCGTGCCGAGCGGCATGCCGGTGCGCTCGGCGATCTGCGTCTGGGTGAGGTCCCCGTAGAAGGCCATGGCCAGCACCTCCCGCTGCGGGCGGGGCAGTCGCGCCAGCTCGCCGGTGACGATCAGCCGGTCCAGAACGGCTTCGGGGCCCTCCGCGGGCTCGTCCTGCGGGGGCAGGGCGGCGCCGGCCGCGGTGACGAGGTCGAGGCGCCGGGTGCGCTCCGTGAGCGCGTCGGCGATCTTGCGCCGGGTGATGCCGACGAGCCAGCCGGGGAAGGCGCCGCGCTCCGGCCGGTAGCCGGCCCGGCCGCGCCACGCGGCCAGGAAGACCTGCTGGCTCACGTCCTCGGCCTCGCGGGGATCCCCGAGGGTGCGGGCAGCGAGGGTCTGGACCAGACCGCCCCATCGGCGGTAGGCGGCGGTCAGGCACTGCTCGTCGCCGCGCACGAAGCCCTCGGCGACCTCGTGGTCGAGGAGGCGGTCCCCTGTTTCGGGGGACGGCCGGGCGGTGGCACTCAGGGCGGTCATGGCGGCTGCTCCTCGGGCCGGGACCGGAACCGGGCCGGTCGGCGGACGGGTGCCCCGCCCCGTGGTGTGCCGGGCGGAGCCCCTCCAGAATCCGGCCCGTGCTCGTTTCGAAACCACTCGCATCGTTTGTGCGTCGCATCGCATCATGGATCCCATGACGGAGTTCGCACACGGCTTGACCACGGGGGCGGTGGCCCGCCGGCTCGGGGTCGCCCCCACGACCCTGCGCACCTGGGACCGGCGCTACGGCATCGGGCCCGCCGCCCGCGAGGACGGCCGGCACCGGCGGTGGACCCCCGAGGACATCGCCGTCCTGCACGAGATGTGCCGGCTGACCTCGTCGGGGATACCGCCCGCGGACGCGGCGCGGGCCGCTCTCGCCGGCCCGGCGCCCGTTGCGACGACTGCGGCCGCCCGGGCCGCTCCGGCCGTTCCGGCCGCCGCCCCGGAGCCCCTCCCGCGGCCGGCCCGCGGGCCCGGCTCGGGCAACGGCCTGCCGCTGGGCGCCGTACGGCAGGAGTGCCGAGGGCTGGGGCGGGCCGCCGTACGCCTCGACGCCGGGGCCGTGGACGAGGTGCTGGGTTCGGTGATCTCCCAGTACGGCCTGGTCACCGCGTGGGAGGAGGTGATGGCGCCGACCCTGCACGCCGTCGGCCGCAAGTGGGAGACATCGGGCGACCGGTACGTCGAGGTGGAACACCTGCTGTCCTGGCACGTGTCGAGCGCCCTGCGCCGCGCCGCCGGGACCCCGCCCGCCGGGGCGAGGACGGGTATGCCCCCGGTCCTGCTCGCCTGTGTGCCGGGCGAGCAGCACACCCTCGCGCTGGAGGCGCTGGCCGCGGGGCTGGCCGGGCTCGGCCTGCCCACCCTCATGTTCGGGGCGGCCGTGCCGCCCGAGGCCCTCGACCAGGCCGTACGCCGGACCGGCCCGGCAGCGGTCGTGCTGTGGTCCCAGGCCCGGTCCACCGCGAACCACCCGCTGGCCCGGCACATCGCCGAGGTCGCGTGGGGCGTCAAGGGCGCCCGCGCCCGGCCGGCGGTGCTGCCTGCGGGCCCGGGCTGGGCGGGTCAGCCCCTCGCCCCGGGCACGCTGCGGCCGCGCGGGCTGCGGGAGGCCCTGGTTCTGCTGCGCGGACTCTGCGACGCGGGTGCCGGTGCGGGGCGGCCCGCCGCCGCGGATCAGTCCTGACCGCGTGCCCTGCGGAAGCGGGCCAGCCCCTCGGGGAGTGCGATCAGCGGATCGGGATAGCCGCCGAACCGGGTGCGTACGGAGTCGGCCAGCTTCCACGGCTCGTGGATCTCGGGGCCCCGCAGTGCGGCGAGTTCGGGCACCCATCGGCGTACGTAGGCGCCCTCGGGGTCGTACCGCTTGGCCTGGATCACCGGGTTGAGGACCCGGTTGGGGCGGCTGTCGGTGCCGGTTCCCGCCATCCACTGCCAGTTGAGCTGGTTGTTGGCTACGTCACCGTCGACCAGCAGGTCGAGGAAGTGGCGTGCTCCGGCGCGCCAGTCGATGTAGAGCGTCTTGGTCAGGAACGAGGCGGTGAGCAGGCGGCCGCGGCCGTGCATCCAGCCCTCGTGGGCGAGTTGGCGCATGGCTGCGTCGACGACGGGATAGCCGGTGCGGCCCTCACGCCACGCCCGCAGGTCGGCCTCGGCCTGCGGGCCGCGGCGCCAGCGGTCGGACCGGGTGCGGTAGTCGGCGTCGGCGACGGCGGGGCGGGCGGCGAGGAGCTGGTGGTGGAAGTCCCGCCAGCAGAGCTGCCGTACGAAGGCCTCGGCGCCCGCTCCGCCCCGGGCGCGGGCTCGGTGCACGGCCTCGGCCGCGGACAGCGCACCGAAGTGGAAGTACGGGGACAGGCGGGAGGTGGCGTCGGCGGCGAGGTCGTCGTGTCCTTCCTCGTAGGCGTCGGCGTGCCGGTCGAGCCAGTTCGCGAGCCTCTTGCGGCCCTCCTCCTCGCCGCCGGTGGCCAGGCCCGCGGAGACGGTTCCGGCGGCAGGCCGGGCGGGGAGGCCCTCGGACCGGATGCCGGGCGGGACCCGGACCACGCGCGGGGCCGCGAGGGGCGGGCGCAGCCCCTGGCCGGACCAGCGTCTGAAGTACGGGGTGAACACGGCGAAGTGGTCTGAGCCGTTCGGTGTCACGGCGCCGGCGGGCAGGGCGGTGACGACCCCGTCGTGGACGTAGAGGCGCCGGCCGTCGGCCTCCAGCGCCCGGCGCAGCCTCTGCTCGCGCCGCAGGGCGAAGGCGCTGCACCCGGCGGCCATGTGCACCTCGTCGGCGTCGGCCTCCCGTACGACGGCGCACACTTCGGCGACGGGATCGCCCGAGCGGACGACGAGCCGGCCGCCCCGCCGGCGAAGCGCCTGGTCGAGGTCGGCGAGGCAGTCCGCGAGGAAGGCGAGCCGGTTCGGCGCCGCGAAACCGGCGTGGTCCACCGCCGGGTCGCGTACGAAGAGCGGGACGGTCTCGTTGCGCGGTCCGAGCGCCGCCCGCAGCGGCGGATGGTCGTGGACCCGCAGGTCGGAGGTGAAGAGGACGACCGAGACGTTCATGCCTGCGCTCCTCGGGTGGGGCCGCCGGCCGCAGCGGCGGACCCGGCCGGCTGCGCCGACCCGGGTGATTCTGCCGCCGCCTCGGCGGTGCGCGCGATGTTGCGGGCCATACCGCCGAAGACGAGGGCGTGGAAGGGCGAGACGCTCCACCAGTAGGCGTGGCCGGCCAGGCCGCGGGGGTGGAAGAGCGCCCGCTGCCGGTACCGGGTGCGTCCCTCCTCGTCGAGTTCGGCGTACATCTCCAGCCAGGCGAGGCCCGGCAGGCGCATCTCGGCGCGGAGTCTGAGCAGCCGCCCGCGTTCGATCTCCTCGACCCGCCAGAAGTCGAGGGAGTCGCCGATCCGCAGGAGCGTGGCGTCGCGCCGGCCACGGCGCAGACCGACACCGCCGACGAGGCGGTCGAGCCAGCCGCGGACGGCCCAGGCGAGCGGGAAGGAGTACCAGCCGTTCTCCCCTCCGATGCCCTCCACGACCCGCCACAGCGCTTGGGGCGGGGCGTCGACGATGCGCTCGCGGACGTCGGTGTAGAGGCTGCCGCCGGCCCAGTCGGGGTCGGTGGGGAGCGGGTCACTGGGCGCGCCGGGTACGGAGGCGGAGGACCAGCGGGTGGCGACCTGGGCGTCGCGGACCTTCTGGAGGGCGAGCGAGAGCGCCGTGTCGAAGGAGATGGGGGTGCCGGGCGGGTCGGGCACCCAGTCGGCGATGTCGTGCTCGTCGCAGACGACCTCGTACTTGAGGGATTCCGCGAGCGGGCGGGCGATGGACCGGGGCACGGGGGTGACCAGGCCGACCCAGTGGCTGGACAGGCGCGGCGTCAGGACCGGGACCGGGAAGATCAGCCGCCGGGGCAGTCCGTCGACGGTGGCGTAGCGGCGCATCATCTCCAGGTACGTGAGGACTTCCGGGCCGCCAATGTCGAAGGCGCGGCTGACGTGGTCCGGCATCCCGGCGCTGCCGACCAGGTAGCGCAGCACGTCGCGGACGGCGATGGGCTGGATGCGGGTGCGCACCCAGCTCGGGGTGACCATCACGGGCAGCCGCTCGGTGAGGTAGCGGAGCATTTCGAAGGAGGCCGAGCCGGAGCCGATGATGACTGCGGCGCGGAGCACGGTGGTGGGAACCCCCGAGTCGAGGAGGATGCGCCCGACCTCGGCGCGGGAGCGCAGATGGGGCGAGAGGGCGTTGTCGGGTACCCCGGTCGGGGTGAGTCCTCCCAGGTAGACGATGCGGCGCACGCCGGCGGCGCGGGCCTGCTCGGCGAAGGCGCGAGCGGCCCGGCGGTCGGTCTCCTCGAAGTCGCGCCCGGTGCCCAGGGCGTGCACGAGGTAGTAGGCGACGTCGACGCCCTCCATGGCGTGGGCGAGCGACGCGGCGTCGGTGACGTCGCCGCGGACGATCTCCGTCTGCCCCGCCCAGGGGTGGTCGCGCAGTTTCGCGGGGGTGCGGGCGAGGCACCGGACGCGGTGTCCGGCTTTGATCAGCTCGGGGACGAGGCGGCCGCCGATGTAGCCGGTGGCGCCGGTGACCAGGCACAGTGAGCCGGGCGGGTGGGCCGGGTGCCCTTGGGTGTCGGTCATGGAGGTGCTCCGTTTCCGCCGTCGACCGGGGTGGTTCCGTGATCTCTTCCTCGGCCGCGGCCGGTACGGATGCAGGATGTCCGCCGGATGGCCCCCTCGCCGCTCGCGAGGCACCCCCCCCTAGACCGGGGAGCGGAAGCGGTTGCGGTACTCCGTGGGGGTCGTGTCGAGAGTGCGGCGGAAGGCCCGGATGAGGGTGTCGGTGGTGTTGAAGCCGCAGGCGGAGGCGATGCGGTCGAGGGTGGCGTCGGTGGATTCGAGCTGGTTGCGGGCCACCTCGACGCGGGCCGACTCGATGTAGGCGGCCGGGGTGGCGCCCAGTTCCGTCTTGAAGATCCGGGTGAGCTGCCGTTCGCTCACGTGGGCGTATCCGGCGAGGTCCGCGACGGAGAGCCGGCCGGCGAGGTTGCGGGTGACGTAGTGGCGGAGGTCCTCGGTGCGCCGGTTCGTGGACGGGGGCGCGAGGGGGACGCTGAACTGGCTCTGTCCGCTCGGCCTTTTCAGGTACATCACGAGCTGCCGGGCGACGCGCAGGGCGACGGCCTCGCCGAAGTCGTCGGCCACGAGGGCGAGGGACAGGTCGAGGCAGGCGCTGATGCCCGCGCCGGTCCACACGTCGCGGTCGCGGATGAAGATCGGGTCGGCGTCGACCTCAACCGCCGGGTGGTCGGCGGCGAGCTGCTGTGCGGTGGACCAGTGGGTGGTGGCGCGCCGGCCGTCGAGCAGCCCGGCCTCGGCGAGGATGTGGGCCCCGACGCAGACGGAGGCGACGCGGCGGGTGCGTCCGGCGAGGTCCTTGACCCGGCCGACGACGGCAGGGTCGGCGACGGCGCGGGCGCGGCCGGCGTCGTCGATCTCGACCGAGCCGGGGACCAGCAGGGTGTCGACTCTCCGGCCCGCCAGCTCGGCGAAGGTGGTGTCGGGCAGGATGCGGACCCCTGCGGAAGTGGTGACCGCGTCGTCGGTCTCGGCGGCGAGGAGGACCTGGTAGCCGGCGGCGTCGCCGACCTCGCGCCGCAGGAGGGCGAAGACCTCCGGTGGGCCGGTGACGTCCAGCAGGTCCACGCCGTCGAAGAGGACGACCACGACGAGCCGGCCGGCGCTGTTCACGGGGGTCTCCGTTCGGTGGGCCGGGGCAACGGGACCGCCCGCGGCATGTCTGTTTCTGCAAGTTGGATGACATTGCAGACACTACCCGGGGGCTCATAGCGTTCCGGGTACGGCCCGCCTGCGCGGAGTGCCGCCACTCGTTTCGACCTGACACCCGAGGAGGGTTCCTCCATGCCCACGACCACCCTGCGTGAGCTCAACGGCCTCGACCGGACGCCGGCTTCACTGGCCGAGGCGACGCTGGTCCTGGTCGACTACCAGAACACCTACACCCGAGGCGTGCTGGAGCTGACGGGCTGGGAGGCCGCGCTCGAGGCCGCCGCCGACCTGCTGGCCCGGGCCCGCGCCGCCGGCGCGAAGGTCGTCCACGTGATCCACGACGACGGCGAGGGAACCCTGTACGACGTGCGCCAGGACATCGGGCGGATCCACCCCCGGGTCGCCCCCGCCGAGGGCGAGGCCGTCGTCGTCAAGACGGCCGCGCCCAACGCGTTCGTCGGGACGGACCTCGGCGAGCACCTCGACGCCGCCGGCCGCAAGGACGTGGTCGTCGCCGGGTTCATGACCCACATGTGCGTGACGTTCACGGTGGAGGGGGCGTTCCTGCGCGGCAACCGGCCCACCGTGGTCGCCGACGCCTGTGCCACCAGGCCGCTGCGCGCGGTGGGCGCCGAGCTGCCCGCCGAGCAGGTCCACCAGGCCGCGCTCGCGACCGTCGCCGACCTCTACGGGGTCGTCGTGCCCACCGCCGCGGCCCTGGGCTGAGGAGTGGAGCCGGGGTCCGGCCGCGGTCGCCCGCGGCCGGACCGGCGCGTCAGAGTTCCTCGCCGAGCGGCAGCCGGTGGACGCCCGGCAGGTACTCGTCGAGCTCCCCCGGTGCGAACCGGGACATGCCCACCACGTGCCAGAACTCTCCGGCCACGTCGCCCTCGTACTTGTAGCCGCCGGCCGGTGTCAGTGCCGCCCAGCCGCCCGCCATTCCCATCAGCGTCGCGCGCAGCGACGGCGGCTCCCCGTCCGGCGGGATGCTCCAGAGCCGCACGGTGCCGTCCTCGGCGCCGCTCGCCAGGAGGCTGCCGTCCGGGGAGAAGGCCAGGGAGAGCACCCGTCCGGTGTGGCCCACGAGGTCGGTGGTCCGTTCGCCCGTGTCGGCGTTCCACAGCGCGACCGCGCGGTCGTCGCCGGCCGCGGCCAGCAGCGGCCGGCGCGGATGGGCGGCCACGGCCCACAGCCGTCCGCCGCGGCCGCGCAGGCGCAGGCGTGCCTCCCCGTCCCGCCAGACGATGGCGCTGCCGTCCCAGCTCGCGCTCGCCAGCCACGTGCTCCCCTGGCCGTACGCGACGCCGTAGACGCGGTCCGCGTGGCCGGCGCCGCCGCCGAGCTCCTCCACCAGGCGGCCGCTGTGTGCCTCCCACACCCGTACGACGCTGTCGTCGCAGCCGGTGGCCAGCACGTCGCCGTCGGAGCGGAAGGCGATGGAGCGGACCCGGCCCCGGTGCCCCGCCAGGTTCGCCACGGGTGAGCCGGTCGAGCGGAACCAGACGCGGACCGAGTCGTCGTCGTTGGCGGTGGCGAGCAGTGTGCCGTCGGCATTGAAGGCCTCCGCCCACACGTGCTCGGTCTCGGCGTCGAGCTCGCGCAGGTACTGGCCGCCCACCGGGTCCCACAGGTAGACGTCACCGTCGTTGCTGGCCGTGGCCAGGACGGGTTCGACGGGGCTGAACGCGGCGGAGACCAGCCGGTCGCCACGGCCGAGGAGCTCCTGCAGACGCCGCCCGGTGCGCGTGTCCCAGAGCCGCACGACGCCGTCGTTGCCGGCCGCCGCCAGCCGGGATCCGTCCGCGCTGAAGGCGACGCCGCTGATCCTGCGGCCGTGCCCGCGCAGGATGCGCTTGCCCTGGCCGGTCGCGGAGTCCCAGATCTGCGCCCCGCCGTCGTTGCCGACGGTGAGCAGCTGGCTGTCGCCGGGGCGGAAGGCACACGCCCAGGCGGTGCCGCGGTGGTCGGCGGGCTGCTGGGCGTGCAGGGTGACCGTGTAGCCGTGGGGGCGGCCGGCCACCGTCCAGAGCCGGACCGCGCCGTTGCTGTCGCATGCGGCGAGGAGGTTGCCGCCGTCGCCGAACAGCACCTGGTAGACGGCGCCCGTGCCCCGTTCGAGGACGCCGGCGGGGGTGCCGACGACCGGGTCCCAGAGCCGGACCTGGCCGTCGGTGCAGCCGCTGGCGAGGAGGTTGCCCTCCGGGTGGAAGTCCAGGACGTACACGCGGCCGGTGTGTCCGGTGAACTCGTGCAGCAGGCGGGCGTCGCGCGCCCGCCAGATCCGCACCGTGCCGCCCCGGCCGCCCGCGCCCCGGTCCGCGGTGGCGAAGAGGGTTCCGTCGGGACTGAACCGGGCGCGGTAGACAGCCCCTTGGTGCCCGTCGATCTCCCGGACGCACGTGCCGGTGCTCAGGTCCCACAGCCGTGCCTTGGCGGCCGCGTCGCCGGTGAGCAGATGGCCGTCACGGCTGTGGACGGCGGTGTAGACGGGCGCGGTGTGGCCGGGCAGGCGGTGCACGGGCCGGCCGGTGGCCACGTCCCAGACCGTGACGAGGCCTTCGCGGTCACCGGTGGCGAGGAGCGTGCCGGCCTCGTCGAAGGAGACCGGCCACACGCCGTCGGGGTGGATCTCCAGGTTGTGGCGGCAGGCGCCGGTCACGGGGTCCCAGAGCCGTACGGTCCCGTCGGAGCCGCCGGTGGCGATCACGTCCGGCCGGAACTTCACCGCGTAGACGCGTCCTTCGTGTCCCTGGAGGGTGCGCACCGCCCGGCCGTCGTCGGCGCCGCAGACGAGGACCGAGCCGTCCTCGCTGCCGACAGCGAGGAGTTCGCCGTCGCTGCTGTAGGCGATGGGTTCGGGCAGGCGGCCGGTGCGCATGCCGAAGCCGTACGGGACCCCGACCGCCGAGGGCCGGAATCCGGCGTGCACCGGCATCCCGGGGGCGATCGCGGCGGTCCCGAGTTCGGGGGCGGCCCGCACGGCGTCGTCCATGGTGACGTCGATGAGGGCGGCCCGGTGCCAGCGGCTGCCGGTCAGTACGGCGCCCCGCAGATCCGCCCGGGTCAGGCGGGCCCGGCTGAGGTTCGCACCCGTCAGGTCGGCCCCGCTCAGGTCGGCCCGGTCGAGGCGGGCGCCGGTCAGCCGGGTGCTCCGCAGCAGGGCTCCGGAGAGGTTGGCGCCGATCAGCCGGGTGTCGGTGAGATCGGCGTCGGAGAGGTCGACGCCGCAGAAGTCGCGGTGGGAGAGGTCTTCGCCGGCCAGCCTGGCGCCCCGCAGGTCGGCGTTGGCGGGCACCCGCAGCCGGTCACTGATCCGCACGGCGTTGGCGCGGGCGGCGTCGCTGATCCCACGGGCGGGCGGGTCGAGGACCTCGCGCACCCACCGGGCGCACAGCTCGTGGTCGGCGAGGTCGCAGAAGAACTCGACGGCGAGCTGGCTGAGCGGGCGGGCGACGAGCAGGGTGTGGCGGCCGCGGCCCAGCTGGCGGGCGGCTTCGCGCGCCACGAGCCATTCGACGACGGAGCCGTGGATGAACTGGAAGACGCCGTCGGAGCTGCGGACCAGGAGGCTGCCCGCGCCGACCGCCTGGGCCCGTTCGGACGGGGTGAGCGGGGACTCGGTGAGTTCGCTGAGGGTGGCGGCGACGGTCTCGGTGAGCTCGTCCAGGCGCAGGGCGCTGCGGCCGCTCTCCCACAGCCGCCAGGCCAGCGCGGTCACGGCCGCCCACAGTTCGTCGGCGGTGAGCCCGGGCGGGGCTCCCGGCCCGCCCTGGCCGCGCGCCTCCTCGTGGGCGAGCCATGAGGTGAACACGTCCTCGTACAGCCGGGCCGGGCTGAGCGCGCGGCCGGCGCCGGCGACGGCGCGCAGCTGGTCCTGGCTCAGGTCCGCGACGAAGGAGAGCAGCCGCGGGTTGCGGCAGAGCATCAGGAGGTCGGGGATGTTGCGCAGGAGCCGGTAGCGCTGGTCGGCGGTGCGTTCGTCGCCGTAGCTGCGCACGAGGTAGGAGCGGATCTGCGCCGGGGTGAATCCCTCGACGGACAGGACGCGGCGCTGCGGCAGCAGTCCGACGCGCTCGCCGAGGGCCGTGAGGACCTGGGCGTGCGACTTGAAGTGCTGGGTGCGGCTGCTGACGACGATCTTGGCGTTGTCGACTGCGGCGTCGAGGAGGACCTGGAGGTGGTCGGCGGCCCGGTCGTAGCTGACCCGGTGGACCAGTTCGTCGAAGCCGTCGAAGAGCAGGACGACCCGGCCCTGGGCGAGCATGTAGCGCAGGGCCCGCAGGTCGATGGTGTCGACGCCGTGGCCGGCGAGGTGGGCGGCCACGAGGCCTTCGAGGCTGTGCGCCCGGTCCAGGGTGTTGAGCGGGATCAGCAGCGGCGTCAGGTGCGGGAGCTGTTCGGGGATGCGGCGGGCCAGCTCGCGCAGGGCGAAGGTCTTGCCGTGTCCGAAGTCGCCGAGGAGCAGGACGAAGCGGCCGTGGTCGGATTCCAGGAGCTCCAGGAGCTCCTCGACGAGGCCGTCGTGCTCCTGCCCGTCGGGGCGGTCGGCGTCGCGGTAGCGCTGTGGCAGGTACAGGCCGGGGGCGTAGTGTTCGCTGCTGCCGAGCCGGGCGGTCTGCGCGGCGACGTAGCCGCGCAGGTCGAGCAGGCCCTGGAACTCGAGGAAGCTGCGCACCCTGACCCGTACGCCGTGGCCGGCCGCCCGGCGGCGCAGCCCGCCGGGCGGGGCGTCGCCGCCGTGGACGAGGACGGCCTCGGACCCGGAGTCCGTCGCGTGCACCTGGCGGACGAACCGGTCGATCTCCTCCTCGGTGGGCGTCCCGGGGTGGACGGCGATGCGCTGCTGCTGGACGACGTCGTCCTCCTGCTCCCGCCAGGTCGCCATGATCTGGACCATGTCGCCCGGTTCGCGGCGCGGGACGTCGCGCAGCCGTACGCCGGCCCTGCGCACCCGGCAGATCTCCTTGACGCGCTCGGCGAGCGCGGCGGCGGGATCGTCGAGGATGGCCGGGCCCAGGTCGTGCTCGACGTCGATCACGGGGGGCAGTTCGGGGACGGGGAAGACGCGGCGGGTGTGCCGCCATTCGGCCGGGAACCGCTCGGCCTCGGACGTGATCCGGTCGTCCCACCGGGTCACGGCGTCCGCGGTGACCCGGAGCAGTTGGAAGCGGGCGGGGGCGGCGGATCCGAAGAGCGGCAGCCCGCCGGCGGGTCCGGTGAGCCGGCTGTGTCCGGGGGCGGCGGACAGGGTGCGCGGGCCGCCGGTGGGGCCGTGCAGCAGCAGGTGGAGCCGCGGAGCGGCGAGCCGGGCGAGGGTGTCGACGTCGCGCAGTCCCCCGGGGCCGCCGACGGCATCGCCGGGACGGCGGCCGTCGGTGAGCGGGTGGCGCAGGGCGCCGATGCGCAGCCAGCCCTCGTCCTCGTAGCGGCGCATTGCCTCGGCGAACCAGGCGGCCTGGTCGCGGCCGATGAAGCCGTACTGCTCCTCCTGGCGGTGGCTGTAGGCGATGGAGGAGTTGAATCCGGCGACGACCGTGCTCAGTTCGGGCACGGGGAAGAGGGTCCAGGGCTGGTCGCTGTCGAAGACGGTGTCCAGCCCCTGGTAGAGGCCGCGGAACAGGCGCGTGTAGTGGCGCCACTTGGGCCAGTACGGCGGCTGCGGTGCCACCTCGTCGGCTTCGCAGGTGTGGAAGTAGGCCTGGGACGCGGCCTGGTTCACGTCCTGTGCGCCCGGTACGACCATCACCCGCTGGGGCGACAGGTCGAGCTGGGAGCGCAGGGTGGTGAGGAAGCTGAGGGCCTGGTCGCACTCGCGGGGGCTGCCGGAGGCGGTGAGGTCGCCGGTGACCACCATCAGGTCGGGGGACGGGGCTCCCGCGTCCCTGAGCATGATCAGGTCGCCGCGGATCTGGCGGCTGAGCGAGTCGGGTTCGCGGCCCCGCCCGAAGTCGGGCCCGGCAAGGTGCAGGACGGTCACGGCGTCCTGGCCGCTGCCGGCTGCGCCGGCCGGGGAGGTCTGCGGGTAGAGGGGCGCCCGGGCCGGACGGCGGCGGCCCGCCCAGCCGGGGCCGGCGAGCGCACTCGGCCGGAGCCGGCCCGGGTGGGCCTGCTCGGGGAGGCGGACTCCGCCCGGGCCGCCGCCCGACGCGGTCCCCGACGCCGTGGCCGGTCCGCCGCCGGGGTAGCCGGGGCGCCGGACGGGGCGGGCGTGCCCGTCGACGGCCTGCTCGACCCGGGTGAGCAGCAGGGAGCGGGCGGTGTCGGTGTCGGCGATTCCCACCAGGTCGACGTAGGTGATCGTGGCGAGGAGCCCCTCGATCGGCATCTCGTCCACGCGGACGGTCAGGAGACGTCGTTCGGGTGACTCGGGGGAGGCCCGGAGCGCGGCCTGCCATTCCATGCGCCCGTAGGTGGAGCGTTCGTAGTGGCGCGACAGGACGGCGATCACGGCGACGGACTCGCTGACTCCGCGGTCCATGAAGTCTATGAAGTTGGTCCCCGGTACGAAGTCCCAGGCCTGCACCACCGTGCGGTAGCCGGCTTCCTCCAGGGTCCAGGCGATCCATGCGGCCCATTGCTCGTCCGCCGGCGAATAGCTGATGAAGAAGTCGAACTCCCGTTCCGGCGACCCGAATTGCCCGTCCGTCATCATGGGACCCATGGTAGGGCGGGGGCTCCGGTCGCGGCCTTTCCCTGCATGGAAGGGTCGCGGAGCCCGCGGATCCGGTCACCCGGGCCGGGCGGGGGTGGGTGTCCGGTTCCGGCCGGGCCCGTCTGCCGTCCCGGCGTGTGCCTGTGCGACTCTGTTGGCCGTGTCTCTCCTCAGGCGTCTGCATCCACTGGACTGGCTGGCCGGCGGGCTGCTCGCACTCGGGGTGCTCTGCGTCGCCACCGGTCTGCTCCCTCGCGCGCCCGCCGGGGACGTCCTGGAACGCATCGGGCCGCTGGTGGTCTTCCTGGCGACGGTCATCGTCCTTGCCGAACTGACCGGTAAGGCCCAGGTGTTCGACGTGGTCGCCACCTGGGTGGCGCGGGTGGGCCGCGGCAACTACGCCCTGCTCTTCCTCCTCTGCGTCGGTTTCGCGTCCGTCACGACGATCACTTTGAACCTGGACACGACGGCGGTCCTGCTGACCCCGGTGATGCTGGCGCTGGCGACCCGGGTGGGCATCGCGGCCGTTCCGCTGGCGATGACGACGGTGTGGCTGGCCAACACGGCGAGCCTGCTGCTCCCGGTGTCGAACCTGACGAACCTGCTCGCCGCGGACCGGGTGGCGCTGGCCCCGTCGGAGATGGCCGCAGCCATGTGGGCGCCGCAGCTGGCCGCGATCGCCGTGACGATGGCCTGCCTGTGGGGCTTCTACTGGCGGCCGGGGCGACGCGGCGCGGTCAGCTACGCGCCCCCGGCGCCGCCGAGCCCCGAGGACCGGGTCCTGTTCCGGGTGTGCGCGGTGGCGTGCGGCGGGTTCCTGTTGGCGCTGCTCCTCGCGGACGTGCCGCTGTGGTCGGCGTCGATGGCGGCCGCGCTGGTCGTGGTGGCGGCCTTCGCGGTCCGCGACCGCGGGGCGCTGCGCCTGTCCCTGGTCCCGTGGCGACTGCTCGTGCTGGTGCCGGGCATGTTCCTGGTCGTGGAGACCGTCAACGCGCACGGGCTGCACGACGTCCTGGCCGCGGCGATGGGCTCGGACAACGGCCTCGTCGGGATGCTGAGGTCGGCCGCGGTCGGTGCGGGCTTCTCCAACGTGCTCAACAACCTGCCGGCCTACCTGGCGGGCGAGGCCGCCATCCCCGAGGCCAACCACCACCAGCTGCTGGCGCAGCTCATCGGCGTCAACGTCGGCCCGGTCATCACACCATGGGCGTCGCTGGCCACCCTGCTGTGGTTCGAGCGGTGCCGCTGGCACGGCACCAGCATCGACCTGCGCCGCTTCGTCGGTACCGGACTCGTCCTCTCGGTGGCCGGCACCCTGTCGGCGACGCTGGCCCTGGCCGCCACCACCTGAGACCCCAGGGACGTCGACGAACGCTTCAGGCGACGGCGCCCACCTCCCGCAACAGGCTCGCCAGGGTCTCGCCGCGCGCCGCGACGAAGCTGCGCCCGGAGTCGTCCCCGGCGAAGTCGGGGGTGAAGGGCGCCCCGGAAAGCGTGCGCAGCTCCACTCCCGCCTCGGCCGCGAGCAGCGCCCCGGTCGGCAGGTCCACGCCCTCGGCGCGGTAGCCGACGAAGGCGTCGATCGTGCCGCGCGCCAGCAGGCTCCAGCCGAGCAGCGGCGCCCACAGCTGGAGGACCCGCCGGCAGTGGAGTTCCAGCGCGCCTCGCAGGGCCACCGCCGTCGCGTCGCCGCGCCGGACGGCGTACCCCTGGGTCCAGGCGACAACGGGTCCGGGGCCCGGCAGGCCGGGCGCGGGTCCCGTCAGCACCCCCTCGCTGCCGTGGGCTCCGTGCCCTCTGACAGCGTGCCAGGTCTGTCCGGTGACCGGCTCGTGCACCACGCCCAGTACCGGGACGCCGGCCAGGCACAGCCCGATACCGACGGCGTAGGCGGGCAGCCCGATCGCGACGTTGTTGCTGCCGTCCAGCGGGTCGACCAGCCAGGTGCGCTCGCCCGAGGCGTCGAGCAGCCCGGCCTCCTCGGACAGGATCCGGTCGTCCGGGAAGTGCCGCCGGATCCGGCCGAGGACGAGACTCTCGGCGGCCAGGTCGAGGTCGACCTGCACGTCCCCGGACTCGTCCTTCGTCCGCAGGCAGTGCACCGCCCCGAAGCGTCTGCGCAGCAGACCGCCCGCCTCCTCCGCGGCGGCAACGGCGATTCGCCGCTCCCGGTCGAAATCAGGCCCGTTGCTGGGCATCGATCCTCCTGAGGACGGTGTGGACGCTGCGCACGGTCTGCGCGCTGTCGCACAACCGGCGGGTCGTACGGCGCGGCCGGCCGTCGAGCGGTCCGAGCGAGAGGTCGCGCCGGCCCGGGACCGACAGCCCGTGCACCAGGGTGGCCGCCGGTCCCGGGCCTTCCAGGGCGGTGGCGTGGAACTCCCCCGCGGGCAGGGTGTACGTCTGCCCGCCGCAGCTGACGTCGACGGGACCGGGTTCGCTGCGCACCAGCAGGGGCGTGGGGCGGATCTCGTCCACTCCGTCGCTGCGGCTGTGCACCTCGAAAACCCGGTGGGTCGCGCCCTCCTCGCCGCTCCGTACCACCCGTGTGCGTACGGGGAGGTTGGCGACCCGGCCGTAGAGCACCCGGCTGCGCAGTTCCCAGCTGTGGGCGTGCAGGGGTGAGGCGTCCGGCTCGGCGCGGTTGTCGGCCTCGAAGAGGTGCACACAGATTCCGCGCGGGCCCTCTCTCAGCAGCGGCAGGCACAGGAACCCGAGCGGATGGCGCACTGCACGCAGTTCACGCTCCCCGGAGGCGATCTCCTCCAGGGAGACAAGGGTCCTTTCGAGCTCGTGGTCCATGGCACGCGCCGGAGCGCCTCACCTCCTGTAGGGATCCTCCGCGTGCAGGGCCTTTTCGATGATCTTGCCGATGTCGCTGTCGGTGAAGACGCGCGGCAGCGGGAGCCGCAGGTCGTCGAAGAGCGTGCGAACCTCGTCGACGGTGGGTTCCTGGCCGAGGGGCGACGCGACCCGCAGATCGAGCACGGTGGCCTGCTCGCGGCTCTGGTGCAACTCGGTGACGTAGTAGTCGTAGAGTGGTTGTCCGCGCTCCACCAGCAGGTTCACCCGGGCCTGGTCGTCCTGGGTGATGACGAGGCAGGTCTCGGAGAGGTCGAAGCGCAGGGTGGGCACGGCCGACGACAGGTGCACGCTGATCTCGAGGGTGGTCAGCTGCCGCTGGTACCAGCAGGCGGCGAGGACGGTCGCGTACGACTCGCGGCGTACCCGGTCGGTGGTCCACACGTCCTCGTCGCCCCTGCGCTGCCCGCCGAACATCTGCCGGAACCGGGCGTAGGCGGCGCAGGCGCGCTCGTCCGCCGGGTTGACGATGTCGATCTTCACGTTGAGCTGGGAGCGCTGCTCCTTGGCCGCGGCCACGCACAGCGGCAGGGTGACCGCCCTCAGATAGGTACCCGTACCGCCTTTGAAGTACCAGAGGTTGGTGTGCTGTCTGGCCTTGCGCAGGGCCTCGCCGACCTCGTTGCCGGAGAGGGAGCGGACCATGGCGAGGTCCTCCAGGGCCCGGCGGGTCCCGCTCAGCGCGTCGTGGATGCTGGCCGGCCGGCGCACCCGCTCCACGATCGAGCCGGCGGCGAGGAGGCCGAGGACGACGAGGGTGGCACCGGAGGAGACGTCGTCGCTGACAACGTCTCCGAAGATGTCCAGGAAGCCGACCGCCATCGCCACGCAGAGGGCGACCACCACGTCGGCGTTGCGCAGCGCCCAGGCCACGAAGCGTTCCAGCCGCCCGACCTGCGCTGCCATGAACGCACCCCCCTCCCCCGCCCCTGCTCCGATGGTAGGGATCCCGCGGCGGCGCCACCAGAGCGACTTCGCGTCGCCGGGCGCCGCCCGCGCGCACGCCGGTTCACACCGGCCCGGCGTTCGCGCGGCCCGGCAGGCGTCAGACGCCGGGGGTCGTCAGCAGCCGGGCGCGCAGCTGGTCCGCGGTCCGGTCCGAGAGCCCCACGCGGTGCTCGAGATAGCCGCGCACCGAGCCGTGGCGGGCCTGGAGGTCCGCCAGCACCAGCTGCATGACCACCGCGGGGGCACGGCCGTAGCTCGGCCACCTCATGACCCGGTCGGGGTTGGCCGCCCGCCAGTCCGCGACGAGGCGTGCGGTGGCCAGCTCGGTGAGCGCGAAGTCGGCGAGGACGTGCTCCTCGGGGACACCGAGCAGGGTGAGGACGAAAGCGGCGATCAAGCCGGTCCGGTCCTTGCCCGAGGTGCAGTGGAAGACCACCGGACCGGGCGCTGCGGCGATGGTCTCCAGGACCTGCCGGATCTCCTCGGCGCCGTCCTCGGCGACCTCGGCGAACCGGTCGGCGAGGTAGCGCCAGGGGTCGATGTCGGGGTCGATCCCGGCCTGGTCGTAGGGCCGGTGCTCGATGCTCAGGTTGACGTAGTGGAACCGCTCGGCCTCGGGCACCCGGCCCTTGGCCGCTATCTCCCACGGGTAGCGCAGGTCGACCACGGTGCCGACACCCAGCTCCAGGAACCTGTCCCAGTCGGCGCCGCGCAGCTTGCCCAGTGAGTCGGCGCGGTACAGGGTCCGCCACCGGACGGCGGCGCCGTCGGCGGTCCTGTAGCCGCCCAGGTCGCGGAAGTTGTGCAGGTTCTCGAATGCGATGTGCCGGTCCATCGGTGCTCCCCCTCGTCCGCGGCACCCCTCCCTGACGGCGCCCGGGACCCACCGTAGATCATCCGCCCCCGCCCGCGGCGCCCGGTGACGGGCGTCGCGGGCGCGGCAGGCTCCGCAGGACACGGCCTAACGGGCGGCCGGCACCGCCGCTTCGCGGGCGGCTTCCGGGAGGTCGAAGGCCTCGGCCAGCAGCTCGTAGGAGCGCCTGCGGTCGGACGGGTCGGCCGTGAGGGTGTTGACGATCAGCTCGTCCACACCGTGGGTGGCGGCGAGTGCCGTCAGTACGGCGTGCACCTGCTCGGGCGCCCCGGAGACGAGGGCCGTGCGGTGCACCTTGGCCCGCTCCAGTTCGGCGCCTGTCCAGCGGTGGCGGCGCGTGGTCGCGTACGACGGCAGCGGCGCGTCCTGGCCGAGGTCCTTGCGGGCGCGCCACAGCAGCAGGCTCTGGGCCAGTTCCTCCGCGCGGCCGGCACTGTCGGCGGTGACCACGCGTACTGCGAGGGCGCCGCCCGCGGGTCGGCCCGTTGCCCTGCGGAACTGGGATCGGTAGTCGTCGAACGCCTCCGCGCCGCCGGCCGGGGAGAAGAAGTGCCCGAACGCGAACTCGGTGCCCAGCAGGCCGGCCAGCCGCGCCGACTCGCGTCCCGCGCCCAGGAGCCACATCTGCGGCGGGACCGGCGGGTGCGGTACGACGCCGCCCGCGCCGAGCAGTGTCCGCAGTTCGGCGAGCCGCTGCGGGAAGTCCCGTGCGGGGCCGCCGGCCCGGCCGATGCCGAGGTCGACCCGGCCCGGGTGGAGGGAGGCGAGGACCCCGAAGACCTCGGCCACCTTCGCCGGGTCGTAGCGCGGCAGCAGCACCCCGCCGGTGCCGATCCGCATGCGCGAGGTGTGGGCGAGCAGGGCTCCCGCGAGGATCTCCGGGGCGCTGCTCGCGAAGCCCGGGGAGCCGTGGTGCTCGGCGGCCCAGTATCGGGTGTACCCGAGGTCGTCGGCGGCCCGGGCCAGTTCCACGGAGGCGCGCAGCGCCTGGTCCGCGGTGTGGTCCTCGCCGACGGGGGTCTGGTCCAGTACGGACAGTCGCGGCTTCGTCATGGCGGGCGGCCTTTCAGTGCTGGTGGGCGGGGAGGCCGGTGGCGCCCGCCACGGTCGCGGGCACGATCCTGAAGTCCCGTTCGAAGACGAGGTTGTGCAGGTCGGCGGCGGCGATGGCGCGCATCGTGGGGAGTTCGGCGGCGGCCTGCTCCTCGTCGAAGACGTTGAGCGGCCATTCGGAGACCGTGGCGCCGCGCAGGTGGGGGTGGTGGAAGCCCGCGCCGTAGTGGGCGTAGAGGGTCACCGGCGGGATGTCGGCGGTCGACTGCTCGTCCCACCAGAGGGTCCAGGCGTGGAAGAGGCTCCCGTCGTCGGCGCGCTGGACTCCGCCGGCGTCGACCACGCCCTGTCCGAGGAGGAGTTCGTCGTTGAGTTCGGTGAGTGCCTGCCGGGCGTACGGGTCGAGGAGCCGGGCGGCGGTACGGAAGTGCTCCTCCTTGTCCGGTCGGGTGACGGCTCCGCCGTGGTGGCCGTCGCGGAGGTCGGCGAAGTGCCGCAGCAGGGCGTCGAGGTTGGGGCTGTCGGGGCTCATGTCGGCTCCAGGTGAGGTGGGTTGGGGTGCGGACGGAAAGCGGGGGCGTCTCAGGCGCCGGGGGTGGCCGGTGAGGTGAGCAGGCGCAGGGCCACGCCCAGCCAGCCGCGCAGGGACGCCGTCTCGGGTGCGGCGCTCGTGGAGGGTCCCGGTTGGAGGAACGCCCCGTGGCCGGTCTGCCCGAACTCCCGCAGGGTGACCTCCACTCCGGCCGTGTGCAGCAGGCGGGCGTAGCGGTGTACGTCGTCGCTGACGGGGTCGAGGTCGCCGGTGGCGAGGACGGCCCGCGCCACGCCGCGCAGGTCCGCCGCCTCGAACGGGGTGCTGTGGAGCCGGGTGCCGTCGGCTGCGGCGGGCCGGCCCGGGGCCCGGTAGTCCTGCCAGGCCGCCCTCAGGTAGGAGGCGGTGGGGAACATGTCGGGGAAGCGGTGGTACGAGGCCGCCGTGCAGCCGGGGTCCAGCGGGGGGTAGGCGAGCACCTGGGCGGCGAGCGGGAGGGCCCGGTCGCGGCAGGCGAGGGCGGCGCAGGCGGCGAGGGTGGCTCCCGCGCTGTCCCCGCCGACGGCGACGGGTGCGGATTGCCCGCCCCGTCCACCGGCCCGCTCCCTGACCTGTTCCCGTGCCTGTCGCCGGGCCCAGGCGAGCGCGGCCAGTACGTCCTCGACCATGGCCGGGTGGCGCACCTCGGGGACCAGCCGGTAGTCGACGCTGGCGACGGCGAAGCCTGAGGTCCGGGCGAGTTCGGCGGTGGGGCCGTGCCAGTCCCTGGCGGAGCCGGCGCGCCAGCTCCCGCCGTGGGCCCAGACCAGCCAGCCCTGCGGTGCGGCCGCCGCCGGCCGGTACACCCGGGCGGGGACGGGGCCGGACGGGGAGGGGATGCTCGCGTGTTCCCAGCGGACCTGGGCACGGCTCTGTCCGGCGGCCGAGTGGGCGGGTGTTGCCATCGTGGTTCCTTCCCTCCGTGCCTGGGGCCAACGTTCGCCGCCTCGGCAGGTCTGTCACAAGGCGGAGTTGCCTTAGTTGCCGGGCTGCTTGTTGCGGAGGAAGAGGACGGTGGTGAGGATGCCCAGGACGACGACGGCGGTGTTGACGACGACCGCGGTGGTGATCCCGGCATGGATGTCGG
>NZ_JBVJFK010000004.1:0-300970 GCF_055587885.1 Streptomyces sp. NPDC046349
TGCTGTCTTGCGTTTCCGACTCTATCAGACTCTTTCGTGTCCGACTTCCTCGGTGCTTTCCAGGTTTTCGCTTTCGCGTTTCCCTTTCCGGCGGTTCCGACTCTATCAGATCCTTTCGGGCCTGATTCCCAGTCAGCGGGTTGTGCTGCGCGGGCTGTTAGGCCCTTGCGGCGAGTGAGACAGTAGCGGATTCCTCGCCTCCGAACCTAATCGGCGACGGCGTCCTCGGACACGGATTCCTCATTCGCAAATACGCATGAAAACGGGACGACAAAGTGCGTCGTTCGTTCGAATGTGTAGTGCGGAATGGCTGTCCGGGGACCGACCGGGGTCGGCGCTCACGTCGGACAACTCGAAGAACCTTACGGACCGGGCACACCCGTGTCAACCCCCGGCCGACCGTTGCCGCACGGTGCGGGCCAAACTCGCGGCGTCCTCCTGTCCAGCGGTCTACGCTGGCTCCCATGACTACGCATGCGCCCACGCTCAGCCTTCGCTGGTGGGCCGCCTGACGGCGGCCGACCTCCACGCGAGCACGCATGCGCTCACGGCCGCCGCCTCGGCGGCCGTTCTGTTTTCTCCCCTCCCGGGAGTGGCTCGGTCGCCCGGCGCGGTGACCCGACACCACTCACGCACTCACAGGGAGAGCAGGACATGACGAGGATCTTCAGCGGGATCAAGCCGACCGGACACATGACCCTGGGGAACTACCTGGGCGCCGTACGGCAGTGGGTCGCTGCCGAGCAGGAGCCGGAGGACGCCCTGTTCTGCGTCGTCGACCTGCACGCGTTGACCGTCGAGCACGAGCCGGCGCGCGTGCGCAGGCTCAGCCGGCAGGCCGCGACGCTTCTGTTCGCGGCCGGGCTGGAGCCCCGGCGCTGCACCCTCTTCGTACAGAGTCACGTCGACGAGCACACGCGGCTGGCCTACCTGCTGGAGTGCACGGCAAGCGACGGGGAACTGCGCCGGATGATCCAGTACAGGGACAAGGCGGCGAAGGCGCAGGCTGCCGGGGACGGCGTACGGCTGTCCCTGCTCACCTACCCGGTGCTGATGGCGGCGGACATCCTGGCCTACGGGGCCGGGGAGGTGCCCGTCGGGGAGGACCAGCGGCAGCATGTCGAGCTGACCCGTGATCTGGCGGTGCGCTTCAACCAGCGCTACGGACACACCTTCACCGTGCCCAGGGCCACCCATCCGGCGGTGGCCGCGCGGGTCATGGGCCTCCAGGACCCCACGTCGAAGATGGGGAAGTCCCACGAGAACGGATCGGGGATCGTCTACCTGCTCGACGAGCCCGGGGTGGTGCGCAAGAAGGTGATGCGGGCCGTCACCGACAGCGGGGACGGTGCGGTGGTCCACGACCGGGAGGCACGGCCGGGGGTGGCGAACCTGCTGGACATCCTGGCGGCGTGCACCGGCGGCGATCCGGCCGCGCTCGCCGACGGGTACAGCGGGTACGGGGCACTGAAGCGGGACGTGGCCGACGCGGTGATCGAGCTGCTGCGGCCGTTGCAGGAACGGCACGCGGAGCTGGCGGCCGACCCCGCGCAGGTGGACAGGGCGCTGCGGGAGGGCGCGGAGCGGGCCAGGGAGCTGGCGCGGCCCGTGGTGGACCGGGCGTACGAGGCGATCGGGCTGCTCAGGCCGTAGCCGGAGGTGGGGCCCCGGCGGGGTCGGGGCCCCACCCGCGGTTCAGGTGTTTCCGGAGGCGAGCTCGCGGCTGCGGTCGCGGGCGGCTTCGAGGGCGGCGATCAGGGCGGCGCGTACGCCGTGCCGTTCCAGCTCGACGATCGCGTTGATGGTCGTGCCGGCCGGGGAGGTGACGGCCTCGCGGAGCTTGACGGGGTGTTCGCCGCTGTCGCGCAGCATCACGGCGGCGCCGATGGCGGCCTGGACGATGAGGTCGTGGGCCTGGGCGCGGGGCAGTCCGAGGAGGATGCCGGCGTCGGTCATGGCCTCGACGAGGAAGTAGAAGTAGGCGGGCCCGGATCCGGAGAGGGCGGTGGCCGCGTCCTGCTGGGACTCGGGGACGCGCAGGGTCTTGCCGACACCGCCGAAGATCTCCTCGGTGTGGGCGAGGTGCTCGGCGGTGGCGTGGCTGCCGGCGGAGATGACGGACATGGCCTCGTCGACGAGGGCGGGGGTGTTCGTCATGACGCGCACGACGGGGGTGCCTGGGCTGAGGCGCTCCTCGAAGAAGGAGGTCGGGATACCGGCGGCGCCGCTGATGACCAGCCGGCCCGCGGGGACGTGCGGGGCCAGCTCGTCGAGGAGCTTGGCCATGTCCTGGGGCTTCACGGTGAGGATGAGGGTGTCGGCGCGCTTGGCGGCTTCGGCGTTGGAGACGGCCTCGACGCCGTAGCGGGTGCGGAGTTCCTCGGCCCGGTCGCTGCGGCGCGCGGTGACGAGGAGCTTGGAGGCGGGCCAGCCGCCGCGGATCATTCCGCTGAGCAGGGCCTCGCCGATCTTGCCGGTACCGAGGACTGCGACTGTCTGGGTCATGCCCGATCCACCTCGCCGAACTGTTCTTCCGCCTGGGCTGTGCAGGCGTACGCGTACGTGTCCTCATCCTTGCACCCGGGCGGCGGGCAGGCCCGGGATGTCCGCAGTGCGGTCAGGGGGTACGGCGGCGGAGGGTGGCCGCGCCGAGGGCGAGTACGAGGACGGCGCAGGCGGCGACGATCACGACGTCGCGGACGAAGTCGGCGGTCATGTCGGTGTGGGTGAGTACCTGGGTCATGCCGTCGACGGCGTAGGACATGGGCAGGACGTCGGAGATGCGTTCGAGGACCGGGTGCATGGTGCTGCGGGCGGCGAAGAGCCCGCAGAGGAGCAGCTGGGGGAAGATCACCGCCGGCATGAACTGGACGGCCTGGAATTCGGAGGCCGCGAAGGCGGAGACGAAGAGGCCGAGGGCGGTGCCGAGGAGGGCGTCGAGGAGGGCCACGAGCAGGAGCAGCCAGGGGGAGCCGACGACGTCGAGGCCGAGGGCCCAGAGGGCGAGGCCGCTGGCGAGGAGGGACTGGATCACGGCGACGGTGCCGAAGGCGAGGGCGTAGCCGGCGATGAGGTCGCCTTTGCCGATGGGCATGGCGAGGAGGCGTTCGAGGGTTCCGGAGGTGCGTTCGCGCAGGGTGGCGATGGAGGTCACCAGGAACATGGTGATGAGGGGGAAGATCCCGAGGAGTGACGCGCCGATGCTGTCGAAGGTGCGGGGGCTGCCGTCGAAGACGAAGCGCAGCAGGGTGAGCATCAGGACGGGCACCAGGACCATCAGGGCGATGGAGCGCGGGTCGTGGCGGAGCTGGCGCAGGACGCGGCCGGCGGTGGCGGTGGTGCGGGCGGTGTTCATCGGGTCTGCTCCTGGGCGGCGAGGGTGTCGGCCTCGTCGACGAGGCGGAGGAAGCCCTCCTCGACGGTGGCGGAGCGGGTGCGGGCGCGCAGGGCGTCGGGGGTGTCCTGGGCGAGGATGCGGCCTTCGCGCATGAGGAGCAGGTCGTGGCACCGCTCGGCCTCGTCCATGACGTGGGAGGAGACGAGGATCGTGGCGCCGCGGGTGCCGGCGATGTCGTGGAAGAGGTTCCACAGGTCGCGGCGCAGGACGGGGTCGAGTCCGACGGTGGGTTCGTCGAGGACCAGCAGTTCGGGGGTGCCGAGCAGGGCGACGGCGAGGGAGACGCGGCTGCGCTGGCCGCCGGAGAGGTTCCCGGCGAGGGCGCCGGCGCGGGTGGTGAGGTCGACGTCGGTGATGGCGCGGTCCACGGCGTCGGCGCGGCGGGCTGCGGCGGCCCGGCCGGGGTCGAGGATCGCGGCGAAGTAGTCGAGGTTCTGGCGGACGGTGAGGTCGTCGTAGACGGAGGGCGCCTGGGTGACGTAGCCGATGCGGGAACGCAGGTCGGGGTGGCCGGCGGGCCGGCCGAGGACGTCGAGGGTGCCGGTGACGTGGGCCTGGGTGCCGACGATGGCGCGCAGGAGGGTGGATTTGCCGCAGCCGGAGGGGCCGAGGAGGCCGGTGATGCGGCCGCGGGGGACGTCGAAGGCGATGTCCGCGATGACGGTGCGCGGGGTGCGGCCGGTGCCGCGGCGGACGGTCAGGCCGTGGGCGTGCACGGCGGCCGGCCCTCCGCCGTGCTGTTTATTCATCATGTGATGAATAATGCTCCTGGCGGTGCCCGGGCGTCAATGACCGGGAGAGGCGAGGGTGCCCGGACGCGCGGCTGCGGGCTACTTCCTGCGCTTGGGGCGCCGGGCCGCCGGGTTCCCCGTACGGGTGCTGCGGCGCCGGGCGTATTCGGCCTGGGCGCGCTCGTACTCGGCGCGGTGGAGCTTCTCGCCCGGAGCCTCGGTCAGGCAGCGCAGGGAGTACGCGATGAGGGAGCCGATGAAACCGATCGTCTTCAGGCCCTTCAGGGCGGCCTCGTCGGAGGACGGGGCAGGACGCCGGCTGAAGGAGTCCCACGTCTTGACGAAGGCGATGGCGCTGGCGATCGCGAAGAGGACGACGACGGAGATGCTGAGGAACGGGCCGACGTTGCCGATCTCCAGGCCCTCGTAGGAGAGGCGGAGCAGCACGGCGGCTGCGGTGGCCGTCACCAGGGAGCCGACGCAGAGGGCGGCGCGGCGCAGGCCGTAGCCGCTCTCGTGGTTCACCCAGGTCGTGCCGAAGAACCGGAGCGGCTCCGGCTGCGGTCCGGCGGGGACCGCCGGTTCGGACGCGGCCGAGGCCGCGGCCCGGGCCGGGGAGGCCGGCTCGGCGGGGGTCTGGTCTCGCTGGTCGTCGCTCACAGCAGCGATTATCCCCCGCCGGGCCGCCCGGGCCGGGCGCGTCTCACGTGTCAGACGGGTCAGCCGCAGTGCGTGACCACGTAGCCGTCGCTGCCGGTCCTCACGTACGCGTCGGAGACGAAGCGGCCGTTCCCGATGCAGTCCCAGATGTCCGTCGTGCCGTACGGGCCCGAGACCGTGGTGCCCTCGGTCTGGCAGCGCAGCGTGACAGTCGCGCCGAGCGGCAGGACGTCGATCACCGAGTAGTTGGTGCCGGGACCGCTGCGGACGTTCAGCCGGTACCCGGGAGCAACCGGATAGGACGGGTAACCGGAGCCGGCGGCGAGGCTCTGGACTTGGCTGGAATCGTTCTCCACCGACATGCGAAATCTCCCCCCATGGGCGTTGCCGTGCGCAACTCGCGCAGGGTAGCAGGACCTTGGAGATGCGTACGGGTCATCGACTAGGCTCCGGCGGGGGTGGTGAGCGGTGCATTCGCTGCGCGCGGACTACGCGGGCTTTCCGGAGTACGCCGGGCAGTACAGGCTCGAATCGGTGCTCGGCTCCGGAGGCATGGGCGTCGTCCACCTCGCCACGTCGGGCTCGGGGCTGAAACTCGCCGTCAAGATCGTGCACGCCGAGCACGCGGTGGACCCTGAGTTCCGGGCCCGCTTCCGGCAGGAGGTCGCCGCCGCGCGCCGGGTGAGCGGGGCGTTCACCGCGCCTGTCGTGGACGCCGACCCGGACGCCGAACGGCCCTGGATGGCCACCCTGTTCATCGACGCGCCGACGCTCGCCGAACGCGTACGGCGGAAGGTGCTCGACCGCACCGAACTGGCGCGGCTCGCCGCCGGTCTGGCGGAGGCGCTCCGCGACATCCACCGGGCGGGCGTCGTCCACCGCGACCTCAAGCCCAGCAACGTACTCATGGCACCCGACGGCGTGCGGGTCATCGACTTCGGGATATCGCGGCCGGCCGACAGCGACCTGCGGACCGAGACCGGGAAGCTGATCGGGACCCCGCCGTTCATGGCGCCCGAGCAGTTCCAGCGGCCCCGCGAGGTGGGGACGGCCGCGGACGTCTTCGCCCTCGGCGCGGTGCTCGTGCACGCGGCGACGGGCCGCGGGCCCTTCGACTCGGACAGCCACTACCTGGTGGCCTACCAGGTGGTGCACAGCGAACCCGACCTGACGGGGCTGCCGCGGCAGCTCGTACCGCTCGTCCAACGGTGCCTGGCCAAGGACCCGCAGGAGCGGCCCACCGCCGAGGAACTGATCGCCGAGATGCGGGCGGTCGCGTACCCGACCTCCGAGGACACCCAGGCCTTCATCCCCCGCCCGCGGGAACCCGACGGGGCCGAGCTGCTCACCCACCGCCGGGAGCGGATTCCCGCGCTCGCGGAGCAGCCCCCGGCTCCGCGCAGGCGGCGGACCCGGCTCGCGGTGGGGGCCGGGATCGGGCTGCTGCTGGTGGGCGGCGCCGTCGGCGGTTACCTGGGCCACGGGCCGGCCGCCGGATCCGCGCCCGCCCGGATCGCCGGGAAGGAGGACGCGGCGCCGGCGAAGGCCTTCTCCCCCTGGTCGGTGCCCCTGGGCGAGGCCGGCACCGGCAGCCGGATCGGGGCCTGCTCCTGGCAGGCGGAGGCCCTGTACTGCGCCGGACCCGGCCTCACCGCGGCGCGGCTCGACCCGGCGGACGGTTCGACGGTGTGGAGCCTGGAGGCGGCCGCCACCTCCCCGGCGAAGGGGACGCCGACCCCCGGGGCGCCCCTGCACGCCGGCGGACGGGTCCTCGTGGTGGCACCCGGCAGCGAGACGCTCCGGGCACTGGACCCGGCGACGGGTGCGGAACGCTGGCGGCACAAGCTGCCCGCCGGCTCGCAGGCGGTGCCCGCGGGCGCGCAGGTGCTGCTGGTGGGTACGAACGGCAGCGTCACCGCGCTGGACGCGGCGGCCGGCACTGCCCGCTGGACCCGGCAGATCGGCGGGGTCGGCTCCGTGTGGTGGACCGGCGACGGGCAGGAGGGCGGCGCGGCGCCCGACCTGTACGTGGCGACGCCCGACGGCAGCGGATCCACCCAGCTCGCCTCCGTCGACCCGGCGAGCGGGACGCCGACCCGGCAGTTCCGCACGCCGGGGCGGCTGCGGCCGTTCGGCGCGGTGCACGGCGGCCTGTACCTGATGGACGTCGACGCGTCCTCCAGGACCACCGCCGTCGTGCGCGCCGATCTGACGGCGGGCACCGCGCAGCGGGTGCGGCTCACGGCGCCGCTGTTCGACGCGGAGGCGGCGGTGGACCGGGAAGGGGTCGCCTACCTGTTCGGGACCTCCGGCACGCTGGTCGCGGTCGGGGCCGGGCAGGAGCGGTGGCGGCTGGAGACGGGCGTGACGGTGGCGTCCCGTCCGGTGGTGGCCGACGGCCGGGTCCACCTGACGGCGCCGGACGGGCGGCTGCTGGCCGTCGACGCGGCCGACGGCAGGCCGGCGGGCCAGACCAGGCCGCGGATGGCGGACGGCAGGGACACGTACGCGTCGACGCTGCCGGCCCCGGTGGCCGGCGGCGGGCGGGTGTTCTCGGGCGCGCCCGACGGATCGGTGTTCGCGGTCGACGCGGGCGACCCCGCCCGCTGGTGAACGCCGGCGTGAGCGCGGCCGCGCCGGCGCCGGTCACGCCCGCGGTGGGACGCGGGCGCCCCCGCACTGTGCGGTGCGGTGCGGGGGCGTCGCTGCCGGGGTGGGGCCGGGTCAGCCCAGCCGGGTGACGTCGCGGACCGCGCCCTTGTCGGCGCTGGTGGCCATCGCGGCGTAGGCGCGCAGGGCCGCGGAGACCTTGCGCTCGCGGTTCTTCGGGGCGTAGACGCCGCCGAGGGCCTCGTGCCGGGCCGCCAGGGTGGCGTCGTCGACGACGATCTCGATGGACCGGTTGGGGATGTCGATGCGGATCAGGTCGCCGTCCTCGACGACGGCGATGTCGCCGCCGGACGCCGCCTCGGGGGAGGCGTGGCCGATGGACAGGCCGGAGGTGCCGCCGGAGAAGCGGCCGTCCGTCACCAGCGCGCAGACCTTGCCGAGGCCGCGGCCCTTGAGGAAGGACGTCGGGTAGAGCATCTCCTGCATGCCGGGGCCGCCGCGCGGGCCCTCGTAACGGATGACGACGACGTCGCCCGCCTTGACCTCCTTGCGCAGGATCTTGTCGACGGCCTCGTCCTGCGACTCGCAGACGACGGCCGGGCCCTCGAAGGTCCAGATCGACTCGTCGACGCCGGCGGTCTTCACGACGCAGCCGTCGACGGCGATGTTGCCGCGCAGGACCGCGAGGCCGCCGTCCTTGGAGTACGCGTGCTGCACGGAGCGGATGCAGCCGCCTTCGGCGTCGAGGTCGAGGGCGTCCCAGCGCTCGGACTGGGAGAAGGCGGTGGCGGAGCGGACGCAGCCCGGGGCCGCGTGCCACAGCTCCATGGCCGTGTCGGTGGCCGTGCCGGAACGGGCGTCCCACTTCGCCAGCCAGTCCTCCAGGCCCGCGGAGTGGACGGTCGTCACGTCCTTGTTGAGGAGCCCGCCGCGGTGCAGTTCGCCGAGGATGGCGGGGATGCCGCCGGCGCGGTGCACGTCCTCCATGTAGTACGTGCCGCCGGGCGCCACGTTCGGGGCGACCTTGGCCAGGCACGGGACGCGGCGCGAGACGGCGTCGATGTCCTTGAGGTCGTAGTCCAGGCCCGCTTCCTGCGCGGCGGCCAGCAGGTGCAGGATCGTGTTGGTGGAGCCGCCCATGGCGATGTCGAGGGCCATGGCGTTCTCGAAGGCCTCGCGGGTGGCGATGTTGCGGGGGAGGACGGACTCGTCGCCGTCCTGGTAGTACCGCTTGGTGATCTCCACGACCGTGCGGCCGGCGTCCTCGTACAGGGCGCGGCGGGCGGTGTGCGTGGCGAGGACCGAGCCGTTGCCCGGGAGGGCCAGGCCGATGGCCTCGGCCAGGCAGTTCATCGAGTTCGCGGTGAACATGCCGGAGCAGGAGCCGCAGGTGGGACAGGCGTTCTCCTCGATGCGGAGCACGTCCTCGTCGGAGACGTTCTCGTTGGAGGCGTCCACCATGGCGTCGATCAGGTCCAGCTTGCGGACGGTGCCGTCGACGAGGACGGCCTGGCCGGCCTCCATCGGGCCGCCGGAGACGAACACGGCCGGGATGTTGAGGCGCATGGCGGCCATCAGCATGCCCGGGGTGATCTTGTCGCAGTTGGAGATGCAGATCAGGGCGTCGGCGCAGTGCGCCTCGACCATGTACTCCACGCTGTCCGCGATCAGGTCGCGGGACGGCAGCGAGTACAGCATGCCGCCGTGGCCCATCGCGATGCCGTCGTCGACGGCGATCGTGTTGAACTCGCGGGGGATCGCACCGGCCGCACGGATGGCGTCGGAGACGATCCGGCCCACGGGCGCCAGGTGGGTGTGACCGGGGACGAACTCGGTGAAGGAGTTGGCGACCGCGATGATCGGCTTGCCGATGTCCTCGCTCGCTACGCCCGACGCGCGCATAAGGGCGCGGGCGCCCGCCATGTTGCGGCCGTGGGTGACGGTGCGGGACCTCAGCTCGGGCATGCGGTTCACTCCCCATGAGTGCGGCTGTACGGTCAGCCGCGACTGCGGATATGGCTCAGTACGAGGCTACGCCCACCGCCCGGGATCCGGACGCCATGTCCGCATGACGGGACGGGCGGCTCAGCCCTCGGTCAGATAGCGCTGGAGCGTAGGGGCCACGAGCGCCACGATGTCCTCCGGGTCCGCGGAGGCGAGGGGCTCGACCTGGAGGACGTAGCGCAGGATCGCGATGCCGACCATGTGGGAGGCGGCGAGTTCGGCGCGGAAGGTCGGGTCGGGCACGTCCAGGTCGGCGGCGACCCGCTCCAGGACCCTGCGCAGCACGAGGCCGCGCAGCACCTTGGCGGCGGCCTCGTGGGTGAGCGCGGACCGGATCACGGCCAGCAGCGGGGCCCGGGTGACCGGGTTCTCCCAGACACCGAGGAAGTAGCGCGCCAGCCGCTCGCCGATGCCGTCCGGTCCCTCCCCGATGACGGCGGGGACCACCATGGCCGGCTCCATGCTGACCTCGATGGCCGCGGCGAAGAGGTCTTCCTTGCTGCCGAAGTAGTGGTGCACCAGGGCCGGGTCCACGCCGGCGACCTTCGCGACGCCGCGCACGGACGTCTTGTCGTAGCCGCGCTCCGCGAACACCTCGCGGGCGGCGAGCCGGATGCGCTCCTGGGTGCCCGGACCCTCTTCTGCCTCGTCCTGGCGGGGCCGGCCCGGGCCCCGGCGGCGCGGCTTGCTCTCCCCGGTCACGGCCTGCGGGCCCCGTCGCGGCCGACGGTGGCCAGGTGCAGGCGGGTGAAGGCCAGCGCCTCGGCGAGGTCGGCCTCCCGCTCGGCCGAGGACATCGCGCGTCGCGTGTTGACCTCGATGACCACGTGGCCGTCGAAGGAGCTCCGGGCGAGGCGTTCCAGCAGCTCGGCGCAGGGCTGCGTACCCCGGCCGGGCACCAGGTGCTCGTCCTTCGCCGATCCGTTGCCGTCGGCGAGGTGGACGTGGGCCAGCCGCTCCCCCATCCGGTCGATCATCGCGGTCGCGTCCGTGCGGGCGGTCGCGGTGTGCGAGAGGTCGACGGTGAAGTGCCGGTAGTCGTCCTTCGTCACGTCCCACTCGGGCGCATAGGCGAGCATCTCGCGGTCGCGGTACCGCCACGGGTACATGTTCTCCACGGCGAACCGCACGTCGGTCTCCTCGGCCATCCGCCAGATGCCGGAGACGAACTCCCGCGCGTACTGGCGCTGCCACCGGAACGGCGGATGCACGACGACCGTGGACGCGCCGAGCTTCTCGGCCGCCGACCGGGCGCGCTGCAGCTTGACCCACGGATCGGTGGACCACACCCGCTGGGTGATGAGCAGACAGGGCGCGTGGACGGCCAGGATCGGCACCTGGTGCTGGTCCGACAGGCGGCGCAGCGCGTCGATGTCCTGGCTGACCGGATCCGTCCACACCATCACCTCGACGCCGTCGTATCCGAGGCGCGCGGCGATCTCGAAGGCGGTCGCCGTGGACTCCGGATAGACGGAGGCGGTGGACAGGGCGACTCTCGCGGTCGGGATGCGGACGGGTTCTGCCACGGGGACAGGGTACGGGGCCCGCGCCCGCCCGGTACGTGACGGCCGCCACGCGGGCCGGGTTCCGGCCGTCGCCCGGCTCCACCCGAAGACGGCGGCCGCGATGACGGACCGCCCCCGGCCTCGCTGGACGCACGCGTCCCCGAGGACGCCGCCGGCGCCCTGTCATGGGCCTGTGACGCGGGCTTCCGCGAACACACCGCCGCCCGGGCGGTCGAAGCCGGTCCTGCGTCCCACGAACCCTTCGCGGAGGGCTTCCCACCGGCCGGCCCCGGAGGCGTGAGGCTCCGGGGCCGGCGGCTCGGGCGGACCGGCTCGAAGTGCCCCGGCACACCCTTTCGCCCTGGTCGGTGCGCTGGTCGTGGACGGAAGAGGACGACGCCGGGGTGCGCGTGCCCCCCGTACCCCCTACGCCGGCCCGGCGCCCGGGGTCGGGAGGTGGTCCAGGCGGCGCAGGATCACGCCCTCGCGCAGGGCCCACGGGCAGATCTCCAGCTCGTCGACGCCGAAGAGGTCCATGGCGCCTTCGGCGACCAGCGCACCGGCCAGGAGCTGGTTCGCCCGGCCCTCCGAGACGCCCGGGAGGGCGGACCGCTGGGCCGTCGTCATCGCGGCCAGGCGCGGGACCCATTCCTCCAGCGCCTTGCGGCTGAGGTCGCGCTGCACGTACAGGCCGTCCGCCGAGCGGGCCGCGCCCGCGATGCGGGCCAGCTGCTTGAAGGTCTTCGACGTCGCCACGACGTGGTCCGGGGCGCCGAAGCGGCTGAACTCGCGGACCGTCCGGGCGATCTCCGCACGCACGTGCCGCCGCAGCGCCCGGATGTCCAGGGCGTCCGGCGGGTCGCCGGGGAGCCAGCCCGAGGTGAGGCGGCCCGCGCCCAGCGGGAGGGAGACGGCGGCGTCCGGGTCCTCGTCGATGCCGTACGCGATCTCCAGGGATCCGCCGCCGATGTCCAGGACCAGCAGCTTCCCGGCGGACCAGCCGAACCAGCGGCGCGCGGCGAGGAAGGTGAGCCGCGCCTCGTCCTCGCCGCTCAGCACCGGCAGGTCGACACCGGTCTCCGCCTTGACCCGGGCCAGCACCTCGTCCGCGTTCGTGGCCTCGCGCACGGCGCTGGTCGCGAAGGGGAGGACGTCCTCGCAGCCCTTGTCCTCGGCGGCCTGCACCGCTTCGTTGATGACGGAGAGGAGACGCTCGACGCCTGCGGGGGTGACCGCGCCGGCGTCGTCGAGGAGCTCCGCCAGCCTTATTTCCACCTTGTGCGAGTGCGCCGGCTGTGGGCGCGCGCCGGGGTGCGCGTCCACCACCAGCAGATGGACCGTATTCGAACCCACATCCAGGACACCGAGTCTCATGGGGGGAAACGCTACTGCGAGGAACGCTCGGGGGTTGTGTAAGGGGCGCTTAGGCTTGGGTTTGTGCCAAATACGAAGAAGGCCAACAAGACCCGGTCGGAGAAGGACACGGGCAAGGACGACCAGCGCGCAAGCACCAAGCGCACCAGGAACGGCAAGCCCCCCAAGCCCGGAAAGGCCAAAGCCATGGCCGACGAGAAGGGGCTCGACTTCCCGCGGGCCTGGGTGGAGTTCCCCGACCCCGCCGACGACGAGCAGGTCTTCCGCTGCGACCTGACCTGGCTGACCTCCCGCTGGACCTGCATCTTCGGCAGCGGCTGCCAGGGCATCCAGGCGGGCCGGGCCTCGGACGGCTGCTGCACGCTCGGCGCGCACTTCTCCGACGAGGACGACGAGAAGCGCGTCGCGGAGCACGTGGCCCGGCTGACGCCCGAGCTGTGGCAGTTCCACGACGTCGGCAGCGAGAGCGGGTGGACGCAGGCCGACGACGACGGGGAGAAGCAGACCCGCCGCTGGGACGGGGCGTGCATCTTCCTGAACCGGCCGGGGTTCCCCGCCGGTGCCGGCTGCTCGCTCCACATCCTCGCGTTGAAGGAGGGCAGGGAGCCGCTGGAGACCAAGCCGGACGTCTGCTGGCAGCTGCCGATCCGCCGGACGTACGACTGGATCGACCGGCCCGACGACACCCGGGTGCTGCAGGTGTCGATCGGCGAGTACGACCGTCGCGGCTGGGGCCCGGGCGGCCACGACCTGCACTGGTGGTGCACGTCGGCGACGTCCGCGCACGGCGCCGGGGACCCGGTGTACGTGTCGTACCGCGCCGAGCTGACGGAGCTGATGGGCAAGGAGGGATACGAGGCGCTCGTGAAGCTGTGCGAGGCCCGGCTGGCCTCGCTGCTGCCGATGGCTCCGCACCCCGCGGACCCGACCCCGTAGACGAAGCCTCGGCCCGGTCGGCCGTGCCGCGTCAGCCCCCCGCCGGCCCGGACGGTGCCGGGCCGGGCGCCGGGGAAGCCGTGCCGCCTGCGCCGTCCGTCGGGGTCGGCGCGGGCGTCGGGGACGGCGGCGCAGTCGTGGGTTCCGTGGGGGAGGGCGTCGGCGTCGGCCCCTGGGTCTGGTCCGGTGACGGCGACGGGCTCGCCGGATGCGTCGGTTCGGGCTGCGGGATCGGCGTCGACGCGGGTCGGCCCCGGCCCCGGACGGAGACCACCGCACCCGTCGGGTCGATTCCCACCCGGGCGGTCCAGGCGCCGACAGGCTGCGCCTCGGGGTCCACGGCGATGTGCAGGGTGACCGATTCTCCGGGCTCGAGGGTGCCCGCGGTGCGGCTCGCGCGCAGCCAGGGCGCGTCGGACCAGAGCCGCCAGTCGACGGGGGCGCCGCCGGAGGCGGTGAGGGTGAGCAGGGTCAGGGCGCCTCGCGAGGACGCGGCCACGGAGAGCCGGCCGGGGGCTCCGGCGTGGTCGGGGGTGGCCGGAGGGCCGGTGCTGATCACCTCGACGGAGACGTCGGAGGAGTCGCCGCTCTCGGCGAAGCCGGGACCGCCGGTGGTGGTGGCGGCGTTCCCCGCGTTCTCGTAGGCGGTCAGCGGGCGGCCGTCGATCCGGGCGGTCGGGAGCTCGGTCTCGCTGGCGGAGATACGGGGGGAGCCGTTGCCGACGGGTTCGCCGGTGCCGTGCTCGCCGCGGTACGAGGCCCACAGCGCCAGGACAGGGGCCGCGACGACGGTGGCGACGACGGTGGTGGTCACCGCCCGGGCCCGCAGCCGGTCGCGGCGGGCGGCGCGGTCCTTGGGGTCCATCGGGAAGCCGGTGCGGTCGAAGCGCGGACCGGGGCTGCGACCGCGGCCCCGGCCGGAGCGGGCCATCGCCGCGTGGATCGCGGTGCGCGGGGCGGGTACGAGCGGCAGCGCGGCGGTGTTGACGCCGCCGGATCCGGGCCAGGGAGCGGCGGCTCCGACGCGTTCGGCGACGCGCCGGCAGCGGGGGCAGTCGTCGACATGCCGGACCAGCTCGGCGCGCAGGGTGCTGGACAGCAGTACGTCACCGCCGTTGCCGTCCGCGTCCGCGCCGGTGAGCTGGGCGACGCTGGGACAGCTGCCGGTCTCGACCACGGCGAGCGCGGCGCGGGTGCGCTCCACCTCGCAGGCGGCGCCGGTCAGGAGCTCCCGGGCGGCGGCGGGGGGCGTGCCGAGGACGGCGGCGAGTTCGGGGACGGCGAGGCGGTGGCGAACGGCGAGTTCGAGTGCCTCGCGCTGCGCGGGCGTGGTTCCTGCGGCCTCCGGCCAGGCGAGACGGGCCAGCTCGGTGCGGCGGTAGGCGCTCACGTCAAGTTGCCGATGGGCGTCCGCGGCCGGCCCGTCGGCGGCTGCGCCCCCCGGCGCACGGTCGCGCACGGTGTGCTCCGGCGCACGCCGGGCGGAATGCGCTCCCTGTCGAATGCGCCGCTGCTCCGCCAGCCGGCGCAGGCAGCCCCAGCGGGCGAGCGCGTAGAGCCAGGCCCGGCGGTCGCCCTCGTCGGGGCACCGGCCGGGATGCCGCTCGGCGACGGCGAGGACGTCTCCGAGCACGTCGGTCGCGGTGTCGTGATCGCACAGGACCGACAAGCAGTACGTGAACAGGCCGTCGAGATACGGCTCGTGCCGGAAGGGGCGCGGCGGCTCCTCTTCGTGAGCCGTGCGCCCGTGCGCCCGGTGTGCGCCGGTGCGCTGTGCGGGGTGTGCCTGGTTGCTGCTGTTCACCTGGCGACCGTAGGCGGCGCGCAGGGGGCGCCTTGGAAGCCTTCCCCGGTTTTAGCCCTTACGGGTGAACAGATCGGTGGTGCACTGACGACCGCCCTGACGTGGGCGGCGCCGCCCCGGCCGGCACCGCGCGGCCCGGGCTGTCGGTGCGGGCGGCTACCGTGAGCGGCATGGCTGCCCGCACTGCTCGTTCATCCGCCAAGGACCGACCGTCGTACCGCTGCACCGAGTGCGGGTGGACGACGGCCAAGTGGCTCGGCCGGTGTCCGGAGTGCCAGGCCTGGGGCACCGTCGAGGAGATGGGGGCGCCCGCCGTCCGGACCACCGCGGCCGGCCGGGTGTCGACCGCCGCGCTGCCGATCGCCCAGGTCGACGGGCGGACGGCGACCGCGCGCAGCACCGGGGTGGACGAGCTGGACCGCGTCCTGGGCGGCGGGCTCGTGCCCGGCGCCGTCGTGCTGCTGGCCGGCGAGCCCGGCGTCGGCAAGTCGACGCTGCTGCTGGACGTGGCGGCGAAGGCGTCCAGCGACACGCACCGCACGCTGTACGTCACGGGTGAGGAGTCCGCGAGCCAGGTGCGGCTGCGGGCCGACCGCATCAAGGCGCTGAGCGACCACTTGTACCTCGCCGCCGAGACCGACCTGTCGGCGGTGCTCGGACACCTCGACGCCGTGCAGCCCTCCCTCCTCGTCCTGGACTCCGTGCAGACCGTCGCCTCGCCCGAGATCGACGGCGCACCCGGCGGCATGGCACAGGTGCGGGAGGTGGCGGGCGCCCTGATCCGTGCCTCCAAGGAGCGGGGCATGGCCACCCTCCTCGTCGGCCACGTCACCAAGGACGGCGCCATCGCCGGCCCCCGCCTGCTGGAGCACCTCGTGGACGTGGTGCTGAGCTTCGAGGGCGACCGGCACGCGCGGCTTCGGCTCGTACGCGGCGTGAAGAACCGCTACGGCGCCACCGACGAGGTCGGCTGCTTCGAGCTGCACGACGAGGGCATCACCGGGCTCGCGGACCCGAGCGGACTGTTCCTGACCCGGCGCGCCGAAGCCGTTCCGGGGACCTGCCTGACCGTGACGCTGGAGGGGAAGCGGCCACTGGTCGCCGAGGTGCAGGCGCTGACCGTCGACTCGCAGATCCCCTCTCCCCGCCGGACCACGTCGGGCCTGGAGACCTCGCGCGTCTCGATGATGCTGGCGGTGCTGGAGCAGCGCGGCCGGATCACCGCGCTCGGGAAGCGCGACATCTACAGCGCGACCGTGGGCGGGGTGAAGCTCACCGAGCCGGCCGCCGACCTGGCGATCGCGCTCGCGCTGGCGTCCGCCGCCAGCGACGTACCGCTCCCGAAGAATTTGGTGGCCATCGGCGAGGTCGGTCTGGCCGGCGAGGTGCGGCGGGTGACGGGGGTGCAGCGGCGGCTGGCGGAGGCGCACCGGCTGGGCTTCACACACGCGCTGGTGCCGGCGGACCCGGGCAAGGTGCCGCCCGGGATGAAGGTCACCGAGGTGGCCGACATGGGCGACGCACTGCGGGTGCTGCCGCGCGGGCGCTCCCGTACGCCGGCCAAGGAGCGGTCCGCTGCCGCGCAGTAGGCCACGGGCCCGCGCAGCGGGACACCGCCCGCGCGGTCGGTCACGGCCCGGGCGGGCGGTCAGGGCCCGCGGTCGTGATCGAACGGAGGGTGCCGTCATGATCGAACCGAGCGGGCCGTCATGATCGACCCGGCCGACCGACCGGTCGCCGCCCTGGTCAGGGGGGCCGGAGGGGCTGCCGCCGGGCCCTACCTGGCCAAGCCACGGCGGGGCCGCAGCGCGCGCCGGTAGACTTTGTGCTGGTCCGCCCGGCCGTACGCACGTCCTCGTGCCCCCGCGCCAGGCGGCGCAACCCGCGACCGGAGGAGTGCAGTGGCAGCCAAGGACGGGGCATCAGCACCCGGGAAGTCCGGCGCGAGCTCCAAGCACGACGCGCTCATGCGCGCCTCGCTGAGCGCGGTCGCACCCGGTCAGCCACTGCGCGACGGCCTCGAGCGGATCGTCCGCGGCAACACCGGCGGCCTCATCGTCCTCGGCATGGACAAGGCCGTCGAGGCGATGTGCACGGGCGGCTTCGTCCTCGATGTGGAGTTCACCGCGACCCGGCTGCGCGAGCTGTGCAAGCTCGACGGCGCGCTCATCCTCGACAAGGACCTCACCAAGATCCTGCGGGCCGGCGTACAGCTCGTACCGGACGCGTCGATCCCCACGGAGGAGACGGGCACGCGCCACCGCACGGCCGACCGCGTCTCGAAGCAGTGCGGCTTCCCGGTGGTGTCGGTGTCGCAGTCGATGCGGCTGATCGCGCTGTACGTGGACGGGGAGCGGCGGGTACTGGAGGAGTCCGGGGCGATCCTGTCGCGGGCGAACCAGGCGCTGGCCACGCTGGAGCGGTACAAGCTGCGCCTGGACGAGGTCGCGGGCACGCTGTCGGCTCTGGAGATCGAGGACCTGGTCACGGTGCGCGACGTGACGGCGGTCGGGCAGCGGCTGGAAATGGTCCGCCGGATCGCGACCGAGATCGCCGAGTACGTGGTCGAACTGGGCACGGACGGGCGACTGCTGTCGCTCCAGCTGGACGAACTGACGGTGGGCATCGAGCAGGAGCGCGAACTGGTCATCCGGGACTACGTGCCCGAGCCGACGGCGAAGCGTTCCCGCACGGTGGACGAGGCACTGGCGGAGCTGGACGCCCTGACCCACCCGGAGCTGCTGGAACTGCCCATCGTGGCACGGGCGCTCGGGTACACGGGCTCGCCCGAGACGCTGGACTCGGCGGTGTCGCCCCGCGGCTACCGGCTGCTGGCGAAGGTGCCGCGGCTGCCGGGCGCGATCATCGAGCGGCTGGTGGAGCACTTCGGCGGTCTGCAGAAACTGCTCGCCGCGAGCGTCGACGACCTGCAGACGGTGGACGGCGTGGGCGAGGCCCGCGCGCGGAGCGTCCGCGAGGGCCTGTCCCGTCTGGCCGAGTCGTCCATCCTGGAGCGGTACGTCTAACCTGCGGCTTCGCCCGGCCGACCGATCGGCCGGCCATTCGGTGTGCGCCGACCGCGCCGCTGCCGGGGCTCCGCCCGGGACCCCGCCCCTCAACCGCCGGCGGCCGGCCGGCCGGGAGTCGGCGGCGGGGGCCGGGTCAGTCCTGCTTGAGGACGAACGAGGTGCGGGCCACCGGCATGCCGGGGGACTTGACCTCGACCACGTAGGTGTCGGGAGCCGCGGAACCCGCCGGAGGCGACTGGCACTGGTCGGCGGCGCTGAACCTGCGGTCCCAGTCCAGCGTGTGCTTGGTCTCGCCCTGCGCGGGGAGGCGGAAGAAGGCGTTGCCGGCGCCCGTCGGGCAGTCCGCGGAGGACCACACCGCCTTGTTGCTGCTCGCCTGAAGGATGGTCAGGACTGCCTGCTTCGGGCCGAGATCGACCTTGCAGGTCGTTCCGGAGGTATTGCGGGCGATCAGTTCGAGGCGGGGCTTCTCGTTCGCCTCGTACTCGTTCTTCGCGCTCTTGACCTCCCACTGGAGCGCCGACGTCGCGCACGTGGGGAGCGGCGAGTCCGCCGGGACCGCCGCCGGTCCGCCCGCGCCGCCGCTGGCGGACCCCGAACCGCCGCCGGCGCCGGTGCCGTTGCCCGGTTCGCCGTTCTTGCCCGCACCGCCGCCCGGGCCGCCCTCGGCGCCGGTGGTGCCAGCGCTTCCGGACTCGGGGCGCCCACCGGGTGCGGCGCTGATGGCGGGGCCCGTGCCGGCCGGTCCCGGAGTGATGGAGGTGACGGGATCGGGGCGGCCCTCGCCCTTTCCGTTCGTACTCGTCTTCCCCCCACCGGAACTGACGGTCCATACGGCGAGCAGCGCGAGGAGCGCGACGACTGACGCCAGCACAGCCCTCCGTCGCCAGTAGATGGAGGAGGGGAGCGGCCCGACCGGATTGCGCAGAGATCCCACGAACGGAACCTTACAAAGATTCGCGGCCCGATCAGTGCCCCACATGCCGCGCAGCGGGCTTGATTTGCGGATGATCATCCTGCGGGCGCAAGCGGAATCGGCGGGAACCGGCCAAAGGGCCGACATGGACATTAATCCGGTTTGAGTACGTTCGGTGACCATGGACACTTCGGCCTCGTCCGCGCCGTCACCTGCCTCGCCCGCTGCCGATGTCCTTCTTCCGTGTCCTCGTCGGCGTTCTCCCACCCGCACGACGTGGCACCGGGCCTGCTGCTGGGCGGTTCGGCCGCCGCACTCGCCGTCCTGGCACCCACCGGCCCGGTGGCCTCCACCGCCCACACGGTGCGGTCGGGCGGGCATCCGAGGGGCATTCCGGCGGGCATCCGGCTGACGGGGCCGGGCCCGGCCGGCGCGTCCTCCCCCGAGGTCCGAAACGTGCCAGGATGCCGTATGCCATGACTGCATCCCCCTCTTCCTCCCCCGACGTGTCGCCCGACATGTCGCCGGACGTGTCCCGCGACGGCTCCCGCGACGTGCCCGCCAACTCCTCCCACGCACTGCACTCCCCGGTCATCTCGTGGTTCGAGGAGCACGCCCGCGACCTGCCCTGGCGCCGCCCCGAGGCCGGCCCCTGGGGCGTCATGGTCAGCGAGTTCATGCTCCAGCAGACCCCGGTCAGCCGGGTGCTGCCGGTCTACGAGCAGTGGCTCGCCCGCTGGCCCCGCCCCGCCGACCTGGCCGCCGAGGCCCCCGGTGAGGCCGTACGGGCCTGGGGGCGGCTCGGCTACCCGCGCCGGGCCCTGCGGCTGCACGGCGCCGCCGCCGCGATAACGGAGCGGCACGGGGGCGACGTACCGCGGGAGCACGCGCAGCTCCTCGCGCTGCCCGGGGTGGGCGAGTACACCGCCGCCGCGGTGGCCTCCTTCGCGTACGGGCAGCGGCACGCCGTCCTGGACACCAACGTCCGGCGGGTCTTCGCGCGCGCCGCCACGGGGGTCGAGTACCCGCCGAACGCGACCACCGCCGCCGAACGGCGCCTGGCCCGCGAGCTGCTGCCCGAGGACGAGTCCACCGCGGCCCGCTGGGCGGCGGCCTCGATGGAGCTCGGTGCGCTGGTGTGCACCGCGAAGAGCCCGGACTGCGCGCGCTGCCCGGTGGCGGGGCTGTGCGCGTGGCGCCTGGCCGGGAAGCCCGCGCACGACGGGCCGCCGCGACGCGGGCAGACGTACGCCGGGACCGACCGGCAGGTGCGCGGGAAACTCCTGGCCGTCCTGCGGGAGGCGGTGGGACCCGTTCCGCAGGCCGTGCTCGACACCGTCTGGAACGAGCCGGTACAGCGGGCCCGTGCGCTCGACGGGCTGGTTTCCGACGGATTGGTGGAGCCCCTCGACGGCGGCCTCTACCGACTGCCGCAGACCCGGCCGCAGGCATGACCCGGCATGACCGCAGAGGCGTTCGGCGGCGGACGGGAGGCGGTCCGGGAACGGACCGTGCGCCGGTCCGCCACCGCCCGTAGCCGCCGCTGAAGCTGAGTCAGCAATTCCGCTTGTTGCCGGGAAACCGCAGCTCACAGGCGCTGTTACACAACCTATGGGTGTCCGTGCTCCCACCGAAGGCTGGCTCGCACAGGCTCGTGACAACCCCTCCGTACCGTCGTCCCCGTAAGACAGCGGTGGAGCGGTTGGACGGAACGGAGGCGGTCTGAAATGGCGCAGGCGCACGGCGAGGTACTCGGGTTCGAAGAGTACGTACGCACCCGGCAGGACGCCCTGCTGCGCAGTGCCCGGCGGCTGGTTCCGGACCCCACCGACGCCCAGGACCTCCTGCAGACGGCCCTCGTGCGCACCTACGGCCGCTGGGACGGCATCGCCGACAAGTCTTTGGCCGACGCCTACCTCCGCCGCGTCATGATCAACACCCGTACGGAGTGGTGGCGCGCCCGCAAGCTCGAAGAGGTCCCCACCGAGCAGCTCCCCGACGCGTCCGTCGAGGACGGCTCCGACCAGCGGGCCGACCGCGCCCTGCTGATGGACATCCTCAAGGTGCTCGCGCCCAAGCAGCGCAGTGTGGTCGTCCTGCGACACTGGGAGCAGATGAGCACCGAGGAGACAGCCGCGGCGCTCGGAATGTCGGCGGGAACCGTGAAGAGCACTCTGCACCGCGCCCTGGCCCGGCTCCGGCAGGAGCTGGAGAGCCGGGACCTGGACATGCGTGCGCTGGAGCGCGGTGACCACACCATGCGGTACGAGGGGCGTGAGCGGTGCGCGGCCTGAACGGCCAAGATCTGGACGGCAGGAGCTCTCCCCCCCTCTTCCGGGGAAGAGGCAGTCTGGTGCTGATGTCGGCGGGGACCATCGTCCTCGTCGGCACAGCCGTGTTCGCGGTCGGTTGCGCCACCGGGGGCACCGGCCTGCGCGACGGCGGTCCCGCACGCACCGACACCGTCTCCAGGACCGCGCCGACCGACACCGCCGCGCCCTCGGCCTCCGGGTCCGGCGCGCCCCTGAAGAAGGTGGACCCGGTCGCACTGCTCATGGCGGACCCCAAGGTCAGCTCCGAGGTCAAGCGGGACCTCAAGCCCTGCACGGGCAAGGAGTACCCGGTGGACGTGAGCTACGGGAAGGTCACCGGCGGTCCGGTCGGGGACATCGTCGTGAACGTCCTGTCCTGCGCCGACGCCCTGGGCCGCGGCTCGTACGTGTACCGGGCGGACGGCGGCAGGTACGAGAATGTGTTCTCGGACGAACAGCCACCCGTCTACGCGGAGATCGACCGGGGCGACCTGGTGGTCACGAAGCAGGTCTACGGAAAGAGCGACACGCTCGCCTATCCGTCGGGCGAGGACGTGATCACGTACCGCTGGAACGGGGAGAAGTTCACCGAGCAGGACCGGGTGCACTCGGAGTACAGCAACGTGGTCGACGGCGGAGCCCAGCCCGCCCCGGCCACGAGTCAGAAGAACTGAGCAAGAAGAACTGAGGCGAGGCTTGCGCATGGCCGAGACCCATGTCCTGTTCGTGGAGGACGACGACGTCATCCGTGAGGCCACGACCCTGGCGCTGGAGCGCGACGGGTTCGTGGTCACGGCCATGCCCGACGGCCTGTCAGGCCTGGAGTCCTTCCGTGCGCGCCGGCCCGACATCGCCCTGCTGGACGTGATGGTGCCGGGCATGGACGGCGTGAGCCTGTGCCGCCGCATCCGCGACGAGTCCACCGTCCCCGTCATCATGCTGTCGGCGCGCGCCGACAGCATCGACGTGGTGCTCGGGCTGGAGGCGGGCGCCGACGACTACGTCACCAAGCCCTTCGACGGATCCGTGCTCGTCGCCCGGATCCGCGCCGTGCTGCGCCGCTTCGACCACTCCGGCGGCCCGCAGAACGGCGCCGCGGGCGCCTCCGACCACGACCCGGACGCCGAACGCGGGGTGCTCTCCTTCGGTGACCTGGAAGTGGACACCGAAGGCATGGAGGTCCGCAGATCGGGCGCCCATGTGTCGCTGACGCCGACCGAGATGCGGCTGCTGCTGGAGTTCTCCTCCGCGCCGGGCACCGTCCTGTCGCGCGACCGGCTCCTGGAGCGGGTCTGGGACTACGACTGGGGCGGCGACACCCGCGTCGTGGACGTCCACGTCCAGCGCCTGCGCACCAAGATCGGACAGGACCGCATCGAAACGGTCCGGGGCTTCGGATACAAGCTGAAAGCATGAGACGGTTCACCCTCCGCACGGGGATCCGCTGGAAGATCACACTCGCCATCGCCGCCGTGGGCGCCCTCGTCACGATCGCGCTGAGCCTGGTGGTGCACAGCGCTGCCCGCGTGTCGATGCTGGAGAGCGCGCGCGATGTGCAGCTGGAACGCGTGCAGTTCATCTCCCGCAACGCCGAGGCAGGGCGCAAGCCCCCCATGGGGGCCAAGCTCAACGACCCCGAACTCCCGGTCGAGCTGCGGCAGAAGGCGCAGTCGGGACGGCGGGGGACCTACGTCCAGGAACGCCCGCACGGTCTCCCCGAGGTGTGGGCCGCCGTACCGCTCGGGAACGGGATGGTGCTGTCGCTGCACACGCCGTTCCGGGAGAGCACCACTCTGCTCAACGACCTCGACCGGGCCCTGGTCATCGGCGGCCTGTCGGCCGTGATCGCCGGCTCGGCCCTCGGCGTGCTCATCGGCGGGCAGATCTCGCGCCGGCTGCGCAAGGCGGCGGCCGCCTCGCAACGGGTGGCGCACGGTGATCCCGACGTACGGGTACGGGACGCGGTCGGCGGTGTCGTCCGCGACGAGACGGACGACCTCGCGCGGGCCGTGGACGCCATGGCCGACGCGCTCCAGCAGCGGCTGGAGGCCGAGCGGCGGGTGACCGCCGACATCGCGCACGAGCTGCGAACCCCGGTGACGGGCCTGCTGACCGCTGCGGAACTGCTGCCTCCGGGCCGCCCGACGGAGCTGGTCCGGGACCGGGCGCAGGCCCTGCGCGCGCTGGTGGAGGACGTGCTCGAAGTGGCCCGGCTGGACAGCGCCTCGGAGCGGGCGGAGCTCCAGGACGTGGCGCTGGGCGAGTTCGTGAGCCGGCGCGTGAGGGCGCTGATGCCGGAGGCGACCGTACGGGTCGTCGCGGACGAGGTCGTCAGCACCGACCCGCGGCGGCTGGAGCGGATCCTGGGCAACCTGCTCGCCAACGCCGCCCGTTACGGGCAGCCGCCGATCCAGGTCGACGTCGAGGGACGGGTCGTACGGGTCCGCGACCACGGGCCGGGTTTCCCCGAGGCGCTGCTGCGCGAGGGTCCGAGCCGGTTCCGTACCGGATCGACGGACCGCGCGGGGGTGGGGCACGGACTGGGTCTGACCATCGCGGAGGGTCAGGCGCGGGTGCTGGGTGCCCGGTTGACGTTCCGCAACGTGGCGGCTCCGGGTGTCCTGGGCCGCTCGGTGACGGCGGCGGGCACGCCCGCCGACGGGGCGGCCGGAGCGGTCGCGGTGCTGTGGCTGCCGGAGCAGGCTCCGACGGCGACGGGCAGCTTCCCGGTCCTCAAGCTGCCGCCGGACTGACACCGGGGGCACCGGGCAGTGCCTGCCCACGGGTGCGTGACTTAGGCTCCGTTCCATGACCGACGGCACGAATCCTCCGAGCAGCCCGCAGCCCGAGCCCGCCCCCGGCAGCGGCTACGGGTTCCCGCCGGGACCGCCCGCCCAGAACGGCTACGGCTACCCGGCCGGCGGCGGTGGCTACGGCTACCCGCAGGCCGGGCAGCAGCCGAACCCGTACCAGCAGGAGGCGGACGGCGGTCAGTGGCCGCCGGCCGCCCCGGCCCAGCCGGCCTTCACGATGCTCGCCGGCCCCGACATACCCGGCGCGTCGCAGCAGCCGGACTGGGAGGCCATGGCCGAACGGTCCGATGCCGAGCGGCGCAGGAAGAAGCTGTGGATGCTGGGCGGCACGGTGACCGTACTGGCGCTCCTCGCCGGCGGTGGAACGTTCTTCCTGCTGGGGAGCCAGGACGGTGGCGGCGGTGCCGACGCCCAGCCGTCGACCTCGGTCTCGCCCGAGCCGGAGGACTCGAAGTCGCCGACCGCCTACACGGCCACCGTCGCGGGCGACGACACCCTGCTGCGCGACAGCTACGGCAGCATGGGCATCCGGCTGGGCCCCGACCTCAAGGTCGGCCCGCTGGGCAAGCGGTTCCAGGTCGTCGGCAGGGGCAACGGGAACTCCTGGGGGCAGTCCGCCGAGCCGGTCGTCGACGTGACGAAGAGCTTCACGGTCACGGCGCGCGCCTACAGCTCCGCCACCAAGGGCTCGCGGATCATCATGAGCCAGGGCGACGGGGAGTCGTTCTCCTTCGAGCTGGGCGTGAACGAGGTGAACGGCAAGCAGGCCTGGATCTTCCGCGTGCAGACGGGCGACAAGGGTGCGGCCGCGACCACGCGGACCGTGGCGGCGGAGGGGCTGACCATCCTCAAGACGCCGACGCTCCTGATGGCCACCTACGACGCGGAGAAGAAGGCCATCGCCCTCTACGTGGACGGCAAGAAGGCCGGCGAGACGCCGGTGCCGCCGATCTGGCAGGCCCCCGGCCCGCTCCAGCTCGGCCGGTCCAAGCACCACAACATCTGGACCGGACCGTGGCAGGGCGCCCTGCACAACATCAAGGTCTACGACTCGGCGTTCACGCAGGAGCAGGCCGCCGGGTACAAGGAGGGCAAGCTCTCACCGGCGCCGAAGCCGACCCACGCCTGGCTGCTCACCTGACCCGGCCGGGGACGGCCGCATACGACGGCGCCGACCGGCCACAAGGGTCGGTCGGCGTCAGTCACGCGGGGTGCGGCACGGGTCAGATGCTGACGCCGTTGGTGCGCAGGAAGGCCACCGGGTTGAGAGCCGAACCGTAGTTCGGGGTGGTACGGATCTCGAAGTGCAGGTGCGGGCCACTGGAGTTTCCGGTGTTGCCCGACAGGGCGATGCGCTGCTTGACGGAGACCTTCTGGCCGACCTTGACCTGGATCTTCGACAGGTGCGCGTACTGCGAGTACTTGTTGTTGGCGTGCTTGATCACGATGGCGTTGCCGTAGGCCGGGCCGTCGCCGCCGCCGTTCGGACCGGCCTTGACGACCACACCGGCGGCCACGGCGTTGACCGGGGTGCCGACCGGGACGGCGAAGTCCTGGCCGGAGTGCTTGCGGGCCCACATGCTGCCGCCCTTGCCGAAGGTCGCGGAGAGCGTGTACCTCTCCAGCGGCTTGTCCCACAGGCCGGCCTTCTTCTTCGCCGCTGCGGCGACGTCGGCGGTGGCGGCGGGAGCCGTCTGCGGAGCGTCGGCGAAGGCGGCGGTCGTCCCGGCCCCGAGAGCCAGCACAGCACCGAGGGTTGCGCCGACGGTGATACGGGTAGAACGGGTGATGACGCGCTTCGCGGACATAGAGCAGACCTCCGGGGCCGGGGACGTGGGCGATCACGCCCGTCTCGGGCATGAAGTGACCCGGCACGCTCAGCCATGTGCCGGGTTGGCTCATCTTTGGTAACCCGGATGTCCGGAGTTCCCCAAACGTCCCTGTTTACTACCGGAGCTCGTAGGTGAGCCGGGGTGACGTGGCCCGTTGACGGGATCCCGCAGGGGCGAAACCCCTCCAGAGCGCCCTTTTGATCTACGAAACCCCCTAGTATGTCCGATTTGCCCTGTGCGGCTTGTCACCGGCCGGGGCCGGGATCCACCGACTCATGACCATGGGAATGTGACCGGCGCTACGCTCCGGGCTCGTGGACCCGACAGCAGCGGGGATCCGACTTGCTTCGGCGGTCGTGGCGCCCCTGATCAAGAAGCTCTTACGGACCGAAGGTGCGGGCGCGGGCCTGGTCGACCGCCCCCAGCGCATCTCGTCCTACGTCTCCTGGCACGAGAAACGCGACCTCGACGCGGCGGACCTGCGCAGGCTGGCCGACCGCCTGGTGCGCGAGGCCCTGCGGGCCCCCGGCGAACGACCGCTCCCGCCCGGCGAGGAGGCCGGGGTGGCGGCAGCCCTCGCGGTGACCCTCCACGCGCTGGGCGACCTCACCCTCTCGGACGTGGAGGCCGTCCGCCTCGGCCCCGAGGCCTTCGCCCGCCGGCTCCGGGCCGCGGCCCCGCACCCCGGGCTCTCCCGGGACGCCGGCCTCTTCCACGACCGCCTGGTCGAACTGGCCTGCCTGCACATCCTGAACTTCTTCACCCAGCGCTCCACCTTCGTGGCGGCGACCCTGGTCGAGCAGAGCAAGCTGCACGCCGAGACCATCGCGAAGGTGGACGAGCTGCTGACCCGCCTGCCCCGCCAGGACGGCCGCGACGCGGCCTTCGAGGAGCGCTACCTCGCCTACGTGGCCCGTCGCCACTCCACCCTCACCATCTTCGGCCTGGACCTGGAACCGGGCTCCTCCCGCTGGCCGCTGGACGCGGCGTACGTGAGCCTCACGGCCCGGTCCGCCGAAGCCGACGCCCCCGAGGCCGCGCGGAACCCCGCACCGCGCTTCCTGCCCGCCGAGCGGCTCTTCCCCGAACACGACCGGGTCCTGCTGCGCGGAGATGCCGGATCCGGCAAGACCACCCTCATCCAGTGGCTGGCCCTCACCGCGGCGGCGGGCCCGGGCAACGGGCCCGTCCCGTACGTCCTCCCCCTGCGCACCCTGACCCGGCACGGCGAGCGGCTGCCAGCGCCCCGCGACTTCCTCGCCGGCACCCCGCTGGCCGGGGAGGCACCCGAGGGGTGGGAGAACCGCGTGCTGCGCGACGGGCGGGCGCTGCTGCTGGTCGACGGCATCGACGAGATCCCCGAGGACGAACGGGAAGGCGCCCGGGACTGGCTCGCCGACCTGATCACCGCCTATCCCGGCAACCGCTGGCTGGTGACCTCCCGGCCCTCTGCCGTCCGGCGGGACTGGCTCTCGGGCGAAGCCTTCACCGAGGTCACCCTGGATCCGATGAGCCCGGCGAACGTACGGGCCTTCATCGAGCGCTGGCACACCGCCGCAGCCGTCCCCGAGGGCTACGCGGAGCTTCTGCAGAACGCCGTACGCACCACACCCGACCTGGCACGCCTCGCCGCCAATCCCCTGCTGTGCGGTTTGATCTGCGCCCTGCACCGCGAACGCCGGGGCTTCCTGCCCACCGGCCGCAAGGAGCTGTACGCGGCCGCCCTGTCCATGCTGCTGCACCGCCGCGACCGCGAGCGGGGCCTGCGGCGGCCCTGCCTGGCGGAGGAACCCCAGCTCCAGCTGCTCCAGCGGCTCGCCCACTGGCTGGTCCGCAACGGCCGCACCGAGATGGACCGGTCCCGGGCCGAGGCACTGATCGCCGAACGGCTGCCCGCAGTGCCCGCCGCCACAGTCCTCGGCGACGCGCGAGCCGTGTTCGCGTACTTCCTGGAGCGCACCGGCCTGCTGCGGGCGCCCACGGTGGACACCGTCGAGTTCGTCCACCGCACCTTCCAGGACTTCCTGGGCGCGCGGGCCGCCCTGGACGAGGGCGGGGTCGACGAGCTGGCCCTCCACGCGGACGACGACCAGTGGGAGGACGTCATCCGCATGGCGGTCGCCCAGGGCCGCCCGCGCGAACGCACCGAGATCATCCGGGCCCTGCTCGACCGGGCCACGAACCGGTCCGTGCTCCTCGCCTACGCCTCCCTGCAGTACGCGGCAGAGCTCGATCCCGCACTGCGCGCGGAGGCCGAGACAGCCGTACGGCACCTGCTGCCGCCCCGCAGCGAGCAGGAGGCAGAGGAGCTGGGCCGGACCGGCCCGCTGGTGCTGGAGCTGCTGGTCGACCCGGCGACGGCGGACGAGCACGAGGCCCTGATGGCCGTCACGGCCGCGGGCGAAACCCTCTCGGAGCTTGCGATCCCCTACCTGGCCGGTTTCCGCGCCGCCGAGTCCGACCGGGTCCGGGCGGCCCTCGTCGCGCTGTGGGTCCGCTTCGACACACGGGAGTACGCCCGTGAGGTCATCGAACGCCTCGACCCCGCCCCCGTCCTGCGGATCCGCACCGACGAGGAGGCCGACGCCCTGCACGCCTTCGAGCGCCACCCTGCGCTGTTCTTCACCGAGGACGTCTCCTACCGGGCCCTTTCCGAGCTCTGCTCGCGCGTTCAGGCGGCGTGCCTGAGCCTCAACCTCAGAGACCTCCGCGACTTCGACTTCCTGCGCGGACAGACCTCGCTGGCGGAGCTGGAGGTCATCAGGTGCGGCCGGCACGCCGATGTGACAGCTCTGCGCGGTCTGCCTCTGCAGGTGGCCCGTCTCTGCGTGTCCGCCCCTGGGCTGCACGACGTCGTCTCGAGCTGGACCAGCCTGCACGCGCTGGAGCTGTACACACCGCTGCACTGGTCGGCCGGCACTCTGCCGCCCGGGGCGGGCATGGAGATCCAGCGCCTGGAGGCTCCGACGGTCGACGTGACCGGCCTGGGCCGGCACGCGGGGCTGCGCGTCCTGAACCTCGGACACCGCTGGCGGCCGGCCGGGCCGACGGACTGGGTGGAGCTGTCGCGGCTCGAACAGCTGGAGGAGCTCGCCGTACCGGACGAGGTGCTGGAGGGTCTCGTCGAGCACGGCAGGCTGCCGTCGCTGCGGTCCCTGCGGCTCTACGGGGCCGAGGAGCTGCCGCCCCGGCTGGAGGCACGGCTGGCAGAACGGTTCCCCGGCGCCGAGATCGAGCCGTACAGCACGGTGTACGAACAGTAGCCGCGCGGGAAAAAAGGGGCGGCCCCGGAACCGTGGGTTCCGGGGCCGCCCCTTTGTGGTGCTTGCATCGCACCCAGGCGTTACGCGCCCTTCGACAGGTCCGGGCCGGAGCCCGTGGCCTCGATCGGGGGGAGGTCGGGCAGGGCCGACTTCTCCTCGCCGCGGAAGGTGAACTTGGCTTCCTCGCCCTCACCCTCCTTGCCGACGACCACGATGTGACCGGGACGCAGCTCGCCGAAGAGGATCTTCTCCGACAGGATGTCCTCGATCTCGCGCTGGATGGTCCGGCGCAGCGGCCGGGCACCCAGGATCGGGTCGTAGCCGCGCTTGGCGAGCAGGAGCTTGGCGTCGCCGCTCAGCTCGATACCCATGTCGCGGTCCTTGAGGCGCTCGTCGACCTTCGCGATCATCAGGTCGACGATCTGGATGATGTCTTCCTCGGTGAGCTGGTGGAAGACGACCGTGTCGTCGACACGGTTCAGGAACTCGGGCCGGAAGTGCTGCTTGAGCTCTTCGTTGACCTTCGCCTTCATCCGGTCGTAGCCGGTCTTCGTGTCGCCCTGCGCCGCGAAGCCCAGGTTGAAGCCCTTCGAGATGTCCCGGGTGCCCAGGTTGGTCGTCATGATGATGACCGTGTTCTTGAAGTCCACGACCCGGCCCTGGGAGTCGGTCAGGCGACCGTCCTCCAGGATCTGGAGAAGGGAATTGAAGATATCCGGGTGGGCCTTCTCGACCTCGTCGAAGAGGACGACGGAGAACGGCTTCCGGCGCACCTTCTCGGTGAGCTGGCCGCCCTCTTCGTAGCCCACGTAACCGGGGGGCGAACCGAAGAGGCGGGAAACCGTGTGCTTCTCGCTGAACTCCGACATGTCGAGGGAGATCAGCGCGTCCTCGTCGCCGAAGAGGAATTCGGCGAGCGTCTTGGAGAGCTCGGTCTTACCGACACCGGACGGACCGGCGAAGATGAACGAGCCACCCGGGCGCTTCGGGTCCTTCAGACCCGCACGGGTACGGCGGATCGCCTGGGAGAGCGCCTTGATGGCGTCCTTCTGGCCGATGACCCGACGGTGGAGCTCGTCCTCCATGCGGAGCAGTCGCGAGGACTCCTCCTCGGTGAGCTTGAAGACGGGAATGCCGGTCGCGGTCGCGAGGACCTCGGCGATGAGCTCGCCGTCGACCTCGGCGACGACGTCCATGTCGCCGGCCTTCCATTCCTTCTCGCGCTTGGTCTTCGCCGACAGCAGCTGCTTCTCCTTGTCACGGAGAGAAGCCGCCTTCTCGAAGTCCTGGGAGTCGATGGCCGACTCCTTGTCCCGGCGCACGGCCGCGATCTTCTCGTCGAACTCGCGGAGGTCCGGCGGCGCGGTCATCCGGCGGATGCGCATCCTGGAGCCGGCCTCGTCGATCAGGTCGATCGCCTTGTCCGGGAGGAAGCGGTCCGAGATGTAGCGGTCCGCCAGCGTCGCCGCCTGGACGAGGGCCTCGTCCGTGATGGAGACGCGGTGGTGGGCCTCGTAGCGGTCGCGCAGGCCCTTGAGGATCTCGATCGTGTGGGGGAGGGAAGGCTCCGCCACCTGGATCGGCTGGAAGCGGCGCTCGAGGGCCGCGTCCTTCTCGAGGTGCTTGCGGTACTCGTCGAGCGTCGTGGCACCGATGGTCTGGAGTTCACCACGGGCCAGCATGGGCTTGAGGATGCTGGCGGCGTCGATCGCGCCCTCGGCGGCGCCCGCACCCACGAGGGTGTGGAGCTCGTCGATGAACAGGATGATGTCGCCGCGGGTGCGGATCTCCTTGAGCACCTTCTTCAGGCGCTCCTCGAAGTCACCGCGGTAACGGGAACCGGCGACCAGGGCGCCGAGGTCAAGCGTGTAGAGGTGCTTGTCCTTGAGGGTCTCGGGGACCTCGCCCTTGACGATCGCCTGCGCCAGGCCCTCGACGACGGCGGTCTTGCCGACGCCGGGCTCGCCGATGAGGACCGGGTTGTTCTTGGTACGGCGGGACAGCACCTGCATGACCCGCTCGATCTCCTTCTCGCGCCCGATGACCGGGTCGAGCTTGGATTCGCGGGCAGCCTGGGTGAGGTTGCGGCCGAACTGGTCCAGGACGAGCGAGGTCGAGGGGGTTCCCTCGGCCGGGCCGCCGGCCGTGGCCGACTCCTTGCCCCCGCCGGTGTAGCCGGAGAGCAGCTGGATGACCTGCTGCCGGACTCGGTTGAGATCGGCGCCCAGCTTCACGAGGACCTGGGCCGCGACGCCCTCGCCCTCGCGGATCAGGCCGAGCAGGATGTGCTCGGTGCCGATGTAGTTGTGGCCGAGCTGGAGGGCCTCTCGGAGCGAAAGCTCCAGGACCTTCTTCGCCCGCGGGGTGAAGGGGATGTGGCCGGACGGGGCCTGCTGCCCCTGACCGATGATCTCCTCAACCTGCTGGCGAACAGCCTCGAGCGAAATCCCGAGGCTCTCCAGGGCCTTAGCGGCGACACCCTCACCCTCGTGGATCAAGCCCAGGAGGATGTGCTCGGTGCCGATGTAGTTGTGGTTGAGCATCCGGGCTTCTTCCTGAGCCAGGACGACAACCCGCCGCGCGCGGTCGGTGAACCTCTCGAACATCGTTTATCGCTCCTCAGAGCGGTCGGGCAGTTCGGGGTCGGTCCCCGCCCTGTCCTTCCGCATGCTAGTCCCGTGGGGCGGGACAGCTCATTCCAACTGCCGACATCCGTCCACGGCTCACCCCTGCATCAGCGGGAAAACCGGCTTGAAGAGCCGACAACTGCTCCAACTCGATGGTGCGAGACGATGTTCCCGCAGGCCAGGCAGATACCCGTCATGCGTGTACGCCGACGGCGAACGGAAGCCGGTCAAAACAGCGTGTCGCCCCGATCCACTAGGAATGTCTTACCCGTAAGGGCTGACACTCCATGCCGGTGGCGCCGGTTCCCTCCGCTGAGGGCGAACAGAGTTCCGTCTCGAATGTGGGACTCCACCACCGCGGACGTTTACGTTCCGCACATCCGTGAGTGCGGAACGTCACATCTACCGTAACCCCGAAGCGTTTCTGCAGTTGCTCCGGACATGGCCGCAACCGTCCTGCCGACCGTCCCGCCGCCCCGCGTCGCGCCCCAGGAGGACGCGTACGCCGCCTGGTACGGGAGAGTGCTCGGCTGGACCGTCACGGGCGGGCCGCCGGCCCAGCTCGCGACCGGCATCGGCTTCGACGTGCTGGAGCTGCCGTCGGACGCGGGGGCGGCGCTGTTGCGCCGGCCGGTCGCCACGGGTCCGGTGGCCCTGATGGGGCGCCGGATGCGGTTCCTCGTGGCCCCGGGAAGCGCAGAGGAGCTCGACGGGCTGCTCGACTGGCTGGAGTGGGGCGGGGTCGCCCTGGATCTGACCGCCCTGGGTGCGGGCGGGCGGATCACCGCCCCGGCTCCTCCGGTACCGCCCCCGGGAGAAAGGCCCCGGGGGGCCGCCGTCTGGCTGCGACCCCCCGAGCAGGGGTGTGAGGCGCTGCTGCCGGCCCTGCCCGGTCCCGGGCGGGCCGCAGGGCCCGCTCGCGGGCCCGACCTCGTACGCCTGGTCGCGGCGGCGGCGACGGAGTGCCACCGGGCGCGCCTGGGGGGGCGTACGAACGGGGTCCGTCAGCCCTTGGCCTTCTCGTAGGCCTCGCGGATCTCGGCCGGGACGCGGCCGCGGTCGTTCACGTTGTAACCGTTCTCCTTGGCCCACGCGCGGATCTCGGCCGTGTCCGGGTTGCCGGTCGCCGCGGAGGCGCGGCCCTTGGCGCGGGCCGCGGTGGCACGGCCGCCGGTGCGGCGGCCGCCCTTGGTGTACGGGTCGAGCAGACCGCGGAGCTTTTCAGCGTTGGCGGTGGTGAGGTCGATCTCGTAGGTCTTGCCATCCAGAGCGAACGTCACCGTCTCGTCCGCCTCGCCACCGTCGAGGTCGTCGACAAGAAGGACCTGAACCTTCTGTGCCACCGGGATTTCCTTTCATCGAAAAGCAGTACGCGGAAAGGAAACCGCTTTTGCCTGGAAAACACAAACCCCCCGGGAGAGGTTCAGGACCGCAAGGAGGCGGGAAACGTGCGCGATTCGGACATAGGCCACAGGTGCGCGGGGCGCCGTAAAAGCTGAGGCCATCGATCAGAGGTGCAGAAGCATCCGACTGTTGCCCAAGGTGTTCGGCTTCACTCGTTCGAGACCCAGGAACTCGGCGACGCCCTCGTCATAGGAACGCAAGAGCTCCATGTAGACATCGGTGTCGACCGGGGTCTCGCCGATCTCGACGAAGCCGTGCTTCGCGAAGAACTCGACTTCGAAGGTCAGGCAGAAAACCCGGCTCACCCCGAGCGTGCGGGCCGTGCTCAACAACTGCTCGAGCACCCGGTGGCCGACACCGGCGCCCTTCAAGTCGCGGTCGACGGCGAGAGTGCGCACTTCGGCCAGGTCTTCCCACATCACGTGGAGTGCACCGCAGCCCACCACCTGTGCATCACTCTCGCGTTCCGCGACCCAGAACTCCTGGATGTCCTCGTAAAGGACGACAGGTGCTTTGTCGAGCAGGATCCGCTGCTGCACGTACTGGTCGAGGAGCCGGCGCAGGGCGGGAACATCGCGGGTGCGGGCGCGGCGGATCGTCACTGTTTCTGCATGTGCAGAGGAAAACTCTCCCATGGCTGCGGACGCTATCGCCCCGGCGGCCTCGGGGGCTCGGCGGACTCCGCGGACCCGTCTTCGCCTTGCGGTGGTGCGGAGGGTTCCGCGGAGGGTTCAGCGAAGGGTTCGACGCGGCCTTCCGAGCGGGGTTCCGCCGGGGCTTCGCCGGCGGACTCGTCGTCGTGCTGGACGACGCGGACGGCGTCCCGGAGGGCTTCGCGCTGTTCCGCGGACATCATGCCGAAGAAGGCGACGAGAGCGGCGGCGGGGTTGTCGCTCGTCGACCAGGCTTCGTTCATAAGTGCGGCCGAGTAGGCGGCGCGGGTGGAGACCGCCGTATATCGATAGGCGCGGCCTTCGGCTTCCCGGCGGACCCAGCCCTTCTGATGGAGATTGTCCATAACGGTCATGACCGTGGTGTACGCGATGGACCGTTCCTGCTGGAGGTCTTCCAGGACCTCCCGAACGGTGACCGGGCGGTTCCACTGCCACACCCGCGTCATGACGGCGTCTTCGAGTTCTCCCAGGGGGCGAGGCACAACAGCACGATAGTGCGGGTTGTGCGGAATTGCCCGGCCATTCACTCGGCAACGCGGCAGAGATCGGGCGCACGACCCGTACGGCCGCGCGCCCGCGGGGGGGGCTCCGGGTTCTAGTTCTGCTGCTGGCGGGCGGCTTCCGCCCGGGCGATCACGGCGTCGACCGCCGCGTCCTCCTTGGCCTTGTTGGAGCCTCCCTGGCTCTTCACGATCGTCACGACGAGGGCGATGAAGAACGCGGCCATCACGAAGGGGGGCACGAGCGCGGAGACGTAGTCCATGGCCCCAGCGTAGCCAAACGCACCCGTGCCGGTCCGGGTGGGTGAGGGGTGCGTTCCGTCCCGCCACCGGATCTGCCGGGCGCGCTCACATGACGGCGAGCCCGGACGCCGGGGGCGGGGTGGGCCTGCGGCGCGGCGGGAAGACCTCGCCGGGGGTGGGGACCGGCCGTTCGGGGCGCGGGCGCTCTTTGGGGGCCGGCGCCGGCCGCGGCGGCTCCTCGCGGCCGGCCGCCAGGGTCAGCAGGCGGGCGCGGGGCGCGGAGGCCGTCGTCAGGCGCCGCCGTACGGAGCGCTCCGCGACGGCCCGGGCCCGCTCCAGCAGCGCGGCGGCGGCCGGATTGGCCCGCAGTGCGCGCAGGGCGGCGAGGTCGTCGGGGGTCGGCTCGTAGCCGGCCGCGAGGGCCTGCCGGAGCAGTTCCACGTAGCCGGAGAGGCTGCCGGGCAGTGCGCCCCGGTAGCGGGCCAGGTCGTCCAGGACGAAGGCTCTGAGCCGGCCCGCCTCCCGGACCGCTTCGTCCACCGACTGCGCGAGGCGCAGGCAGTCCTGGACCTCCTCGGCCGCCAGGGGGGCCGAGGAGGACTGAAGGGCGTGGGCGAGCGAACGCCTGAGCACGTGCAGCTCAGCAGCGCTGAACGCCATGCCGCCGCGGGATCCGTAGGGCGTGGGCATGGGGCCGAAGATACGCGCTAATCGGACAAAATCCCCTGAAGGCGGGCGCGTACGGCGCGGCGCGGCCGGACGTCGGCACCGGCCTCAGCCGGTCTCCCTGACCGCGCGCAGGAAGTCCGCCCAGGCGGCCTGGGTCGTGGCGAGGACCAGGTGGGCGGGGTCGACGCGGTCGGCGACCTTCACGAGGGCGCCGGGGGTGACGGCGACGTAGACGCAGGCGTCGCCATCGCCGCAGAACGAGGACTTCCGCCACGCGGGCTGAGCGGTCATGGTGTCTCCTCCGGGCACGGTGGCCGGTAATTGCGGTCAAAGGACGGTAACTCCGGTGACGGTCCTCACCGGCGACTTTCACGCAATTCGGCGTTTCGCCGCTGCCCTGCGGGGGTGCGGATGGTACGGCCGCGCGCAGGCGGCGGGGGGCGCCCGACTGCGGCGGGGCCGTTCCCGGCCCCGTCCGGGCGGCGTCAGATGCGGGCCGCGAAGGCCGTGACCGCATCGTGGACGTCGGACTGCGTCCACGACAGGCCCGGCTCGGTGACGTCCACCTCGGTCACCGCGAGGCCCGGCGGCCCGCCTGCCGACCAGCGGCGGAAGAGGACCGTGCCCGTCTCCTCCGCCTGCCGCAGGGCAGCATCCGTCAGCCGGTCCGGCTCGTACGGCAGCCATACCTGGAACTGGTGTGTGTGCGGCTCCTCGGGGTGGACGCGCGACCAGGGGACGCCGGACTTCGCGAGGGCCTCGCGCAGCTCCCCGGCCACCATCCGCGCCTGGGCCACGTACGACGGCAGCCGCGGCAGTTCCCGTTCCAGCCCGGCCAGCGCGGCCAGGGCCTGCGGGAACTGGCGGAAGATCTGGCCCCCGTAGCGGTGGCGCCAGACCCTGGCCTCGTCCACGAACTCCCGCGGCCCGGCCAGGGCCGCCCCGCTCAGGCCGCCGAGCGACTTGTAGAACGAGACGTACACGGAGTCGGCGAGGCCGGCGATCTCCGGCAGCGGGCGGCCGAAGTGGACGGTGGACTCCCACAGCCGGGCCCCGTCGAAGTGGATCGCCGCCTCCCGCTCCCGGCCGGCCTCCACCAGTGCCCGGAGCTCCTCCCAGGTGGGCAGCAGGAACCCGGCCTCGCGCAGCGGCAGCTCCAGCATCAGCGTGCCGAAGGGCTCCCGGACGTCCTCGACCTCCTCCGCGGTCATCTGGCGCGACTCGGTCGTCGGGTGGACGACCCGCAGCCCGGAGACCGTCGACAGGGCCTCGCCCTCCCACATCTCCGGATGGCTCATCGGGTGCAGCGCCACGACCGGGTTCCCGGTGCGGCCGGCCCAGCAGCGCAGCGCGATCTGCTGCGCCATCGTGCCGCTGGGGAAGAACGCGGCGTCCTGCGTCCCGAGCAGCTCCGCGACCCGCCGTTCCAGCTCCGCGACGATCCCGTCGCCGTAGATGTCGCCCGGCGCGTCCATGTCGTAGTCGTACGAGGCCTCGGCGAGCCGCGCCAGCGACTCCCCCACCGTGGCTTCGCGCGGGCTGCGGGCCAGGGTCTTCCCCGCCGCCCGCCAGGCCGCCACGAGCCGGGCCGTGCGCTGCGCTTCGTCGTTGCTGTCGCTCATGACCCCTGATCCTCGCCCCTCGTCCCCGACCGGCCAAGAGCCCCACGGGCTAGCATGGCGGCGTATCGTCCGGTACCCCCGCGGACTGGAACGGAAGGCATTCCCCGCGTGAATCCATCACAGCAGCCACGCCCTGCCCGGCTCACCGTCGGCGTCGTCGGGGCGGGCCGGGTCGGCCCGGCGCTGGCCCGCGCGCTCCAGCAGGCGGGCCACCGGCCCGTCGCCGTGTCGGGCGTCTCCGACACCTCCGTGCGCCGCGCCGCGCGGATGCTGCCCGACGTGCCGCTGGTGCCGCCCGCCCAGGTGCTGGAACTGGCCGACCTGGTCCTGCTGACCGTCCCCGACGACGCCCTGCCGGCGCTCGTGGAAGGGCTCGCGGAGACCGGAGCGGTCCGCCCCGGCCAGCTCCTCGTGCACACCTCGGGCCGGTACGGGACCTCCGTGCTCGACCCGGCGCGCCGGGCGGGCGCCCTGCCGCTGGCTCTGCACCCGGCGATGACCTTCACGGGCACCGAGGTCGACGTGCAGAGGCTGGCCGGCTGCTCCTTCGGCGTCACCGCCCCCGACGAGCTGCGGCTGGCCGCCGAGGCCCTGGTCATCGAGATGGGCGGGGAGCCCGAGTGGATCGCCGAGGAGAACCGCGCGCTGTACCACGCGGCTCTCGCCCTCGGTGCGAACCACCTGGTCACGCTGGTCGCCCAGTCGCTGGAGCTGCTGCGCAAGGCCGGGGTGGCACACCCCGACCGGATGCTCGGCCCGCTGCTCGGCGCGGCCCTCGACAACGCCCTGCGCTCCGGGGACGCGGCCCTGACCGGCCCGGTGGCCCGCGGCGACGCGGGGACGGTCGCCGCGCACGTCTCGGAGCTGCGCCGGCACGCGCCGGGCACCGTCGCCGGGTACCTGGCGATGGCCCGCACCACCGCCGACCGGGCCCTCGCGCACGGTCTGCTCAAGCCCGAACTCGCCGAGGACCTGCTCGGCGTACTCGCCGACACGGACCCTGACGGGGGCGACCAGTGACCGAGCTGCTGCTGCACACCGCCGATGAGCTGCACAAGCTGCCGCGCACCGGCCGGCGGGCCGTGGTGATGACCATGGGCGCCCTCCACGAGGGCCACGCCACCCTGATCCGTACGGCCCGCGAACAGGTCGGGCCCGAGGGCCAGGTCGTCGTCACCGTCTTCGTCAACCCGCTGCAGTTCGGGGCGGGTGAGGATCTCGACCGCTACCCCCGGACCCTCGAAGCGGACCTGGCGGTCGCCGAAGGGGCGGGCGCCGACGCGGTCTTCGCCCCCGCCGTCGACGAGGTCTACCCGGGCGGTGACCCGCAGGTGCGGATCAGCGCCGGCCCGATGGGCGAGCGCCTCGAAGGGGCCACCCGGCCCGGCCACTTCGACGGGATGCTCACCGTCGTCGCCAAGCTGCTCCACCTGACCCGCCCCGACCTGGCCCTCTTCGGCCAGAAGGACGCGCAGCAACTGGCTCTGATCCGGCGGATGGTGACCGATCTGAACTTCCCCGTCGAGGTGGTCGGCGTACCGACCGTCCGCGAGGAGGACGGCCTGGCCCTGTCGTCCCGCAACCGCTACCTCACCCCTGCGGACCGGCGGACCGCCCTGGCGCTGTCCCGCGCCCTGTTCGCCGGCCGCGACCGGCTCGCCGCGCAGGCGGCGCTGCGGGCCCGCGCCGAGGCCGCCCCTGCCAGCGACGAGCGGGCCACCGCCCTGGCCAGGCTGGGCGAGATCCGCGCCTCGGCCGACGCCCACGCCGTCTCGGCGGCCTGCACGGGCCTGCCGGACGCGGTACGGGCCGCGGCGGGCCACGTGCTGGACGACGCGGCCCGCTCGGAGCCGCCGCTGGTGCTGGACTACCTGGCGCTGGTGGACCCGAAGGACTTCACCGAGGCCGGTCCCGACTTCACCGGGCAGGCCGTGCTGGCCGTCGCCGCGAAGGTCGGCACGACCCGGCTGATCGACAACATCCCATTGGAATTCGGAGCACACTCGTGAGCACCCCTGGCAGAGGCCCGGCCGGCAGCACCGGCATACGGCTGCACGCGCCGGCGCCCGGCTGGTCCCTCGACGCCGACGTCGTGGTCGTCGGCTCCGGTGTGGCGGGGCTGACCGCCGCGCTGCGCTGCGCGGCCGCGGGCCGCCGTACCGTCGTGGTGACCAAGGCCCGGCTCGACGACGGCTCCACCCGCTGGGCGCAGGGCGGCATCGCCGCGGCCCTCGGCGAGGGCGACAGTCCCGAGCAGCACCTCGACGACACCCTGGTCGCGGGCGCCGGCCTGTGCGACGAGGAGGCCGTACGGGTGCTCGTCACCGAGGGCCCGGACGCGGTACGGCGGCTGATGGCGGCCGGCGCGGTCTTCGACACCTCCGCCGAGACCGGGGAGATCGAGCTGACCCGGGAGGGCGGCCACCACCGCCGGCGGATCGCGCACGCGGGCGGCGACGCCACCGGCGCCGAGATCTCGCGGGCGCTGGTCGAGGCCGTGCACGCCGCGGGCATAGAGACCGTGGAGAACGCGCTCGTCCTCGACCTCCTCCAGGACGCGCAGGGCCGCACGGCCGGTGTCACCCTGCACGTCATGGGCGAGGGCCAGCACGACGGTGTGGGCGCCGTCCACGCGCCCGCCGTGATCCTCGCGACCGGCGGCATGGGCCAGGTCTTCTCCGCCACCACGAACCCGTCGGTGTCCACCGGCGACGGCGTGGCGCTCGCGCTGCGCGCCGGGGCCGAGGTCTCCGACCTGGAGTTCGTGCAGTTCCACCCGACGGTGCTGTTCCTGGGGCCGGACGCCGAGGGGCAGCAGCCGCTGGTGTCGGAGGCCGTGCGGGGCGAGGGCGCGTACCTCGTCGACGGGGACGGCGTGCGCTTCATGGTCGGCCAGCACGAGCTCGCCGAACTGGCACCGCGCGACATCGTCGCCAAGGGCATCATGCGCCGCATGCAGGAGCAGGGCGCGCAGCACATGTACCTGGACGCCCGGCACTTCGGTGCGCCGATGTGGGAGCAGCGCTTCCCGACGATCCTCGCCGCGTGCCGCGCGCACGGGATCGACCCGGTGACGGAACCCATCCCGGTGGCGCCCGCCGCGCACTACGCCTCCGGCGGTGTACGGACCGACCTGCACGGCCGCACGACCGTCCCCGGCCTGTACGCCTGCGGCGAGGTCGCGTGCACGGGCGTGCACGGCGCGAACCGGCTCGCCTCCAACTCGCTGCTGGAGGGCCTGGTCTTCGCCGAGCGGATCGCCGAGGACATCACGTCGCAGGAGCACGGCGGAGGCGGCCCCGGCGTCCCGGTCCCCTCGACCGGCCCGCTGCAGCCCGCCGGGGCCCGGTACGAGATCCAGCGGATCATGACGGACGGCGCGGGCGTGCTCCGTTCCGCGGCGTCGCTGGAGGCGGCGGCCGAGGCCCTCGAAGGGCTGTACGCCACCGCCCTGAACGATCTCGAGGCGCACGGCAAGACCGCCGAACCGGGTGTGGACACCTGGGAGGCCACGAACCTGCTGTGCGTGGCGCGGGTCCTGGTCGCCGCCGCGCGGCGGCGCGAGGAGACCCGCGGCTGCCACTGGCGCGAGGACCACCCGGACCGGGACGATGCCCGGTGGCGCCGCCACCTCGTGGTCCGGCTCTCGGCCACCGAGAAGCGGGCCCTGGTCGTCGTACCCACCGACTCCGCGGACTTCCCGTCCGTGCACCCCCTGAGCAACCCGAGCCTGGAGCAGTGACCGTGAGCACCCCCGAACTTCCCCTCATCGACCAGAACGACGGCGGCTGCGGTGACGACTGCGCCTGCGGCGACGGCGAGGAGAGCGGCCTCGACCCGGCGCTCGCGCAGCTGCTCGCGGACGCGGGCCTGGACCCGATCGAGGTCGAGGACATCGCCCACATGGCGCTCTCCGAGGACCTCGACGGCGGCGTGGACGTCACCACCGTGGCCACGGTCCCCGAGGACGCCGAGGCCGTCGCCGACTTCGTCGCCCGCGAGGACGGTGTCGTGGCGGGGCTGCGCATCGCGGAGGCGGTGTTCTCCGTGGTGTGCACGGAGGCCTTCGAGGTGGAGCGGCACGCGGAGGACGGCGACACCGTCAAGGCCGGCGAGGTGCTGCTGTCGGTCCGTGCCCGCACCCGCGACCTGCTGACGGCCGAGCGCAGCGCGCTGAACATCCTGTGCCGGCTCTCGGGCATCGCGACGGCCACCCGCCGCTGGGCCGACGTCCTGGAGGGCACGAAGGCCAGGGTCCGCGACACCCGCAAGACGACGCCGGGGCTGCGCTCGCTGGAGAAGTACGCGGTCCGCTGCGGCGGCGGCGTCAACCACCGCATGTCCCTGTCGGACGCGGCGCTGGTCAAGGACAACCACGTGGTCGCGGCGGGCGGTGTCGCGCAGGCCTTCAACGCGGTGCGCGAGGCGTTCCCGGAGGTCCCGATCGAGGTCGAGGTCGACACGATGCACCAGGTCCGCGAGGTCCTGGACGCGGGCGCCGACCTGATCCTGCTGGACAACTTCACCGTCCCGGAGACCGAGGAGGCCGTCACGCTGGTGGCCGGCCGCGCGGTGCTGGAGTCCTCGGGCCGGCTGACGCTGGACACCGCCCGGGCGTACGCGGAGACCGGCGTGGACTACCTGGCGGTCGGCGGGCTGACCCACTCCTCGCCGATCCTGGACATCGGTCTCGATCTGCGCGAGGCGGTGTAACCGGTGCTCCTCACCATCGACGTAGGCAACACCCACACGGTCCTGGGCCTGTTCGACGGTGACGAGATCGTCGAGCACTGGCGCATCTCGACCGACCCGCGGCGCACGGCCGACGAGATGGCCGTGCTGATGCAGGGCCTGATGGGCATGCACCCGATGCTCGGCAGCGAGCTCGGCGACGGGATCCACGGCATCGCGATCTGCTCGACGGTGCCGTCGGTCCTGCACGAACTGCGCGAGGTCACCCGGCGCTACTACGGCGACGTGCCGGCGGTGCTGGTGGAGCCGGGCATCAAGACGGGCGTGCCGATCCTGATGGACAACCCGAAGGAGGTCGGCGCGGACCGCATCATCAACGCGGTCGCGGCGGTCGAGCTCTACGGGGGCCCGGCGATCGTGGTCGACTTCGGTACGGCGACCACCTTCGACGCGGTGTCCGCGAAGGGCGAGTACGTGGGCGGGGTGATCTCGCCGGGGATCGAGATCTCGATGGAGGCGCTCGGCGTACGGGGTGCCCAGCTGCGCAAGATCGAGCTGGCCCGGCCGCGCCACGTGATCGGCAAGTCGACGGTCGAGGCCATGCAGTCGGGCGTGATCTACGGTTTCGCGGGTCAGGTCGACGGGGTCGTGGCCCGGATGGCCAAGGAGCTGGCCGGGCCGAACGGCGATCCGGACGACGTCCGGGTCATCGCGACCGGCGGTCTGGCCCCGATGGTGCTGGGCGAGTCCTCGGTGATCGACGACCACGAGCCGTGGCTGACGCTGATCGGACTGCGGCTGGTGTACCAGCGCAACGCGCCGAACTTCGAGTGACGCCGCCGGGAGGGGGGCCGCGGATACAGCCGCCCTCCCGGTCAGGCGCGGACTTCGACCCACAGCAGCTTTCCGCCGGCGTTCCCGTACAACCCCGCCCCGCCGAGCGGATAGCCGCCCCAGTTCGCGGCGTATGCCCGTACGAGGAACAGCCCGCGGCCCCGCTCGGCGCCCGACTGCGGTGTCGCGACGGGGGAGTCCGCTCCGAAGGGCGCAGGGATGTGCGGATTGCTGTCCCAGACGCTGACCCGCAGCCGGGTGGACCCCATGGCCCGGAGCCGGAGCGTGTACGGGCCGTCGGAGTAGAGGTAGGCGTTGGCCAGCAGCTCACCGGCCAACAGCTCCGCCGTCTCCACGAGTGCGCTCATCGCGTGGGTCCGGAGCACGGAACGCAGGGTCTGACGGGCGAGGCCTGGGGCGCGGGGATCTTGCGGGAGTTGCAGGCTGTAGGCCCACGACGGAGATACGGTGGCAGGCATGGAAGTCTCCGATCACGGAGGGGTGTTGGTCGCATTGCGCTTGCTGCCCGGTGACCGTGCCGCTCCGTCGAGCGGGGTACTTCCGGGCGGGGTGGCCTGCGTCCCAGACTAGGGTCGCGCAAGTGTTATTTGCGCGGATCTCGTGGGATCCAGGACCTCATTCGCTCGTGTGAGTGAGAAAGTCGCCGGAAGGGAGTGCCATGGCGGGGCGGGTAGCACTCACGGCCCGACGCATCCGCGTCGCCGTTGAGCTGCGCAAGTTGCGGGAACGCTCTGGGCTCACGGCGACCGAGGCTGCTCGTCAACTCGGCACCAGCCAGGGCCAGCTGAGCAACGTGGAGACGGGCAGGTTCGGAGTCAGCCCCGAACGCGTCCACGCCATGGCACAGGTGTACTCCGTCTGCGACCCCCTGCTCGTCGACGCACTGGCCGCAATGGCAGGCGACCGCACGAAGGGCTGGTGGGAGCAGTACAGGGGGATCCTGCCGCCCGGCCTCCTCGACCTCGCCGAGCTGGAGCACCACGGTCTGGCGCTGCGGGCCGCCTACACCGTCCACGTGCCCGGCCTGCTGCAGACGGCGGAGCACGCCCGGGAGATCTTCGGGCACGTGTTGCCGCCGCTGCCCCCGGAGGACGTGGAGCAACGCGTTGCCCACCGCATCAGGCGGCAGGAAGTACTCCACCGCGGCGACCCGGTCCCGTACACCGCGATCATCCACGAAGCGGCCCTGCGGATGAAGTTCGGCGGGCACTCCGTCGTGAAGGCCCAGCTGACCCATTTGCTGGAGATGGGAGAGCTGAGCCATGTCCGGATTCTGGTGATCCCCTTCGACGCGGGTTCCTTTCCCGGGTCGGGTCAGTCGATCTACTACGTCCACGGGCCCGTACCGCAGCTCGACACCGTCCACCTCGACCAGTCCCACGGCCCCGCACTGGTCGACGCCGAGGCCCAGCTCGCCAAGTACCGGCTGCTTCTGGACCGCATGGAGGGCGCAGCCCTCGAACGCGGGAAGAGCCGGGATTTCATCCACAGCATCCTGCGTGCCCTGTGAACGGAGAAGTCCCCATGACTCGGCTCAGCTGGCGAAAGTCGTCGTTCTGCCAGGAGGGAGAGGCCTGTGTGCACGTCGCTGCGGCCGCCCGCGGCGCGGCCGTGAAGGTGGCCGGCAGCGACGACCCCGGCAGGGATCACCTCACCGTCTCCCCAGCCGCGTGGTCGGCCTTCCTCCAGACGGTCAAGGCTGCCCCGCCGGTGCGACAGGGCTGATCCAGGGCCGGGCAGTGGCGGACGGTCTGCCGCTGGTCGGCAGCCACCGTCCTGCGGCCACCGGTCACTCCCGGACACGGTTCAGCACGGGTGCGGGCGGGTCAGCATCCGGCGCAGGGCGGCGCGCCACGGGTGGCGGGCCTCGCCGCCGTCCAGAACGGCCTGGAGCTGCTGGTAGGAGCGGGCCGCGCGAACGACGGCGACGTCGTCGCGGCCGGGCGGCGGGGGCATGGGTTCCCCGTGCTGGGACGCGCGGTAGGTGTCGATGAGGTACTGCTCGATGGCTGTCATGACTCCACCCTCACCCCGTCGGCCCCGTCGCGCACGACGGTTGACGTTCCGCGCCGACCGTCCCGGCCGATAACCGTCCCGGGCGGTGACGATCACTCGTCCGGCGGCCGTGCCTGAGCCCGCGCGGCCACCCGTACGGAGGCGCCCGAGGCCCGGAGCCGACGTCCCCGACGTGCGGGAACGGACAGAATGGCCGGATGAGCGTCACCATCGACATCGCCGGGCTCCCCCACGAGCGGATCGCCTTCGCGCCCTCCCCGCTCGCGGAACTCTGCATGGCTCTGCACGCTCTCTCGCAGCCGTCGCACCACCCGCGGCTCGCCTCCTGGACCACCGCCACCTCCGCCTCGCTCGATCCGTGTCTCGCGGACCGGCTGCTGGAGGCCGAGTTCCTGTGGCGCAGCTCCTTCTCCGACATCTTCATGCCCTTCGCCGGGATCCCCGGGGAGGCCGGGCTGCCGGCGGCGACGCTGGCCGAGGAGCTCGACGTACTCGACCGGCTGGACGACGAGCGGTTCGTGGGGGCCGCGCTGGAGCACTGCCGGCTGGCGCTCTACAACGAGGGCGGCGGGCCCTCGCCGCTGAAGGACCCGGTGGCCCGGGCCAGGGCGCTGGAGCTCGCCGCCGCCCGCGGGCCGCGGCAGCTGGAGTTCTCCGTGCGGCTGCTGGACGACACCGCGGCCGTGCGGGTGTGGCTGCGGCGGCTCCTGGAGGACTGCGACGAGGCGTTCTTCGCGCAGACGTGGGAGCGCCTCGAGCCCGGGCAGAGCGCCGACGCACGCCACAAGGCCGAGCTGCTGCGCCGCAAGGGCCTGGCGGCCGCACTGAAGGACGCCTCGGCGGCCCTGAGCGTCGACGAGGGCCTCACCACCATCACGGCCGACAAGATGGTCCACGGGACGGCCACGGCGACCGATCCCCGAATAGGCAGCGGCCTCGTCTTCGTGCCCACCAACTTCGGCTGGCCGCATCTGCTGGTCCTGCACGCACCGGACTGGAGGCCGGTGGTCCACTATCCGCTCGGCACCTCCGAGCCGGCTTCCGGGTCGGGCTCGGTGGAGCTGCTCCAGCTGCGGATGGAGGCCCTGGCGCACCCGATGCGGATGATGCTGTGCCGGAGTCTGGCCCGGGCCCCGTACACGACCAGTGAGCTGGCGAACGTGCACGGGATCACCGCGCCGGAGGTGTCGCGGCACCTGGCCGTCCTGAAAAGGGCCGGTCTGATGCATACGCGGAGGCAGGGCCGTTATGCCCAGCACCAGTTGGATCTGGGTACGGTCGCCCGAATCGGCTCCGACTTCGTCGAGGGCATCCTCCGGTAGTGCCAACCGGCAGGTGGTTGGCCGGATTCGACCGGTCCAGAGTCACCGATATACGGAATTCATAAACCGAAATCAGCGAAAACTCTGGCCATGATGGCCACTTGCTGTCTAACGTGCGCTCACTGTTCGCCCACGTAACGCGCACCGCGTCCGCACGTCCGGTCCGTCGCGTTCCGCCGTGCTGTGCCCTGCTCCGCCCGTCGTGCCCGGATCAACCTCGTTCCGCCGGTCGTGCCCAGCTCCGCCCTGCCCTGCTCGCCCAGTCGTGGAAGGACCTTCATGCCCTCACGCCGTATAGCCGCAGCAACCGCCGCCCTGGCAGCCACCGCCCTCGTCTCACCGCTGCTGCTCGCCGGACCGGCCGGCGCCACCAGCCCGCAGAGCGACGCCGCGCGCGGTGACGCGCTGGCCCGCAAGCTGGTCAAGGACGCGACCGGCAAGGGAGCCTTCAACCACCTCAAGGTCCTGCAGTCGATCGCCGACTACAACAACGGCAACCGCGCGGCCGGTTCCAAGGGCCACGAGCAGTCGGCCAAGTACGTCGAAGCCGTGATGAAGGCGGCCGGCTACACGGTCACCCGCAACGAGTTCGACTTCGTCTTCGTCGAGACCATCGAGGAGAAGCTCACGGTCAACGGTGCGAACGGGCGCGACGTCCCGATCCACCTGATGACCTACACGGCGAACTCCCCGGAGGGCGGCGTGACGGCCCCGGTCGCCGTCGCCCCGGTCGACGCGGACGGGACCAACGGCTGCGAGCCCGGCGACTTCGCCGCGGGCGCCTTCACCGGCAAGATCGCCCTGGTCAAGCGCGGCGGCTGCACCTTCGCGGTCAAGCAGCAGAACGCGGCGGCCGCCGGCGCGGTCGGCGCGGTCATCTACAACAACACCGCGGGAGCCCTGAACGGCACCATAGGCGACCCGGCCGCGGGCAAGGTCCCCACGGGCGGCATCACCCAGGAGGACGGCGAGAAGCTGGCCGCCGAGGCCGCCGCCGGCCCGGTCGAGCTGACCCTCGACATCCGCGAGCTGCGCGAGAACCGCAAGACCTTCAACGTCATCGCCGAGACCAAGGGCGGCGACGAGAACAACACCGTCTTCCTCGGAGCGCACCTCGACTCGGTCGCGGCAGGCCCGGGCATCAACGACAACGGATCCGGCTCGGCCGGAATCCTCCAGGTCGCCCAGCGGCTCGCGAGCGACCAGAAGAAGATCAAGAACAAGGTCAAGTTCGCCTGGTGGTCGGCCGAGGAGTTCGGCCTGCTCGGCTCCGAGGCCTACGTCGGCGGTCTGACGGACGCGCAGAAGAAGCAGATCAAGCTCTACCTCAACTTCGACATGATCGGCTCTCCGAACGCCGCGTACTTCGTCTACGACGGCGACGACTCGGACGGCGTCGGCGCGGGCCCCGGCCCGGAGGGCTCCGCCCAGCTGGAGAAGGGGATCACCGACTTCCTCGACTCGAAGAAGATCCCGCACGCGGGCACGGACTTCTCCGGCCGCTCGGACTACGGCCCGTTCATCGAGGTCGGCATCCCGTCCGGCGGCACCTTCACCGGCGCCGAGGGCATCAAGACGCCCGAGGAGGCCGCGAAGTTCGGCGGCCAGGCCGGTGTGGCCTACGACGTGAACTACCACGGCGAGGGCGACGACATCACCAACATCGACCAGAAGGCGCTCGACATCAACGTCGACGTCATCGCGGACGCGGTCGGCCACTACGCCTGGGACCTCGCCCCGCTGTCGAAGCCGGTCGTGTCGACGCCGACCCCCGGCGGCAGCGGCGGTGGCGGCGGCCTCCACCCGGGCCACGACGAGGTCACGCAGTAGCCTGCGACGGTAGCGGGTGTCGTCAGAGGGGCCGGATCCGGATCCGGCCCCTCCCCCGTGTCCGCCACAGGCCGGCCGCTGGCGGCGGGACGCGGGCCGCACCGGTCAGGCCTGCGGCGGCCCCGATTCCTGCTCCGGCCGCGAGTCCGGCTCCGGCCACGCCCGCATCCCCACCGGCTGCACCAGCCAGCCGAAGGCGCCCAGACCGGAGCGGGAGGTCAGCTCCGCCGCCTCACCGGCCGAGGCCAGGGCCCGTACGTAGGCCGCCGGGTCCGACGAGGCCAGGGCGAGCGGGGGCCGGGCGCCGGAGATCCCGAGGGCGGTCAGGGCCTCGCGCTGGGTCAGCAGCACCGATCCCGGCCCGGCGCAGGCGTCCAGTGCCACGTGGGCGGTGACGTCGCAGCTGCCGTCGGGAACCGGCGGGACCTCCCGGCCGCCGCGGAATCCCGTCAGGGTGCCGAACGGGGGCCTGGCCCGCCGGGCGTGGGCGTAGTCCACCGCCACCGCCAGGCCCCGCTCCAGGCTCCCGGCCGCCGCGGCCCAGGCCTCGTCGCGCGGGCGGCCGATCTCCGCCCGGCCGCCGCCCGGCCACCAGCGCTCCAGCCAGGCCCGGTCCGCGTCCTCCAGCGGGCCGCCCCGGCTCTCCGTGCCGTCCGGCGCGACCAGGACGTAGTGCCCGTCCTCGGCGACGTCGAGGGGTACGTTGTCCAGCCATTCGTTGGCGAAGAGCAGCCCGGTCACGCCCTCGGGCACCGCCCCGGTCCAGCGGATCCGCGCATCGAGCCCCTCGGGCCGCTCCGCCCGCTCCACGGCGTACGGCCGCACCCGCGCCGCCGTCTCCGGGTCGAGCGCGGCGAGCACCCCGGACAGCAGTTCGGCCCGCCCGGCGCCCATGTCGACGAGGTCGAGCTCCCGCGGGTGCCCGAGCTCCGCGTCCACCCACCGCAGCAGCCGGGCCACGGCACCCGCGTACAGGGCGGAGGCGTGCACGGAGGTACGGAAGTGGCCGGCCGGGCCCGGGCCGGCGGGGCGGACGTAGAAGCCGCCGGGCCCGTACAGCGCCGCGTCCATCGCACTGCGCCACCGGACCGCGGCGGCTTCACCAGGAGTGCTCATCACCGAAGGCTATGCTCACCCTCCACCTTGGGGAGTATGTCCCCGGTGCCAGGTTCGGACCTCTGGTTGACTCCAGCACCTATCGCCGTTCCCTACTCTGGGTTACGTGCAGCGCCTCTACGACTTCCTCCGCAGACACCCGACGGGCGTCGACAGCTTCTGGGCTGTGCTCTTCTTCGGGGTCTCGATGCTGAACGTCACGGGCGAGCCCGACATCAGCCGGCCCCTGAAGATCGTCGCCGTCCCGGTGGTGATCGCTCTGAGCACGGCTCTGGCCCTGCGCCGCAAGTGGACGCAGGCGATGTTCTGGCTCACCCTCGGGGCGGGCCTGCTCCAACTGGCCGCGGGGATCGTCGCCGGCTTCTACGACATCGCCATGTTCGTGATCCTCTACACGGTCGCCGCGAGCGAGGTGCCGCGCTGGGTCTCGCGCACCGCACTGGGCTGGGGGCTGGCGGCCGCGCCGCTCTACTTCCTGCGGTACGGCGTGGACAAGGGCGCCAACGACGTCGACAACGTCCTCTTCGCCATCTTCATGATCGTCCCCTTCGTCCTGGCCTGGGTGCTGGGCGACTCCCTGCGGACCCGGCGGGCCTATTACGCCCAGCTGGTGGAGCGCAACCACCGGCTGGAGAAGGAGCGCGAGGCCCAGTCCAAGGTGGCCGTGGCCGCCGAGCGCGCCCGGATCGCCCGCGAGCTGCACGACGTCGTCGCGCACAACGTCTCGGTGATGGTGGTGCAGGCGGACGGCGCCGCGTACGTCATGGACGTGGCCCCCGAGCAGGCCAAGGAGGCCCTCCAGACCATCTCCGGCACCGGCCGCCAGGCCCTCGCCGAGATGCGCCGGCTGCTCGGCGTCCTGCGCACGGGCGAGCCGCAGGAGTCCGAGGACTACGTGCCGCAGCCCGACGTCGAGCAGATCGAGGTCCTGGTCGAGCAGGTACGGGCGGCCGGGCTCACGGTGGACTTCGAAGTGGAGGGCGCCCCGCGGCCCCTGCCCAGCGGCGTCGAGCTGACCGCTTACCGGATCGTGCAGGAGGCGCTGACCAACACCCGCAAGCACGGCGGGTCCGATGCGAAGGCCAGCGTCCGGCTGGTCTATTTCGACGACGGGCTCGGCCTGCTGGTCGAGGACGACGGCCGGGGCGCGGCCCACGAGCTGTACGAGGACGGCGGCGCGGACGGCGCCGGACACGGGCTGATCGGCATGCGAGAGCGGATCGGTATGGTCGGCGGAACCCTGGAGGCGGGGCCGCGGCCCGGTGGCGGCTTCCGGATCAGCGCACTGCTGCCCCTGAAGAAGAGATGACGAGGACGAGGTAACTGATGTCCATCCGAGTGATGCTGGTCGACGACCAGGTCCTGCTGCGCACCGGCTTCCGCATGGTGCTCGCCGCCCAGCCCGACATGGAGGTCGTCGCCGAGGCGGGTGACGGCCTGGAGGCATTGGAGGTGCTGCGGGCCACGAAGGTGGACGTGGTGCTGATGGACGTCCGCATGCCGAGGCTCGACGGTGTCGAGGCGACGCGACGGATCTGCGAGCCGGCGGAGCACCCGAAGGTGATCATCCTGACCACCTTCGACCTGGACGAGTACGCCTTCTCGGGCCTGAAGGCGGGTGCGAGCGGCTTCATGCTGAAGGACGTGCCGCCGGCCGAACTGCTCGGCGCGATCCGCTCGGTGCACAGCGGGGACGCGGTGGTGGCGCCGTCCACGACGCGGCGCCTGTTGGACCGCTTCGCGCCGATGCTGCCGACGACGACGCAGGAGCCGGAGCACAAGGAGATCGAGCGGCTGACGGAGCGCGAGCGCGAGGTCATGCTGCTGGTGGCGCAGGGGCTGTCGAACGGCGAGATCGCGGCGCGGCTGGTCCTGTCGGAGGCCACGGTGAAGACCCACGTGGGCCGCATCCTGACCAAGCTCGGTCTGCGCGACCGGGTCCAGGTGGTGGTCCTGGCCTACGAGACGGGCCTGGTCCGCGCGGGCGGCGGGGCCGGATAGCCGGCCCCGGCGGCCGCCCCGCCGGGGCCTTGCCGCCGCCGCTGTCAGGTGCCCTGGTCGAGGGGGCGCTTGTAGTAGCGCCAGGGGAACCAGCCCGCCCCGACCGGAATCCAGCCTTCTGATTCCATCCGCCGGTGCCGCGCGACGGACGGGAGCGTCACCCGGCAGTGCTCCCAGGGATGGTCGGAGGCTTCCACCTCGTGGAAGAAGGGGCCGTAGCCGACCGCGTGCCAGCCCTCGCGGCCCGCTTCCTCCAGGGCGGCCATCTCGTTGAACGCGGTCAGGCCGCCGAGGGTCCGGCGCTCGGGGCCGCCGGGCTCCCCGGCGGGCGGCGCCGACGGGCCCGCGCCGCCCCCCGCCTTGCCCGCGAAGCGCTGCTGGGCGGCCTGCCGGCTCACACCCAGGACGCGGCCCACCGCGTCCCAGCTGTGTCCGGCGGCCCTGGCGCCCTGAACAGCCTCGCGCAGCAGCCGGCTCGATTCCTCGGCGCCGACGCGCGAGGCGTCCAACAGGCGCAGGTATCCGTGGGGGTCGTGTTCGAGCGACTCCGCCAGCCCCTCGGGGGCACCGAGGACGGCCGCGGCGATCCCCTCCCGGATCCGGTCCGCCTCCACCGGCTGGAGCAGCGGTTCGCCGCTCATCGGCCCGGTCCGGCAAGGGGTTCGAGGGCGTCGAGGACCTCCTGGTCGCGACGCGCCTGCTCGGAGCGCGCCGCCCGGGCGCCCTGGGCGGCCGTGCAGCCGATGAACACGAGGCCCACGAGGATCAGGGCGATGGTGGCGGGGGTGCCGAGCCGGTCGCCGAACATCACGCTCACGGCGGGCAGAAGCACGGCCACCGGCAGGGCCGGGGCCATGGCCGGGGTGGCGGGCGTGTGGTCCCGGTGGTCCTTGGATCGCGAAGTCAGCATACGTCAAGGAAATCTTGACATGATCACCTTGTCAAGATCTCCTTGACGCTCGTGCGAGGCCCCGGCGCGGCTCACGCCTCCGGGCCGGGCCCGGTCATCCAGCGGTCCGGGCGGGCCGTCGCGCGGGAGGTGTGGGAGCGGGCGGCCTGGTCGTGCAACAGCCGGGCGGCCTCGGTGGCCGCCCGCAGCCGGGCGGTGACCGTGCCGTTCGCGCCGGTGTCCACGTGGACGTCGGCGACGCCGCGGGCGCGGGCCCAGGGGCCCTGGGAGAGGCGGACGCTCTGCACCTTGGCGTGCGGGACGATCTCCGTACGGCGGCACAGGCGGCCGTGCCGGGCGGCGAACACCTCGGGCGAGAGCGCCAGGGCGTAGCCCTTCCACCACACCGGGACCACCCAGCGCGATCCGGTGCCCGGCGAGCCCGAGAAGGACAGGCCCGCCAGGTCCACGCCGGGCAGGACGCGCGCGATCACGGCGTAGGCGGCGGCCCGCGAGGCCACCGGAACCAGGACCTCGTTCTTCGACCCGGCCACGGCGAGCTCCACGCGGACCCGGTCGCTGCGCCGCCACAGCAGCGGCTCCACGATCCGTACCGTCTGCACGCGCCCGGGCGGCACGGTCTCGTGGGCCCGGTCCAGCATCCCGTGATCCAGGCGCAGCCCGTCCGGGGACTCGGCGACCCGCCAGTCGTACTCGGTGAGGAAGCGGCCGACGGTGGCCGCCCAGACCCCGCCCAGCATGGGGAGCAGGGTGACGACGGCCGCCCACGGGCTGGAGCTGATCCACCACACGAAGAACGGCGCGACGATCCCGCCGGCCAGCGCGGCCCAGACGCCGAGGCTGAGCATCAGCGACACGGCCAGCTCGCGCGGGGTCACCCGCAGCAGTTCACGCTGCGGGGCCTCGCCGAGGCGCACCGCCTCCTCGGGGGCGAAGCCCGCGGCGCGGGCCAGGAGCTCGGCGCGGAGGGCGACGGCCTCCTTCTCGCCGAGGAACGACAGCTGGTCCTTCTCCTCGGTGCCGATCACGTCGAGCCGCAGGCTCGCGACTCCGGTCAGCCGGGCCAGCAGCGGCCGGGTGACGTCCACGGCCTGGAGCCGGTCCAGCCGGATGTGCGCGGTGCGGCGGAAGAGCAGCCCGGTCCGGATGCGCAGTTCGGTGTCGGTCACCGCGTAGTGGGTGAACCACCAGCTCAGAAAGCCGTACACGCCGAACATCAGGACCACGCCCACCAGCGTCACCAACCGCAGGAGCGTGGACAGGTCCGCCACCCAGCGCGCCGCCCGGTCGCCCTGCTGGGCGAGGAGGCCGACGGTCGCGGCGATCGGCACCCAGGCACGGCGCAGCGGTGTGAAGGGGTGCAGCCGCCGCTCGGCCACGGCCTGTCGGCCGGGCCCCTCCGCGGCGCCACCCGTCGAGCCGGTCGCCCCGGCCGGCCCTGATTCCTTCGGCTCACCCCCCGGCGCCCCCGGGGCGCCCGGCTCACCGCCCACCGCACCGGCGCTCACCGGCTGCCCGTCCACCGGCTCCGGGGCGCCCGGCTCACCGCCCACCGCACCGGAGGTCACAGGCCCGCCGACCTTGCCTCGCCGAGGGCGGCGAGCCGGTCGCGCAGCCGCTCCGCCTCGGCCGGTACCAGCCCGGGGATCCGGGCGTCGGTGGCCGCCGCAGCCGTGTGCAGTTGGAGTGAGGCCAGGCCGAAGCGCCGCTCCAGCGGGCCCGAGGTGACCTCGACCAGCTGCATCCGGCCGTACGGGACCACGGTCTGCTCCCGCCACAGCACTCCCCGGCTGATCAGCAGGTCGTCGGCGCGCTCGGTGTACCGCCAGGACCGCCAGTTGCGGCCGATGAGCACCCAGCCCCAAGCCCCCGCGGCGAGCCAGAACGTCCCCGCCGCCGCCCACTCCGGGCCCACGAGCAGGCCGAGCAGCAGCCCGGTCGCCGCCGCCAGCAGGCAGGTCCAGCCCACGAGCAGCGTCCGCCGCAGGGTGAGCAGCCCGCCCGGCAGCCCGACCCAGCCGGGCTCGCCCGTCTCAGCCTTCGTCCCCGTATCCATCCCCCCAGCGTAGGGCTGAGACAATGCCCGCATGACGGAGACGACGGTCGGCATCGGCGGAGCGGCGGAGAGCACCGACATGGTGCTCAACATCGGCCCCCAGCACCCTTCCACGCACGGCGTGCTGCGCCTGCGCCTCGTCCTGGACGGCGAGCGGATCGCCAGCGCCGAACCGGTGGTCGGTTACATGCACCGCGGCGCCGAGAAGCTCTTCGAGGCCCGTGACTACCGGCAGATCGTCATGCTCGCGAACCGCCACGACTGGCTGTCGGCGTTCTCGAACGAGCTCGGCGTGGTGATGGCGGTCGAGCGGATGCTGGGCATGGAGGTCCCCGAGCGGGCCGTGTGGATGCGGACCCTGCTGGCCGAGCTGAACCGCGTGCTGAACCACCTGATGTTCCTCGGCTCGTACCCGCTCGAACTGGGCGGGATCACCCCGATCTTCCACGCCTTCCGCGAGCGCGAGGAGCTCCAGGCCGTCATGGAGGAGATCTCCGGCGGCCGTATGCACTACATGTTCAACCGCGTGGGCGGTCTCAAGGAGGACCTCCCGGCCGGCTGGCTGGGCCGGGCCCGCGCCGCGATCGCCGACGTCCGCAGCCGGATGGACGTCTACGACAGGCTCGTCCGCGGCAACGAGATCTTCCGCGGCCGTACCCGCGGCGTAGGGGTCCTGTCCGCGGAGGCGGTGCACGCGTACGGGGTGTCCGGCCCTATCGCCCGCGCCTCCGGCGTGGACTTCGACCTGCGGCGGGACGAGCCGTACCTGGCCTACGGCGAGCTCCAGGACGTCCTGAAGGTGGTCACCCGGACCGAGGGCGACTGCCTGGCCCGCTTCGAGTGCCTGCTGGAGCAGACCCACAACTCCCTCGACCTCGCCGTGGCCTGTCTGGACCGGATGGACGACCTCCCGCCGGGACCGGTCAACCAGCGCCTGCCCAAGGTCCTGAAGGCGCCCGAGGGGCACACCTACGCCTGGACCGAGAACCCGCTGGGCATCAACGGCTACTACCTGGTCTCCAAGGGCGAGAAGACCCCGTACCGGCTGAAGCTGCGCAGCGCCTCCTACAACAACATCCAGGCCCTGGCCGTGCTGTTGCCGGGGCAGCTGGTCGCGGACATGGTGTCCATCCTGGGCTCGCTGTTCTTCGTGGTCGGCGACATCGACAAGTAGCCGTAATTCAAGGGGAGTAGCGCCTTCCGCGCCTAGCCTGGCCGGATGACAACGGACTTCTTCGACGGCTACCTGCGGCGTCTCGGCATCGCCGACCTCGACCTCGGCGCCCCCTGCGCCGAGGGGCTGTTCGCGCTCCAGCGCGCGCATGTGGAGCGCATCGCCTACGAGAACATCGACATACAGCTCGGCCGGCCGCCGGGCATCGACCCCGAGCTGTCGGTGCGGCGGCTCGCCGCGGGGCGGGGCGGCTACTGCTTCCATCTGAACGGCGCTTTCGCCCTGCTCCTGGAATCCCTGGGCTACGAGGTGACCCGGCACGTCGGGGCCGTGAGCGCCGACGCCGCGTCGCGCGCGGTGCGGGGCGACCACCTCGCCCTGACCGTCCGCGTCGGGGGCGAGGAGTACTGGGTGGAGGCCGGACTCGGGGACATGGGCCCGTACGAACCGCTGCCGCTCGTCGCGGGCCCGTACGAGCAGAATGGTTTCAGCTACTCCCTGGAACGGCTGGATCCGCTGGAGGGCGAGAGCCCGGGCTGGTCCTTCTTCGCCGCGGCGGGCGGTGCGCGCCGGATGAACTTCCGCGACGCCCCCGCGGCGACCGCCGATTTCGAGGGCATGCACACGTGGCTGTCCACGAACGAGGAGTCCCCCTTCGTGCGGGTCTTCGCGGTGTTCCGACGCGACGCGGGCGGCGCGGACTGCCTGCGCGGGAAGGTCCTGACCCGCCTGGAGGGCGGGAAACAGACCGCCGAGCGGGTGCTGTCCGGGCCTGAGGAACTCCTCTCGGTCCTGGACGGCATCTTCGGGCTGGACCTCGAGGACCTGACGCCCGCCGACCGGGCTGCCCTGTGGGCCCGGGTGGAGCGGGTGCACGAGGTGTGGCTGGCCCAGCGGCGGGCGGCCGCCGCGGAACCGGCGCGGGACTGATGTCGGTGCGGCAGGGCAGACTGGGCGCCATGTCCCACTCACCCCGCCGGGCCTGCCCCGCCTGCGGCCGCGACTGCGCCGTCACCGCGGGCCGCATCGCCCGCCACGACCCGCCCGCCGCCCGCGGCGACCTGGTGTCCTGCCCCGGGTCCCGGGCCCGGGTGGTGCTCGGCGCCTGCGCACCCACGCTGGACGGGTTCGTCCTGCCCGACGTCCCGGGACAGCTGCCGCTGTTCTGAGGCGCCGACCCGGCCGACCCGACCGTCAGCCCTCCTTGGCAGCCAGCAGCCGGATCAGGCGCGAGCTGCTCTCGTCGCCGTAGCCCGCGTCGACCCCGCGGCGGTACAGCTCCGCGTGCGCGGCCAGGATCGCGGTGTCCACACCGGAGTCCGCCGCGGTGTGCAGGATGTGCTCGACGCTGGCGGCGCACATCGTCAGGCGCTGGTCCTCGCCGCGGTGGTCGTCGGCGTCGATGAGCGCGGCGCTCTGCGTGTAGAAACCGCGCATGGTGTCGGCGGTGTAGCCGGCGTAGGGCAGGATGTCCGACGCCGTCAGGCCGTTGGCGCGGGCCACGGCGACCGCCTGGTACCAGCCCGTGTAGGCGGTCCAGAAGAGGATCATGTTGAGCTGGTAGTAGAGCTGCGCGTAGCCGGGGTCCGCGCCGCGGTAGTCGGTGGCGGCGAGCAGGTCGAGCGCCGACCGGTGTTCCTCGTAGACCTCTCGCGGGCCGCTGATGAAGATCGACGACCCTTCCTGTCCGATGCCGGCGGGCGGCACGTTGACCCCGCCCGTGAGGTACGCGGCGCCGCGCTCCTCGGCCCACCGTGCGGCCGCGCGGGCCTTGTCCGGGAGGTCGGAGGAGAGGTTGGCGAGCGCGCGGCCCGTGAGGTCGGCGTCGCCGAGCGTGCCGTACATGGCCTCGACGTCGATCAGGCTGAGCACGACCAGCGGACTCGCGGCGACGGCCCCGGCTGCGTCCGCCGCCCTGCGCGCGCCGCGTGCGACGAGGTCGGTGTCCTTGCCGGCACTGCGGTTCCACACGGTGACCTCGTAGCCGGCGTCGAGATAGGCGGCGGCCATGGCCCGGCCCATGGGACCCAGGCCCACGACGGTGATCTTGGTGTTGTTCATGGAACTCTCCCCCGGTACACGTGACTAGAACGAACGCTCTATCCAGCGCTCGGCACGACCGTAGCACGGGATTAGAGCGAGCGCTCTATCCAATATGTTGGGTAGGATCCGGCCATGGCAGCGACAGGGACGAAGACAGAGCCGGGAACGCGCGAGCGCCTGGTCCGCACCGCCTCCCGCCTCATGCAGCACGGCGGGTACGAGAACACCCCGGTCAAACAGCTGGTTCGGGAGGCAGGGGCCACCCTGGGCTCGCTGTACCACTTCTTCCCGGGCGGCAAGCAGGAACTCGCAGTGGCCGCGATCCACTTCGGCGACGAGGAGTTCGCCGCGCTCCTGCGCACGGGGCTCGCCGCCCGGCCGGACCCCGCGGAGGCGGTCGAGGCGATCACCGGCCTGCTCGCGGAGGCCCTGGAGGCGTCCGACTGGCGCGACGGCTGCCCGGTGACGGCCACCGCCCTGGAGACGGTCGGCCGCCTCCCCGATCTGCAGGCGGCCTGCGCCCGGGCCTTCGCCCACTGGCAGGAGCTGGTCGCCGCGAAGCTCCTGGCCTCCGGCTACCCGGAGCAGGAGGCGCGAGACCTGGCGATCACCGTGGTCAACACCCTGGAGGGCGCCGAAATGACCTCACAGGTCACCCAGAGCCGGACCCCGCTCCTGCTGGCGGGCCGGCACCTGGCCCGGCTGGTGGCCTCGTACGGGCCCTGAGGGGCAGGGAAGGGGCGGTCAGGAGATCGCGGTGCGCAGGCGCACCACGTCGATCGGCTCGGTCTCGTCGTGGGCCGTCAGGTCGATGACCTGGCCCACCGCGCGGGTCTCGTCGGTCGGCGGCTTGAACTCCGGCTCGGCCGTCTGCTGCGCGGACTCCGCCTTGTGCACGGCGAGGGCCTCGGCGCCCACCACGTCGGCCAGGTCCTCGTTCTGCACCGCCTCGATCGCCGCGCGGGCCTGCGCCGAGTTCTTGGTGCCGAAGAAGTCGAAACCGCCCTCGACGCGGGAGGCCGTACGCCGCTGGGCCGCGTACGGGGCCACGGCGGCCGCCTGACGGCGGGCCGGGAAGGAGGCGGCGGGGCCCGCGGCCGGCGGCACCGTGGGCAGCTCGCGCGCGGCCCGCGCCCTGGGCAGCGCCCGCTCCTGCGCCTTGCGGGCCAGCGCCACCATGGCCGCGTGGGCCCGGGCGTAGCCCACCGAGGTGGGTGCGCCGGCCGAGGTGCGCTCCTCGGAGACGGCCGGAAGCTGCTTGGGATCGGCCGCAGCCGTGGTCGACGAGGCCTCGATGGCCAGCAGCCGGCGCTTCTCCAGGGCGCTGGCGCGCTCGGTCTCGGCCGTGGCGTACCGGCGCAGCAGCGCCGCGTGCTCGCCCCGCAGGCCCGCCAGTTCGACGCGCTTGGCGCGCAGCTTGGCATCCAGCCTGGCCCGCAGCATCCGGGCCTCTTCGAGGTCGGACTCCAGCTCGGCTATGCGCTCGTCGGTGCGCCACTCGTCCTTGACCCGCTCGCGGGCGAGTTCCGCGACCCGGCGTCCCGCGCTGCGGTCCCAGGCTCGCATCACGACGGCGCCGGCGATCCCGGCGGCCGCGGCGAGCGCCACGAGCAGCCTCAGCGCGGTTCCGTCGTCGGGGCCGGCCAGCAGCCAGGCGGCGCCGGCGCTGGTGACGGACACACCGGCAACGGCCGTCGGCGTGAGCAGCCGGTGCAGGGGTTCGGGATTGCGGTGGCGTCCACGGGGCATGGCCTGAAATTTACAGGGCGTAGAGGTCGTGTGGGGTACCCACCCGGCAATCTGTTCCCGGGCAGTTACCCCACATTTCTCCATCAACCAGTAGGCACTACTTCTTCACAAGGCCCTTCGCCTCCAGGTAGGCCTTCGCGACGTCGGCCGGCTTGGCACGCTCGGCGTCCACCTTCCGGTTCAGGTCGGCCAGGTCGGCGGTCGTGAGCACCTTGGTCAGCTTGTCGAGCGCGGCCGCGACCTCGGGGGCCCCGGCGTCCTTTGCGTTGACCACGGGCAGCACGTTGTCCGCGTTCTGGAGCTTCTTGTCGTCCTCCAGCAGGACCAGGCCGAAGCTGTCGAGGGTGGCGTCCGTGGTCGTGGTGAGCACCAGCTGGTCGACGCCGTCCTTGACCGCCTGCTTGGCCTGCGGGGTGCCGACGCCCTTCGGGTCAATACCGGAAACTTGAATTCCGTATGTCTTGGTCAGTCCCGGGCCGCAGAAGGGGCGGACGGAGCATTCGTCGCCCGCCGCGATCTTCACCTTCAGGCCCGACTTGCCAAGATCGGAAAGGGACTTGAGGTTGTTCTTCTCGGCGAATTCCTTGGTCACCGCGAATGCGTTCTGGTCGACCGCCGAACCCGCGGGCAGCACCTTCAGCCCGAGCGGGGCCGCCAGCTTCTCCAGGCCCGCCACCGTCGCCGCGACGTCACTCGACGCGACCGGCTTCTCCTCGGGCGCCTTCGGCCCGTTCACCTTGGCGTTCAGGAACTCCGCGAGCGTGGCCGCGTACTCGGGGACGACGTCGATCTCGCCCTTCTCCAGCGACGGCTCGTACAGTTCGCGGTTGTTGACCGTCTTGACGGACGTGCTGTAGCCCGCGTCCCCCAGGACCTGCGCGTACAGCTCCGCCAGCACGTTCGATTCGGTGAACCCGGCCGCGCCGATCACCAGGCTGCCCTTGCCCCCCGCGGCCGGGGCGGCGGAGGAGCCGCCGTCCTTGCTCTTCTCCAGGCTGTCACCGCCGCACGCGGCCAGCGACACCGTCAGGGCCAGGACGCCCAGGGACGCGCCGAGAACGCGCGTGGTCTTGGTCATGGAGTTGCTCCGTTCGAGAAGAGGGACGGGAATCAGCGGCGGGCGCCGGCCCGGGGCAGCAGCCGTTCCGCCGCCACGAGCACGCCCTCCACCAGCAGGGCCAGGGCGGCCACGAGCAGGGCCCCGGCGACGACCTGCGGGGTGTTGTAGGTGTTGAAGCCGGCGGTGATGATCCGGCCGAGACCGCCCTGCCCGACCATGGCGGCGATCGTGGCCGTGGCGATGACCTGCACGGAGCCCGAACGCAGCCCGGTCATCACCAGGCCGCGCGCGAGCGGGAGTTCCACCCGCCAGAACAGCTGCCCGCCGGACATGCCCATCCCGCGGGCGGCCTCCACCACCGAACGGTCCACCTCGCGCATGCCGACGTACGCGTTGGTCAGCAGCGGCGGGACGGCGAACAGCACGAGGGCGGCCACCGTCGGCAGGTAGCCCGCGTTGCGCAGCGGGGAGACCATGAAGAGCGCCAGCACCGCGAAGACCGGGACGGCCCGGCCGACGTTGGAGACGTTGACCGCGAGGGTGCCGCCCCGGCCGAGGTGGCCGAGGTAAAGGCCGACCGGCAGCGCGATCGCGCAGGCGATCGCCAGGGCGAGCCCGCTGACGTAGACGTGCTCGCCGAGCCGGTGCCAGACACCGTTCTCCCCGGACCAGTTGGCGCCGTTCGCGAGCCAGTCCCAGGCCCCTCCCGCCACACCCATGCGTCAGGCCCCCTTCCCCCGGCCGGCCGGCCGGCCGCCGGCCCGGGTCCACGGCGTGAGCAGCCGCTGCAGGCCGAGCAGCAGCAGGTCCGCGGCGAGCGCCAGCAGTACGCACAGCAGCGAGGCGGTGAGGACCTGCGCCTTGAAGGAGCTGGTCACCGCGGGCGCGATGAGGTTGCCGAGGCCGCCTTTGCCGACGATGGAGCCGACCGTGGTCAGTGCGACCGTCGAGACCGTGGCGATCCGTACGCCGGCGAGCAGCGCGGGCAGCGCCAGCGGCAGTTCCACCTGCCACAGCAGCCGCCCCGGCCCGTATCCCATGCCGCGCGCGGCCTCGCGCACCTCCTCGGGAACCGCCTCCAGGCCGGCCAGCGCGTTGCGGACCAGGATGGTCAGCGAATAGAGCACCAGACCGGTCACGACCAGCGCCGCCGAGAGCCCGAAGACGGGCAGCAGCAGGGAGAACATGGCCAGCGAGGGGACCGTGTAGAGCAGGGTGGTGAAGGTGAGCACGGGCGCCGACCAGCGCCTGCCGCGGCGGGCCAGCAGGGCGAGCGGCACGGACACGACCAGGCCGATCAGGACGGCCGCGCCGGTGATCCACACATGCTCGACGGTGGCGTCGGTGAGCTCCTGGGAGCGGGAGGTGACGTAGTCCCAGCAGATCCAGTCGTTCGCCACCAGGCAGTTCCGCCCCGGCACGCGCCTCACCCCCCGTCTCCCAACGTACACATGCTCGATCGCCCGGCCTTGGACGACCCTAACCCCCATCGCAGTCCATGGCCGGAATCCTTCGCACGGGGGCAACACGCCCTTCACAATCGGGCGGCGCCCGTGAGGAAAGATGGGTCCGTGATCCGATTCGAGCATGTGACCAAGCGCTACCCCGACGGGACGACGGCCGTCGAGGACCTGTCCTTCGAGGTGGCGGAGGGAGAGCTCGTCACGCTGGTCGGACCGTCCGGCTGCGGCAAGACGACCACGATGAAGATGGTCAACCGGCTCATCGACCCCACCTCCGGCCGGATCCTGCTGGACGGCGAGGACATCGCGGCCGCGGACCCGGTCGAGCTGCGCCGCCGCATCGGCTACGTCATCCAGCAGGTCGGGCTCTTCCCGCACAAGACCGTGCTGGAGAACACCGCTACCGTGCCGCAGCTGATCGGCACCCCCAGGGCCGCGGCCCGCGCCCGGGCGGCCGAGCTGCTCGAACTGGTGGGACTGGACCCGTCGGTGTACGGGAGCCGGTACCCGGAACAGCTGTCGGGCGGGCAGCGCCAGCGCGTCGGCGTCGCCCGCGCGCTCGCCGCCGACCCGCCGGTGCTGTTGATGGACGAGCCCTTCGGCGCCGTGGACCCGGTGGTGCGCGAGCGGCTCCAGAACGAGTTCCTGGCCCTGCAGCGGACCGTGCGCAAGACGATCCTGCTGGTCACGCACGACCTGGAGGAGGCGATCCGGCTCGGCGACCGCATCGCCGTCTACGGAACGGGCACCATCGAGCAGTTCGACCGGCCGGCGGCGGTGCTCGGAGCCCCGGCCACGCCCCGCGTGGCCTCCTTCGTAGGCGCGGACCGGGGGCTCAAGCGGCTCGCCGTCACCACGCTCGGGGCCGACGACCTGGCACCGGCCGAGGGGACGGTGCCCGGGGCGTCGGTGGAACTCGGCGCGACGCTGCGCGAGGCGCTCGCCGCACTGCTCCAGGAGGACTCGGGCCGGATCGGCGTGACGGACCCGGACACCGGCGAGCTGGCCGGCGTACTGACCCCCGAGGGCGTCCACCGGGCGCTGCGCCGGGCGGAGTTGCAGGAGGCATGAGAAAAGGGGGCCCGACCTTCCGGTCGGGCCCCTGCTCCAGCCGTCGCACCGCACGGCCGTCAGGCCTGGATGCGGCCGCTCATCCACATCAGCATCGGCGGGATCTCACGGCGCCACGTGTTGAAGTTGTGGCCGCCGCTGTCGAGGATGATGGACGAGACCCGGTCCGGGCCCTGCACCTTCTTGATGAACTTCTTGGTGTCCGAGAGGTTCGGCTCGCCCTTCTCGCTGCTGGTGACGAGGAAGGACGTACCGGCCGGCTTCTTGTTGTCCATCACGTGCAGGATGTCCGCACGCTTCTTCAGCTTCTCGTCGCCGTGGAACAGGTCACCGGTCGTCGGGTCGTCCGGAGCGTCGTAGTACGCGGACAGGCCCGCGGCGGCGCCGAAGGTCTGCGGGTAGTGCGCGGCGATCTTCAGAGCGCAGTAACCGCCCGTGGAGTTGCCGATGAAGCCCATGTTCTCCGGCTTCTTGCCGACCCGGAAGGTGTCCTGGATGGCCTGCGGGAGGTCCACACCGAAGAAGGTCTCCGTCTGCGGGCCGCCGGGGACGTCGACGCACTCGGTGTCCCGCGGCGGCGCCACCGTCGGGCGCAGCATGACGAGGATCATCGGCTTCATCTTGCCCGACTTGGACAGGCTGAAGGCCTTCATCGGGTAGTCGAGCCCTTTGATCAGGTTCTCCGCGGTGCCCGGATAGCCTGTCAGGACGACGGACGCCGGGAAGTTCTCGTCCTTGTGCTGCGGCTGGAAGTACTCCGGCGGGAGCCACACGTAGCCGGGGCTCGTAATCTTCGACTTCTGCCCGGATATGGCAACCTTCAGGATCTGACCGCCCACCTGGGGCTTGGCGCCGCCGGGGACGTCCAGCTTCTGCTTGTCGACGACCTTGATGTCCTTGCTGCTCATCGAGTGGTCGACGACCTTGCCCATCGACGTCTCCTGACCGAACAGGTCGGCCCACGAACCGTAGAACAGGAACGACTTGTTGGCCGCGAGCCCGACAGCCGAGAACAGCGCCAGCTGGGTCGCCAGCAGGAGCCCGATACGGCCGGCGAACGCACGCCAGGTGCGGCCCGAGAGCTTCGGCCAGAACCAGATGGTGGCCGCGAACAGCAGCACACCGGCGAGGACGGCCAGCGCCAGGACCGTATTACTGGTGAGACCCATGAGCAGTCAGTCGACTTTCTGATGGCAGGACTGGAAATTTCCGACGGAAGAGTGAACCCGCTGTCCGTCGATGTCGTCCTAAGGGACGCACCACACACCGGAGGCTGTCGCGGCCTTCGGCCACTTGATCTCTCGCGGAGCAACGGGAAGCGATGTCTAGCAGGATAGATGGCGATAAGTCGGGACAGGTTCCGAGCAGGGTCCGCCGAATCTTCCGAGGCCCACAGCCGGAGTCGGTGCCCGGCCTGGTAGGTACGGCCGTCATGATCGTCGGCCTTCTGGACATCGCGGCGGGTGTCTTCCCCCGTTTCCGGCACAGCCGGATCCACGCGGTGGCAGAGGTGCTGCCGGTCTTCGGCCCGTTCGCGGCCGCCCTCGCCATCAGCGCGGGCGTACTGCTCCTGCTGCTCGCGCACGGTCTCAAGCGCCGCAAGCGCCGTGCCTGGCGGGCGGCGGTCGTCCTGCTGCCGGCCGGGGCCGTGGCGCAGTTCCTGTACCGGCACTCGATCCCCGGCGTCGTCATCGCGGCGGTGCTCTTCGCACTCCTGCTGCGCCACCAGGGTGAATTCAAGGCCCTGCCCGACCCGCGCAGCCGCTGGAAGGCGCTCGCCAACTTCGTCCTGATGAGCGCCGGCTCCATCGGGCTCGGCCTGCTCATCGTCAACGTCCACCCGAACCGGGTCGTCGGCAACCCGAGCCTGTACGAGCAGATCAAGCACGTCGTCTACGGCCTCTTCGGCTTCGAGGGCCCCGTGAACTACGCCGGGCAGGTCTCCTGGACCGTCGGCTACTCCCTCGGCGCGCTCGGCATGCTGACCGCCCTCACCACCATGTACCTGGCCTTCCGCCCCGAACACCCCGCCGCCCGGCTCACCGCCGACGACGAGGGCAGGCTGCGCGAGCTGCTCGCCAAGCACGGCGGCCGCGACTCCCTCGGCCACTTCGCGCTCCGCCGCGACAAGGCCGTCGTCTTCTCCCCCAGCGGCAAGGCCGCCGTCACCTACCGCGTCGTCTCCGGCGTGATGCTCGCCTCCGGCGACCCGATCGGCGACGTCGAGGCGTGGCCCGGCGCGATCGAGCGGTTCATGGACGAGGCCAAGGCCCACTCCTGGACCCCGGCCGTCATGGGCTGCAGCGAGACCGGTGGCGAAGTCTGGACCCGCGAGACCGGTCTCGACGCCCTGGAGCTGGGTGACGAGGCGATTGTCGATGTCAAAGACTTCTCCCTCTCGGGCCGTGCCATGCGCAATGTCCGCCAGATGGTGAAGCGCATCGAGCGCAACGGCTACACCACCAAGGTCCGCCGGGTCAGCGAGCTGACCGAGGAGGAGCTGGAGCAGGTCCGCGGCGCGGCCGAGGCCTGGCGCGGCACCGACACCGAGCGCGGCTTCTCGATGGCGCTGGGCCGGGTCGGCGACCCGGGCGACGGCGACTGCTTCATCGCCACCGCCCACCGCGTCGAGGAGGGCGACACCAGCCCCTTCGGCGACCTGAAGGCCATCCAGCACTTCGTGCCGTGGGGCAAGGACGGCATGTCGCTGGAGCTGATGCGTCGCGACCGCGGCGCCGACCCCGGTATGAACGAGCTGCTGATCGTCGCCTCCCTGGAGGCCTCCCCGGCCCTCGGCATCGAGAAGGTCTCCCTGAACTTCGCGATGTTCCGCTCGGCGCTGGCCCGCGGCGAGAAGATCGGCGCCGGCCCCGTCCTGCGGATGTGGCGCAGCCTGCTGGTCTTCCTCTCCCGCTGGTTCCAGATCGAGTCCCTGTACAAGTTCAACGCGAAGTTCCGCCCCCGCTGGGAGCCGCGCTTCGTCGTCTTCCGCACCACCCGCGACCTGCCCCGCATCGGCTTCGCCGCGATGCAGGCCGAGGGCTTCGTGACGCTGGCCCTGCCGCGCCTGTTCGCCAGCCGCCGCCGCCCCAAGCCGGTCCGCACCTGCACGCACAACCTGGTGCCGTCCGTCCCGAAGCAGGCCGAGCGCGAGGTCCAGGCCGCGTAGCCCGCACCGCACCCGCGACACCCCCGAAGGCCCGGCCGGTCCACCCGCCCGGGCCTTCGGCCTACCCCGCCCGGTCCCCGAGCCCGGGCGGTGTGAGGGAGGGGTGCCGGCGACGGGACAGTGGCAGGAGCTGTCATATCCAGGTCAGCCCTACCCTTGACCCATGAACACGAAGCGCGGAGCCACCGACAGGGGCCGGGTCGCAGGTCTGCCCGACTGGGACCGCTGCGCGGTCATGGGCGTCGTCAACGTGACCCCCGACTCCTTCTCCGACGGCGGCCGCTGGTTCGACACCACCGCCGCCGTCAAGCGCGGGCTCGACCTCGTCGCCCAGGGCGCCGACCTCGTCGACGTCGGTGGCGAGTCCACCCGCCCCGGCGCCACCCGCGTCGACGAGGAGGAGGAGCTGCGCCGCGTCGTCCCCGTGGTGCGCGGCCTGGCCTCCGAGGGCGTCACGGTCTCCGTCGACACCATGCGCGCGGCCGTCGCCGCCCGCGCCGTCGACGCCGGCGCCGCCCTGGTCAACGACGTCAGCGGCGGTCTCGCCGACCCCGGCATGATCCCGGCCGTCGCCGCGGCCGAGGTCCCCTTCGTGGTCATGCACTGGCGCGGCTTCAGCGCCGACATGAACAGCCTCGCCGTCTACGACGACGTGATCGCGGAGGTCACCGCCGAACTCCGGGCCCGCATCGACGCGGTCGTCGCCGGCGGCATAGCCCCCGAGCGGCTCCTCGTCGACCCCGGTCTCGGCTTCGCGAAGAACGCCGAGCACGACCTGGCCCTGGTCGCACACATGACCGACCTGCGCGCCCTGGGCTTCCCGCTGCTGGTCGCCGCCTCGCGCAAGCGGTTCCTCGGCCGGGTCCTGGCCGGCGCGGCCGACGCCGCCCCGCCGCCGGCCCGCGAACGCGACGCCGCCACCGCCGCCGTCTCCGCGATCGCCGCCCACCAGGGCGCCTGGGCCGTACGGGTCCACGAGGTACGGGCGACCGCCGACGCGGTTCGGGTGGCCCGCGCCGTGGAAGGGGCACTCTGACCCTCATCGACCCACAAGGAGAACAGTGAGCAGAACCGACATCGAAGCGGTCGAAGAGGTCAACACGGCCTTCTACGAGGCAATGGAGCGGGGGGACTTCGACGCTCTGTCGGCGCTCTGGCTCGAGGACGAGATCTCCTGCGTGCACCCCGGCTGGCCGGTGCTCTCGGGCCGCGGCGAGGTACTGCGCTCGTACGCGCTGATCATGTCCCACACCGAGTACATCCAGTTCTTCCTCACCGACACCAAGGTGGCCGTCATAGGCGACACCGCACTGGTGACGTGCACGGAGAACATCCTCAGCGGCGGCCCCGCCGAGGACGGCGGAGAGCTCGGCCCGCTCGTCGGCCAGCTGGTCGTCGCCACGAATGTGTTCCGACGCACATCCGAGGGCTGGCGCCTCTGGTCCCACCACGGTTCTCCCGTCCTCACGGAGTCCGACGAGGACGACGAGGACCCCTCCTCCTGACCCCTACGGCGGGTACCGGACTGTTTCGCAGGTAAATTCGAAGTCGGACGACGCCGACCGCACTCGGCGCAGGCCCATGGCCCCGGGGCAGCCCCGAGGCCGGAAGCACCTACGAAAGCAGGAGTGATTCGCGTGGATCGTGTCGCGCTGCGCGGCCTCAAGGCTCGCGGGCACCACGGCGTCTTCCCCCGGGAACGCGAGGAGGGCCAGACCTTCATCGTCGACCTCGTGCTGCACCTCGACACCCGCCCCGCGGCGGCCGGAGACGACCTGGCGAAAACCGTGCACTACGGGGTAGTCGCGGAGGAAGTCGTCGACGTCGTCCAGGGCGAGCCCGTCGACCTGATCGAGACACTGGCCGAGCGGATCGCCCAGCAGTGCCTCAAGCACGAAGCGGTGGCGCAGGTGGAGGTCGTCGTCCACAAGCCGGACGCGCCCATCACCGTCCCCTTCGACGACGTGACCATCACGATCACCCGGAGCCGCGCATGAACAACGGACTGAACGCTCAGAGCGACCCCACCGTCCAGCCGGTACCCGCCTCCGTCGTCGAGACGGTCGACGCGGCGGACGTGACCCTGTCCAACCCGAAATGGGCCGTCATCGCGCTCGGCGCGAACCTCGGCAACCGCCTGGAGACCCTCCAGGGCGCCGTCGACGCCCTCGGCGACACCCCCGGCCTGCGGGTCAAGGCCGTCTCCCCCGTCTACGAGACCGAGCCGTGGGGCGTCGAGCCCGGCTCGCAGCCCTCGTACCTCAACGCGGTCATCGCGGTGAAGACCACCCTGCCGCCGTCCTCGCTGCTGGAGCGCGGGCACGCCATCGAAGAGGCGTTCGACCGCGTCCGCGAGGAGCGCTGGGGCCCGCGCACGATCGACGTCGACATCGTCGCGTACGCCGACCGCGTCTGCGACGACCCGGTCCTCACCCTCCCGCACCCCCGCGCCCACCAGCGCGCCTTCGTGCTGGCCCCCTGGCACGACATCGACCCGGAGGCCCAGCTCCCGGGCCGCGGCCCGGTCTCCGCCCTCCTGGCCGGAATCGGCCTGAGCGGCGTCACGCCGCGCCCCGACCTGGAACTCCACCTCCCCGAGTAGTCGTTAGCCTGTGGACTGCTGACGGACTGCGCGGAAGGCGGGGAGCGGGCAAGTGAAGCAACTGAGGCCGGGGATCCTGGCGGGCATCTTCGTGGTCGCCGGGGTCCTGTCCTGGGCCGGTGCCCGGCTGTGGAACACGTACGGCACCCTGCCGGGCGTTCCGCTGGCCGCGCCGATCGTCCTGGGGGTCATCGCCGTGGTGCTGCTGGCCACTGCGCTGTCCCTGAAGGCCCGGCTCAAGGCCCAGCGGGAGCGCCGCCCGGGCGCGAAGGGCGTGGAGCCGCTGATGGCGGCCCGCGCGGTGGTCTTCGGGCAGGCCAGTGCGCTGGTGGCCGCGCTGGTGGCGGGCATGTACGGCGGTGTGGGGGTCTTCCTGCTGACCGACTCCCTCGACGTCCCCGCCCGCCGCGACCAGGCCTGGTATGCCGGCTTCTCGGTCCTCGCGGGCATCGCGGTCATCGCCGCCGCGCTCTTCCTGGAGCGGGTCCTCAAGCTCCCCGAGGACGAGGACCCCACCCCGGAATCCCCCGCCCGGGCCTGACCCCCGGGCGGGTGGGCACCGGTCAGCGGGCCATGATCAGGCTCATCGCCTCGTTGCGGGTGGCGGGGTCGCGGAGCTGGCCGCGGACCGCCGAGGTGATGGTCTTCGCGCCGGGCTTGCGGACCCCGCGCATGGTCATGCACATGTGCTCGCACTCGATGACCACGATGACCCCGCGCGGGTCCAGGATCTCCATCAGGGAGTCCGCGATCTGCGTGGTCAGGCGCTCCTGCACCTGAGGGCGGCGGGCGAACACGTCCACGAGGCGGGCCAGCTTCGACAGGCCGGTGATCTTCCCGTCGGTGGACGGGATGTAGCCGACATGCGCCACGCCGTGGAAGGGGACCAGATGATGTTCACACGAACTCATGACCTCGATGTCCTTGACCAGGACCATCTCGTCGTGGCCCAGGTCGAACGTCGTCGTCAGGACCTCTTCGGGCTTCTGGTACAGGCCGGCGAATATCTCCCGGTATGCGCGCGCCACGCGGGCCGGGGTCTCCAGTAGACCCTCACGGTCCGGGTCCTCGCCGACCGCGATCAGGAGTTCACGGATCGCCGCCTCCGCGCGCTTCTCGTCGAACTCGCCGATCCTGCCCTCGTCACCGGTCAAGGTCACTGGGTCGGTCATTTCATCCTCGTTCCTGTCCGCACACGCGGTCGTACAAATGTGCCGCGCCCCCCAGGCTAGAACCTGGGGGGCGCGGCTTCCATTCCGGGTGGGTCGACCCTCCGGTTACTCGGGGCGGTCCTCCGGGGCCACCTCGATGCCCTTCTCCGTGGAGACCGGCGCGACGGCGGACGTGCCGTTCGCCGCGTTCGTCAGCTGCAGCTCCTTGGGGGAGAGCACCGGCGGACGGGTGGAGGGGGTGCGGCGGGAGGATCCGGTCCACGCGGGGCGGGCCGGACGCTTGACGATGGTCGAGAAGATCTCGGCGATCTCCTCCTTGCCCAGCGTCTCCTTCTCCAGCAGCGCGAGGACTAGGTTGTCGAGGACGTCGCGGTTCTCGACGAGGATCTCCCAGGCCTCGTTGTGCGCGGTCTCGATGAGCTTCTTGACCTCTTCGTCGACCAGCGCCGCGACCTCTTCCGAGTAGTCCCGCGGGTGCGACATCTCGCGGCCCAGGAACGGCTCGGTGTTGTCGCCGCCGAACTTGATCGCACCGAGACGCTCGGTCATGCCGTACTGGGTGACCATGGCCCGCGCCGTGGCGGTGGCCTTCTCGATGTCGTTCGCCGCGCCCGTGGTCGGGTCGTGGAAGACCAGCTCCTCGGCCGCGCGCCCGCCCAGCATGTACGCCAGCTGGTCGAGCATCTCGTTGCGCGTGGTCGAGTACTTGTCCTCGTCGGGCAGGACCATGGTGTAGCCCAGGGCCCGGCCGCGGGACAGGATCGTGATCTTGTGGACCGGGTCGGAGTTCGGCGAGGCCGCCGCGACCAGGGCGTGGCCGCCCTCGTGGTACGCGGTGATCTTCTTCTCGCGGTCCGACATGATCCGGGTCCGCTTCTGCGGACCCGCCACGACGCGGTCGATCGCCTCGTCCAGCATGTGGTTGTCGATCAGCTTCTTGTCCGAGCGGGCCGTGAGGAGCGCGGCCTCGTTGAGGACGTTGGAGAGATCGGCACCGGTGAAGCCGGGGGTGCGGCGGGCGACGGCCGAGAGGTCGACGTCCGGGGCGACCGGCTTGCCCTTCTGGTGGACCTTGAGGATCTCCAGACGGCCCTGCATGTCGGGACGGTCGACCGCGATCTGCCGGTCGAAGCGGCCCGGGCGCAGGAGCGCCGGGTCGAGGATGTCGGGCCGGTTCGTGGCGGCGATCAGGATGACGCCGCCCTTCACGTCGAAGCCGTCCATCTCGACGAGCAGCTGGTTGAGGGTCTGCTCGCGCTCGTCGTGGCCGCCGCCGAGACCCGCACCGCGGTGTCGGCCGACGGCGTCGATCTCGTCGACGAAGACGATCGCCGGGGCGTTGGCCTTGGCCTGTTCGAACAGGTCACGGACACGTGAGGCGCCGACGCCGACGAACATCTCGACGAAGTCGGAACCGGAGATCGAGTAGAAGGGAACACCGGCCTCGCCCGCGACGGCACGCGCCAGCAGGGTCTTTCCGGTGCCGGGCGGCCCGTAGAGGAGCACGCCCTTGGGGATCTTGGCGCCGACGGCCTGGAACTTCGCCGGCTCCTGGAGGAACTCCTTGATCTCGTGGAGTTCCTCGACGGCCTCGTCCGAGCCCGCGACGTCGGCGAACGTGGTCTTCGGCGTGTCCTTGGTGATGAGCTTGGCCTTGGACTTCCCGAAGTTCATGACTCGGGAGCCGCCGCCCTGCATCTGGTTCATCAGGAACAGGAAGACAACGACGATGAGGACGAAGGGCAGGAGCGAGAGCAGCACGCTCAGGAACGGGCTGGTCTTGTCCGGGGTGACGGAGTATCCGTCCGGGATCTGACCGGCGTCGTACTTGGTCTGGAGGCTCTGGGCGAGCTGGACGCCCTGATCCCCGATGTAGTTGGCCTGGAACTTGGTGCCGTCGTGCTTGCCGAGCTTCTGGCCTTCGCTCAGCTCGATCTTGATCATCTGGCTGTCGCCGGTGGTCAGCTTGGCTGTCTCCACCTGGCCAGTGTTGATCGCCTTGATGACCTCGCTGGTGTCCACCGACTTGTAGCCGCCGCCGGAGCCGACGACATTCATCAACACGACCACGGCGAGGACGGCCAGCACGATCCACATGACCGGCCCACGGAAGTATCGCTTCACGTCCATCCATACGGGGCGCCAGGCACCCCGTCCCTCCTGCCCGTAGGTAAATGCTGCTGTGTGAGTAAAGACTGTTCTTCGGAATGTACCCCTGAATTGTCACCCGCGGCCCGTGGGACGGGTGACAGACCCGCCTTCCCCTGCTCCAACGGCGGGAATCGCCCCCAGGTTCCCCGGCCGGACACCGGATCGCCCGGGGGCGGGGCGGGTCAGCCGCCGTAGACGTGCGGGGCGAGGGTCCCGACGAACGGCAGGTTGCGGTACTTCTCCGCGTAGTCGAGGCCGTAGCCCACGACGAACTCGTTGGGGATGTCGAAGCCGACCCACTTCACGTCGATCGCGACCTTCGCGGCCTCGGGCTTGCGCAGCAGCGTGACGACCTCGAGGGAGGCCGGCTGGCGGGAGCCCAGGTTGGACAGCAGCCAGGACAGCGTCAGACCGGAGTCGATGATGTCCTCGACGATCAGGACGTGCTTGTCCTTGATGTCGGTGTCCAGGTCCTTGAGGATCCGCACCACACCGGAGGACTGGGTTCCGGCGCCGTACGAGGACACCGCCATCCAGTCCATGGTGAGCGGGGTGGACAAGGCGCGCGCCAGGTCCGCCATCACCATGACGGCGCCCTTGAGCACGCCGACGATGAGCAGGTCCTTGCCCGCGTACTCCGCGTCGATCTTCGCGGCCAGCTCGGCCAGCTTCGCGTCGATCTCTTCCTTGGTGATGAGCACCGACTGGAGGTCGCTGCCCATGTCCTTCTCGTCCACCCGCATCACTTTCGTTGTCGGCCGGGGCTCCGGGGTCCCCCCGGAGGACTCAGCCGTGCTTCAGCACCAATCAGCCCTGCCGGATGACAAGTCTGCCACCCTGCCGCTGGGCCTCCACCCGGCCGGGCAGGTTGATGGCGCCCTGACCGCGCCATCCGGTGATGAGGCGGTCGACTTCCTCGATGTGGCGGGCGAAGAGCGAGCCCGCGGGAGAGCCCGCGGCGACGACGGCCCTGCGCAGCACGCGGCGGCGGACGGCCGGGGGAAGGGCGTACAGCTTGGCGCACTCCAGCCGGCCGTCCTCGTCGCGCACCCCGCGGTCGGCCTCGGCGGCCCAGGCGTCCAGGGCGTCGGCGTCGTCGCGGGAGAGCTGGGCGGTGCGGGCGAGGGCTTCGACGACGCCCTTGCCCAGCGCCTTCTCCAGGGCGGGCAGTCCCTCGTGGCGCAGGCGGGAGCGGGTGTAGGCCGGGTCCATGTTGTGCGGGTCGTCCCAGACGGCCAGGGACTGGACCATGCACGCCTTGCGCGCGGTCTGCCGGTCGACCTGGAGGAAGGGGCGGCGGTAGCGGTGGCTGCGGCCGCGGCCGCCGGGACCCTGCGAGACCTCGGGCATGCCGGAGAGCGAGCGGATGCCGGATCCGCGGGCGAGTCCCAGCAGGACGGTTTCCGCTTGATCGTCCCGGGTGTGGCCGAGCAGCACGGCGGCGGCGCCGAGGCGGTCCGCGGCCTCGTCCAGGGCGCCGTAGCGGGCGTCGCGGGCAGCGGCCTCGGGGCCGCCGTCACGGCCGACGCGCACGGCGACGGACTCCACCGGGTCGAGGCCGAGGGCGGTCATGCGGGCGACGACCTCGGCGGCACGCTGGTCGGAGCCGTCCTGCAGTCCGTGGTCGACGGTGATGCCGCCGGCCCGGATGCCGAGTTTGGGGGCCTCGAAGGCGAGGGCCGAGGCCAGGGCCATGGAGTCGGCGCCGCCGGAGCAGGCGACGAGCACGAGTGGCGGGGTGCCCGCGCCGGTGCGACGGTCGGCACGGGGGATACCTCCGGACGGGGTCCGGGGGAGGTCGGTGAGCTCGGTGAGGACGTCGTGGAGTACGCGGCGGACCGCCAGGCGTATCGCCGCGACCGCAGGATGGGGACCCATGTCCGGTGCCCTTCGATGGAGTTCGGATGCCTCGGAGGCTTCGGGTGGTGTGCTGGGGGGCGCTCGCCCGGCCGCCCCCGCGAACGGAGAGGATGTCACTCAGAGTGCATTGATGGTGACAGAGCCGAGCCGTTCCCCGAGCATCGCACGCCCTTCTACGGCTCACGGTCCCTCGGACGGGTGACGCTGCTTCCCCCGGTGAGACATGTTTAGGCCTCTCCGTCACGTGTGGCACGGGTGAACGCGGGGGAAGCGGCGGCCCCTGGCGGGACGGGCCCGCCGACCCGCGGCCGGCCCGTGCTCCCGGCGTCACCCCTCCCGGCTCTCTCCGCCCTCCTCGCCCCCCTTGCCGTGGACCCGGGCCACCCAGTCCGCGGGCCGGTCGATCTCCGCCTTGGTGGGCAGCGTGTTGGGAGAGGTCCAGACCCGGTTGAAGCCCTCCATCCCGACCTGGCCGACGACGGCCCGCACGAAGCGCTCCCCGTCGCGGTACTGGCGCAGCTTGGCGTCGAGGCCGAGCAGCTTGCGCAGGGCGGCGTCGAGCCGGCCCGCCCCGCTGGCGCGGCGCTGCTGGAACTTCTCGCGGATCTCGGCGACCGAGGGCACCACCTGGGGGCCGACGCCGTCCATGACGAAATCGGCGTGGCCTTCCAGCAGGGACATGACGGCGGTGAGGCGCCCGAGGATCTCGCGCTGCTCGGGGGTCTGCACGAGCTCGACGAAGGAGCGGGCCTCGTCCCCGCGCTCGGAGTCCGGGCGGGCGCCGGCGAAGGACTGGGCGGCGTCCCGGATGCGTTCGAGGACCGTCATCGGGTCGACGTCGGTGGCGCCCAGAAACGTCTGGATTTCGCCTTCGAGGTGGGCGCGCAGCCACGGAACGGCCGTGAACTGGGTACGGTGCGTCTCCTCGTGCAGGCAGACCCACAGCCGGAAGTCGTGCGGGGCCACCTCCAGCTCGCGCTCGACGTGCACGATGTTCGGGGCGACGAGCAGCAGCCTGCCGCCCGCCGCGGAGGCCGGCAGGTCACGGGAGGCGGGCGCGAAGGTCTCGTACTGCCCGAGGACCCTGGAGGCCAGGAAGCTCAGCAGCATGCCGAGCTCGACGCCGGTGACCTTGCCGCCGACCGCGCCGAGGACGGCTCCGCCGGGGGCGCTCGCGCGGCGGTCCTGCATCTTGCCGAGGAGCGGCATGAGCAGCTCCCGGAATCCGGCGACGTTGGCCCTGACCCAGCCGGCCCGGTCGACGACCAGGACGGGGGTGTCGGGGACGGCGGCCCCCTCGGGGATCATCCGGGTGAACTCGCGCACGTGCCGTTCCGAGGTCCTGGCGTGCCCGCGCAGCTCGGCGACGACGGCCCGCGCCTCGTCCCGGGTGACCTCCGGGCCGGGCCGTACCAGCCGGGTCGCGGTCGCCACCGCGAGGTTCCAGTCGACCATCTCCGCACCACTGATGCTCGTCATGCGTCAACCGTACGTGGGCGAGCCGTCCGGCGGACCCCCTACGGAGCGCCCGCTACGGCCGCGGCCAGCTTGTCCAGGCCCTTCTCGGCGCCCTCGGGGCCGGGGCTGCCGGCCGCCAGGAAGGCGAAGGCGAGGAGCCTGCCGGTGGAGTCGACGACGGTGCCGGACAGGGAGTTCACTCCGGTGAGGGTGCCGGTCTTGGCGCGGACCACGCCGGCGGCCGGGGAGGTGCCCGCGTTGCGGGCGCGCAGGGTCCCGGTGAAGCCGGCGACGGGCAGCCCGGTGAGGACGGGCCGCAGCTCGGGGTGCCGGGGGTCGGCGGCCTTGGCGAGCAGCCCGGTCAGCAGGCCGGCGCTGACCTTGTCGGCGCGGTTCAGGCCGCTGCCGTCGGCGAAGCGGGAGCCCGTCGTGTCGATGCCGAGGCCGGCGAGCCGGGCGGTGACGGCCTTCTCGGCCCCTTCGAAGCTGGCGGGCTGGCCGGAGGCGAGGGCGGTCTGCCGGGCGAGGGCCTCGGCGATGTCGTTGTCGCTGTTGGTCAGCATCCGCTCGACGAGCCCGGCCACCGGGGTGGACCGGGTGACGGCCAGCGGCTGGGCGCCGGCGGCGGCCTTGGCCCGGGCGGGGTCACCGGTGACCTTGATGCCGCGTTCGGCCAGCAGGGTGCGGAAGGCGCGGGCGGCGGCCCTGGCGGGGTCGTCGGTGCGGTCCACGGGCCCTGAGGTGGAGTCGTCGGGGCGGCCTTCGTCGGCTGCCAGGGCGGTCACGGGGGCGATGTTGGGGTTGACGCCGATCGGGTGCCGGACGGGGCCGCTGTAGAGGCTGTCGTCGTACCCGAGGGTCACGGTGTCGGTGCCGGCGGCCTTGAGGGCCTGGGCGGCATCGGCGGCGAGGGCGACGAGGCTGCCGCCGGATCCGGCGGGGCTCTTCTTCTTCGCGGTCAGGGAGGGGTCGCCGCCGCCGACGAGGACGACCTGGCCGGGAGTGGCACCGGGTGCGACGGTGGTCCTGATCCGGTGCTCGGGCCCCAGCGCGGCCAGCACCGCCGCCGCGGTGGCGATCTTGACGGTGGAGGCGGGGGTCATGGCGTTCCGCGCCCCGGACTCGTAGAGCACCTGCCCGGTGGCGGTGTCCACGACGGAGGCGGTACGGGCGGTGCCCAGCGCCGGATCGGCCAGCAGCGGCCCCAGCCTGGCGGCCAGCGTGTCGGACGGGGCGGCCGCGGCGGCCTGCCCCCGCGGGACACCGGGGCCGACGGCGCCCAGCACCCCGGGGGCGCTGGGCGCGGCCTGCGGAAGGGGCCCGGCGCCGACCCCGCCACCGTGATCTGCGCCACCCGTACGGCCCCAGGAGGCAGCCTTGTCGCGCTCGGCCTTACGCTGGCCGGAGTCCCACGGACCGGCGGCGGCCACCGCTGCCACCGACAGGGCGAGGCCGGCGACGGCCGCACCTGCGGTGAGCTGCCACGTCTTCACCAATGGCACCTCGGACCAGCCCCTTTCGCGATCACACATATGCGTGAGGGACACTTAACCACTGCGTCTTGCCGCGAGCATGGCACCCCACCCGACAGGGATGGGCCGGACGCGCACGCAGTTGAATCAATGCCGTCTCGAAGCAATGAAGCTGATCATGGAGGAGCAGGACGTGGAGTTCGACGTCACCATCGAGATCCCCAAGGGTTCGCGGAACAAGTACGAGGTGGACCACGAGACCGGCCGGATCCGTCTGGACCGTCGCCTCTTCACCTCGACCAGCTACCCGGCCGACTACGGCTTCGTCGAGAACACCCTCGGCGAGGACGGCGACCCGCTGGACGCGCTGGTCATCCTTGACGAGCCCACCTTCCCGGGCTGCCTGATCAAGTGCCGCGCCATCGGCATGTTCCGCATGACGGACGAGGCGGGCGGCGACGACAAGCTGCTGTGCGTCCCGGCCTCCGACCCGCGTGTCGAGCACCTGCGCGACATCCACCACGTGTCGGAGTTCGACCGCCTGGAGATCCAGCACTTCTTCGAGGTCTACAAGGACCTGGAGCCGGGCAAGTCGGTCGAGGGCGCGAACTGGGTCGGCCGCGCCGAGGCCGAGGCCGAGATCGAGGCCTCGTACAAGCGCCTGGAGGCGCAGGGCGGCCACCACTGAGCTCACGCTCGGCGGTGACCGGCCGGGGCACTGCCCCGCGCCCCCGTGACATGGCGGGCGGCATCCCCTCGGGGGGTGCCGCCCGCCGTCGTGTTCCCGGGCCGGAGAACCAGGTTTCGACGGGGAGGAAACGGTTCCGCATACTGATACTCCGGGTGATCACGAACTGGAGGACGCGTGGCGGAGGCCGACGGGGCCGAGGACAGGAAGCCCCAGTCCGACGAGGCGCACAGCGCCTTCGCGCCGCCTCCCGGCATGGAGCCGGGAGTCCCCGACGACGACCACCCCACCTCGGAGTTCGTCCGCCCGCCGAACACCGAACCGGCCCGGCCCGAACCGGAGGGCTCGGCCTTCGCCGCGCCGGCCACCTACAGCGCCGCGCAGTCCCCGCCCGCCTACACCCCCGGCCAGGGCTTCCCCGTCGCCCAGATGAAGGAGTCGCCCTGGCAGGACCGCATGCGCACGATGCTGCGCATGCCGGTCGACGTGCGCCCCGTCCCGGACCTCGTGCAGCGGCCGAGCGAGGCGGGGCCCGCCGTGGGCCGCGTGCTCGACCTGACGCTGCGCATCGGCGAGCTGCTGCTGTCGGGCGGCGAGGGCTCCGAGGACGTGGAGGCCGCCATGTTCGCGGTGGCCCGCTCCTACGGGCTGGACCGCTGCGAGCCGACGGTCACCTTCACCATGCTGTCGATCACGCACCAGCCGTCGCTGGTCGACCATCCGGTCTCGGCGAGCCGGACCGTGCGCCGCCGGGGCACCGACTACACCCGCCTGGCGGCCGTGTTCCGGTTGGTTGCCGACATCAGCTCGCCGGACACCGACATCACGCTGGAGGAGGCCTACCGGCGCCTGGCCGAGATCCGGCGCAACCGGCACCCGTACCCCACGTGGGTGCTCACGGCGGCCGCGGGGCTGCTCGCCGGGGCCGCCTCGATCCTGGTCGGCGGCGGGGTGCTGGTCTTCTTCGCGGCGGCGCTCGGCGCGGTCCTCGGCGACCGGCTCGCGTGGCTGTGTGCCGGGCGGGGGCTGCCGGAGTTCTACCAGTTCGTGGCCGCGGCGATGCCGCCGGCCGCCTTCGGGGTGGCCCTCAAGCTCGCGGAGATCGAGAACATCAAGGCCTCCGCCGTGATCACCGGCGGGCTGTTCGCGCTGCTGCCGGGGCGGGCCCTGGTCGCGGCCGTGCAGGACGGCCTGACCGGCTTCTACATCACCGCCGCCGCCCGGCTCCTGGAGGTCATGTACCTCTTCATCGGCATCATCATGGGCGTGCTGGTCGTGCTCTACCTCGGGCTCCAGTTGGGCGCGTCGCCCAAGCCGGAGGAGGTCCTGCAGATCACCCAGCGGCCACTGGTCCAGATCGCGGCGTCGATGGTGCTCGTCTTCACCTTCGCGATCCTGCTCCAGCAGGAACGCTCCACGGTGTGGATCGTGACGCTCAACGGCGGTGTGGCGTGGGTGACCTTCGGGGCGCTGCACTACGCGGGCGGGATCCCGCCCGTGCCGTCGACGGCCGTCGCGGCGGGGCTGGTGGGCCTCTTCGGGCAGCTCTTCTCCCGCTACCGCTTCGCCTCCGCCCTGCCGTACGTCACGGCCGCCATCGGGCCGCTGCTGCCCGGCTCGGCGACGTACTACGGGCTGCTGCTGATCGCCGAGAACCGGCTCAACGAGGGGCTGGGCTCCCTGGTGAACGCCGCGGCCATCGCGCTGGCCATCGCGATCGGGGTCAACCTGGGGTCTGAGACCTCCCGGCTGTTCATGCGCATCCCGGGAGCGGCGAGGACCAAGGGCCGCGCTGCGGCGAAGCGGACCCGCGGCTACTGACCGCCTCCTCGTCGCCGCCACCGCAGGCGGCGAGGACGACGGCTGCCGCGGCCGCCGGGACGGCGGGCGGCGCGAAGGCTGCCTCGATCCGGGTGCCGTCGCACGCGCAGCGGGCCGCACCCCTGCCCCTGCGGGGAGGGCGTGCGGCCCGTTCGGCGCGTGTGCGGTCTCAGCGCTTGGCGTGGCGCCCGCGCGGGCCGGGGGACTGCGGGCCGGTCCCGTCGGCGGCGGCGAGCGCCTCCGGGGCCTGGCCGGCGTTCGCCTTGGCCTCCTTGCGGGCCTTCAGCACCTCGAAGACCACCGGGATGACGGAGATGAGGACGATGCCGACGAGGATCGGCTCGACGTTCGTCTTGATGAACTCGATCTGGCCGAGCCAGTAGCCCGCGACGGTGACGCCCGCGCCCCAGCCGATGCCGCCGATGACGTTGTAGGTCAGGAAGGTGCGGTACTTCATCGTGCCGGCGCCCGCGACCATCGGGGCGAAGGTGCGGATGATCGGCACGAAGCGGGCGAGCACGATGGCCTTGGGGCCGTGCTTGTCCATGAACTCGTGTGCCTTGTCCAGGTTCTCCCGCTTGAAGAGCTTGGAGTTCGGCCGGTTGAAGAGCTTCGGCCCGAAGTACTTGCCGATCATGTAGCCGACCTGGTCGCCGATGATGGCGGCGGCGACGATCAGGGTGCAGACCAGCCACAGCGGCTGCTTGATGTACTGCCCGTCCGCGACCAGCAGGCCCGCGGTGAAGAGCAGGGAGTCGCCGGGGAGGAAGGCGAAGAGACCCGACTCGGCGAAGACGATGACCAGGATGCCGATCAGGCCGAAGTGCGAGATCAGGTAGTCCGGGGACAGCCACTCAGGGCCGAGCGCAAGCGTATACACGGGTTCCGGGCTCTCCTGGATCGAGGGGAAGTGCCGATGGGGGCGGTTTCAATTATCAACGCACACGACCCCCGCCCGGTTCCAGGTACCGGCGGGGGCGTCTGCGTGATGTTCCGCTTACACGTTGCGCACGCCGTTCGCGAGGATCGCGTCGCGCAGGTGCACGGCCATGCCCGGCTTCATCGCGTCGTAGAACGCGGTGAAGCGCTCGTCCGCGACGTACATCTCGCCGAGGCAGGTGTGCATCTCGTACGGGCAGTCGTAGAACCACCTGTGGATGTGCAGGCGGTGCTCCTCGGCCAGGTCCATCGCCGGCTCACCGTCGGCGGGCTCGCCCGCCTCCATGGCCGCCACGTACCGGCGGCCCCACTCGGCGGACTCGTCCTGCATCCGCTGCCAGTCGTCCTTGGTGTACGAGGCCGTGCGGCGCTGCGATTCGGCGTACGCCTCGGTGTCGCCCCAGCGCTCCTCCACCTCCTGCGCGTAACTCTCCGGGTCCTTGTCACCGAAGACCTCGAACTTCTCCTCGGGCGTGAGGTTGATGCCCATCTTCTTCGCCTCCATGGCGTGCTCAACGGCCTTGGCCATCTGCTGGAGCCGGGCGATCCGCTCGGTCAGCAGGGCATGCTGCCGGCGCAGATGCTCCTGGGGATCCGATCGCGGGTCGTCCAGCAGGACCGCGACCTCGTCGAGGGGGAAGCCGAGCTCCCGGTAGAACAGGATCCGCTGCAGCCGGTCCAGGTCGGCGTCGTCGTACCGCCGGTGTCCCGCGTGGCTGCGGCCGCCCGGGGAGAGCAGCCCGATCTCGTCGTAGTGGTGCAGGGTGCGCACCGTGACGCCGGCGAAACCGGCGACCTGGCCCACGGAGAAACCCATTTCTCCCCTCCTCTGCTCGGGTACGCCCTCACTGTGGTTCCTCACGCCGCGTGAGGTGCAAGTCCCTTTCGACGGCTACCTGCTCAGGCCCCGGTAGCGGCCCACCGCCAGCGGGAAGAAGACCGCGAGCAGCAGGAGCGGCCACAGGACCGCCAGCAGCGCGGCGTGGTCGGCGGCCCATGAGGGCGGGGCCGCGGCCGGGTTGCCGAACAGGTCGCGGACGGCCGTGGCCGTGGCCGAGAGCGGGTTCCATTCCACCACCGCTCCCAGCCAGCCGGGCATCGACTCCGGCGTGGCGAACGCGTTGGACAGGAAGCCGACCGGCCACACCAGGATCTGCACCGCCTGCACCAGCTCCGGCCGGCCCGCGACCATGCCGAGCCAGATCCCGATCCACAGCATCGCGAGACGCAGCAGCAGGAGCAGCCCGAAGGCGAGCAGCGCGGCGGCCGCGCCACCGTGCCAGCGCCAGCCGAGCAGGAGCCCGACGGCGGCCAGGACCAGCAGTCCCACGGCCGACTGGAGCATGTCGGCGGCGCTGCGGCCCACCAGGACCGCCGAGGAGGACATCGGCATGGCGCGGAAGCGGTCGATCACCCCCTTGTTCAGGTCCTGGGTGAGGGCCGTCAGGGTGGCCTCCAGCCCGAAGACCATGGTGAGGGCGAGCATCCCGGGGACGAGGAACTCGACGTACTCGCCGTCGATCCCGCGGCCGCCGCCCACCAGGAAGCCGAACATCAGCAGCATCATCACGGGGAAGACCAGGCCGACGAGCATCCGGACCGGCTGGCGCGCCCAGTGCGCCAGCTCGCGCCGGGTCATCGTCCAGGAGTCCGAGACCACCCATGCCGCGCTCATGCGGCCACCTCCTCGCGGTCGGTCAGGTACAGGAAGACCTCGTCCAGCGTGGGGCGCCGGACGGCGAGGTCGACGGCCTCCACGCCCGCCTCCTGAAGCGTCCGCAGGGTCCGGGCCAGGCCCGCCATGCGGTCCTCCACCGGGAAGCTCAGGGTCAGGGTGTCGGGGTCGACCACGGGATCGGGCAGCAGGCGCGCCGCCTCCGCCAGCCGTGCCGCGTCCCGCAGGACGACGACGATCCGGTCGGCCCCCACCAGGGCCTTCAGTTCGTCGGCCGTGCCCTCGGCCGCGACCCGGCCGCCGTCGATCAGGGCGATCCGATCGGCCAGCCGGTCGGCCTCCTCCAGGTACTGCGTGGTGAGCAGCACGGTGGTGCCGCCGCCGACCAGGGAGCGGACCGCGCTCCACACCTCGGCGCGGCCCCGCGGGTCGAGGCCGGTGGTGGGCTCGTCCAGGAACAGCACCTCCGGGTCCGTGATCAGGGAGGCGGCGAGGTCGAGCCGGCGCCGCATGCCGCCGCTGTACTGCTTGACCGCCTTGCGGCCGGTGTCCGCGAGGCCGAGGCGCTCCAGCAGTTCGTCGGCGCGGCGCCCGGCCCGGCGCGCCCCCAGGTGGTGCAGGCGGCCGAACATCTCGAGGTTCTGCCGTCCGGCCAGTTCCTCGTCGAGCGCCGCGTGCTGGCCGAGGAGCCCGATCCGCGCGCGGACGGCCGCCGGGTCCGCGGCGACGTCGTGGCCCGCCACCCGGACCACCCCCTCGTCATGGCGGAGCAGGGTGCTCATGATCCGCACGGCCGTGGTCTTCCCGGCGCCGTTGGGACCGAGTACCGCGTGCACGGTGCCGGGGGCCACTTCCAGGTCGAGCCCGGCCAGGGCCTGCTTGTCGCCGTAGCGTTTGTGGACACCTTCGACGGAGATCGCCAAAGCCACTCCCCACCCCGAAATCGTTAGTCAAATTTGATTACTGCGAGCCGCAAAAGGTAATGCCCGCTCGCGGGCTAGTCAAACTTGATTAGGCGTACGGGTTCTCCTGGCCGTCCGCCAGCACCCCGACGAACGGTTCACCGCCCTCGCCGGCGAAGGAGTACGCGCCCCCCTCGATCCGGGCGATCAGCCCCCGAGTCCAGTCCGCCTCCGCGTCCGCCGAGTGGACCCACCTGTGCATGATCTCGCCGATGTGGCCCAGCGCCTCCGGGCCGCCCTCCGGCGTGTAGTGGTCGGTCACCGACGACCGCCAGCCGGCCAGCTTCGCAAGCCGCTCCCGGAGCAGCCCGAGCACGTCCTCGCGCGGCAGGTCGACCATGAAGCCGATCGCCGCCGACAGCACGTCCGCCTTCTGGTCGTACGCCCCGAGCGCCTCGCGCAGCAGCCTGAAGTACTCCTCGCGGCCGGCGTCCGTCACCTCGTACTCGGTGCGCGGCGGTCCGCCCGCCGCGCTCGGCGCCACCTCGTGGGCGTGCAGGACGCCCTGCTTCGCCATCTGCTTGAGCGCGTGGTAGATCGATCCCGGCTTGGTGTTCGACCACTCGTGGGCGCCCCAGTACTCCAGGTCGTTGCGCACCTGGTAGCCGTGGGCCCGCCCGTGCTGGCGGACGGCGCCGAGGACAAGAAGCCGGATCGCTGACATGGGGCCAGGCTAAGCCCCGCCCGTCCGGCCCCCGTCTGAGGGCTGCTGCGCAATCCCCGGCGGGCGCAAGCCGCCACGGCGCCTCGCGCTGATCCACCGGGGATGACAGGACAGACCTCAGCCCATCGCCTTGGTGCCGTCGAGGGATTCGCGGACGATGTCCGCGTGGCCCGCGTGCCGGGCGAACTCCTCCACCAGGTGCAGCAGCAGCCAGCGGACCGACACCTTGGCGTCCTTGGGGAACCAGGGCGCCGGCGGCAGCGGGAACGTCTCGTCCAGGCTCGCCACGGAGGCGACGAAGGCCTCCGTCTCCTGCCGGACCCCGTCCCAGAAGGCCAGGACGGACGGGATGGACTCGCCTTCGACGAGGCGGAAGCTGTCGCCGTAGCTCGCCTCGTCGCGCAGCCGCTCGTTCGGCCGCTGCTGGGCCAGCCGCAGCCAGTTCAGCTCGACCTCCGCCACGTGCTTGAGCAGCCCGGACAGACTGAGCTCGCTGGCGCTCGGGCGGCTCGCCGCCTGCTCCTCGTCGAGCCCGAGGAGCGTCTCGCGGATCGCCGCGCGCTGGGCCTCGACGAAGGCGAGGAGCGTGCCGCGCTCGTCGCCGAGGACCTCGGTGGACATCTGCGCCATGACCGGACCGCCTCTGCGTGATGTAGCGGGGGCCTCTCCCCCGACAACTCCTACGCTACGGAGGGATGCGGTCAGATGCTGTCCTAGTTGGCGGCTCCGTTTGGGGAGATCTCGTCGTCCGGCCGCATCGGGGGCAACTCTGTGGCGGGCTTCGGCAGCAGCGCCTTGCCGAGGTCCTGCTTGCCCGTGGGGTCGAGGCCGTACATCGCCTCGTAGATCTTGCGGACGGCCGGCCCGGAGGCCCCGGAGCCGGTGCCGCCCTGGGAGATCGTCATGACGATCGCGTAGTCCTCCGTGTACGAGGCGAACCACGAGGTGGTCTGCTTGCCCTGGACCTCGGCCGTGCCGGTCTTGGCGTGCATCGGGATCTGCTTCTGCGGCCACCCCACGAAGCGCCAGGCGGCGCTGCCGTCGGTGGCCACGCCGGCGAGGGCCTTGTCGATGTTGTCGCGCGTCCTGGCGTCCATCGGGAGCCTGCCGGTCTCCTTGGGGGCGATCTCCTTCACCGACGTCCCGTCGGCGCTGACGATCGCCTTGCCGACGCTGGGCTGGTGCAGGGTGCCGCCGTTGGCGATGGCCGCGTAGACCGACGCCATCTGCAGCGGGGTGACGAGGGTGTCGCCCTGCCCGATCGAGTAGTTGATGGCGTCACCCTCGCGCAGCTGGTTGCCCTGGCGGCAGTTCTCGTAGGCGATCTTCTCCGCGAAGCTGCCGTTCTTCTTGCCGTCCCGGCACCAGGCGTCCTTGTTGGCGTCGAAGAAGTCCTGCTTCCACTTGCGGTCGGGGATCCGGCCGGGCACCTCGTTGGGCAGGTCGATGCCGGTGCGCTTGCCCAGACCGAACTCGTGGGCCGTCCTGAAGAACCAGTCGTTCGGGTCCTTCTTCGGCTTGATGCCCCCGTCCTTCTTCCACTCCTGGTCCGCGATCAGGTAGTAGACCGTGTCGCAGGAGACCTCCAGGGCCCGGCCGATGGTGATGTCACCGTGGCCCTGCGACTCGAAGTTGGTGAAGGTCTGGTTGCCCACCGAGTACGAGCTGGGGCAGGGGTAGCGGTTGTTGAAGGGGTAGCCGGCGTTGACCGCCGCCGTCGAGGTGACCACCTTGAAGACGGAGCCCGGCGCCGCCTGCCCCTGGATCGCCCGGTTCAGCAGCGGGTAGTTGGACTCCTTGTCGGTGAGGGAGGCGTAGTCCTTCGCCGAAATGCCGCCCACCCAGGCGTTCGGGTCGTAGGTCGGGTTCGAGGCCATCGCCACGATCCGGCCCGTCTTGGTCTCCATCACCACGACCGCGCCCGAGTCGGCCTCGTAGTTGCGCCCGGTGTTCCTGTCGTGCACCTTGCGGGCGTCGATCATCGCGTTGTTCAGCTCGCGCTCGGCGACCGCCTGCACGCGGGAGTCGATGGAGGTCACGATGTTCGAGCCGGGCTGCGCCGGGTCGGTCTCGCCCTGCCCGATGACGCGGCCGAGGTTGTCCACCTCGTAGCGGGTGATGCCGGCCTTGCCGCGCAGCTCCTTGTCGTAGGTGCGCTCCAGGCCGGAGCGGCCCACCTGGTCGGAGCGCAAGTACGGGGAGTCGGTCTTCTTCGCCTTGGCGATCTCCTCGTCGGTGACCGGGGAGAGGTAGCCCAGCACCTGGGAGGTGTTGGCCTGGTCCGGGGCTGCGTAGCGGCGCAGGGCGGTCGCCTCGGCCGTGATGCCCGGGAAGTCCTCGGGGTGCTCACGGATCTGCAGGGCCTGCTCCGTGGTCGCCTCGTCGCTGACCGGGATCGGCTGGTAGGGAGAGCCGTTCCAGCAGGGCTGCTTGGTCTTGGAGTCGCAGAGCCGGACCTTGTCGATGACCTCCTGGGGGTCCATGCCCAGGACCCCGGCGAGCCGGGTCAGGACGGCCTTGCCCTTGTCCTTCATGGTCAGCAGCTCGGTGCGGCTGGCGGAGACCACCAGGTGGGTGGCGTTGTCGGCGAGCGGGACCCCGCGCGAGTCGAGGATCGAGCCGCGCACGGCCGGCTGGACCACCTGCTGGACGTGGTTGTTCTTCGCCTCGTCGGTGTAGTCCGTGCCGTTGCGGATCTGGAGGTACCAGAGCCGTCCGCCCAGCGTGAGCAGAAGGGAGAAGACCACGACCTGGATGACGACGAGCCGGTTCTGGACCCGAGGGGTCCGGCCGGTCTCCGGTATGTTGCTCAACTCGTTCTCCCCCGGGCGGCTGCCTACGCCCGGTCGAGTCTAGGGGTGTCGGGACCCTTGATCAGAACGGGAAGGCCGTCCGACCGTGCTGCACGGAGATCCACTTCTGGGTGGTGAACGCCTCGACCGTGGCCTCGCCGTTGAGCCGGCCCAGGCCCGAGGCCTTCTCGCCGCCGAACGCGGCCAGCGGCTCGTCCCCGATCGTGGAGTCGTTGACGTGGATCATCCCCGTCTCGATCCGCTGGGCGAAGCGGACGCCCCGCTCCACGTCCCGGGTGTGCACGGCGCCGCTGAGCCCGTACGGGGTCGCGTTGGCCAGCCGTACGGCCTCGTCCTCGCCGTCGAAGACCACCAGCAGGGCCACCGGGCCGAAGATCTCCTGGCCCAGCAGCGGGGAGTCCTCGGGGATCCCGGCGAGCACTGTCGGCTCGACCAGGTTGCCGCGCGTAGACCCCCGTACGAGTGCCTGCGCGCCGGATTCCACTGCCTGCTCCACGAGCGCGGTCAGGGCGTCGGCCTGGAAGGAGTTGATCAGCGGGCCGATGTGCGTGTCGGCCTCGTGCGGGTCACCCGTCTTCAGGCCCCGCACGCGGGCGGTGAACTTCTCGGTGAACTCCTCGGCGACGGAGGCGTCGACCAGGATCCGGTTGGCGGCCATGCAGACCTGGCCCTGGTAGACGAAGCGGCTGAAGACGGCCGCGTCCACCGCGTAGTCGAGGTCGGCGTCGTCGAGGACGACGAGCGCGCTGTTGCCGCTGAGCTCCAGGACCGTGCGCTTGAAGTGGCGGGCGGCGACCGCGCCCACGTGCCGGCCGACCCGGTCCGACCCGGCGAAGGAGATCACCTTGGGGACGGGGTGCGTCAGGAGCGCGTCGCCTATCTCGGCTATGTCGGTGACCAGCACGTTCAGCAGGCCGGCCGGGAGCCCCGCGTCCTCGAAGATCTTGGCTATCACCCCGCCGCCCACGACGGGGGCGTTCTGGTTCGGCTTGACGACGACCGCGTTGCCCAGGGCCAGGGCCGGCGCGACCGACTTCAGGGTGACCAGGAAGGGGAAGTTGAAGGGGCTGATCACCGTGACGACGCCGACGGGCAGCCGCTGGACCCGGTTCTCCTTGCCCTCCACCGGCGAGGGCAGGATCCGGCCCTCGGGGCGGACGGCCAGCTGCAGCGACTCGCGGATGAACTCCATCGCGAGGTGGACCTCGTACTCGGCCTTGGGACGGGTCCCGCCGAGTTCGTCGATCATCGCCTCGACGATCTCCTTCTCGCGCTCCTCGGTGATCCGCAGGGCGCGCTCGAGGACCGCGCGTCTGATGTACGGGCTGGTCGCTGCCCATTCCCGCTGGGCGCGCTCGGCGCCGCGGTACGCCCGGTCCACCTGCTCGACGGTGGCCACGGTGATGGCCGCGAGCTTCTCTCCGTTGTACGGATTGACGTCGATGATGTCCCACGAACCGTTGCCGGCCAGCCATTCGCCGTCGATGTACTGGTGAGCGAGGTCGCTGAATATGGACATGCCATCCCTTACTGCGAGCGCGCACCCGTGCGCTGCACCGGAGACCGATCGGTCATCATGCACTGATCAGACGTCATACTACGTGCGGATCAAGACAGTTGGAGTAGGCCGCGGAGAAGATCCCGGGTCCGGTCGGGATCGGGGCAGTCGGCCTGGAGCCGCTCCATCGCCCGGCCGTACTGCCCCACTTCCTCGTCCTTGTCCAGGTAGAGCGCACTGGTGAGCTGTTCCAGATAGACGATGTCCTGCAGGTCGGACTCGGGGAAGCGAAGGAGGGTGAAGGCTCCGCTCTCGCCCGCGTGTCCGCCGAAGGAGAAGGGCATCACCTGGAGCTGCACGTTGGGCCGCTCGGAGATCTCGATGAGGTGCTCCAACTGGCCGCGCATGACGTTCCGGTCGCCGTACGGGCGGCGCAGGGCGGCCTCGTCGAGGACGGCGTGGAAGACGGGGGCGCTCTCGGAGACGAGCACCTTCTGCCGTTCCAGGCGCAGCGCGACGCGGCGGTCGATCTCGGCGGCGGTGGCGCCGGGCATGCCGCGGCTGACGACGGCGTGGGCGTATGCCTCGGTCTGCAGCAGGCCGTGGACGAACTGCACCTCGTAGATCCGGATGAGCGACGCGGCACCCTCCAGCCCGATGTACGTCTGGAACCAGCCCGGCAGCACGTCGCCGTAACTGTGCCACCAGCCGGTCGCGTTGGCCTCGCGGACCAGTCCCAGCAGGGACTCGCGCTCGGTGCTGTCCGTGACTCCGTAGAGCGTGAGGAGGTCCTCCACGTCCCGTGCCTTGAAGCTCACCCTTCCCAACTCCAAGCGGCTGATCTTCGATTCGGATGCGCGGATCGAGTAGCCGGCCGCCTCACGGGTGATGCCGCGGGATTCTCGGAGTCGCCTGAGCTGGGAGCCCAGGAGGATGCGGCGCACCACAGAACCGCTTGCTTCTGCGGTCACTAGTACTGCCCTCCCCATCGCATTGGCGTGCGCGTGGTGTGCGCGTGCTCGGGGCCCCCGCACCCCAGAGGCCGCAGTCTGCCACCAAAACGCATCGGGCCGTACTCGTTCTGTAACGGAATCCCGTCTCCGGGAAAAGAAGTCCGTAAGTATGCGTAGGAAGAAATGAGCAAGAACCGTCACGTGAGGGGACAGGTCCGGCGCGTGCACGTGCATCTGCCCTTGCATCCGGCCCGAGCATTCGGAACGATGGTCCCCGCGCACCTGCGTGCTCTTCGCGCCGGCGCGGGACCCACCCCGCAGTTCTCTTTGGACACAAGCCAACCGCTTCGTCCGCGAATCCCGGGAGTGCCTCGCATGGGGACGAATGGATCGACCGTGCTCGAGCCGTTACGGCAGGGGCTTCCCCCGGTCGACCCCACGGCTGTCTCCGGGTCCGCCTCATGCGCTCTGCCCGCACGGTTCGACGCGGTGCGGGGCGCGCGCACTTTCACCCGCTCGACGCTGTCCCAGTGGGGCCTCGACGAGCGCTTCGACGATGTGGCCCTGGTCGTTTCCGAGCTCGTCACCAACGCCCTGCGGCACGCCCTGCCCGAGGAGTCCCGGGGGCCGGCCGCCGAGCCGGAACCGCCGGTGCGGCTGCACCTGATGCGGTGGAGCACCCGACTGGTGTGCGCGGTGCGCGACCCCAGCGAGGACCGGCCCGGCGGGGCGTTCTCGCCGGAGCGTACCGAGCAGAACTGCGACCTGGAGTCCGGGCGGGGGCTGTTCCTGGTGGACTCCTACAGCGACAGCTGGGGCTGGCACCCGCTCGCTGGGCGGCTCACCGGCAAGGTCGTCTGGGCGCTGTTCCTGCTCCACGACTGAGCACCGCCGACACGCGACGCATATACGCGACTGGCCGGGACCGATCGCTGCGATCGGTCCCGGCCAGTGCACGTGCATGGCTCGATGAATGCGCCGTTCCGTCAGCCGATCAGGTGATCGAACTCGCCGTCCTTGACGCCCAGGAGCAGGGCTTCTATCTCGGCCGGCGTGTAGACGAGCGCCGGACCGTCCGGGAAGCGCGAATTGCGCATGGCTACGTCGCCTCCCGGCAGCTTCGCGAACTCCACGCAGGAACCCTGCGAGTTGCTGTGTCTGCTCTTCTGCCACGTCAGCTCAAACAAGGAAGCGAGTTCTGCAGCTGCCATCCCGTTGTACGCGTGGTCCACAGGAAGCCCCCGATAGTGCAGATGTCAACTCCACCGGATCATAGCTGTGTTCACCAGCTGCTGCATGCGCAGATGCACGTGCACGCGGGGTGTTCCGGTGATCACAGACAGGTCCGCCCCAGGGGGCCGGCGGCATCCGCGCCCGTCAAGCGAGGCCGGGGCCGCACGACGGGCACGGCCCCGGTCGAGCGAGGCCGGGGCCGCACGACCCGACCGGCCCGTGCCCGACGGGGTGGCGCTCACCGCGGCCGGCGGGTGTGCCGGGGCAGCGGGCGGCGGCGGCCGCCCATGTGGGCCCGGTCGGCGGCCGCCGTGCCGTCCTCCCAGCCCGCGTGGTCGGTGGCGCCGCGCAGCCGGGTGGTGGTGGTCCGCGGGAACATCTCCTCGGCCCGGGAGGTGACCGCCACGTCGCGGGCCACCAGGGCCGGGAGGTTGTCCGGGGCCTCGGTCGCCGCATGCTCGGCGGTCTCGGCGAGCCGGTGGCCGAGCCGGCTGGCGTAGGCCAGCAGGAAGGACTGCCGGAAGGTCTTGGTCCGCTTGCGTCCGCCCGACCGCTGCGCGGCCTCCGCGCGCGTCATCGCGGCCGTCCCCTGCACCAGGAGCGAGGTGTAGAGCAGTTCCACCGCCTCCAGGTCGCTCTCGAAGCCGACCACCGTGGAGAACTCGAAGCCGCTGTTCCACACCGCCCGGCAGCGGTTGGCGGTGGCCACCGCGTCGAGCAGCACCGCCTTCGCCTCCTCGTACGGCGGCTCCACACCGACCCGGCAGGCCGCCGGCACCTGTGCGGGGCCCTTGCCGCTCGCCGCGAGCAGGGCCTCGTCCACGGTGTGCCGGGCCATCAGCTCCTGGGCCTTGGCGCTCAGCGCCTCGGCCTCCTCCGGGTAGGTGGTCGCCTCGGCCTTGGCGAGCAGGGCCCGGATCCGGCCCAGCATGCGCGGCTCGATGTGGGCGTGCTCCGCGAGGGCGTCGACCGGGTCGCCGGGCAGCGGACCCACCGGCTCGATCGACGGCAGCCGGATCAGCAGCCGCAGCACCTCCAGGAAGGCGGTGGCCAGCGTGAACCGGTCGGCACGCTCCCGCCGCGCGAGCCCGTCGGCGTACTCCTCGTCGCTCTGCCACCACACCTCGGCCGTGGTCCAGCGCTCCGGGAGGCAGGCGTAGCGGCGCGCCTCGGCGGCGATCAGGTCCCCGGTGATCCGCAGGTGCCGCTCGTCGAGGTCCCGGCGGACCAGCCGCAGCACGTCGGCCGGCCGCCAGCCCCGCTCCCAGCCCTGCCGCACGTACGCCTCCCCGCGCGCCAGCAGTTCCCGGCCCACGCCGGACCAGTGCCGGGAATCGGCGACGAGCAGCGAGGCACCGGTGTCCAGGCCGGCGTCGTCCTGGGCGTAGAGGGCTGCGGCGAAGGCGCGGTCGACGGTCTCGGCAAGGTCTGTCACACCTCTCAGCTTGGCATGTCCGCCTTCGCGTCCCGTTCCGGGCGGTGCTCGGGCCCGGGGCACGGGCGGAGCCCCCGGTCGCCGGACCCGGCGGCGCCTGCGACGCGGGGTCCCAGGGCGGCGGCCCCCGGACCCGGCGCCCCGCCGGGGCCACGGCCCACGGCCCGCCGCGCGGCCACTGTCGGACCCCGGTGGGACACTCGCACCCATGAGCGACCGCACTCCCCGGTGGGCCCTCGCCGAGGACGGCGACGGGTGGTGGCACGCCGCATCCGTACACCCCGCGGACGGAGTCCGGATGCGCGTCCGCGACCCCGCCGACGCGATCCGCTCCGCCCCCTCCGGCACCCGCTGGGTCTGGCGGTCCACCGCCGCCGTCTACCCGCGCCTGCTCGCCTCCGGTGTCCGCGTCGAGCGGTGCCACGACATCGAGGACGCCGAGCTGCTGCTCCTCGGGCACGAGGGCCGCTCCGGCGAGCCGCGCTCGGTCGCCGCCGCCTGGGCCCGGCTGAACAACGCCCCCGTGCCGCCCGATCCGCCGCAGCGCGCCGCCGACCCGCGCGCCCAGGACTCCCTCTTCGACCCTCAGCCCGCCCCGGTCTCCCTGGACGCCGTGCTCGCCGTCCACGCCGACCAGGCGAAGCGGCAGGGCGCCACCGCCCACCCCGACCGGATGCGGCTGCTCGTCGCCGCCGAGTCCGCGGCCTTCCTCGTCGCCGCCGAGATGAACCGCGCCGGCCTGCCCTGGCGGGCCGACGTCCACCGCGCCCTGCTGACCGAGCTGCTCGGGGAACGGTACGCGGGCGGCGGGGAGCCCCGGCGCCTCGCCGAGCTGGCCGACCGCGTCTCGGCGGCCTTCGGCCGGCGCGTACGGCCCGACCTGCCCGCCGAGGTCGTCCGGGCCTTCGCCAAGGACGGCATCAGGCTGAGGTCCACCCGCCGCTGGGAGATCCAGGAGCTGGACCACCCCGCCGTGGAGCCGCTGATCGAGTACAAGAAGCTGTACCGGATCTACACCGCCCACGGCTGGTCATGGCTCGGTGATTGGGTCCACGAGGGACGATTCCGCCCGGAGTTCATCCCCGGCGGCACGCTCACCGGCCGCTGGGTCACCAACGGCGGCGGGGCCCTGCAGATCCCGAAGGTGATCCGCCGGGCCGTCGTCGCCGACCCGGGCTGGCGGCTCGTCGTCGCCGACGCCGACCAGATGGAACCGCGCGTGCTGGCCGCGATCTCCCGCGACCCCGCCTTCATGGAGGTCGCCGGACGGCCCGAGGACCTCTACACCGCCGTCTCCCGCCAGGGCTTCTCCGGCGACCGCGACAAGGCCAAGATCGCCGTTCTCGGCGCCGTCTACGGGCAGACCTCCGGCGACGGCCTGAAGAACCTGGCCGCGCTCCGCCGGCGCTTCCCCCGGGCCGTGGCGTACGTGGACGACGCGGCGAAGGCCGGCGAAGAGGGCCGGCTCGTACGCACGTGGCTCGGCCGCACCTGCCCGCCGCCCGCCGGCTCCGGCGAGGGCCACGAGGCCGGGGACGGAGGCGTCGACCCGGGCGAGGGGGAACCGGACGCCGACGCCGGGGCCCGGCCGGACCGTGAGGTCGGCTGGACGCCGGGTTACGCCTCCACCGACTCCCGGGCCCGCGGCCGGTTCACCCGCAACTTCGTCGTCCAGGGCAGCGCCGCCGACTGGGCCCTGCTGATGCTCGCGGCCCTGCGGCAGGCGACCGCCGGGATGCGCGCGGAGCTGGTGTTCTTCCAGCACGACGAGGTGATGGTGCACTGCCCGGCCGAGGAGGCCGGGGCCGTGGTGGAGGCGATCCGCGCCGCCGGCGACCGCGCCGGCCGGATCGCCTTCGGCGACACCCCGGTCCGGTTCCCGTTCACGACGGCGGTCGTGGAGTGCTACGCCGACGCCAAATGACCGCTCCGAGTCTCTAGTTGCGGTCGCGGTTCCAGCCCGGCGCGAGTGCGATCCCCTTCAGCTGCTCCAGTGTGGGAGCGGGCGCCCTGCGGGTCGGGGCGCCGTTCTGGTTGCCGGTGTTGAAGGCGGATACCGTCACCCGCAGGCCGTTCTTGCGCAGAATGTCCACGGTCCACTGGACCACGCCCTCGCCCTTCCCGGCGGAACCCTGCGTGATCCTCACCTTCGTGCCGTCGGACTCGCTGGTGACATCGGCTCCGGCGAAGCCCGAGGTGCTCTCGCCCGTGCTGACATTGAGCTGGACCAGGGAGTAGCCCTTGCCGTCGTCGAGCACGGCGTATCCGTACGAGCCCTCCCCGCCCCGGGAGATGATCGGGATGCCGACCGGGACAAGCAGCGACTCCAGGGCTTCGGCGGCGCTGCGGTCCTGCAGCGGCGTGTCCGATCCGGCGCCCGGCTGCACCGGATCGGGCTCGGCGGGCGGCAGGTCGTTCAGCGCCGGGCGCCAGACCTGCGAGGTGACCAGGGTCTTCAACTGCGCACTGCCCAGCGGCGGGTCGGTCCGCGTGACGGCCGCATCCTTCTCCGCCGGGGCGTTCCACTCGGAGGCCTCGACGAGGAAGCCCGCCGGGGTGACGAGCACGGCCCGCCAGCACTTGGTGTCCACCCGGCGGTCGGCGTACTCGTACCCCTTGAGGATCAGCAGCTTCGAGCCGTCCGGCAGCCGCTCGGTCCGGCAGTCGTCGTAGCCCTGGACGGTCTTGTCCCCGCACTGCGTCAGCTGGCCGGCCTGGCTGCCCAGGGGGTCCACGCGGGAGAGGCTGACGCTGACTGCCGCCTTGCCCTTCCCGTCGTCGTACACGCCGGAGACGGCCGCGCCGCCCTCGCTCTCCGTGCCGCGCCCCGCCCTGACCTCCAGCTTCCCGCCCTCGACCGCCAGGGCCTTCTCCAGATTGGCCATCATCCGCTCCGCGCTGACCGCGCCGCTGCCGGTCCTGGGCCCCTTCCCGTCCCCGTCGTCCGGCCCGCCGCCGGTCCCGCCGGAGCCGCCGGTCGGGGTCGGCTGCGCCGCGACCTGAACCCCCTCCGCGCCGTCCGGGCCGTCGAGGAGGCCGCCGGTGTAGGCGCCCGCGGTCGCGATCAGGGCCAGGGCCAGTGCGGATCCGCCGACCACCCCGGCCCGGCGGCGGGCCACCAGGCGCCGGCCGCGCTCCTCGCCCGCGTCCACCAGGGCGTGCCGGTCGATCGTGAAGTCCTCCCCCGTCCGCCGGAGGGCCGCGCCGAGATCATCTTCAAAGGGCATGAGGAACTACACCTTCCGTTTCAAGGGTGGGGAGGGGCCGTGCGGGGGCGCGGGAGGTCCGGCGCCCTCAGAATTCCGCGAAGGCGGAGAGGCTGCCGCCCAGCTGCTCCCGCAGCCGGGCCAGCGCCCGCGAGCAGCGGGTACGGACCGCCGCCGAGCTGACGTTCATCGCGTCGGCGGTCTCCTCGACGCTGCGGTCCTCCCAGTAGCGCAGCACCAGCACCGCCCGGTCCTTCGGCGCCAGCCGGCCCAGCGCCTCCAGCAGGGTCATCCGCAGCGCCGGATCACCACCGCCGGCCGCCACCGCCGAGGTGTCCGGCAGCTCGCCGACCGGGCGCTCCCCCGCCGAGCGGCGCCGCCGGTGCGTGAGGTAGGCCCGTACCAGCACCGTCTGCGCGTACGCCGCCGGATTGTCCACGCGGGAGATCCGGCCCCAGTGCAGGTACATCCGGCCCAGGGTCTCCTGCACCAGGTCCTCCGCGAGGTGCGTGTCCCCGCTCGCCAGCAGGCAGGCCGATCGGTACAGGTGCCCCGACCGGCCTGCCGCGAAGTCACGGAACCCGTCCCTGCGACCCTGTCGCATCCACTCCCCCTCGCGTCCGTCCCACTCCATTGACGCGACGGCCGTACGGGAATGTTTCACGCCCCTGCGGAAGTCCCCGCGCCGAGATCGTGGAAGTACACGTGGAACTGCTCGCGGACGAAGCCCTCCGCCTCGTAGAGCGCCTGCGCGGCCGAGTTGTCGTACGCGGTCTCCAGCTGGACACCCGACACCCCGGCCTCACGGGCCCGGCGCAACACCTCGCGCAGCAGCGCCCGGGCGGCGCCGGTGCGGCGGCCGGCGGGGGCGACGTAGAGGTCGTTGAGCACCCAGGCGGTCGTCAGCGCCAGGGAGGAGAAGGCACGGTAGACCTGGGCGAAGCCGACGGTCCCGCGGCCGGGGACGTCGGCGAGCAGGACCAGTGACTCGTCCTTCGCGATGCGTTCGGCCAGGAAGGCCCGCGGGGCGCCGGGGTCCTCCACGTCCACCTCGTAGAAGTCCAGGTAGCCGCGGAACAGCGTGGCCGCCGTCTCGACGTCCGCCTCGCCCGCCACGCGGACCACGACGGCCGGACCGGCCTGCGTGGCGGACTGGTTGACCTGCTGTTGCGCTGCCTGACCGGTCATGTGCCTCTCCTTGGGGTGTGCGTGGCGCCCGGGACGGCGGAAACCGTCCCGAAGGGCCCACGCTACGGCGGCGGTTGCGGCCGGCGGTCGCTCGGTACCCGGTCACGGGCCGGGCCGGCGGCGCGAAGACGCGGTCGGGGGTCACGCTCCTGCCGATCGCCTCCCCGAAGAGGGTGCTGGGCCCGCCGCCCTGATGGTCGGTGTCCGTGTCGGGCAGTGCCACAGGGCGGCCCGCGGACCGGGCGGGCAGACGGTCGGCGCTGGACCCGGCCGCCGGGCCGTGACCGCCCGGGCGACCGCCGACTCTCCGGTTCCCGCCCCGGTTCACTCCCCGGTCCGGGTGTGCCGGATTCGGATGCATGCTCTATGTTGCAGAGGCAAAACACGGGGGCTCGGCATGGCGCACACTCAGCAGCCGCGCCCTGGAGCGGTGACAGGCGCTCGACGAGCCGGGACCGGGGGCGACGGACGACAGATGGCACGGGACTACGACAGCCAGCTTCTGGAGTCGGTGGCGGTACGCCGCCGCAGGATGAGGGACGCCCTGCTGTTCGGCGCCCAGCGGGCGCGGCGCACGGCGGACGAACGGCTCGGGAAGCTGTTCGCGGGCATCGCCATCGCGGCTGTCCTGTGCGCGGGTTGCGTCGGCTGGTCCTTCGTCCAGCACACGCTCGCCAAGCAGAAGGCCGAGCAGCAGAAGCAGCAACAGCAGCAACAGGGTCAGCTGCAGCCGCTCGGGCAGCCCGGCAAGTCCCAGCAGCCGTCCGCCCCGGCGAGCCCGTCGGCGGCGAAGCCGTCGAGGTCTCCCAAACCGTCGAAGACGTCACAGCCCTCCCCCTCGCACTCGGCCAAGTCGCCCGCGCCGGTGCAGTCGTAGAGGAAGAAGCATCAGGCGTGCAGATCCGGGAGATTTCACAGTCCGGCAGCAGCGCCCTGTCCCCCTTCGCCCCGAAAGGTCGCAAACCCGCGATGATAGGTTCCCGCAAGTGGTGAGCACAGCAACGACTTCCCGGGCGCAACTCAGCAGGGTGACCCTGATCGGCGAGCGCCGCCGGGCCGACATGGTCCTGCCGTCCGACACGCCGATCGGTCAACTGCTCCCGGACATACTCCAGCTGCTCGACGACCGGGCCGCCTCGCGACCGCTGACCCGTCAGCTGATCGCGTCGGACGGTTCCGCGCTGCCGCACGACAGCACGCTCGCGTCGGCCGGCATAGCCGACGGAGCCGTCCTGCGCCTGGTCCGGAGCCACTCCGCACCCCCCGCCCCGGTGGTCCACGACGTCACCGACCTGGTCTCCGACGACCTCGACCTCCAGGCCTGGCGCTGGCGTCCCGCCGCCCGGCGGGGCAGCGCGGGCGTGGCGACCGTCGCGTTCACGGTGACCGCCGCGCTGCTCGCCCGCCGCGAGTTCGCCCTCGACTCGCTGGCCGGCGCCCTGGCCGCCGTCACGCTCGTCCTGATGGCGACCGGCGCCGTCGTCTCGCGGATCGGCCAGGGCAACCGGGGCCTGGCGACAGCGCTGTTGCTCGCCTCCGGCGGGCTGGGCGTCCTGACCGCGTGGACCGCCGCGGACGCCTACGGCTGGCCGGGCACCGCGCGTCTGGCCGCCGTCGCGGGCGCGCTCGTCCTGACGCTGGCCCTGCTCGGCCACTGCTCCCCGCTCGGCCGCGGCGGGCTCCTCGGCGCCGCGGCCACCGCCGTGATCACCGCCCTGTGGGAGGCCGTGGCCGCCGTCCAGAGCGACCCGGCCCGGCTCGGTGCGGTCATGGCCCTCGTCTCCGTGGTGCTGCTCGGCCTGCTGCCGCGACTCGCCCTGATGGCCTCGGGGCTCACGGCCCTCGACGACCGCCGCTCGGGCGGTGCCTCCGTCAGCCGCCACGAGGTGGGCAACGCGCTCGCCGCCACGCACCGGGGGCTCGCGCTCGCCACGATCGTCACCGCGATCTCGGCCGCGGCCGCCGGCTGGCTGCTGACGCTCGCCGAGAAGCCCTCCGTGTGGACGGTCGCCCTGCCGTCGCTCGTCGCCGTCGTACTGCTGTCGAGGGCGCGCGCCTTCCCGCTGGTGGCGGAGGTCGTCGCGCTGATCGCAGCCGCGGCGCTGCTCGTCGTACGCCTGGTGATGCTGTGGACCGGCCACGACGGGGGCGCCGGTCCGCTGGCCGTCCTGGCCGTGGCGGCGCTGCTGCCGCTGCTCGTCCTCGCGGTGCAGCCGCCGGACCATGTGCAGGTCCGGCTGCGGCGCACGGCCGACCTCGTCGAATCGGTGGGCATGGTGGGGCTCTTCCCGCTCGCCGTCGGGGTGTTCGGCGTGTACGGGCAGCTGCTCAACAAGTTCTGAGGAAGAGGGGCAGGGGCAGACATGCCGAACGCAGAGAACTGGCAGGGCGACGTCCTGCGCGACCTCAAGGGCGGGGCGCAGCCTCCGGCCCAGGGGCAGGCAGGGCCGCAGCAGCAGGCGGGTCCCGCCGCGCAGGCTCCCGCCCCGGGCACCGCTGCCCCCGCGCACGGGTACCAGCAGCACCAGCTCCCCGGCGCCGGGCCGCAGGGCGCCGGCGCGCAGCGCCCGGCGGCGGGCCCCGGTGGGCACGCTCCCGCCCAGGCTCCCGCGTACGGGTACCCGCAGTCCGGTCCGGCCGAGGGCACGGCCGCCCCGGCGCCGGCCGGCCCCCGGGGCGCCCTCACGCCGCAGGCCCAGGCGTACCCGCAGGCCCAGCCGCAGCCGGGTGCGTACGCCACCGCGGGCCACGGCCAGCGGTCCCGTACGACCCCCGATTCCAAGCCCGCCGTGGACCGGCAGCTCTCGGGAACCGGACGCAAGCCGCGGCACGGGGAGCCGTTCAGCGCCCGCGCCCTGCGCGCCGTACGGAGAACCGTTTCCTCGTCGGCCGCCCGCGAGGTCGCCGAAGCCACCCGCGCCGCCGAACTGCTCCAGCAGCCGGTGACCACCGGCCGGCAGATCGCCGTCACCTCCATCCGCGGCGGCGCCGGCAAGTCCACGGTCGCCGCCCTGCTCGGCACCACCTACGCGCACTACCGCCAGGACCCCGTCCTGTTCGTCGAGGCCGACCCCGCGCTCGGCTCGCTGCCCATCCGCCTCGGCGCCGAGAGCCTGCGCTGGACCACCGGTGACCTCGCCGACATCGTCGAACCCCAGATGTCGCTGCTCGACATCACCGGCTACCTGGTCCAGCTCCGCGACAACGCCTGGCTGCTGCCCGGCAGTCAGGGCCAGATCGGCGCGATGCTCGACACCCGCTCCTACGAACGGGCCATGGTGGCGCTGCGCCGCTACTTCGGCGTCACCGTCGTGGACTGCGAGACCCTCCCCGCCGAGGTCGCCCGCGTCGCCCTCTCCGCCTCCCAGGCCCGGGTGCTCGCCACCCCCGCCACCCTGGACGGCGTCAGCAGCACCTTCGCCGTCCTCCAGTGGATGAAGGGCCTGCCGCCGCACATGCTGGCGAGCACCGCCGTCGTCATCACCGAGCAGGCCCCGCACTCCGGCGTCGACCTCGCCGACGCGGTCCGCACCCTGGAGGCCGCCGGGCCGAGCGTGCACGTCCTGCCCTACGACCGCCACCTGGCGGACGGCGGCCCCATCCGCACCGAACTGCTCGCCCACTCGACCCGGCAGACCGCCGCCCGGCTCTCCGCGGACGTCTTCCAGCTCTCCCAGAAGCGCCACTGACGATGAGTACCCGACTGATCCACCGCCCGGCGCGGACCGTCAGGCCGCCGGCGCCCCCCGAGGCGCGCACCATCGAGGCCCCGCCCAACCTCCCGGAGGGCAAGGCGGGCAGCATCGCGATGTCGCTGCTGCCCGTGGCCGGCGTCATGTCGTCCGTCGTGATGATGACGGTCGTCCGCAACAGCCAGTTCGCCGCACTCGGCGCCCTGATCCTCGTGGTCACCATCGTGGGCTCGGTCGCGCTCGTCTTCTCCCAGCGCGGCAAGGCCCAGCGCACCCGCCGCACCCAGCGCGAGGCCTACCTCGCCTACCTGGAGGACCTGCGCGAGGAGCTCTCCGCCGAGGAACGCACACGCGGCGAGCACGCCGACGTGCTCAACCCGCCGCCGCACGCCCTGTACGACATCGTCCGCGACCCGGCCCGGCTGTGGGAACGGCGACGCACCGACGGCGACTTCCTGCGCGTGCGCGTCGGCACCGGCGAGATGCCGGTCCGCGACCTGCAGATCGGCCAGCAGGGCTCCACTGTCCTCACCCCGCCCGACCAGTTCATGCTGAACGAGGCCTCGGCGCTCACGGCCCGCTTCCGCAACGGAACCGAGCTCCCGCTCACCGTGCCGCTGGACCGCATCGGCAACGTCAGCGTCATCGGCCCCCGCGAGGACTGCCTGCGCGTCGCACGCGCCCTGCTGGTGCAGGCCGCCGCCATGCACGCACCCGACGACGTGGCGATCGCACTGGCCGTGCCCGGCGACCGGCTCCCCGACTGGGAGTGGGCCAAGTGGATGCCGCACCTCCTCGACACCGAGCAGCTCGACGGCCCCGTGGCAGCCCGCCGCATCGCCCCCTCCACCGACCAGCTCGCCCGGCAGATCGGCCCGGAACTGCGCCGCCGCGCCTCCTACGCCGCCGAGGTCCGCCGGGGGCTGTCCGGCAAGGACGCCCTGTCCATGACGTCCCGACTGCTCGTCGTGACCGACGGACACGGTGAGGACGCCGTCGAACTGGCGCGCCCGGACGACGCGGTCGGCCTGCGCGAGATGGGCGTCACCGTCCTCCACCTGCTCGACCAGCGCATCCAGGAACCCGGCCACGTCGGCGTACGGATCACCGTCGACGGCGACCGGGTACTCATCGAGGACCTGCGCCAGGACGAGCCCATCAGCGCCCACGGCACCGTGGACGAGGTCGGCATCCCCTTCGCCGAGGGCCTGGCCCGGATGCTCGCGCCGCTGCGCCTGTCCGCCGAGTCCCTCATCGACGCCCCGCTGTCCGGGCCGGTCGACTTCGCCGACCTGCTCGGCATCGACGACGTGGCCCGCCTCGACCTGGCGAGCCTGTGGGCCCCGCGCGGCGAACGCGCCTTCCTGCGCGTCCCCATCGGCATCAGCGACGCCCGCGAACCCGTGCTGCTCGACCTGAAGGAGTCCTCCGAACTGGGCATGGGCCCGCACGGCCTGTGCGTCGGCGCGACCGGTTCCGGGAAGTCCGAGCTGCTGCGCACCCTCGTCCTCGCCCTGGTGGCCACGCACCCGCCGGAGGACCTCGCCCTGGTCCTCGTCGACTACAAGGGCGGCGCGACCTTCGCACCGTTCGCCGACCTCCCGCACGTCGCCGGAGTCATCACCAACCTGGAGAACCAGGCCGGTCTCGTCGAGCGCGTCCACGCCTCCCTGGCCGGTGAGGTCAAGCGGCGCCAGCAGGTCCTCAAGGACGCGGGCAACGTCGCCGACATCGGCGACTACGCCGCGCTGCGCGCCGACCGCCGGCCCGACCTGGACCCGCTCCCGCACCTGTTCGTCGTCATCGACGAGTTCGGCGAACTGCTCACCGCCAAGCCCGACTTCATCGACCTGTTCCTGTCCATCGGCCGCATCGGCCGGTCCATCGGCGTACACCTGCTGCTCTCCAGCCAGCGCATCGAGGGCGGCAAGCTCAAGGGCCTGGACACCTACCTGTCGTACCGACTGGGCCTGCGCACCTTCTCCGCCGACGAGTCCCGCACCGTCCTGGACACCACCGACGCCTTCCACCTCCCGCCGCTGCCCGGGTTCGGCTACCTCAAGGTCGACACCAGCCACTACGAGCGCTTCAAGGCGAGCTACGTCTCAGGCGGCTACCGGGGTCCCGTCCAGCGCTCCGAGGACGAGGACAGCGGCCCGCTCGCTCTGGAGTACGGCGCCTTCAACTCCCTGTCCGAGCCGGAGAGCACGGGCGGACAGGAGCCCTCGGCGCGCCGCCGCGAGACCGGTCCCACCGAGATGGGCGTCATCGTCGAGCAGCTGCAGCACGCCGCCGGACCGGTGCGGCGCATCTGGCTGCCCCCGCTGCCCGACGCGATCTCCCTGGACTCCGTCGCCGGGCCCCTCGACGTGGGCGTGCGCGGAATGCAGCTCACCGCCCGCCGCGACCGGCTCGTGGTGCCGCTCGGCCTGCTCGACGACCCGACGAAGCAGTGGCAGGGCCGGTGGTACCTCGACCTCACCGTCGCGGGCGGCCACGTCGCCGTCATCGGCGGCCCGCAGTCCGGCAAGACCACCCTGCTGAGGACCCTGGTCCTCTCGCTCGCCCTGACCCACACCCCGCAGGAGGTCGGCGTCTACGGACTCGACCTGGTCGGCGGCGGCCTCCAGGCCCTGTCCGGGCTGCCGCACGTGGGCGGTGTCGCGGGACGCGCCGACCGCGAGCGCGCGGCCCGCACCGTCGAAGAGGTGCGCACCATGCTCGCCCTGCGCGAGGACCTCTTCCGCGAGCACGGCATCGACTCCGTCGAGCAACTGCGCACCCTGCACGCGGCCGGCCGGCTGCCGCAGCTGGCCTCCGCCGAGATCGTCCTGGTCATCGACGGGTTCGGCGCGCTGCGCGACGACTTCGAGGAGCTCGACGACGCCGTCGTCGACATCCTCAAGCGCGGCGGCGGCTACGGCATCCACGTCGTCGCGGGCATGCTCCGCTGGAACGACGTCCGCATCGCCACCCAGTCGAACTTCGGCACCCGCGTCGAGCTGCGCCTCAACGACCCCAGCGAGTCCAGCATCGAGCGCAAGCTCGCCGAGACCCTCTCGCCGGACGAGCCGGGCCGCGTCCTCACCGACGGCAAGCTCTTCGCGCAGGTGGCGCTGCCCCGCACGGACGGCCTCCGCGACACCTCGGAGCTGGGGGCGGTGCTGGAGCGCACGGCCCGCACGATCCGCGCCACCTGGAGCGGCGACGCCGCCCAGCCGGTGCGGGTGCTCCCGCACGTCCTTGAGCCGCACCTGCTGCCGGGGCCGGTCGCCGAGCCGAAGCGGGTGCCGATCGGCCTCGACCAGACCGCGCTGGCGCCCGTACTGCTGGACCTGTTCCACCACGACCAGCACCTGCTGGTGATGGGCGACAGCGAGTGCGGCAAGACGAACCTGCTCAAGACCATCGCCGGCGGCCTCATCGAACGCTACGGCGAGGACGAGCTGGTCTTCGCGATCATGGACCCGCGGCGCAGCCTGCGCGGAGTGGTCCCGGAGGAGTTCAACGGCGGCTACGCCTACAACGCCAAGATGTGCGCCGGGCTGGCCGCCGGCATCGCCACCGAGCTGGAGCGGCGGATGCCCGACGACAGCGCCCCGCTGGAGGACCTGGAGCCGGGCAGCTGGGGCGGCGGCCCGCGGATCGTGGTCCTCGTCGACGACTACGACGTGCTGACCACCGCGGGACAGTCGCCGCTGGCCCCGTTCGTCCCCTACATCCCGTCGGCGGCGGACATCGGCCTGCACTTCGTGCTGACCCGCCGCGTCGCGGGCGCTTCGCGCGGCATGTACGAGCCGCTGGTGCAGGGCCTGCGCGAATCGGGGGCCTCGGCGGTCGTCATGGCCGGCGACCGCAGCGAGGGCCAGCTCTTCCCCGGGGTGTACGCCGCCCAGCACCCGGCCGGCCGCGGCGTCCTCGTCCGCAGGGGCCAGTCCAACCGCCTGATCCAGACCGTGTACGCAGCCGAGTGAAGGGCCGCCGGACCACATGACCAAGGACGTCATCGCCCTGACCCAGCAGATGCCCGCCCCCTGGACGGTGCTCGCCGGCCTGCTCTCCGGGGGCCCCGACAAGCTGGTGGACACGGCCGGCGAGGGGGCGGTGGTGCAGCTCTGCGACGAGCAGGGGCGGCCGCTCGTCTCGGTCGAGGCGCCCTTGCTGGTGCAGGTCGAGGGGGAGGCGGAGCGGCTGCTCGGGGCCACTCCGCCGCGGGTGCCCTACTGGTGGACCGAGGCCCGCGCCACCACCGGCGTCCCCGAGGCCGAGCGCCTGGCGGGCACCTTCGCGGCCCGTCTGGCCTCGCTGGCCTCGGGGAGCGCCTGGCCCCCGGAGGCCGCGCGGTCGGTGGCGGTGGTGGAGAGCGACGGGATCAGCGTGGCGCCGACGCCGGCGGCGGCGCAGCCCGCCGTCGACGTGCTGACCCGGAATGTCGCCGTGGTCATCATGGACCGCCCGGTCGTCGCGATGACGGCCTGGCTGTCCGACGCCTTCCGGGCGGCCGCCGCGGCCGAGCGGGGCCTGCAGATCGTGACCCCGCCCGGGACGGTGTTGTCCCCGGCGGTGCTGGCCAACATGCCGGACTGGCCCTCGCGGTGGGTCGTGCAGGACCAGCGGGACGGCTACTACGACGGCCTCTCGGGCGCGGTGCTGCGCTGGCAGGAGGGCATGTTCGCCACGGTCGTCGCGCCGGACGCCACCGAGGACGACCCGCGGACCGCGGTGGCCGCCTCGTACCGGGAGGTCGCGGAGACGGCGCAGCGGCAGCTGGCCATCACCTTCCGCACCATCCACCCCGCGGACGACCGGCTGGTCCTCGGCGGGGCCCTGGAGACGGTGTGGCGCGAGCTGACGGGCGCCCCTCCGGCGGGCTGGGGCACGGCCGAGCCCGCCAACCTGCCCTGGTCGCCGGGCCGGCTGACCGACGTCGCGTTCGCCCGGGCCCCCGAGCCGACCTGGTTCGTGGTGGTGGGAAGCCCGGAGCGGCCCGGTCTGGCGACGGTGCGGGTCAGCCGTACGAAGGCGGGCGTCGAGGAGACCGTGACGATGGCGCTCGGTTACGGCGAGGGCGAGCAGCCGCCTCTGGACGCCCTGACCCGGGTCGCGGAGGCCCTCGTCACCCGCCACCGCCTGCAGTCGATGCTCGTACAGCTCCGCAAAGCCCGCCGCGATCTGCTGGTACCGCCGCGCTTCGAGGGGCCGGGGGTGCCGCTGGCCTTCGTCCTGGGATCGGAGGAGGTCCGCGGCATGCCCGACGACCGGGCCCGGCGCACGCCGCTGGCCGAACAGCCGGTGCGGCTGGGGCCCAAGTCGCGCCCGGGCTACTACTACCCGCTGCCGGGGGATCCGTCGGACCTGACGGGGTGGGCGGAATTCGAGCGGCTGACGAGGCATCTGAAGGGATCGTGAAGATGCCTGGCGGTTTGTCATGAGTAAGTCACAACTGGCTCGTTGCTAGTTGCAGCTGCGATGTATGTTGATAGAACCGGTCATACTGATGACTGGTTTTTGAGCTGTCGAGAGTGCGGGGGAGTGTGGGATGAAGTTCGACATGGGGACCCAGGTTCTGACGAACCTGATGTCGGGTTCGCGCAACTCGAACACCGACCTGGGTGCGCTGGTCAAGCAGCTGGTGATCGCGGCGCAGCCGCTGGAGGGCAAGTTCCAGGGGCAGGGCAAGGTGGCGTTCGACTCGTTCAAGCTGCGTGCGGACGGGATCGCGAAGGAGCTGAACGCCTCGCTGGCGGCGATCCTGGGCGGTCAGTCGGGCATGGAGCAGGCGTTCGGGTCGGGTGACCAGGAGCAGGGCGAGAACGCGCGGCAGACGCAGGGTTCGGCGAACTTCGACGCCGCCCGCTTCCGCGGCCGCTAGGCGGGCCGGGTACCGGTCTTCACCGGGTCTTCTTCCGATTCTTCTTCACGGGGAGTGTGGGTTGTCATGGGTGCAGGTGGGACGGACCGTCGCGCGTACGACGTGGGCGCCTCGACGGAGGCGCAGGGCGGTATCAAGGCGGTGATCGGCCAGCTGGAGCAGGTCATCGCGGCGCGTGAGGCGCAGGTGGCCGCGGCGATGTCGGACTTCGCGGCGGACGGCGTGGCGGACGACTACCACGCCAAGGAACTGCGCTGGAAGAACGCCTCGCAGGAGGTCAAGAACATCATCCAGCTGCTGAACACGACGCTGGAGAAGAACGACGCGACGGCGCGCCAGACGCTCCAGCGCGCGAAGGCCGCAGTCGACAACATCGGCTGAGCGGAATCGTTTCAGCGGGTCGGTAGGGAAGTCGGGGACACGGGGGTAGGTCGTCCATGACGTCGTGGGACATCAAGCCGCAAGGTGTGCAGGGCCATTTGAAGACGGTCGGCGGGAACGCCGGCGAGTTGGAGAAGGCGTTGAACGCGCTGCTCACAGCCATGTCGGAGGCGGCGCAGGCCGCGGGGACGGCCGTCCCCGGCTCGCAGGCGGAGACGAAACTGCAGGGGCCGGTTCCCGTGGGTGCTCCGCCGCTCAGCCAGAAGGCGATGGGGCCGGTCGCGGCCGCACTGGGCGAGTACCTGACCGCCCGCAAGCCGGAGTTCAAGTCGATGGCCGAGCGGATCGAGGCGTGCATCCTCGGCGCGGTCGCGGCGACGAACGAGTACCTGGAGGGCGACCTGGACCAGGCGAAGGCCGCCCAGGACGCCGCCAGGTCGGTGAACCTCGACATCCTGCGTGAGAAGACCGGGGGCAAGAAGTGAGCGGGGACGCGCCGGTCGATCCGGCTGAGGTGCCGGTCTTCACGGGCAATCTGGCGACGCTGGACGAGAAGGTGAAGCTGATCTCGTCGGGCGGTGCCACCGTGTCGACGAAGGCTTCGGACGTCCACACCAGCTTCGGCGGCCTCCAGGCCTTCTACCAGGCACCGGAGGCGGACCAGCTCTTCGCGACGACGAAGCCCGTCTCGGACCTGGGCCTGAAGCTCAGCTCCGACATGTGCACGATCGCCGGCGCGCTGGGCACGTACTCGCGCGACGCCGCGCCCATCGTCAAGAAGCTGGAGAGCCTGAAGGCGGAGGCGGCCGCGTTCCGCACGAAGGTCTCCAAGGAGGACAAGTGGCGTGAAGACGGCGACCTGATCGACGAGAACCTCGAGCGCCGCAACGAGATCGCCGAGGTGTGGGCCCAGTTCCAGGAAGTGGAACGGGCCGCCCACGCCAAGATCGTCGCGCTGGTCGGCGGCAAGCCGCTGCGGGTGAACGACGGCTCCAACGCCAAGGACATGTACGGCTACGACGCCGAGGCGATGAAGCAGTCGAAGTCCCTGCCCTGGGGCGACGCGGTGGAGGAGTCCATCCCGGCGTGGCAGGTGTGGGAGCACGCCTGGGAGTTCGGCAAGGGCGTCGTCGTCGACGGTGTGTGGGGCACCCTCAAGGGTCTGGGCGGCCTGGTGGGCCTCCAGGGCTGGGACGTGTTCAAGCAGTCCTGGACGGGTCTGGCCAAGCTGGGCACCGGTCTTGCGATCTCGTCGATCCCGGGTGTCGGGCCGCTGTTCCTGTCCGCGCCGGACGACAAGCTGCCCTCGTGGCTGCGGGACTCCCGTACGGCGATGAAGGAGACCGGCAAGGCGCTCCTGGCATGGGACCAGTGGGGCTCCAACCCGTCCCGCGCGGCGGGCGCGGTCACCTTCAACGTCGTGACCACGATCTTCACCGGCGGCGCGGGCGGCGCCGTCTCCGGTGCGGGCAAGGCCGGCGCGGTCGCGAAGACCCTGTCCTTCGCGGGCAAGGCGGGCCACGCGATCGACCCGATGACGTACATCTTCAAGGGCGCGGGCGCGGGCTTCTCGAAGATCGGCGACGTGATGGCCGGCCTGAAGGGCATGGGCCAGGTCCAGGTCCCGAACATCAACCTCGACGGCGCGATCGCCCTCCCCGAGGGAGCCGTCCACCTCCCCGACGGCGCGATCCACCTCCCGTCGGGCACGGCCGTCCCGGACGGCGCGACGAAACTCCCCGACGGCAACATCAAACTGCCCGAGGGCACCACCACGTTCCCCCCGGGCACGGTCAAACTCCCCGTGGACGGCCCGGCGCAGTTCATGGACCCCAAGGGCAACATCTACGAGGCGGACGGCTCACTCTCCCAGGCCGGCAAGGACTCCCCGAAGGAGCCGAACGCGAACGTCCCCCGCGTCGAGACGCCGAAGGTCGACACCCCGGCCACGGTCAGGGTCCCGGAACTCGAACTCGCCGGCGTCGGCGGCCGCGGCGGCGACGACGCCATACGCCTCGGCTCCGACATCTCCGACCCGATCCACGCGATCGACAACACCCCGCGCGGCGTCGACGCCACCCCGGTCCGGGTCCCCGAGCACGAGCTGGCGGGCGTCGGCGGCCGCGGCGGCGACCACACCCCGGGCGGCCACGCCCCCGACAACATGCCGCGCAATGACCTCAACCCCCCGTCCCGCGGCGGCGACACCCCGTCCCCGACCGGCGGCACCCACGCGGACACCCCGTCCACGGCCGGCACCCACGCGGACGGCCCGGGCTCCGGAGCCGCCCACGGCGACGGCCCCGGCGGCACCGGCGGCACGCACGATCCGCTGGGCGGCCGCGGCCCCAACGGCTTCGACGACATCCCGAACCTGGGCGACGACGCGGCCCGGGGCGCGGGCGACGGGACAAACCCGGCGGGCGGTCAGGACGGCCAGCCGACTCCCCCGGTGGCCGGGCAGCAGCTGACGCCGGAGCAGGTCAAGGCCAAGCAGGACGAGTTCGTGCAGAAGGCCAATGACGACAAGGCATGGTTCGAGCAGTACTACCGGGTGGACGGACACCGCCACAGCATCCAGACCAAGATCGACGGGGTCGAGCTGCCCATCCTCGCCAAGGACAGCGACGGGGCCTGGATCTCGAAGAACAGCCTCCCGTCCGCCGGCTCCGAGACCAGGTTCGGCAAGGACCCGTTCGTCCGCGACGAGACCCACCCCGCCATTGACCACCTCGACGACGTCGCCCGGGACCGCAAGGTCTCGGTTGACCTCGCCAACGCCGAGCGTGCGCACAAGAACGCCCCCACCGCCGAGACGCTGGCCGAACTGGCCAAAGCGCAGGAGCGTTTCGACACGCGCATGACCGAGCGGTGGGGCGAGGGCACCTCGAACAACACCTCGTTCTCGGAACGCCTGGGTGAGGAGGCGGCGCGGCAGCACGTGGTCCCGGAGAAGTTCCCCGGCTCGGTGGAACAGCCGCTGCCCAAGACGCCCAACGGCGCCAACATGTTCGACCAGCTGTACCGCCGCCCGGACGGCAAGCTGATGGTCATCGAGGCGAAGGCGCCCTCGTCCGGTCTCCTGTGGCGCAAGGGCTTCGGTCCGGCCAAGGGCTTCATGGTCAAGCAGGGAACCGAGCCCTACCTGCGGACGATCATCGCCGAGATGAAGCGCCGGCCTGACCTGGAAGTGACCGATGCCGCGGGCAAGGTGTGGACGAACGCCGAACTCGCCAAGGAGCTCAAGACGGCTCTGGACAACGGAAACCTCGAGTACGCCATGGTCAAGGCCACCGACGGCGGCGGTAAGTACGCTGGGGCCGTCCTCGAATTCTTCAAGATATGACAAAGGAGACAGCGTCCGTGATCGTGCCTCGCCAGGACTATCAGAAGGACAAGATGGCGGCGGTGGTTCCCGTCATGGAGGAGTCGCTGTCCGAAGCGCTGGAGGGGATCGAGACCTCGCACAACTCCAGGTCGGATGCCGTCATGGAGTCGCTGAACGTCGCTCTCGTCCGCACCGTGGGGGACCCCGGTTCCGTCATGCTGGAGACCTGGGAGTCCTGGCTGCTGGCCATGCAGGTGCACTCCGCCGTCTTCGCCGCCGCCGACCCCGACCGGGAGACGGTCACCTGCAAGATCCGGCAGGAGGAACGCCACCTCGCCACCACCGGACCACAGACCTACCTCAACGCGGACACCTGGCTCGACGCCTTCTACCTCGCCGTCATCACCCGCGAAGCGGCCCGCCTCGACATGCTGGCCCGGGTGCCCGTGTCCCTGCTGCGCGACTTCGGCGGAGCCCTGGACGAATACACCTACGCCTGGGTGGAGACCCTCCAGAGCTTCTGGCTCCGCCGTGACGACCTGCGCACGCACTTGGTGCGCGCCGTGGACCTGAGCGCTCCCGATCAGGCACGCGTCATCGACGCGGAGGAGATGGGCAAGCTCCGGTACCCGCCGATCATGATGCTCTACCGGTACCTGCGCAACGACGCCGCCGGCTTCAACGAGGCCCTGGCCGACGCCGTCCGGTGGCACAAGGAGTACTGGACCGCCGACGAGGACCGCGCGCACAACATCCTGGGCGTCGTGGCCATCGCCCCGCTGGCGATCGCCTGCCTGGCCAAGGCCAACGGCATCCCGGTCGAGATCCAGACCGACTATCTCCCCGAAGCCCTTCTCGACTTCGCCTGGCGCGGCGAGTTCGACGCGTAGCCGGCCCGCCCCACGGGCCGGTGCTCCGCGGGCCAAGTGGCGTGTTACGTCAGGGAAGGCACAGGGGGCTCCACCGTCATCCGCCACCCTTTTCCCACGGAGCACGCGGAAGAGGGTGCCGGGGAGAACGGTCGCGCCGACGACCACGTCTTCGCCTGGACCGACACCCTTCGGACCTGTGGGACCGGTGGTCCGGAGCTCAGCCGGAAGCTCGTGGCGGCGGTGGACGGCACCGCACCGGAGGTCGCCCCGCGACCCCGATACGGCCGGACGGCCGGCGTACCCGCCGATGGAGATGCTCCACCGGATCTCCGCAACAACCAGTCCGGCTTCAACCAGGCCTCGCCACCGCCTTGCAGTGGCACAAGGATCACTGGAGCAGCGAGGCGAGCCCGAGCCAACGACGCCAGGGGCCTCGTCGCCCTCGCACCGCTCGCCATGGCCTGCATCGCCCACGACGCGGGCATCCCGGTCGAGGTCGGGTCCGAGTACCTGCCCGCTGCCCTCCTGGGCCGCAACTGGTGCGGCGAGTTCCCCACGTAGGGTGGCCGTAGATCGACACAGACAGGGGGAGATCCACCGGTGGAACCGCTGCGCCACGACGACCCTCCGGAGATCGGGCCCCTCATCACCTTGGGCCGGCTCGACGACGAGCCCGAACACACCGCCGCCGAACGGCGCTTCGTCGTCCGGAGCGCCGACGGCGACCGCACGTTCCTCGCCCGGCTCCCCCGCCCCGACACCGATCCGACCCGCTGGGCCATCGAGGCGGAAGGCGCCCGCCGGCTCTCCGTACCGGGCTTCCTGCCGGTCGGCGAGGTCGGCGGCGGCGCGGAACTGCCCTGGTGCACGGCCCCGTACGAGCCCGCCCTCCCCCTGCCCGCCGCCCTGCGCGCCCATGGCGGGCCCCTGCCCGACCCGGTCGTACGGGCCCTCGGCGCGGCCCTCGCCCGGACGCTGGCCACCGCCCACGCGCAGGGCGTCACGCACGCGGGCCTGTCCCCCGCCGCCGTACTGCTCACCGCCGACGGCCCCCGCCTGAGCTGCTCCGGCGCGGTGCGGGCCGCGGCTCCCGACGGCCGGCGGCGCAGCGGCCTGCCGGGGCTCGACTCCGGCAGTCTCGCCCCGGAGCAGGCGGCCGGGGGCCGGCCCCGCCCCCCGGGCGACGTGTACGCGCTGGGGGCGGTACTCGCCTACGCCGCCACCGGCCACACCGTCCCCGAACGCGACGAACTGCCCGACTTCCTGCGCGAACCGGTCACGGACTGCCTCTCCCGCGACCCCGCGCGGCGGCCGCAGGCGTACGAGCTGCTCGGCGTCCTGGAGTCGCCCGCGGGCGCGAAAACAGCGCACGAGGCGACCGTCCTGGACACCACGACCCCGGCCACGACCCCGACCGCGACCCCGAGCCCGCTCCCGAGCCCGCTCCCGGCAGGCGTCGTCGTCGCTCTCGCACGCCAGTCGGCACGGGTCCTCGCGACCGAACTCCCCGTTCCTGCTCACCGGATCGACCGCTGATGCTCTTCCCCCTCGCACACGACGACCCGCACGCGCTGGGCGGCCACCGCCTGATCGCCCGCCTGGGCAGCGGCGGCATGGGCACCGTCTACCTCGCCCGCTCGGCCACCGGCCGGACGGTGGCGCTGAAGACGATGCACGCCCGCACCGCCACCGATCCCGCCGCCCGCACCCGCTTCCGCCTCGAGGCGGACGCGGCCCGCGTCATGGGCCCCGTCCACGGCGCCCGGGTCTTCGACGCCGACCCGCTCGCCGACACCCCCTGGCTGGCCACCGAGTACGTCCTCGGCCCGCCCCTCGACGAGGCCATATCCCTGGCAGGACCCCTGCCCGAGCCTGCGCTGCGCGCCCTGGGAGCCGCCCTGTGCGCGGCCCTGGCGCAGCTCCACGCCTCGGACGTCGTCCACCGCGACCTGAAGCCCTCCAACATCATGATCACGGCCGAGGGCCCCAAGGTCATCGACTTCGGCATCGCCCGCGCCCTCGGCGACGACCACCTCACGCGGACCGGCACCGCCGCGGGCACGCCCGCCTTCATGTCCCCTGAGCAGGCGACCGGCCAGGAACACACATCCGCCGGTGACGTCTTCGCCCTCGCCGGCGTCCTCACCTACGCGGCGACCGGCCACGGCCCCTTCGGCACCGGAGCCCACGCCGACCTCGTCTACCGCGTCCGCTACGCCGACCCCGACCTCACCGGCGTTCCGCCGGCCCTGCTACCCGTCCTGGCGCACTGCCTCGCCAAGGACCCGGCCGACCGGCCCACCACCGAGGAGCTCGCCGCCCGGCTGCGCACCGGGGAGGGCGGCTTCGCCGAGCGGCTCCCCGAAGCGCTGCTCACGGAGATCGCCCGCCGCGCCGGCGGCGTCTGGAACGACGCGCCCCACCGCCTGCCGCCCCCACCGGGACACGGCCTCGCCGCGACCCACCCGAGCAGCGCTCAGCCGCCGTCACCGTCCCCGTCCGTCCTGTCCCGCCGCCGGCTCCTGGTCCTCGGCGGGGGCTCCGTGCTCGGGGCGGCCACGGTCGGAGGCGGCGCCTGGGCCTGGTTCGACCGTGCGGGCGCCACCGCTCCGAAGCCGGCTGCGGCCCCCGCCACGGGCCCCGCGTGGGACCTCCTCTGGCAGGAGCCCGTGAGCTACGCCGACCCGCTCATCCCGCCCGCCCCGCTCACCCTGGACGGGCTCCTCGTCGTCGGCGAGTACGGCGTCAAGGGCCTCGATCCCGCGACGGGAGCGGCCAAGTGGACCGATCCCGGCGTCTACTTCATGCGTCGCACCGGCACCGACGGGACGAAGGTCTACGCCGCCGACTACACCCTCGACGAGGCCGACCCGCTCCGCGTCTCCACGGTCGACACGGCCACCGGGAAGCTCAACGCCCCCTTCAGCGTGCTCAAGGACCTGCGGGCGATCCTCTACGGAACACAGGTGCTCTGCGCGAGCACCGATGCCGTCTACCTGGTGGGAGGCCGCGGCAGCCACAACCGCGACGGCTTCGGCAAGGACCAGACGTGGTTCCTGCTGAAGATCGACGCCCGTTCCGGCGGCAAGGTCTGGGAGGTCCCGCTGCCCGCCCGCCCCGAAGGCTCCCCCCACCTGCACTTCCTGTCCGCCCGGGCCGTGGGCGGGCACCTGGCCCTCGTCCAGCAGTCCGCAGAGCGCGAGCCGCGCCTCGTCGTGCACGACGCCCTGACGGGCAGGGCGCTGTGGGACAAGCCGCTCCAGAGCCCGCAGCCGGTCCTGAACCGGGCCCACCTGGCCGTGGACGACCGGCACGTCTACCCGGCGTCCGGGGAACTGGCCGCGCTCCGCCTCACCGACGGCAAGGCGGCCTGGCGTTTCGCGGGCGCGACCCCGACGGCACGGTTCGGCCCGCCGGCCGTCAAGGACGGCGTGGTGTACGCGGTCGAGGAGAACCGCGGCATGGTCGCGCTCGACGCCACGACCGGCGTTCTGCGGTGGGCGGAGAAGACCCGCACGGTCACCGCCGAGGACCTGGCCACCCCGCCCGCGGTAGGGATCTCGTACGTGTACGCCTACTCCGCGGCCTCCGCCGCCCTCATGGCCGCCGACATCCGGACCGGCGCCGTCAGCCGTCCCTTCAAGGCCGCCAGGGCACGGTACTTCGCCGACCCGGCCGCCAAGCGGCTCATCGCCATCGGCGGCGAATACGTCGCCGCGTACCCCCTGTCCTGAGCTCACGGAAAGCCCACACGATGAAGCCCCTGGAATCCGGAGACCCGCTGCGGCTGGGCCCCTACCGCATCCTCGCCGTCCTCGGCGAAGGCGGCATGGGCAAGGTCTACGTCGGTCAGGACGGCGAAGGGCACGCGGCCGCGGTGAAGGTGCTGCACCCCCACCTGGCGCACGACCCGAACCTCACCCAGCGGTTCGTCCGCGAGGCCCGGATGGCCCGGGCCGTCGAGAGCGGGTCCGTGGCCCGCGTCCTGGACACCCGCACGGAGGGCGGACGCCCGTGGATCGCCACCGAGTTCCTGACCGGGCCCACGCTCGCCGAGGCGGTGCGCTCCCACGGCCCGCTGGACGAGCCGACCGTACGGGCCCTGGCGGCCGCGCTCGCCGGCGCGCTGCACGACATCCACGCCGTCGGCCTCGTCCACCGGGACCTGAAGCCCAACAACATCGTGCTCACCGCGACCGGCCCCCGCGTCATCGACTTCGGCATCGCCCGCCCCGAACACGGCCTCACCCTCACCGCCACGGGCCAGGTCCCGGTCACCCCGGGGTACGGCGCGCCCGAGCAGGTCCTCGGGCAGCGGGTCGGTCCGCCGGCCGACGTCTTCTCCCTGGGGGCCGTCCTGGTGTTCGCGGCGAGCGGGGCCCATGCGTACGAGGGATCGCACGTCGCGGCCGTGCAGTACGAGGTCGTGCACGGCGAGCCGCGCCTGGACCGCGTGCCGCCGGCCCTCCGCCCGCTGATCGCCCCGCTCCTGGCCAGGGACCCGGCGTCGCGGCCCCTGCCGGACCTGATCGCCCGGTCGTCCGCCCCGCCCCGGGGCGCCGAACGGGCCTGGCGGCGGGGAGCGATCGCGCAGGACATCACGACCAGGGAGCACAGCCTCCACCGGCTGACCACCGTGCCGGGCGGGAGCGCGCCGCGCTCCGTCTCGCGTCGGCGCCTGCTGACGGGCCTTGCCGTCGGCGGATCCGTGCTGGCGGCCGGCGGCGGCACCGCGGCGTGGTGGATCGTGGCGAACCGTTCCGGCCCCTTCGACATCCCGCCCGCGGTACGGACCCCGACGGCCAAGGTCCTGGACGCGAAGAAGGGCGACTACGTTCTCGGCGAGACACCCGGGCCGCTGTGGAGCGTCTCCTCGGCCGTCGCGGAGGACACGCCCGCTCCCCTCCCCGTACGGGACGTCGTCATCGTCGGAGCGCCGAAGGGCGGCATCGCCGCGCGCAGCGTCGTCGACGGCACCCCCCGGTGGTCGGCCGGGAAGGTCGTGGCCGCCAAACGCTACCTGTCCCTGTCCGACCGGCTGGTGGCGGCAGCCGACCGCGACGGCACCCTCGTGACCTTCGTCGCCTCGACCGGCGAGCCGAAGTGGACGGCCCCCGCCGAGGCGGCCTCCCTCCTGGCTGCGGACGACGAGGCCGTCTATGTGATCACCGACCGGGGCCGGGTGCGCAGCATCGGCCGGTCCGATGCCAAGGTCCGCTGGACCGTCGGCGTCGACGCGGACCTCGGCAAGGAGGCCGCCTCCCGCGGCCTGGCGGCCCAGGGCCGGCTCGTCGTCACGGCGGCGGACGGTACCGTCGTCGCCCTCGACACGGCCGACGGCCGCACCGTGTGGGACCGACGCAAGCAGTCCGACGACGGCCGGGCCAAGGTCGCCGTGTCGGGCCGCACCCTGTGCGTGACCGGCAAGAACCTCACCGTCGTCGACGTCGTCGACGGCAAGGAGCTCTGGACGGCCGAGAACCCCAAGCCGCCGAACGGCACCCCGGTCTTCTGGGGCCCTCCGACCATCCACGGCGACCACGTGTACGCGACGGTTCTGACGCTCCCCCTCCGCCTGGACCTCCGGACCGGCCGGGGAACGGACTGGAACTACGGAGGTCTCCTCGAGTGCGACCCGCCCAGCCCGCTCGTCGTGCAGGGCAACGGCATGTGGTCGGTCACCGTCAACAGGACGGAGGCGGGCATCAACGTCGTCGACCTCTCGTCCGAGAACCGGACGCCCTGGGTCTTCCGCATCATCAAGAACCCGACCCGCTACTGGATCACGGCAGACGCGAACCGCGTGTTCCTCCTGGACGGCACGACGCTCGGCGCCCTGCCCGTGTTCTGAGCGTTGGGGGGCCGCGAGCGCCGGCCGTCCCGCCGGGGTCACACCCGGAAGGGCGGCTGCGGCCATCGGTGGGGGCGGTGGGGCGCCCACCACCAGAGGTCGCCGACGGCGAGCAGGAGGGACTCCGCCGCGAGATCGCCGCGGACGGAGGGGCTGACGCCGTCGGCCGACGGGTCCGCCCGAACCGCCTCCACCGCGGCGAGGTACTCCGGCTCGTCGATCACGATCCTGTTCAGCACACCGGGCCGGTGGTCGCGGATCTCCAGGAAGCCGGGTCCGTGGCGGACGACGCACTTGCCCAGGAAGAAGCCCTCGGCCCAGGTCGATCGCAGTTCCGCCGCGCCGGCCGGTCCCTCGATCCGGGACGGCGGGTAGAGGTGGCTGAGCGTGGACGCCGACGGGCCGCCCGCGCACGTCCCCGCATCGGGCAGCCGCACGCGCCAGTCGACGACGACGCCCCAGGCGGTCAGCTCCCGGACCAGGTCCAGGACCCGTACGGCGCAGATAGGCTCGGCCGCGGCGGACAGGTCCACGAGAGTGCTGAACTCGGCCCTGCGCACGCCCGTCCGGTACAGCTCTCGGGCGGTGCGCGCCGCGTCCGCGGAGGCGTCGGAGACGGCGACGCTGCCGAGGTGCATGCCCGGGAGCGTCCGCGCGTGGTCCCGGTAGTCACGCCAGAGGTCGATCACCGGCTTGCGGGCAGTCATCACAGGGGGTCCTCAAAGCCGGGGCCCGGGGCCCGTGCGAAGTCCCGGGTCAGGTCCGGGGCCGAGCCGCCGAGCCGGGTCAGCTCCGCGTTGGTGCCCAGCGGCACGACGTGGACGTACCGGTCGGCGTCCTCGTAGAGAAGCCCGTCCTGGCTCCACTGCGCGAGCAGTTCGGCGACGCGGGCCGGGGAGACGCTGGTGGGGAACCTGGCGCTGAGCCGGTGGGTCAGCGACTGGACGCTCCGCGGGTCCTCCAGGAGCCGGAACGCGGACACCTCGACCGGGTCCGTGATGCTCCTCGTCGTCCAGTCGAAGCCTTCCCGCCGGTTGGTCAGGACGATTCGCGATCCGATGTCGTAGCGGGTGAGGCTGCTGTGCAGGTGCTGGTCGCGCCACCGCTCGACGGCGGCGTCGAGCCGCTTCGCGAGGGTTTCGCCGATGCCGGCGTGCGGGGCGTCGAAGAGGTAGGCCAGGTCGTACAGCTCCGCCTCCGGCAGGTCGTACACCACGGCGTAGTGCGAAGCGGGCCGCAGCGGCGAGAAGCCGAGTTCCGGACGGTCGAAATAGGGGCTGAACCGCTCGATCTCGATGCGGGTGACACCGTCGGGCGGGGTGAGGTGGGTGAGGGCGGGGAACTGCCTGATCACCTCGGTGTAGTCGCTCTCCTTCTCGCCGGGGAAGCCGTAGAGGTAGTTCCACGTGGCCCAGAGGCCGGCGGACTGGGCGTCCCGCAGGTGGCGCACGTTCTGGCAGCCGGTGACGCCCTTGTCCATCAGGCGCAGGACCCGGCTGCTGAGGCTCTCGATCCCGGGCTGGACCTGTACGAGGCCGGCGTCGGCGAGCGTCTGCAGATGGCGGTAGCGGAGGTTCGACTTGATCTCGTAGTGGAAGCGGAGGTCGTGGCCCGTCTCGATCAGAGCGGGCATCACGCTGCGCAGGTACCCCATGTCGAGGATGTTGTCCACGACGAGGACGTCGAGCACCTGGTGCAGCCGGGCCTGTTCCACGATCTCGTTCACGAACGTCTCGGGGGCCTTGCTGCGGAAGGCCATCGACGATCCGTTGAGCCCGCAGAACGTGCAGTGGTGCTTCTCGCCCCACCAACACCCGCGCGAGCCCTCCAGCACCAGCTTCGGCTCGATCCTGGAGCGGGCCGCCGATTCCTGCACCCGGGTGAAGTAGGGCCGGTAGTCCGGCTGCTTCAACTCTCCGGGCGGCAGGGGGAACCGGGCCATCGCGTTCGCCCGGTGCGTGCCGTCGTCCCCGCGCCAGCACAGTCCCGGGATCGTCCCCGGCTCCACCTCCCCGCGGACCGCTTCGAGCAGCATGGGAAACGCCCGCTCGGCCTCGCCGCGCACGACGTAGTCGACGGCGGGGAAGTTGCGGTGCAGCGCCTCCCCCTGCGGTCCGTCGCAGTTGGCGCCGCCGAGGACCGTGGCGGTCCCCGGCGACAGCCTTTTGACCGCCGCGGCCGTGGCCAGGGCGGCGGTGTTCTGCTGGAACGTGGTGGTGAATCCCACCAGGTCCGGACGGGTGTCGGCGATCTTCACGGCCAGTTCCTCGACGAACCGCGCGGACGCCTCGTGCAGGGCCAGGCACACGGCCCGCAGGTGCGGGCTGAGGCCCGACGCCATCCGGTCCTCGAACTCACAGACCCGCCACGCCGGTACTCCGTGGAGGGCACTGGAGAACACCCAGTCCCCGTAGCCTTCGAAGTACGCGTGACTGGCGAAGAACTCGTAGTCCTCGACCCTCAGTCCGATCGCTTCCGCCGCCCAGTCGTAGAAGTCCAGGTTGGCGTTCACCGTCTCCACGTCCGCCCGGTGCGAGCGGCCGACGGAATGCAGGATCCCCAGCGCGAGGGACGGCGTGTCCAAGGAAGCCCACGGCATGTTCACCAGAGTCACACGCATGTGCCGAGCAGCCCTCCGGTCGGTCTCAGAGTCCTTCCGCCGCAAGAGTCCTGCGCACGCCGATGACGTCCGTGCCCGATCTCCTGCTTTCCGCCATCTCGCGTGGGTCGACGTGGATGGTGGTCTTCTTCACGATGATCGCCGTCCGTTTCCGTGGTCAGTGGAGCGGTTGCAGAACCGGAACTCTAGGCAGAGTCACTACCGGATTCCTTCCGGTCACTCTGCGTGCAACCTGGGCGAGGATCGAATCGAGGCGGTGGGCGGGTGCCCGTGTGCCGACGCAGGCGGACAGTTCGGCGAGTTCCGTGCGCAGGACCCGGCCCGCCGCCGGGTCCCCGGCATCCAGTGCCCGGCAGAGCAACTCGACGGCGGAGAGCAGCACGTGGTGGACGGGCTCCGTGCCCAGCCACCGGATGGACTGGGCCAGCCGGTCGACGGCCCGGTCGATGTCGCCGTCGGCGAGTTCGAGGGAGGCGAGCACGTAGAAGAGCTCGCCCATGCCGAACTCCAGGTTCATGTCCCGCAGGACGGCGTGTCCCTCCTCGATGAACCGCCGGGCGGACGGGTCGCGCAGCTCCAGCAGGCTCAGGCCGAGGGTGAGTCCGCTGAACGCCTCGTAGGGGCGGTCCCCCAGCTCGTGGAACGCCGCGAGGGCCGTCTCCGCCTTCTCCCGCGCCTCCTGGAGCTCCCCGCGGTGGCGCAGTACGACGGCCCAGTGCCGCAGCGCGAGGGCTTCCTCACGCCGGTTGCCGGTCAGCCTGCTGAGCCGGACCGCCTCCTGGAAGGCGGCCGACGACAGCTCCCAGCGCCTCTGCTCGTAACGGATCGTGCCCAGCTCGCGGGCGGCCAGCACCTGCGCGAGCCCACTGGAGGAGGCCAGTGCGGACTCGGCGGCCCGGGTCACCTCGGTGAGGGCCGGCCCCAGCCGGCCGAGCGCGCGCAGCGCCCCGGCACGGATCACCCGGCACTCGCTCTCCAGGGCGCCGAGGCCCAGCTCCTCGAAGACGGCGCCCGCCCGGTCCGCGAGTTCCAGGCCGGCCTCCGGGTCCCGGCGGATGCACCGCAGGGCGGCCAGCCGCAGGGACATGACGCCGACACCGACGGTGTCGGCGTCGGCTTCGGCCGCTGCCAGGGCGAGCCGGTGGCTGGCCTCCCAGTCATCGTAGAGGTGTCGCAGCTCCAGGAAGTCGGTGGTGCTGTCCGCCAGTTCCCAGGCGATCCGGCCGAATCCGTTCGAGCAGGCCATCGCGACCGCGGACGCCAGTGCCGGGCGCTCGGCCTCGAACCAGAGGTAGGGGTCCTCGACGATGTAGTCGACGTCGGAGCGGTCGAAACCGTCGTAGCGGTGCGTGGCACCCTGCTCCGCCGCCGGCCACTGCCGGGACCGCGCACCGGTGATGCGCTGCGCGGCCGTGGTGGACAGGGTGAGCCACCCGTCCAGCACCCTGGAGAGCGCTTCCCGGCACTGCGCGGGCGAGTACTCGGCCTGGGCGCGCTCCTTGGCGTAGAGGCGGACCAGGTTGTGGTACCGGTAGCGGGTCTGACCGGCGGCGTCGCATCCGACGACGTCGAGGAGCTGGGTGCTGACGAGTTCCTCGATCAGGTCCTCGGCCTCGTCGATGGTGATGCGCAGCAGCGGGGCGAGTAACCAGGAAGCGAAGTCCGGTGTGTCGATCAGCCCCAGCAGGCAGAACGCCTCACGCTCGCGCGGCTCCAGCTCCTGGTAGCCGGTCGCGAGCGTCGCCCGCACCTCGAGGTCGCCGGAGACCAGCACGTCCAGTCGCCGCCGCTCGTCGGCGAGGCGGCGGGCGAACCGGGTGATGCCGCCCTGGGAGTGCTGGGCGAGCCGCGCGGCCGCGATCCGGACGGCCAGCGGAAGGTAGCCGCACAGCCGGGCGACCTCCGCCGCAGTGGCCTCGTCGCCGACGAGGCGGCGTCCGGCGATCCGTTCGATCAGGGCCCCGGACTCCTCCGCGTTGAACACGTCGAGGTCGACGTGGGTGGCGGATTCCAGTCCGGCGAGCCGGGGCCGGCTGGTGATCAGCACGACGCAGCTGGGCGAGCCGGGGAGCAGCGGTCTCACCTGCGCCTCGCTGACGGCGTCGTCGAGCAGGATGAGCATCCGGGACGAGGCGGTCCGGCTGCGGAAGAGCTCGCTGCACTCCTCCAGGTCGTCCGGGATGCCCTCCTCCCCGACACCGAGCGCGCGCAGGAAGCGTTTGAGCGCCACCAGGGGATCCAGCGGCCGGGCGTCGGCTGTGCGCAGGCGTATGTACAGCTGACCGTCGGGGAACTGCTCGGCCACTCGGCGCGCGGCCTGCACCGCGAGGGTGGATTTGCCGACGCCGCCCTTGCCCGAAAGGGCGACGAGCGCCAGTGATTCCTTGTCGCCCGTCGTCAGCGTCTCGCGGATGCGGCCGACCTGCTCGGCACGCCCCGTGAAGTCGGCTATCGAAGGCGGAAGCTGGGCGGGCACCACCTGGGCGATGGGAGACCAGACCCGCTCGGGTGCCTCCTCGGCGGCAGGGGCCTTGCGGGGCAGGTCGAGGCCGGGGCCGCCCACCAGGATCGCCTCGTGGAGCCGTTGGAGCTCGCCCCCCGGTTCCAGACCGAGCTCCTCGGCGATCAGGGTGCGCCCGGCCTGGTAGACCGCCAGTGCGTCGGCCACCCGGCCGCAGCGGTAGAGGGCCAGCATCAGCTGACCGCGCAGCCGTTCCCGCAGCGGCTGCTCACCGACGAGCGCCTTCAGCTCGCTGACGAGTTCGCCGTGGCGGCCCAGGGCGAGCTCCGCCTCGATGCGCTCCATGACGACGCCGATCCGGCGCTCCTCGAGCGCCGGCGACTCGGTCCGGATCAGCTCCTCCGTACCGTCGGCCAGTGGCTCCCCCCGCCACTGGGCGAGACCGGCGCAGAACGCCTCCACCGCGTCGAGTCGGCGGTCCTGCCCGAGCGCTGCCCTCGCGTCCGCGACGGCTTGGTCGAAGGCCCTCAGGTCGAACCGGTGCTCACCGAGCTGGAGGCGGTAGCCGTTGCCCGAGCGAATGATCAACTCTGGCCCGAACTCGCCCCGCAGCTGGGACACGCACTTCTGGATCTGGGCCACGGCGGTCGGCGGCGGCGATTCCCCCCACAGGATCGCGATGAGTCGTTCCACCGGGACGACGTGCTCGGAGCGGAGCAGCAGCGCTGCCAGCACCGATCTCGTCTTGCGCCCGTTGAGCCTGACTGCGAGTCCGTCGCGCCATGCCGTGATCGGCCCGAGAACACGGAACTCGAATGCCACGCAGCCCCCTTCTGATCCTGTCCGCCTCATGCGGATACAGGACTCCCACCCCCACCTGATGACCTGCGGCTCTGGACGATACCGCACGGTCGGAAGCCTGGCGGAAGGCAACCGGTAGCGGTCAGTGAAAAGCTCGTTACATCTCGGACGGCGACGGAAGCTGCAGTTCAAATGACCAGAAATGCGGACACCGATCAATCGGCCGGAGACACCGCCGGCCCCGCGTCGGCAAGCGACCCCACCGGCCCGGACGCCGCGCAGTGGGCGGTCCCGCACGCAGCGGGACCCCTCAGCGACGGCGCGTTCTTCGCCGGCCGTCATGCGGCCGGGCCGTACTCCGACGGCGCTTGCGCGGATGTGCAGGCGGTCTCCCGTCCGTGAATCAGCCGGCATGCCGTCGGCAGGCCTGTGCAACTCAACTTTGGAGATTCAGCGTGCACGATGCATATGACGTCCTCTGTGTGGGATACGGACCCGCGAACGTCGCCGTCGCCGTCGCGTTCGAGGAGCTGTGGCCGCAGGCCCGGGTGAAGTTCCTGGAACGCGAGCCCGGCCCCTACTGGCAGCGCGCCATGCTCCTGGACGGCTCGGACATCCAGAACAATCCGCTGCGTGACCTGGTGACGCCGCGCAACCCGCGCAGCCGCTACACCTTCACCAACTTCCTGCACGAGCAGGGCCGTCTCTTCAAACACCTCAACCTGCCCTCCCACTATCCGCTGCGCAAGGAATACGCGCGCTACGTCCAGTGGGTCGCCGAGACCGTTCAGGCCGACGTGGACTACGGCCGCGAGGTCACCGGCATCAAGATGGCGGCTTCCGTCGACGGCCCCCTGGTCGAGGTCACCGTCGCCGACGGCACGACCTACCACGGGCGTTCCGTCGTGGTGGCCCCGGGCCGCACCCCGAACGTTCCCGCCGTCTTCGGCGACGTGCCGGCCCCGCACCTCTTCCACACCTCCCAGTTCCTGCCCAACATCGCGGACCTGGAGCGGGACTTCGACGGCACCCTCGCCGTGGTCGGCGCCAGCCAGAGCGCGGTCGAGGTGGTGCTCGACCTGATCGGGCGCTTCCCGGCCGCCCGCATCGTGAACGTGATGACCGGCTTCGGCTACCGGCTCAAGGACACCAGCCCGTTCTCCGAGGAGGTCTACTTCCCGGAGTTCGTCGAGTACTACTTCCACGCCACGGAGGAGGGCAAGAAGCGGCTGCGCGACCAGCTGCGGCCCACCAACTACTCCGCAGCCGACGCGGACGTGGTCAGCGCCCTGTACATGCGCATGTACGAGGACGAGCTCGACGGGCGCGAGCGGATACGGCTGGCAACCAACCGCCGCATCGAGTCCGTGGAGCGCACCGCCGAGGGCGTGGCGCTGGACGTCACCGAGCACATCACCGGTGAGCGCGAGCGGATCCACGCCGACCGGGTGGTCCTGGCCACCGGCTACCTGGACCTGGGCATCACCGGCCGCACCGAGCAGCTCCCGCCGCTGCTCAGGGACCTGGCGGACGTGCTCGGCGTGACCGACGACCAGCCGCTGTCCGTCGGCTACGACTACGGCGTGGTCCCGCACCCGGCCTTCGAGCGCGAGGTGCCGCCGATCTTCGTCAACGGGCTGTGCGAGTCGACGCACGGGCTCGGCGACGCGGGCTCCTTCAGCCTGCTGGCGCTGCGCTCCCAGGCCATCGTCGAAAGCCTTGAGCGGCGCCTGGTCGCCGAGCAGGGAGCTGCCGACCTCGTCGCCGCCCAGGCGGCCGGCTCCGAGATCTGAGAGAGACGATCATGCAGACCCTTGATGCGACCTCCCCGAAACCGGTGGTCGACCTCGCCCAGCCCGGTCCCAACGGGCGCTTGCTGCTCGACAGCCAGGCCGCCACCGAGTCCAACGCCCGAACCTACCCGCGCCGGATCCCGGTCGCGATCGCCGAGGCGTCCGGTTCGTACATCACCGACCTCGACGGCCGCCGGTACATCGACTTCCTCTCGGGCGCGGGCGTCCTCGCCCTGGGCCACAACCATCCCGAGCTGGTCGCCGCCGTGACGGAGCAGCTGCCGAAGCTGACGCACGGCCTCGACTTCCCGACGCCGGTGCGCGACGAGTTCAAGCGCCGTCAGATCGCGATGCTGCCCGAGCACATGCGCGACGACGTCAAGATGCACTTCTGCGGCCCCACCGGCTCCGACGCCGTCGAGGCCGCGATCAAGCTGTGCAAGAAGGCGACCGGCCGCGGCCAGGTCGTCGTCTTCCAGGGCGCCTACCACGGCTCCACCCAGGGGGCCATGTCCCTCACCTCCGAGCACGCGCCGAAGACCGGTCTGCACAACCTGCTGCCGGGCATCCACTTCACGCCGTACTCCTACTGCCACCGCTGCCCGATCGGCCTCGCCCCGGGGACCTGCACCACCAACTGCGCCGAGGTCCTGGTCAACACGCTGACCGACACCCACGGCGGGGTGCAGCTGCCGGCCGCGATCATCATGGAGCTGGTCCAGGGCGAGGGCGGGGCCATCCCGGCCCGCCGCGAGTTCGTCCACCGGGTCGCGGACACCGCGCGCGAGCTCGGCATCCCGCTGATCGTGGACGAGGTCCAGACCGGCTGCGGCCGCACCGGCACCTGGTTCGCCTTCGAGCAGTACGACATCACCCCGGACGTCGTCGTGGCCTCCAAGGGCCTGTCGGGCATGGGGCTGCCGGTCGCCGCCATCCTCTACCGCAAGCACCTGGACACCTGGTCGCCGGGCAGCCACATCGGCACCTTCCGCGGCAACAACCTCGCCTTCGCCAGCGCCAACGCCTTCCTGGACGTCGTCGAGCGCGAGGAACTGCTCCCGCACGTCCGCGTCATCGGCGAGCACCTGCTCGGCGAGCTGAAGCGGCTCGGCGACAGCCCGCTCGTCTCCGACGTGCGCGGCCTGGGCCTGATGCTCGGCATGGAGATGGCCGGCACCGCGACCGTCGACGCGACCAAGGTCGCGGCCCGGTTCCAGCAGGAGGCGCTGAGCCGCGGACTGATCGTCGAGCTCGGTGGCCGTGGCGACAGCGTCGTGCGACTGCTGCCGGCGCTGAACATCACCCATGAGATCGCCGACGACGCCGTGGCGATCCTGCGCGACTCGCTCGCCGCGCTGGAGGCGGAACTCACCGCGGAGGCGGGCCGATGAGCACCCTCGTGTCCGGAGGAACCGGCCGTCCGCCGCGGATCGGCATCGTCAACCTGATGCCGAACGCGGAACAGTACGAGAACTGGCTGCTGCCGCAGCTGGCCCTGTCGGGACCGTTCGAACTGCAGTGGATAAAGATCTCCTCCCGCCGCTACAACCTGGACGACCCCGCCCGCATCGCCGCGACCTACCGCACCTACAAGGAGGCCACCGCGGACGCACCGCTGGACGGCCTGATCGTCAGCGGCGCGGCGGTGGAACACCTCCCCTTCGAGGAGGTGCGCTTCATGGACGAGCTGAACGACATGGTTCAGGACGTCCACGCGCAGGGCTCGCCGCTGCTGGGCCTGTGCTGGGGCGCGATGGGCGTGGGCCACCTGGTCTACGGTCTGCCCAAGGACATCTACAGCGCCAAGGTCTCCGGCATGTACGAGACCGAGCTGCTGGCGCAGGACGGCCCCATCGCCTCGTCGCTCGACGACCGCTTCTGGTCGACGCACAGCCGCTTCGCCGGCTTCGACGACAAGGCACTGGACGCCAGCACCACGGTCCGCGCCCTGGCCCGGGCCGACGGCGCGGGCACGGTGATCGCCGAGTCCTACGACCACTCCGTGCTGATGCACACCGGCCACCCCGAGTACTACGGCTCGCGCCTGGCGGAGGAGTACCGCAGGGACGTCGACCAGCAGGTGGCCGGGGTCAAGGCACCGGTCGGCGTGGACCTCGACCAGCCGCTGCGGCTGTGGCGCAGCCACAGCCTGGCGTTCTTCGCGAGCTGGGTCCGACTGGTCGGCGACCAGTCGGCCGCGCGCTAGAGGACGGGGGGACCTGTGTCCGCAACACGCCCGACCGGACGCGCGCTGCGTCCGGTGGTATGGAAGTTCGGCGGCTCCTCGGTGGGCGACATGGACCGGCTGCGCCGGGTCGCCCAGCGGCTGGTCGAGGCCAGGCGCGCGGGGGCGGACGTCGTCGCGGTCCTGTCCGCGATGTCGGACACCACCGACGACCTGCTGGAAATGGCGAACGTCCTCACGGCACAACCCGACGCCAGGGAGCTGGACGCTCTCCTCGCGGTCGGCGAATCCATGTCGTGCGCACTCGCCGCGATCGCCGTGCACGAGCTCGGCGAGCGCGCCGTCTCCCTCAACGGCCGCCAGGCCGGAGTGCTGACCGACACCGCGCACGGCAACGCCCGTATGCAGTCCATCGACCCCGGCCGGATCGTGGCGGCCCTGGAACAGGGGCTGATCGTCCTGGTCACCGGCTACCAGGGCGTCACCGACGACGGAGACGTCACCACGCTGGGCCGCGGCGGCTCGGACGCCTCGGCGATCGCCGTGGCGGCCGCGCTCGGGCTGCCCGAGTGCGACATCTGGACCGACGTCCCGGGGGTCTTCACCGCCGACCCCCGGGTGGTCCCCGACGCGAGGCGCCTGGACCGGCTCGGCCACGAGGAGATGCTCCAACTGGCCGAGGCGGGCGCCCAGGTGATGCAGCCGCGGGCGGTGGAGCTCGCTGCGGCGCACGGCGTCGCCATCCACGTCCGGTCCTCGTTCACCGGCGAGCCGGGCACGTGGATCACAGAAGCCAGGGAGGAGAACGACATGTTCGAGACCGCCAGGATCATCGGCGTGGCCCACCGCCGGCACGACCCGCTCTACCAGGTCGACAGCCTGACGCCGGCGCAGGTCTCGGCCGCGCTCGCCGGACACGGCCTGCCGGTCGGATCCATCATCGGCAGCCCGGGAGAGCTCCGGTTCACCTCGCCCGGCGCCGAGCCGCAGGCGGTCATCGCCGCCCTCGGCGACATCGGCGCCACCGTCAGGGTCCACGACGAGGAGCTCGGCAGCGTGAGCGTGGCCGGAGACGCCTGCGGCAACCGGTCCGAGGTCACCCTGCAGATCCTGGAGTCCCTGGAGCGCACGGGCATCAGACCGGTGCTGGTCACCAGCACCCCCAGCCGAGTCTCCTGCCACGTCGCCTCGGGTGCGGTCGACGAGGCCGCCCGGGTCCTGCACCGCGCCTTCAACCTGCACACCGACGCTGCCGCCCCGCAGCCCGTCGGCGCGGGACTGGCCAACTGAGAGGGGCGGGAGCATGACCACCACGCAGGGACGGGAGGACACCGCGGGCCGACGCGGCGTCCTCGCCAACCGGGACTTCGTCAAACTCTGGAGCGGGCAGACGGTCTCCCTCGTCGGCTCGCAGGTGACCGACATCGCGCTGCCGCTGGCAGCGGTCATCACCCTGAACGCCGGCGCGTTCCAGATCGGCCTGCTCAACGTGGCCAGGTTCGCACCGTACGTACTGGTGACCCTGCTGGCCGGAGTCTGGTTCGACCGGCGGCGCAGAAGGCCGACCCTGATCGCCGCGGACGCGGTCCGGGTCCTGCTGATCGGCGCCCTGCCGCTCGCCCACCTGCTCGGCGTGCTCTCGCTTCCCTGGCTCTACGCCGTCGGGTTCATGGCCGGCGTGGCGACGGTCCTCTTCGATGTGGGGATCCTCTCCTACATCCCGGGGCTCGTCGACAAGGACGACCTGGCGGACGCCAACAGCAAGATGACGGCCAGCTACTCCGTGGCCGGCATCGCCGGCCCCGGGCTGGCCGGCTTCCTGGTCGGCGCACTGACCGCACCCGTCGCACTGACCGTGGGCGCCGCCACCTACCTGGCCTCGGCCGTGGCCCTGTGGTGGATCCGCCGCCCGGAGGCCGAACCGGAGCGGCCCGCCGAGCCGAAGTCGGTACGTGCCGACATCGTCGAAGGCCTGCGCACCGTGGTCGGCAGCCGGATCCTGCGCCACCTGGCGACGCAGTCGGCCGTGTTCAACCTGTTCGAGAACGTCATGACGACCGTCTTCCTGGTCTACGCGGTGAGGACACTGGGACTGACCCCGTTCCAGCTCGGCCTGGTCGTCGGAGCCGGCTCGGTCGGCGCCCTGCTGGGCGCCACGTTCTCCGGCCGGATCAGCAAGCGCATGGGCTTCGGCCCGGCGCTGCGCCTGGTCACCCTGCTGGCCTGCCTGTCGCCGCTGGTGCTGCTCGTGCCCGGCGACACAGGACCCGTCTCCCTGACGGTCCTGGGCACGACGCTCGCCGTACACGGCTTCCACCTGGCCGTCTTCAACGTCAACTCGCTGACGCTGCGCCAGACCGTCACACCGGCCCGCCTGCTGGGGCGGATGAACGCCAGCTACCGGCTCATCCTCTACGGCACGATCCCGCTCGGCGCACTGCTGGCCGGCTCGCTCGCCTCACTGTTCGGGCTGCGCGCCGCCCTCGCCGTCGGCGTCGCGGGCATCGCACTGCCGGCCGTGTGGATCGTCTTCTCGCCCGTGTACCGGCTGCGCGAGATGCCACAGGGTCCCGTCGAAGCGGACCAGCCCCAAACCGTCGCCTGAGTCACGCGCGGCCAAGTCGTGACCGTGCACCTGACGCCGCCCCATCCACTGTTCGAAAGAAGGACCAACCAGTCATGTTGACCGATTCCCAGCGGGCCGCGCTGACCGCCAGGCTGCGTCGCACGGCCCCCCCGATCTCCTCGATCCCCCGCCGCTCGCCCGCGCTGCAGAACCTGCCCCTCTCGTACGGGCAGGAGCAGCTCTGGTTCATCGACCAGCTGGCTCCCGGGGAATCCACCTACACCATCGCCGGCGCCGTACGGATGACCGGCGCCCTCGACCGCGCGGCCCTCGGCACGGCGCTGGACTCCCTCGTCGCCCGCCACGAAGCCCTGCGCACCCGCCTGGTCACCGTGGACGGCACGCCCGTACAGGTCGTCGACCCGGCCGGCCCGGTCGAGCTGGCCTTCCTGGACCAGCGGTCCGTCGCCGCGGACGAGATCGAGCAGCACTGGCGCGCCGCCGCCCAGAAGGAGACGGCCCGCCCGTTCGAGCTGGAGCGCGGCCCCCTGTTCCGGGCCCACCTGCAGCAGCTGGCCGACGAGGACCACGTCCTGCTGATAACCGTCCACCACACCGTCTTCGACGGCTCCTCCTTCCCCGTGCTGCTCGCGGAGCTGGCCGAGTCGTACTCCGCCGCCGCCGCCGGTACGGCCGCGCAGCTGCCCGAGCTGCCGGTCCAGTTCGCCGACTTCGCCGTCTGGGAGCGCGACCGGCTGCAGGGCGAGACGCTGAAGGAGCTGACCGAGTACTGGAGCGAGAACCTCCAGGGCGCGCCCGTCCTCCAGCTGCCGACCGACCGTCCCCGCCCCCTCGTCCAGACCTACCAGGGCACCACGGAGTCCAGGGACCTCGGCGACAAGATCCTGACCCGGCTCACCACCCTGGGCCGGGACGAGGGCGCGACCCTGTTCATGACCCTGATGGCCGCCTACCACGTCCTGCTCCACCGCTACAGCGGCCAGGACGACATCGTGGTCGGCACCGTCAGCGCCAACCGCAGCCGCCCCGAACTGCAGCCGGTGATCGGCTACCTGATCAACACCCTGCCGGTCCGCGTCGACCTGTCCGGCGACCCGACCTTCCGCGAGGTCCTGGAACGCACCAAGGCCGCCACGCTGGGCGCCTTCGGCCACCAGGACCTGCCGTTCGCAAAGATCGTGGAGGCCGCCAAGGCCCCCCGCGACCCCTCGCGATCCCCGGTGTTCCAGGTCGGCTTCATGCTCTCCGACGACCAGAAGCGCGACCTCCGGCCGGCCGGCATGACCTGGGCCTCCGAGGAACTCCCCGCCGAGGCGGCCAAGTTCGACCTGCTCGTCTCCGCCGTCGAGAGCGGCGGCCGGCTGGGGCTGAACCTCAGCTACGCCACCGCCCTGTACGACGCGGCCACCGCGCAGCGCCTGCTGGGCCACTTCGAGACGCTGCTCGACGGTGTCGTGGACGACCCCGACGCCCGCATCTCGCAGCTGCCGATCATGACCGAGGCGGAGCTCCACCAGGAACTGGTCACCTGGAACAGCGACAAGGCCGACTTCCCCGACTGGAACCTGCACCAGGCCTTCGAGGCCAAGGTCGCGGCGCACCCCGACGTCATGGCCGTCGAACTCGACGGCGAGGGCCTGACCTACGCCCAGCTCGACGCCCGTGCCAACCAGGTCGCCCGACGGCTGCGCGAACTCGGCGTCGGCCCGGAGTCCCTCGTCGGCGTCAGCATGCAGCGCACGGTACGCCGCATCGTCGGCCTGATGGGCATCCTCAAGGCCGGCGGCGGCTACGTGCCGCTGGACCCGGAGTACCCGGCCGACCGCCTCGCCTTCATGGTCGAGGACGCCAAGATGGCCGTGGTCCTTACCGACGAGGCCAGCGCGTCCGCGGTGCCCACCGACGACGTCACGGTCCTCGACCTGGACCGGTCCTGGACCGAGCTCACCGCGCTGGACGACAGCCCCGTCGAGGCCACCGCGAGCCCGTCGGACGTCGCCTACGTCATCTACACCTCGGGCTCCACCGGCCGCCCCAAGGGCGTGGTCGTCGAGCACCGCAACGCCGTCAACTTCTGCTACGCCGAGATCGAGTTCTGGCCGCTCGGCCCGGGCGACCGGATCCTGCAGTTCGCCTCCCTCAACTTCGACGTGTCCGTCCTGGACATCTTCGGCGCGCTGCTGTCCGGCTCCACCCTGGTCCTCGGCAGCACACAGACCCTGCTCTCCCCGCCGCGGCTGGCCGATCTGATCCGCGGCGAGGGCATCACCTTCATGTGCCTGCCCCCGGCCGTGCTGAACCTCCTCGCGGAGGAGCAGTTCCCGAGCCTGCGCGTGGTCATCGCCGGCGGCGAGGCCTTCTCCTCGGAGCTGGTCCGCAACTGGGCACGCCCCGGCATGCGCTTCATCAACGGCTACGGCCCGACCGAGACCACGGTCGGCTCGACCATGGCCCGGTGCCAGGACGACGGCATCGACCCCCCGCCGATCGGCCTGCCCCTGACGAACTACACGGCCTACGTGCTGGACAAGCACCTCAACCCCGTACCGGTCGGCGTCGCGGGCGAACTCCACATCGGCGGGGCCAGCGTCACCCGCGGCTACCTGGGCCGGCCCGAGCTGACCGCCGAGCGCTTCATCACGGACCCGTTCAGCGACGTCCCCGACGCGCGCATGTACAAGACGGGCGACCTGGCGCGCCGCCTGCCGGACGGCAACCTCCAGTACCTCGGCCGTCTCGACCACCAGGTCAAGATCCGCGGCCTGCGGGTGGAGCTCGGCGAGATCGAAGCCGTCCTCGCCGCCCACCCCTCCGTCGCCCAGGCCATCATCATCGTCGGCGAGGACCAGGCCGGACAGAAGAACCTCATCGGCTACGCGCGGACCAACCCCGACGCGCCGGCCGTCACCACCGCCGACCTGCGCGGGCACCTCGGCGAGGCGCTGCCCGCGTTCATGGTCCCCGCCCACCTGGTCATCCTCGACACCTTCCCGCTCAACGCGAACGGCAAGGTCGACCGCACCGCCCTGCCCGCGCCGGACGGCGCCGGGGACGCGGGTGACTACGTCGCCCCGCGCACCATCCTGGAGACGGTCCTCGCCGACATGGTCTCCGACATCCTCAAGCTGCCGCGGGTGGGCATCGAGGACAACTTCTTCGAGATGGGCGGCAACTCCCTGCAGGCGATGCAGGTCATCACCCGCCTGCGCAAGGACCTCGGGGTCGACACGGACGTGACCGCGATCTTCCTCGCCCCCACACCCGCCCGGCTCGCCGCGACCCTGGTCGCCAAGCACGGCCTCGAGGACGCCCCGCTGGACGACCTCGAGGGCCTCGACGAGGCCGACGGCGCGGTCGAGCCGAGCGGCGCCGCCGTCGCAGGCCCGGCCGGCTCCGGTTCGGACACCGTCGTGCCCCTGTCGGAGAAGACCGACGGCGACCCGCTGTTCCTCATCCACGCCGTCGGCGGCACCGTCTACCCGTACTTCGGGCTGATGCAGGAACTCCAGGAGCGCTACCGGGTGCTCGGCGTGCAGGCCGCGGGCCTGCGGGCCGGCAGCGAGCCGAGGCAGGACCTGCAGGAGATGGCCGACGCGTACACCGCGGCCATCCGCGAGGCCCAGCCGTCGGGTCCGTACCGCCTGGCCGGCTGGTCCATGGGCGGGCTGCTCGCCCTCCAGGTCGCCCGCCGCCTGGAGGCCTCGGGCGCGGAAGTGGCCCTGGTCGGCCTGCTGGACACCCCCTTCTCCGCGGACGACGTCTCCGGTGTGAGCGAGCAGGCCTTCGCCGCCCAGTTCGTCCTGGACGGCGCCCGGGCCCTCGGCCCCGACGCGGGCGAACTGCCCGACCCCGAGACGACGCCGGTGGCCGCGCAACTGCGCTGGTTCGGCGAGAAGCTGACCGGTGGATCGGGTGACACCGAGGAGGTCCAGGAGGACATCAACCGCAGGTTCCAGGTGTTCAAGGCGCACATCACCCTGATCGGCGGACACCGCCCGGAGCCCGTGGCTGCCCCCGTCGTGGTGGTCTCGGCCGAGCAGTCACCGGACCTGTCGGCGCTCTGGACCGCGCTCCTCGGAGCCGGCACCCGGACCGTGCGCGTGCCCGGCGACCACTACACCTTCCTGCGCGCCCCCGGCGTCCAGCAGGCCGCCAAGGCACTCCTCGGCGCGGACGAGCACTGACACAGGTCGGTCGGTGTGCGGCGCCTCACCCGCCGCACACCGACCGCCGCCCCCCGCCGCACCGGAGATGACGAAACCCCAGGCCGGAAGATTCCGACCTGGGGTTTCCAGATGAGCCGCCTTCGGGATTCGAACCCGAGACCCAGGCATTGCGGCGGGCCAGGGCGGCCACCGAGATCCCGGGGGCGCCGACCAATCCCGCACGGGCGACGCAATCGGCGGCCGGCTCGATCCACCGGCGCCATGTCCTTGCCTCGCATCCGCCAACGAACGCAGGAGCTCGGCGGGTCCTGCACGCGGACCTGAACCCGGAGAACGTCATCTTCGACGTACGGCAGCAACCGCGCCTGCTCGATCCACACCCTGTGGAAGGTGACGCAGTCTTCGACTGGGCTTTCCGAAGCGCGTATTACGAGGGACCCTCACCCGTGGCGTCGGCGCGAGGTCGCGGGCATCGTGCTGCTAGGCGTTCGACCACTGGTCTCTCCTCGGCGTTCATCGAGGAAGAGCTGCGCCGGTGGGACCCGGCGCCGATCCCGTGCCGGACCGCGAAGGCGAAGGCCAGGGGGAAGAAGAACGGCAAAGCCGAGAAGGCCGCTAAGAAGGGCTGCCGCCCTCCGCTCGCGCATCGGTCACGCATCGGTCACGCACAGGGCTTCGAGCCCGGCCGCCGCGCGCCCCCGACCGGCTCCCGTACATAGCAAAAGCCCCAGGTCACGGCGAGTGAGTCCTGGGGCTTCCACAGAGCCGCCTTCGGGATTCGAACCCGAGACCTACGCATTACGAGTGCGTTGCTCTGGCCAACTGAGCTAAGGCGGCACCGCTGGTCAGACAAGTATTCCCTCGAAGAGGTGCTCTCATCAGCAGCGGCGCCAAGTCTACAGGGTGCGAAGGCGTGCACCGAACCAGGTTTCACACCAGCCGGCATTTGCCACATGTCCGGCATGGATCGCCGGTGCCCGGCGGCCGGTCAGCACTTCTTGCCGTCCGCCGGAGGCTTGCCCTCCAGCAGGTAGCGGTTGATCGCGGTGTCGATGCAGTCGCTGCCGCGCCCGTACGCCGTGTGGCCGTCGCCGTCGTAGGTGAGGAGGGTGCCCGACTCCAGCTGGCCGGCCAGGGCCTGCGCCCACTTGTAGGGGGTCGCAGGGTCGCGGACGGTGCCGACCACCACGATCGGCGCCGCGCCCTTCGCGGTCAGCGGCCCTGCCTTGCCCGTGGGCTTCACCGGCCAGTACCCGCAGTTCAACGCGGCCCAGGCCAGGCCCGCGCCGAAGACCGGTGAGGCCTTCCGGAAGGAGGGCAGGGCCGCGTCGACCGCGTCCGGGCCGGTGAAGGCCGCGGGCTGGTCGAGGCAGTTGACGGCGGCGTTCGCGAACATCAGGTTGGCGTACTTCCCGTCCGCCCCGCGCTCGTAATAGCTGTCGGCGAGGCTCAGCAGGCCCGCCCCGTCGCCGTTCATCGCCGAGGCCAGCGCCTCGCGCAGCGTGGACCAGGCGTTCTCGTCGTAGAGCGCCGCGATCACCCCGGTCGTCGCGAGGGCCTCGCCGAGCGGGCGCTTGTCGTCGCCGCTGGGCACCGGCTGCGCGTCGAGCTTGCGGAAGAAGTCCTTCAAGCGGGCGGCGACCTCCTCGGGGCTGCCCTTGCCCAGCGGACAGTCGGGCTGCTCCGCGCAGTCCTTCGCGAAGGAGGTGAAGGCCGTCTCGAAGCCCTCGGTCTGGTCCCGGTTGAGGTCGAGCGCCTCCCGCGTGGGGTCCATCGCACCGTCCAGGACCAGCCGGCCGACCCGGTCGGGGAAGAGGTTCGCGTACGTCGCGCCCAGGAGGGTGCCGTACGAGGCCCCGACGTAGTTCAGCTTCCCGTCGCCCAGCACGGCCCGCAGCAGGTCCATGTCGCGGGCGGCGTCGACGGTGGAGACGTGCGGCAGGACCCGCTTCGAGCGGGACTCGCAGCCGGCCGCGAACTCCTTGAACGCGGCCACCAGGCGGGCCCGCTCGGCCGCGTCGTCCGGCGTCTGGTCCACCTGGGTGTACTTGTCCATCTCCGGGCCGGTCAGGCACTCGACGGGACTGCTCCGCTCCACGCCGCGCGGATCGAAGGACACCATGTCGTACCGGGCGCGCACCGGGGCGGGATAGCCGATGCCCGCGTACGCCTGGAGGTAGCCGATGCCGGAGCCGCCGGGGCCGCCCGGGTTCACCACGAGCGAGCCGAGCCGCTTGCCGGGGCCCGTCGCCACCCGGCGGGCCACGGCGATGTCCACGTCCTCGCCTGCGCCGGGGTTCGCGTAGTCCAGCGGGGCCTTCATCGTGGAGCACTGGAATCCGGCGACACCGCAGTCGCGCCAGGTCAGCTTCTGCGCGTAGTACGGGCCCATCGCCGCCGCGTCGGGGGACGGCGGCACCGACGCCGTGGCGCCGGCCTCCCCTCTCGCGGACGCGGCGGTCCGGAGCGTCTCCGACCCGCCCGAGGTGCACCCGGAGAGCAGCAGCCCGGCCGCTGCGATCACGGTCCCGGTGGTACGCAGCGCGCGACTGGTGTCCATCCTCGGAGCCTACGTCCTGCCGGCGGGAGCGGGCGGTCCCTCTGCTCCGGACGGATCCGGGCCTTCCGTGGCGCCCACCGGGCAGCGCAGGGTCCCGGCCCTCTCCGGCCCGGAGGCCGGTTCGCCCTTACGGGTGAGCCCGCCGGCCCGGAGTGGACCCAGCAAGGTGTGGCCGGGCGGGCACCGGGCGGGAGCAGCCGCACGGGAGCACCCGGCGGGAACCGGGGGTGGAGGTCAGCCCGCGCGCAGCGACATCGTCATCGCCTCCACCGCGAGGAGCGGTGCGACGTTGCGGTCGAGGGCGTCCCGGCAGGCGATGATCGCCTCGATCCGGCGCAGGGTCCGCTCCGGCCCGGAGGCCCTCGCGATGCGCTCCAGGTCCTGGCGTATGTCCTCGTTGGCGATGGCGAGGGCCGAGCCCAGCTGGAGGGCCAGGACGTCGCGGTAGAAGCCGGTCAGGTCGGTGAGGGCAAGGTCGAGGCTGTCGCGCTGGGTCCGGGTCCGGCGCCGCTTCTGCTTGTCCTCCAGCTCCTTCATGACGCCTGCCGTGCCGCGCGGCATCCGCCCGCCCGTCCCGGCGGCCGCGCCCAGGGCGGTACGGAGGTCCTCGGTCTCCTTGGTGTCGACCTCCTCGGCCATCAGCTTGGCGTCCTCGGCGGCGGCGTCCACCAGCCCCTGGGCGGCCTTGAGGCAGGCGCCGACGTCGTCCACCCGGAGCGGGAGCTTCAGGACCGTCGCCCTGCGCTCCCGGGCTCCCTCGTCGGTGGCCAGCCGGCGGGCGCGGTCGACGTGCCCCTGCGTGGCCCTGGCGGCGGCCAGGGCCGCCGACGGCTCGACGCCGTCCCGCCGCACCAGCAGGTCGGCGACGGCCTCGACCGACGGCGTGCTGAGGCTGAGGTGGCGGCAGCGGGAGCGGATGGTGGGCAGCACATCCTCCACGGAGGGCGAGCACAGCAGCCACACCGTGCGGGGCGCGGGCTCCTCCACGGCCTTGAGGACGGCGTTGGCGGACTTCTCGTTCAGCCGCTCCGCGTCCTCGACGAGGATGATCTGCCAGCGGCCCGTCGCCGGGGACGTGTAGGACTTGCGGACGGTGTCCCGCATGTCGTCGACGAGGATCTGGCTCCCGACCGCGGCGATGCTGGAGACGTCCGCGTGGGTGCCGACCATCGTGGTGTGGCAGCCGTCGCAGAACCCGCAGCCCGGCTCGCCGCCGAGAGCGCGGTCCGGACTGGTGCACTGCAGGGCCGCCGCGAAGGCCCGGGCGGCGGTGACCCGCCCCGATCCCGGCGGTCCCGTGAAGAGCCAGGCGTGGGTCATCTTCGACGCGGCGGGCGGCGCTGTCCCGTCCTTTGCAGCCGTGACCTGTGCATCGGCGTCGCGAGCAGCGGCGGCCAGCTGCGTCCGGATCCGCTCCTGGCCCACCAGGTCGTCCCATACGGGCATCGGCGCCCCACCACCTCTCACTCTCCGTACACCCATTGTGTCGGGCGCCACCGACAATCCCGTACGGCCTCCGTCAGCGGCGGCGGCGCGCTCCGCCTTCGCCCTCGTCGTCCTCGTCGTCGCGGTGGCGGCCCAGCAGTTCGTCCGCCAGCGTCGGCAGGTCGTCGAGCGGGGTCTCCTCCGCCCAGTCCGGGCGGGGACGCCGCGGTCGGCCGTCGTCGTCGACGACCGGCAGTTCCCGCGTCCGGTCGTTGCTCGAGTCCCGGAAGATGCCCGACGGCACCCGGTCGGCCGGGTCCTCCTCGGGGCGCCGGGCCGTCGGCCGCGTGGCGGACCGGGCATGGCCCCCGCTGCCGGAGCCGGTGCCCGGGCGGCTGCCGGCCCCGCTGCCCGTGCCCGAGCCCTGCGGGGCGTCCGGGCGTACGGGCGGCAGCACCGCCGTCTCGTCGGCCGGACGCACCGGCGGCAGCACCGCCGTCTCGTCCGCGGCGGATGCCGACGCCGGGTCGACCTTCGGCACCGGGACGGTCTGGGTGACGTCGTCCGGCCGGACGACCCGCTTGACCGCCGGGGTCTCGATCGTCACCGCGTCGTCCGGGTGAGGCTCCTTCGTCATGTCGATCCTGGGCGCCGAAGCAGCGGGACCGGGCGCCGGGGTTGCCGGAGCCGCGGCAGCGGCCCGGGCCTCCGCGGCGGCAGCGGCAGCCGCCGCCTTCGCCGCGGCCTCGGCCGCCGAGGCCTCCACGAGCCGGCGCGCCTCCTCGGCCTTCAGCAGGGCCTCCTCGGCCCGCCGCTGCTTCTCCAGCCGCCGCTCCTCGGCCTCCGCCCGCAGCCGGGCCTCCTCCTCGGCCTGCTTGCGCAGCCGCTCGGCCTCCGCCGCCCGCGCCCTCGCCTCGGCCTCCACGCGCAGCCGCTCGGCCTCGGCCCGCGCCCGGGCCTCCTCCTCGGCCCGCAGCCGCTCCTCCTCCGCCTTGCGGGCGGCCTCGGCCTCGGCCCTGATGCGGGCCTCCTCGGCCTCACGGGCCTTGCGCGCTTCCTCCTCGGCCCGCAGCCGCGCCTCCTCGGCCTTGCGCGCAGCCTCTTCCTCGGCCTTGCGCCGTGCCTCCTCCTCGGCGAGGCGACGGGCCTCCGCCTGCGCGGCCACCTCCGCCTCGGAGAGCGGGAGCATCCGGTCCAGCCGGTGGCGTACCACCGTGGTCACCGAGTCCGGGTCCTGGCCGGCGTCGACCACCAGGTAGCGGCCGGGGTCGGCCGCGGCGAGGGTCAGGAAGCCGGACCGCACCCGCTGGTGGAACTCCGCCGGCTCCGACTCCAGCCGGTCCGGCGCCTCCGTGAACCGCTCCCGCGCCGCCTCCGGCGACACGTCGAGCAGCACGGTCAGGTTCGGTACGAGCCCGCTGGTCGCCCAGCGCGAGATCCGGGCGATCTCCGTCGGTGAGAGGTCGCGCCCGGCACCCTGATAGGCCACCGAGGAGTCGATGTAGCGGTCCGAGATGACGATCGCGCCGCGCTCCAGGGCCGGGCGCACCACCGTGTCCACGTGTTCCGCGCGGTCGGCCGCGTACAGCAGCGCCTCGGCGCGGTTCGACAGTCCGGCCGAGGACACGTCGAGCAGGATGGAGCGGAGCCGCTTGCCGACGGGGGTGGCGCCCGGCTCCCGGGTCACGACGACCTCGTGTCCCTTGCCCCGTATCCATTCGGCGAGCGCCTGGACCTGGGTGGACTTGCCCGCTCCGTCGCCGCCCTCCAGCGCGATGAAGAAGCCGGTGGCGGCCGGGGCCTGTACGGGCTCCCCGCCGCGCAGCGCGTCGCGCAGGTCGCGCCGCAGGGGCACGCCGCGGCGGTCGTCGGCCTTGGTGAGCACGACCACGGCGACGGGCAGCAGCAGCGCGCCGACGAGCATCAGGGTGAAGGCGGCGCCGCCGTGCGAGAGGACGGCCTCGGCTCCGGTGAGCCGGTGCGGGCCGATCAGCGCGGCCAGGACGGGCGCGGCGACGGCGCCGACGGCCACGGCCACCCGTACGACCGCCTGGAGGTGCTCGGTGACCCGCGCCCGGCGGAACTCCTCCGTCTCCTGGTCCAGCAGGGTGTGGCCGGTGTTGGCCGCTACGCCCGCCGCGGTACCGGCGAGCAGCGAGAGGAACAGCACCGTCGCGGTGTCCGGGACGAGGCCGCTGAGCAGCAGCGCGAGGCCGGCCACCGCTATGGCGAGGGCCAGCAGCCGGCGCCGGGACAGGCCGGGCAGCACCTTGCCGGCCTGGGTGGCGCGGATGCCGGCGGCGGTGCCTCCGACGAGAGCGATGACGATCAGCGCGAAGGCGGCCGGGCCCCCGCCCAGGTCGAAGGCGTGCAGAACGGCCACGGCGACGCCGCAGGACACCGCTCCGGCGACCGCGGCGCAGCTGAGGACCAGCAGCGGGACGGCGCCCGTACGGCCCTTGTCCGGCCGGTCGCCCGCCTTGGGGGCGCGCAGGCCCTCCAGCGGTGAACGCGGACGCGGGGTCGCCGCGGTGGGCAGCACCAGCGGGAGCAGCAGCGAGACCGATGCGGCGAAGAGGCCGGCGGCGACGTACGAGCCGAGGGCGGCCTGGTTCGCGGCGAACCAGGCGACGCCGAGGCCGAGGGCCTTGCCGACGAGGGTCGCGGCGAGCAGCGCGGCCGCCGCGACGGGGAGCGCCGCGAACGCCGTACGCAGGGTCAGGCGCCGCAGGGCGTCCATGTGGTCCGGGAGCGGCCGTACGGTGGCACCCTCCGGCGGCGGCTCGGGCAGCAGGGCGGGGGCCGCGCTCTCCTTGGCCAGCGTCCACAGCCGCTCGGCGGCGCCGGACACGAAGACGGTGCCCAGCAGCGCGGTGAGCGCGTGGGCCGGGATCCAGTCGAGCCACAGCGGGGCGACGACGAAGAGGCCGAGGCGGACCCCGTCGGCTCCGATCATCGTCCAGCGGCGGTCCAGCTTGCCGCCGGCGCCGAGGAGGCCGGCCAGCGGGCCGAGCAGGACGGCGCCGAAGAGCAGGGTGGCGAGGATCCGGACGCCGAAGACGGCGGCCACGGCGAGGGCCGCACCGCGGTATCCGCCGCCGAAGGCGCCTTCGGTGACCGCTGCCTGAAGGGCCAGCAGAACCAGCACCAGCAGGGCGAGGGCATCACCGATGCCGCTCACCAGCTGGGCGCTCCACAGGCGGCGCAGCCGGGGGGTGCGCAGCAGTGCGCGCACCGCACGCTCGCGGGAATCCGCGGCTAGGGCTTCGTCGTAGGTGGGGTTCGCCGGGGCGGTCACGACCGCCGGCTGCTCGGCTCGCGTCATCCGCCCAGCCTATCCGCTGCGCTTGGCGGCTGCGGAGGCCTGTGGACAAGCCCGGGTGTGACCCCGGACCCACCTTCCGCAAGCACGAGAGCCCCGCGCTTCGCGCGGGGCTCTCGTCGCGACTACTCGTCCGCCGGGGCGGCGGCCGTCTTCTTGGCCGCGGTCTTCTTCGCGACGGTCTTCTTCGCCACCGCCTTCTTGGCGGTCGTCGTCTTCTTGGCCGCCGTCTTCGCGGCCGCGGCCTTCGTCGCGGTCGCCTTCTTCGCCGGGGCCTTCTTGGCGGCGGTCTTCTTCGCCGTCTTCTTGGCCGGGCCCTTCGCCCGCTTCTCCGCGAGCAGCTCGTAGCCCCGCTCCGGCGTGATCGTCTCGACGTCGTCGTCCCGCCGCAGCGTCGCGTTCGTCTCGCCGTCCGTCACGTACGGCCCGAAGCGGCCGTCCTTGACGACCACCGGCTTCTCGCTGACCGGGTCGGTGCCCAGCTCCTTCAGCGGCGGCTTGGCCGCGGCCCGCCCGCGCTGCTTGGGCTGTGCGTAGATCGCGAGGGCCTCGTCCAGCGTGATCGTGAAGAGCTGGTCCTCGCTCTCCAGCGACCGCGAGTCCGTGCCCTTCTTCAGGTACGGGCCGTAGCGGCCGTTCTGGGCCGTGATCTCCACGCCCTCGGCGTCCGTCCCGACGACGCGCGGCAGCGACATCAGTCTCAGGGCGTCGTCGAGCGTGACCGTGTCCAGGCTCATGGTCTTGAAGAGCGAGGCCGTGCGTGCCTTGACCGCGTTCTTGCCGGTCTTCGGCGTGCCCTCGGGCAGGATCTCCGTCACGTACGGCCCGTAGCGGCCGTCCTTGGCGACGATCTCGTTGCCGCTGACCGGGTCCTTGCCGAGCTCGAACTCGCCGCTCGGCTTCGCGAACAGCTCCTCGGCGTAGGCGACCGTCAGCTCGTCCGGAGCCATGTCGTCGGGGATGTCGGCGCGCTGGTGGCCCTCGGAGTCCTTCTCGCCCCGCTCCACGTACGGCCCGTAGCGGCCGACGCGCAGCACGATGCCTTCGCCGACCGGGAAGGAGGAGATCTCCCGGGCGTCGATCGCGCCGAGGTCCGTGACCAGCTCCTTCAGGCCGCCGAGGTGGTCGCCGTCGGCCGGCACGACCTCGGTGGCGTTCTCGGAGCCGAAGTAGAACCGCTTCAGCCACGGCACGGACTGGGCCTCGCCCCGCGCGATGCGGTCGAGGTCGTCCTCCATCTTCGCCGTGAAGTCGTAGTCGACGAGCCGCCCGAAGTGCTTCTCCAGCAGGTTCACCACGGCGAAGGACAGGAAGGACGGCACGAGGGCCGTGCCCTTCTTGAAGACGTAGCCGCGGTCGAGGATCGTGCCGATGATCGACGCGTAGGTCGACGGGCGGCCGATCTCGCGCTCTTCCAGCTCCTTGACCAGCGAGGCCTCGGTGTAGCGGGCCGGCGGCTTGGTCGCGTGGCCGTCCGCCGTGATCTCCTCGGCGGCCAGCGCGTCGCCCTCCGCGACCTGCGGCAGGCGCCGCTCGCGGTCGTCGAGCTCGGCGTTCGGGTCGTCAGCACCCTCGACGTACGCCTTCATGAAGCCGTGGAAGGTGATCGTCTTGCCGGACGCGGAGAACTCGGCGTCGCGGCCGTCCGAGGCGCGGCCGCCGATCTTCACGGTGACGCTGTTGCCGGTGGCGTCCTTCATCTGGGAGGCGACGGTGCGCTTCCAGATCAGCTCGTACAGGCGGAACTGGTCGCCGGTCAGGCCCGTCTCGGCCGGGGTGCGGAAACGATCACCCGAAGGACGGATCGCCTCGTGCGCCTCCTGCGCGTTCTTGACCTTGCCGGCGTAGACGCGCGGCTTCTCCGGCAGGTAGTCGGCCCCGTAGAGCTGGGTGACCTGCGCCCGGGCGGCCGACACCGCGGTGTCGGACAGCGTGGTGGAGTCCGTACGCATGTAGGTGATGAAGCCGTTCTCGTACAGCTTCTGCGCCACCTGCATCGTCGCCTTCGCACCGAAGCCCAGCTTGCGCGAGGCCTCCTGCTGGAGCGTCGTCGTGCGGAAGGGGGCGTACGGGGAACGGCGGTACGGCTTGGACTCGACCGACCGGACGGCGAACGCGGTGTCGGCGAGCGCGGCGGCCAGCGACCGCGCGCCCGACTCGTCGAGGTGCAGCACCTCGCTCTTGAGCTGCCCGTTCGCCCCGAAGTCGCGGCCCTGCGCGACGCGCTTGCCGTCCACCGCGTTCAGGCGGGCGACCAGCGACGACGGGTCGGACGGGTCGCCAGCGCGGCCGGTGGAGAACGTTCCGGTCAGGTCCCAGTACTCGGCGGAGCGGAACGCGATGCGCTCGCGCTCCCGCTCGACGACGAGGCGGGTGGCCACCGACTGGACGCGGCCGGCCGACAGACGCGGCATGACCTTCTTCCACAGGACCGGCGAGACCTCGTAGCCGTAGAGGCGGTCGAGGATGCGGCGGGTCTCCTGGGCGTCGACCATGCGCTGGTTGAGCTCGCGCGGGTTGGCGACGGCGTCGCGGATCGCGTCCTTGGTGATCTCGTGGAAGACCATCCGGTGGACGGGGACCTTGGGCTTCAGGACTTCCTGCAGGTGCCACGCGATGGCCTCGCCCTCGCGGTCCTCATCGGTGGCGAGGAAGAGTTCGTCGGACTCGGCCAGCAGCTCCTTGAGCTTGCGGACCTGGGCCTTCTTGTCGGCGTTGACGACGTAGATCGGCTGGAAGTCGTGCTCGACGTCCACGCCGAGGCGGCGGACCTCACCGGTGTACTTGTCGGGAACCTCGGCCGCGCCGTTCGGGAGGTCGCGGATGTGCCCGACGCTCGCCTCGACGACGTATCCCGGGCCGAGGTAGCCCTTGATCGTCTTCGCCTTGGCAGGGGACTCGACGATGACGAGTCGGCGGCCGCCCTTTGCGGTCTCGCTAGTCGGGGACAACTTGGCTCTTCTCTCCGGTCGGCACTCGGTCGCAGTACGGCGACGCTGCGGAGTGTGACGGTACAACCCGCCCCCGTGTCAAACGGCACAAGCCCGCAACGGCCACTCGAACGGTAACCCGACAAGTGCCGTTTCTGCCGCCCGGATGCCGCGCCGGACCCTTCCCGATCACCGGGCCGAGTGGCCGCGGGGCCGTCTGGCCCCGCCCCCGCACCCCGTTCCGCGTCGGCTTCCGGAGCCGCTGCCGCGACCTCGGCCGCGCCCCTCGCGGCGGCGCCGGATCCGACCGGCGCGCCGGATCCCCGACGGCCCGCGCAGCCCCGCCGAAGAAGCGGAGGCGATGGTTCGACCGTGACGGGGCGCGCACCCTCGACCACCGGCGCACGGCGGCCGGCGCGCGCTCCCGTCCAGGCCTGCAGAGCGGCCCCGAGCAGCGGGAACACGGCCTCCGCGAAGATCGCCGGGCCGCCTTCCGCGCCGTTCCCCTCACCCCCGGGCCCCTCCCGGGACCCCCCCCGGACCCCGCTGCACAGCACGCTGACAGCCCCGGGCATACGCCGGGCGAACCCAGGGTTACATCACGGTGCCGGCTACTGGCCGCGGGTCGCCACGGGCTCCAGGAAACCCTGCTCGACCAGCAGCCGGATGGCCTCCGGAGTCCGGTCGCGCAGCACGACGGGGTCCTCCTGCATCAGCTGCGCGATCGCGTCCAGGATCCGTCCGGCGCTCAGTGAGCCGTCACACACTCCCGCGAAGCCCGCGCCGACCGTGTCGACCTTCGTGGCGCGCCGCATTCCGCGGTTCTGCCGGAGCACGACGTGTTCCGGGTCCTCCGCGCCGGGCGAGCCGACCTGCTCCTGGACGACGTCCTCGACCAGCACGAAGCGGGCCTCCAGCAGGGCCGCGTCGTCGTGTTCGCGCAGGTAGTCCTGACGCGCGAAGTGGGCAAGGACGGCGTCGCCGAGCGGCTGCTCCACGGTGTGCGGCCACTCCTCGACCACGATCGAGGGCTCCGCCGCGTCGGTCCGGCGCAAGGTGATCCATCCGAAGCCGACGCTCCTGGTCTTGCGTGCCTCGAATTCGTCCAGCCAGTCCTCGTAGCGCTGGGCGTACTCCTCGGGGTCGGTGCGGTGGTCGCCGGCGTCGCGCAGCCACAGCTCCGCGTACTGCGTGACGTCCTGCACGTCGCGCTGGACGATCCAGGCGTCGCATCCGCGCGGTACCCAGGAGCGGAGCCGGTCGCGCCAGTCCTCGCCCTCCACGTGCTGCCAGTTGCCGAGGAACTGCGCGTACCCGCCGGGATTGAGCCGTGCGCCCGCCTCCTGGACCAGGGTCCGGCACAGGTCGTCGCCGCCCATGCCGCCGTCGCGGTACGTCAGCCGCGCTCCCGGGGAGATCACGAACGGCGGGTTCGACACGATCAGGTCGTACGTCGCGTCGCCGACCGGCTCGAAGAGCGAGCCGGTGAGCAGCTCGGCCTCGGGCGCCCCGGACAGGGCCAGTGTCAAACGGGTGAATCCGAGGGCCCTGGGGTTGACGTCGGTGGCGGTGACCCGCGTCGCGTGCCGGGTGGCGTGCAGCGCCTGGATGCCGGATCCGGTGCCCACGTCGAGGGCGGAGCCGACCGGGGTGCGCACGGTGATCCCCGCCAGGGTCGTGGAGGCGCCGCCGACGCCGAGGACGACGCCCTCCTCGCGGCTGCCGATCCCGCCGGCCCCGCCGACGGCGCAGCCCAGGTCCGAGACGATGAACCAGTCCTCGCCGTCGGGGCCGCCGTACGGGCGCACGTCGACGGCGGCGTGCACCTCGTCGCCCTCGCGCCGCAGCCAGCCGTCCGCCAGGGCGGCCTCGACCGGCATCGCCGTCGCGGCGTGCACGTACGGCACGGGCTGCTGGAGCAGGAACAGCCGGACCAGGGTGGCGAGCGGGCCGTCGCCGCCACCCCGGGTGGCGCGCAGGGCGGGGACCGTCTCGCTGCGGGCCAGCGCGGCGTAGGCGGGGGCGCCGAGCAGGTCGAGCAGCCCGTCGGCGGTGAAGCCGGCGGCCAGCATCGCGCTGCGGAGCTCGGCGGCGTGGTCGGGGGTGGGGAGGCTGGTGGTACTCACCCGTCCATTGTGTCCGCTGAGGCCCGTCCCGCCGGTCACCGCCGGCCCGGATCCACGAAAGGGGCGGCCGGGCTCCCTCGCGGGAGCCCGGCCGCCCGGGTCCTCGTGCGGCGCGGTACGCGCCCTGCGGGCCGGTTACTTGGGCGCTGCCGAGGTCGCCGCGACCTGGCACCCCTTCTGGTTGTTGATGGCCTTGTCGAGACCGCCCGCGTTGAGCGTGGCGAGCGCGTCCTGGCCGCCCTTCGTCGCCTCCTGCAGACCGCCCGCGACCTCCTTGAGGCCGTCGGCGAACTTCGTCTGGTCCGCGGGGTCGAGGGCGTCCATCTTGGCCTTCAGGTCGGCGTACCCCTTGGAGGTCGCCTCGAAGCCCTTCACCGCCGCTTCCTGGGTCGTGGCGCCGTTCTTGACCGGCGGCACGCCCGCCTGTTGCAGGGCGCTGCCCATCGTCTTGTACGACTCGGACATGGCCGCGAAGGCCGCCGCGTCGGTCTGCTTGACCTCGTCGGGCTTGCTGCTCTCCGTGGCCACGCGCTTGATGTCGGCGTTGGCGGTCTCGATCTTCTTGAGTTCGGGCTGCCACTGGTCGCAGACCTTCTTGGCCCAGGCGTTGGCCTTCTCGTCGCCGTCGTCCCCGCCGCAGCCGGACAGGACGAGCATCAGCACCGCACTGCCCGACAACGCGGCCGCAAGCTTCTTGTTCACCGGATTGGTCCCTTCGAAGGCTCTCGGCCCGGAAGATACACGCCTGCCATCCGGGGACGCACAAAGGCGGACAGACGACGCGTCAGTCCGCTTCGCCTGTCCGCCGTTCGGGCGCACGGCCGGCCCTGCCCGGCCCGGCCCGTTTTCCGGCCGGGGCCTCGGTCAGGAGACCGTCGCCGGGTCGGCCGACTGGGCCACCCGCTCGGCCGTCCCGTCGTTCTCGTCGCCCACGGCGATGCCGCGGCGCTTGGAGATGTACACCGCGCCAATGATGACGCCGATCGCAAGGACCGCGACGATCGCCCGTACGGTCGGGCTGCTGTCCGCGCCGTAGCTGAACTGCACGACGGCGGGGGCGATCAGCAGCGCCACCAGGTTCATGACCTTGAGCAGCGGGTTGATCGCGGGACCGGCGGTGTCCTTGAACGGGTCGCCGACCGTGTCGCCGATGACGACCGCCGCGTGGGCCTCGCTGCCCTTGCCGCCGTGGTGGCCGTCCTCGACCAGCTTCTTCGCGTTGTCCCACGCGCCGCCGGAGTTGGCGAGGAACACCGCCATCAGCGTGCCCGTGCCGATGGCGCCGGCGAGGAAGGCCCCGAGGGCGCCCACACCGAGGCTGAAGCCGACCGCGATCGGGGTCAGGACGGCGAGCAGGCCGGGCGTGGCGAGCTCGCGCAGCGCGTCCTTGGTGCAGATGTCGACGACGCGCCCGTACTCGGGCTTCTCGCTGTAGTCCATGATCCCGGGGTGCTCGCGGAACTGGCGGCGCACCTCGTAGACCACCGAGCCCGCGGAACGGGAGACCGCGTTGATGGCGAGGCCGGAGAACAGGAAGACCACGGCCGCGCCCAGGATCAGCCCGACGAGGTTGTTGGGCTGCGCGATGTCCAGGCTGAGGTTCAGCTCCCCGGCCTTGGCGCCGACTTCCTTGACCGCGGTGGCGATGGCGTCGTTGTACGAGCCGAAGAGCGCGGCGGCGGCGAGCACGGCCGTCGCGATGGCGATGCCCTTGGTGATGGCCTTGGTGGTGTTGCCGACGGCGTCCAGGTCGGTCAGGACCTGCGCGCCGGCGCCCTCGACGTCGCCGGACATCTCGGCGATGCCCTGGGCGTTGTCGGAGACGGGCCCGAAGGTGTCCATGGCGACGATGACGCCGACGGTGGTGAGCAGGCCGGTACCGGCGAGGGCCACCGCGAAGAGCGCCAGCAGGATCGACGTGCCGCCGAGCAGGAAGGCCCCGTAGACGCCGAGGCCGATCAGCAGCGCCGTGTAGACGGCGGACTCCAGGCCGACCGAGATGCCGGCGAGGACGACGGTGGCGGCTCCCGTCAGGGAGGACTTGCCGATGTCCCGGACGGGACGGCGGTTGGTCTCCGTGAAGTAGCCGGTCAGCTGCTGGATCAGGGCCGCCAGCACGATGCCGATGGCGACGGCGACGACGGCCAGGACGCGCGGGTCGCCGGAGTGGTTGGTGATCGCCGCGTTCTCGACGCCGACGAGGTCCTTGTAGCTGGACGGCAGGTAGGCGTAGACGGCGATCGCGACCAGCACCAGGGAGATCACGGCCGAGATGAAGAAGCCGCGGTTGATGGCGGTCATGCCGCTGCGGTCGCTGCGGCGAGGGGACACCGCGAAGATGCCGATCATGGCGGTGATGACGCCGATGGCCGGGACGATCAGCGGGAAGGCCAGACCCAGGTCGCCGAAGGCTGCCTTGCCGAGGATGAGCGCGGCCACGAGGGTGACGGCGTAGGACTCGAAGAGGTCGGCCGCCATACCGGCGCAGTCTCCGACGTTGTCGCCCACGTTGTCGGCGATGGTCGCGGCATTGCGCGGGTCGTCCTCCGGAATGCCCTGTTCGACCTTGCCGACCAGGTCGGCGCCGACGTCGGCGGCCTTGGTGAAGATTCCGCCGCCCACGCGCATGAACATCGCGATCAGGGCGGCGCCCAGACCGAAGCCCTCCAGGACCTTGGGTGCGTCCGCGGCGTAGACCAGCACGACACAGGAGGCGCCGAAGAGGCCGAGGCCGACGGTGAACATGCCGACCACGCCGCCCGTGCGGAAGGCGATCTTCATCGCCTGGTGGGAGACCTCGGTCAGGTCCTTGGCGGGCTCCCCCTCGGCCGGGGTGGCCCGGCGTGCGGCGGCGGCGACGCGCACGTTGGCGCGGACCGCGAGGCGCATGCCGATGTAGCCGGTGGCCGCAGAGAAGACGGCGCCGACGAGGAAGAAGGCGGAGCGTCCCGCCCGCTGGTTCCAGTCGTCGGCGGGGAGCAGGAAGAGCAGGAAGAAGACCACGACGGCGAAGATGCCGAGGGTGCGCAGCTGCCGACCGAGGTAGGCGTTCGCGCCTTCCTGGACGGCGGCGGCGATCTTCTTCATGCTGTCGGTTCCCTCGTCGGCGGCGAGGACCTGGCGGACCAGGAACTGCGCGACGATGAGTGCGGCGAGTGCCACGGCCGCAATGACCATCACGATGAGCCGATTGTCATCGGTGAGTACTGCGGATGCCAGATCAGCGGTGCTATCCGGCGCGAGAGGGGTGAAGAGCCCCGTCATTCGTCCTCCTTGACGTGATGAGCTCAAGATGTGGACGGATTGTAGGGAGCGCACCCCGATCAAAACAGTGCGCAGGAAACGCAATTGGCGTGCTCCTGCTCCTCAGCAATAGATCGCGTCACTCCATTACCCTCGAAAGTGGTAATGGGGCAAAAGCATTGACGGCTGCTCATTGATCCGCGGAAATGAAAAAGGCCCTGCTCAGCAGGGCCTTGATAAAGATCAGAAGATAGGAGGTAATGCGGACGTCGTGGATCTCACGGAAGATCGGAAGACCCCGAGACGGGCCAGCTCATCCGGATGGTCCCGCCCGATTCCCCACTGGTCACCTCGACGTCGTCGACGAGCCCGCTGATCACCGCGAGCCCCATCTCGTCCTCGGTGTCGCCGTCGGAGTCCTGGACCGCGGCGATGCCGGACACGGTGTCGGCCGGGATCCCCGCCGGGCCGGGAACCTCGTCGCCGACCTCGATGGAAAACGTCTTGTCCTCTTCGGTCAGCACCACCCGGACGGGCGCCGTCAGGCCATTGCTCCGGTGGAGTCCGACGGCACGCGAGCACGCCTCGCCCACGGCGAGGCGGACCTCGTCGAGGACGGCTTCCTCCACGCCGGCCCTGCGCGCCACGGCGGCCGCGACCAGGCGGGCCGTCCGGACGTGTTCGGGCTGGGCGCTGAAGCGCAGTTCAACGGTGGCCATGCGCGTCCCCCTCGGACTACGGGCGTGCCTTGACAGGGGCCCGGACCATCCATGGCCCGGCACCCCCGCTCTCCTTGCCGGCCCCCAGCTGCCCGGAGACTGCCGGGGGCCGTCCGGAGCCGTCAGTCGGTGGCGTTGACGGCGTCGTCCACCGTGGTGTGGATCGGGAACACCTTGGTCAGACCGGTGATACGGAAGATCTTCAGGATGCGCTCCTGGTTGCACACCAGGCGGAGCGAACCCTCGTGCGCGCGAACGCGCTTGAGACCTCCCACGAGCACACCAAGCCCGGTGGAGTCGAGAAAGTCCACTCGCTCCATGTCGACGACCAGGTGGTAGCTGCCGTCGTTCACCAACTCGACCAACTGCTCGCGCAGCTTGGGCGCGGTATACACATCAATCTCGCCACCGACCTCCACGACCGTACGGTCGCCGACAGTGCGAGTCGACAGGGACAGGTCCACGGATCCTCCAGCACCTTGCTATCGAGCGGCGCCCCCCAGGGGCCTCCCCACCCGAAGGTAGGTGAGGGATTGGCTGCCGCAATGGCATTCAATCACTTACCGGCAGGCGCGCACGACGCCTTCCGACCATTGTCCCGCACGCCGGTGACACACTCGGTTCCGATGGCCAACACTCACGGTCCCGGACGGCCCACGGCAGACGCGGACTCCCGACCCACCCCCGGCACGGTCCTGGACCGCCTGTCACGGGGGCCTTTCCGGTCTGCGCGCATCACCCATACGGAGCACTTGCCCCCTCGTGAGGGCCGTCATGCAGTCTGGCCCGACCGCATCCGAACGGATGTAGTAGCCGCCATCCAGTCCGCCGGGATCGGCCATCCGTGGGAACACCAGGCCGCAGCCGCCGAACACGCCCTGGACGGCGAATCCGTGGTCGTGGCCACCGGCACAGCCTCGGGCAAGTCCCTGGCCTACCTCGCCCCCGTGCTCTCGGCCCTCGCGGACGGCGCCCAGGCGCCGAACGGCAGAGGCGCGACCGCCCTGTACCTGGCCCCCACCAAGGCCCTGGCGGCCGACCAGCGGCGCGCCGTACGGGACCTGGCCGCCCCGCTGGGCAATGCCGTCCGCCCCGCGGTCTACGACGGGGACACGCCCGTCGAGGAGCGCGAGTGGGTGCGCCAGTACGCGAACTACGTCCTGACCAACCCCGACATGCTGCACCGCGGGATCCTCCCGGCCCACCCGCGCTGGTCCTCCTTCCTGCGCACCCTGCGCTACGTGGTGATCGACGAGTGCCACACCTACCGCGGGGTCTTCGGCTCCCACGTGGCACAGGTCCTGCGCCGGCTGCGGCGGCTGTGCGCCCGCTACGGCTCCGAGCCGGTGTTCCTGCTGGCCTCCGCCACCGCCAGCGACCCGGCGGCGGCCGCCTCCCGGCTGACCGGCGTACCGGTGACAGAGATCACCGATGACGCCTCACCGCGCGGCGAAATGGTCTTCGCCCTCTGGGAGCCGCCGCTGCTCACCGAGCTGCGGGGCGAGAAGGGCGCTCCCGTACGCCGTACGGCCACCGCGGAGACCGCCGACCTGCTGACCGACCTGGTGGTCCAGGGCGTCCGTACGGTGGCGTTCGTGCGCTCCCGGCGGGGCGCCGAACTGATCTCCGTGATCACCCAGGAGCGCCTCGCGGAGGTGGACCGGTCCCTGCCCCGGCGGGTCGCGGCCTACCGCGGCGGCTATCTGCCCGAGGAGCGCCGGGCCCTGGAGCGGGCCCTGCACTCCGGCGAGCTGCTGGGGCTGGCCGCCACGACCGCTCTGGAGCTGGGCGTGGACGTCTCCGGCCTGGACGCCGTGCTGATCACCGGATATCCGGGCACGCGGGCCTCCCTGTGGCAGCAGGCGGGCCGGGCCGGGCGCTCCGGCCAGGGCGCACTGGCCGTGCTGATCGCCCGGGACGATCCGCTCGACACCTACCTGGTCCACCATCCGGAAGCGCTGTTCCGCCAACCGGTGGAGGCCACCGTCCTGGATCCCGACAACCCGTACGTCCTCGCCCCCCACCTGTGTGCGGCTGCGGAGGAGCTCCCGCTGACCGAGGCGGACCTGGACCTCTTCGGACCGGCCACCGAGGAACTCCTCCCCCAGCTCGAAGCGGCGAAGCTGCTGCGCCGCCGGGCGGCAGGCTGGCACTGGACCCGCCGGGAGCGGGCCTCGGACCTGACCGACATCCGGGGCGGCGGCGGCCGCCCCGTGCAGATCGTCGAGGCCTCCACGGGCCGGCTGCTGGGCACGGTCGACGAATCGGCGGCCCACACCACCGTCCACGAGGGGGCCGTCCACCTCCACCAGGGCCGCACGTATCTTGTGCAGCACCTGGACCTGGAGGGCTCGGCGGCCCTGGTGGAGGCGGCGGACCCGCCCTTCTCCACCACAGCCCGCGACACCACCTCCATCTCCATCCTGGAAACCGAGACCGAGGTCCCCTGGGGCTCGGCCCGGCTCTGCTTCGGCTCCGTGGAGGTGACCAACCAGGTCGTCTCCTACCTGCGCCGCAAGCTGATCACCGGCGAGGTCCTCGGCGAGGCCAAGCTGGACCTGCCGCCCCGCACCCTGCGCACCAGGGCCGTGTGGTGGACGGTGACCGAGGACCAGCTCGACGAGGCCCGGATCAACCCGGAGATCCTCGGCGGCGCCCTGCACGCCGCGGAACACGCCTCCATCGGCATGCTGCCGCTGTTCGCCACCTGCGACCGCTGGGACATCGGCGGCGTTTCCGTGCCGCTGCATCCCGACACCCTCCTCCCCACGGTCTTCGTCTACGACGGCCACCCCGGCGGCGCCGGCTTCGCGGAGCGGGCCTTCCACACGGCCCGCGCCTGGCTGACGGCCACCCGCGACGCCATCGCCGCCTGCGAGTGCGAGGCCGGCTGCCCCTCCTGCATCCAGTCCCCCAAGTGCGGCAACGGCAACGACCCCCTCCACAAGCGCGGCGCCATCCGCCTCCTCACCCGCCTCCTCTCCGAATCCCCGCAGCCCCCGTCCCCCGTCCCCTGACCGCCCGGACCGCCCCCGCCAGTCCCTGCCCCTCCCGGACGCCCCTCAGGCGTTCTCCCGGACGCCGTCTCCCTCAGGGGCTCTCCCGGACGCCGCCCCGCCAGGCCCCGTTCTCCCGGACGCCGCCCCTACGAGCGGCAGGGGTCCTCGGACCGACGGCTCCCGGGGCGGACCCGCGCGGGCCCGGATCTCGGGCCGGAACGGGCCCGCCGCCACCCGGGCGGTCACCTCGGCCACCTCGCCCCCGAGGCGGCACCCGGCGAGCTCCGCGCCCTGCGCCCGGGCCACCCGGAGCGCCGTGGCGCAGGCGGTGTCCGGGCCGTGCGCCCAGGTGGCCGCCGCGGCGAGCGCCGCCAGGTCCGCAGCCGCAGCCGCCCGTTGACGGGCCACGACGGCCTGGCCGAGCAGCAGCACCCCCGCGAACACCGCGCCCAGAACCGTCGCCACCAGCGCCGCCCACACCGTGGCCGAGCCCCGGTCCCGGTCCCGGCTCACGGCGGCGGCCCCACGCTGTCCTCGGCGAGGGCCACCGCCTGCGCTCCCAGCCGCAGCGGGATCCCGGCCGGCCCCGGAACGGGCGCCGCCACCCGGACCCTCCAGAGGTCGCCCGCCCGCTCCAGCTCCACCCGCGCCCCCGGCGGAGCGGCTTCGCGTGCCGCCGCCACCGCCACCTCCGCCGGCTCCGACCTGGACGCCGCACGGGCACCGGCCCGGGCCGCGTCCACGCACCGGATCTGCCCGGCCGCCGCCATCAGGGCCCACACCAGCGATGCCGCGAAGAGCACCAGCGCCGGAATCACCAGGGCCGCCTCCGCCGTCACATATCCCCGGTCCCGGCCTCCCCGGCCTCTCCCCGACTTCTTCTCAGAAGGGCACATCGAGCGCCTTCCCGATGGTCGACTGGAGGGCGGTGGCGACGACTTCACTCGTCACCACCTTGTAGAGAACGGCCGCGAATGCGCAGGCCGCGATCGTGCCCATGGCGTATTCCGAGGTGGACATCCCCGCGTCGCTCCTACGACCGACGAGCGCCGCCCGAACACGAAACCAGATGATCCTCATGGCAACCTCCTGTGGATTTCCGTTGTTGATGTGTGGTCAATGGGACTTCAGGGGTTCGAGAGAAGTCCCGAGGCCATACCGATCACCACCGGCGCGACCCCGATCGAAAGAAATGCGGGGAGGAAACACAGCCCGACCGGTGCGGTGACGAGGACCGCGGCCCGCTGCGCCCTGGCCCCTGCCCGGCGGGCCCGGTCCTCCCGGAGCCCGGAGGCGAGCCGGGACATCGGCTCCGCCGCGGGCGCTCCGGTCCGCGCGGCCCGCTCCAGGCACTCGGCGAGCGGCCTGGCGCCCGGCAACTGTGCCAACCTTCCCCATCCGGCACCCGGTTCGCCGCCGAGCCGCAGCTCCGCGCCGGCGCTCGCGAGCCGCTCGCCCACCGGCCCGCCCAGCGATTCGCCCACCACCTCCGCGGCCTCCACCGGCCCGGCCCCGGCCGCCAGGCACGCGGCCAGCAGATCGGCGGCGAACGGCAGCTGACGCTCGGCCTCCCGGGGATCCACCCCGGCCGGCGGCCCGGGCCGGGCCCGCAGGCGCCGCACCACGACCGCGGCCAGAAGGCCGACGACCGCACCGGCCACCCCGCCGACGAGTACCAAGCCCGCCAGCAGCGCCCCGGCCGGAGCCGCCCACGCCACCACCGCCCCCCGCAGCGCGGACCCGAACACCGGCCTGCCCGTCCCCGGCCGCTCCCCCAGCAGCACCGCGGTCCTGCGCCGCACGGCGCGCGCCCTGACCCGCGCCGCCACCGCCGACACCACCCACAGGGCCGCCGCCGCGCCCAGGACGATCCCCAGCCTGTGGACGGAGAAGCCGGCCATCACCGCTCCCCCGCCCGGACGATCCGCCGGCACCACAGCAGCCCCAGCACCTCCAGCACCCCGCCCGCCAGCAGACAGCCCCACCCCATGGGGGTGTGCAGCAGGATCCGCAGCGGATCCGCGCCCAGCCCGGTGCCGATCAACAGGCCCACCAGGGGCAGCAGGGCGAGCACCAGCACCGTCGACCGCGCCCCCGCCAACTGCGCCCGCAGCGACTCCTCCCGGTCCCGCTCGGCCCGCAGGGCTCCCTCCAGCCGGTCCAGCCCGGCGGCCAGCCCCGCGCCGCCGTCCACCGACACCCGCCAGCAGGCTGCCATCCCGGCCAGCCCCTCCGCGCCGGGCTCCCGCGCCGCCTGGCGCAGCGCTCCGGGCACGTCGCCGCCGAACGCCGCGGCGGCCAGCACTCCCGCCTCCGCCGCACCCGGCCCGCCGGGGCCGGCGGCCGTCCGCCGCATCGCCGCCATCAGCGCCTGCCCCGGCTGGGCCCCGGCCCGCAGTTCACCCACCGCCGCGCCGCACAGGGCCACCACCTCGGCGGCCCGCGCGGTGCGGTCCCGCTCGCGCGCCCGCACCCACAGCCACCGCCGCACCAGGGGCACCGCGGCCGCGCCGGCCAGCAGTGGGAGCACCGACCCGCCCAGGACCGCGATCACCAGCCCGGCCCCGAGGCAGGCCCACTCCCGCCACCGCGCGGCCCGTACCTGCAGGGCGCCCAGCAGCAGCTCCAGGCGCGGCGGACCGCAGGCCGGCGGCCGCCCTCCTCCGGCAAGCACCACCCGGGCCCGCCGGGACACCCGGTCGCCCCCGTTGATCCCCCAGGCGGCCGCGCCCGCACACAGCACCCCGGCGAACAGCGGCAGCGGCAGCCCCGCTCCCGCGCTCACCGGACACCTCGCAGCAGCGGACGCAGCCGCTCCCAGCCCTGTTCGCGTACGAAGCCCCGGGCGGCCCACCTCAGCGCGGGCACGGTCACCACCAGTCCGGCGGCGTCCCGCTCCAGCACGTGCACCTCGGCCACCCGGCGCCGCCCCTCCCTGTCCCGCACCAGGTGCAGCACGAGGGTCAGCGCGGCGGCCAACTGGCTGTGCAGGGCGCCCCGGTCGAGTCCTGCGGCCGTCCCCAGCGCCTCCAGTCGGGCCGGCACATGGGCGGCGGCGTTGGCGTGCACCGTGCCGCAGCCCCCTTCGTGGCCCGTGTTCAGTGCGGCGAGCAGGTCCGCCACCTCGGCGCCGCGCACCTCGCCGACCACCAGCCGGTCGGGCCGCATCCGCAGCGCCTGCCGGACCAGGTCGGCGAGCGTGACCAGCCCCGCACCCTCCTGGTTGGCCGGCCGGGTCTCCAGCCGCACCACGTGCGGATGGTCGGGGCGCAGCTCTGCCGAATCCTCGGCCAGCACGATCCGCTCGCCCGGGCCCACCAGCCCCAACAGAGCGCTGAGCAGGGTGGTTTTGCCGGTCCCCGTCCCGCCGGAGACGAGGAACGACAAGCGGGCCTCGATCATGTCCCGCAACAGCCGCTGCCCGCCCGGCGGCAGCGTGCCCGCCGCGACGAGTTCCTCCAGTGTGAACGCCCGGGGCCGCACCACCCTCAGCGAGAGACAGGCCGACCCGACCGAGACCGGCGGCAGCACGGCATGCAGCCGGGTGCCGTCGGGCATCCGGGCGTCCACCCAGGGCCGGGCGTCGTCCAGACGCCGCCCCGCCACGGCTGCCAGCCGCTGGGCGAGCCGCCGGACGGCTCCCGCATCGGTGAAGGTCACTCCGGTCAGCTCCAGCCCGCCACCGCGGTCCACCCACACCCGGTCCGGGGCGGCCACCAGCACGTCGGTCACTTCCGAGTCGGCCAGGAGCGGCTCCAGAGGCCCCGCGCCGACCAGTTCGGAGCGCAACTCGGCAGCCGCACCCAGTACTTCCTCGTCGCCCAGCAGTCGGCCCTGGGCGCGCAGAGCGGCCGCCACCCGCGCCGGGGTCGGCTCCGCCCCGCTCTCGGCGAGCCGCCGGCGCACCGCGTCCAGCAGTACCGCGCTCATGCCGGCACCGCCTGACCGGCGCCGAGGGCCCGCTGCCAGAAGCCGTCGCAGAAGCGGGCCAGGGCGCTGCGGCCTGCGGCGCCCGGCGGCTCCCCCTCGGCCACCCGTCCCGGTAGCCCCACCTCGACGGGCACCTCGCCGGCCAGCGGCGCCCCCAGCAGCCCCGCGACGGCTTCCGGATCGAGACCTCCCGGGCAACGGCCCCGCACGACGACGCGGACGTCCCGGGCCACCATCCGTACTCCGGCGGCCACCCGCCCCGCCGCGGCCACGGACCGCAGCTCGCCCGGAACCACCATCAGCACCAGGTCGAGCTGGGCCAGTACCTCGGCCACGGCTTCGTCGACCCGACGCGGGAGGTCGACCACGACGACGCCGCCCCGGCGGCGCGCGGCGGCGACCACCGAGCGGACGGCGGCCGGCGGCACGACCACCCGGTCCCCTCGGTCCCAGCTGAGCACCCGCAGTCGGTGCAGTTCGGGCAGTGACTCCTCCAGGGCTCCTGCGCCCACCCGTCCCCGGGAGGCCGCGAAGTCCGGCCAGCGCAGCCCTTCGGCGCCCTCGCCGCCGAGCAGAACGTCCATGCCGCCGCCCAGCGGGTCGCCGTCGATGAGCATGGTCCGCTCGCCGCCGCGGGCGGCCCGCACGGCGAGGGCGCAGGCGAGGGTGGAGGCGCCCGCTCCGCCGCTGCCCCCGATCACGCCGACGGCGAGGGCGGGCCGTCCGGCTCCTTCGACGACGTCGGCGATCCGGTCCACGAGCCGACTCTCGGCATCGGGAAGGCGCAGCACCTCCTCGGCTCCGATCTCCACCGCCCGCTGCCACACGAGGGGGTCGTCCAGGTCCCGTCCCACGAGGAACACCCCGGCCCGGCGGGGCATGCCCCGCACGCGCCCCGCGGCATCGTCCCCGACCAGCACGAGCGGGGCCGACTCCCAGCCAACTTGCTTGCCATTGAAGCCAGTTGAGGCGTCCACTGGCTCGACCGCACTGTCGGTGGGTCCGCCCTCCGCTTCCGCGGCCGCACGACTGAGCCCCGACACCGCACGGGGCACGTGCGGCTCGGCCCCCGCCGCCGCGCACAGCCTCAGCAAGTCGTCGAGCAGCAGGGGGTCTTCGGTGACGATCAGCGGCCGGCCTCCGGCGGACCCGGCGGCAGGCGCCGCCGCGACGGCCGCACCAGCGCCCGCCACCCTTCCGGTCATCACGGACTTCGATGTTTCGCACGACTTCGATCGAGCCACGATCTCCGCCCCCTTCTCACTGCAAATCCCAGCACCGCGGACTTCGCGGCTGGAATCACCGTGCAGCGATCCGGAAAAAGAAGTGGATCTTGCCCAATAACTGTGGACAACCCATCGATTGTGAATAACCCGGTCACCCTCGCAGGTGAGTTCCGGAGCGCACGGGAACCACTACACAGCGTCACGGGTTTGACGTGGCGAGGGCATGCGACAGGCGCGCCCCGCGCAGGAGGAAGGGCCGAGGTGATGGTGGGCCGAGGCCGAGACCGAGGACGCGAACCGCGTCCGGACATGCGACGACCCCCGCCGGGGGGGAGAGCGGGGGTCGTCCCCACGGTCCGACTCGGGGGGGGGAGGAGCCAGACCGGGTTAGCACGGTCGCGAACGATCCGTGACTTCCATGGTGTACCCGAGAGCCCTCTCAGGCAAACCCACGCGCCACACCTTACGCCGAATGGTGGGCGCATATGCTCGGGGCGTGGAAAATCAGCCCTTGCCGCACTCCTCGCCTCGCACCGCAGCCTTCTTCGATCTGGACAAGACGGTCATTGCGAAGTCGAGCACCCTGACGTTCAGCAAGTCCTTCTACCAAGGCGGCCTGATCAACCGGCGAGCCGTGTTGCGCACCGCCTACATCCAGTTCATCTTCCTGGCCGGCGGCGCCGACCACGATCAGATGGAGCGGATGCGGGAGTACCTGTCCGCCCTCTGCAAGGGGTGGAACGTGCAGCAGGTGCGGGAGATCGTCGCGGAGACCCTGCACGACCTCATCGACCCGATCATCTACGACGAGGCCGCCTCCCTGATCGAGGACCACCACATGGCGGGCCGTGACGTGGTGATCGTGTCGACCTCCGGAGCGGAGGTGGTCGAGCCCATCGGGGAGATGCTCGGCGCGGACCGCGTCGTCGCCACCCGCATGGTCGTGGGCGAGGACGGCTGCTTCACCGGCGAGATCGACTACTACGCCTACGGGCCCACCAAGGCGGAAGCCGTACGGGAGCTCGCCGAGTCCGAGGGCTACGACCTCGCCCGGTGCTACGCCTACAGCGATTCGGCGACCGACATCCCGATGCTGGAAGCGGTCGGGCACCCGCACGCCGTCAACCCCGACCGCGCGCTGCGCCGGGAGGCGACGGCCCGCGAATGGCCGGTGCTGGTCTTCAACCGGCCCGTGCGGCTGAAGCAGCGACTCCCCGGGCTGTCGATGCCCGCGCGCCCGGCGCTGATCGCCGCGGCCGCGGTGGGCGCGGCAGCCGCCACCGCCGGACTGGTCTGGTACGCGAACCGGCGCCGGGCACTCGCCCTGTCGGCCGCGCGCTCCGCCTGATTGCCCCACCCGTACCGATTCGGGCTGTCCGGTTCACCCCTGTCCGTCCGGATAGTAAAAAGTGGAGCTAGGGGTTTCGCATAGCAGCGAAGCGGAGTACAAATAAAGCAACGGCCCGCGAGACCAAAGAACATCCGAGAGGATCATCTTTAAAACGCAGTAAGGCCCACGGACCGAAGCATGAACGCCGAGCACCCACGCGACGTCGACCCGTCGATTACGGGCCAGCCGCACCAGGTGACGGGCAAAGTACCCGACCTGATGGGCAACTTTCGAGGACGCTTGGTAACTGGGCGTAAATGCCAGCGGCGACACCGGAGCAGTACGGTGTCGCCGCAACCCATGTCCGGCCCCCGAACACCGCGGAGGGATCAGGCCGCTCCGCGCTGCAGGGCCTCGCAGACCGCCGTCGACTCCCGCACCCCGAGTTCGACCGCACGGCCGCAGTGGCCGATCCAGGCGGCCATTCCCTCGGGGGTCCCGGAGAGGTAGCCCTCGAAGGCCGCCAGGTAAGCCTCGGCGCCCTGCTCGGCGTGGCCGACCTCGGCCGGGCAGACGGCCTTGGGATCCAGCCCGCTGTTGATCAGGACGATCCGCTCGGCCGCGCGCGCGACCAGACCGTTGTACGAGCCGAACGGCCGCAGGGCCAGCAGCTCCCCGTGCACCACCGCCGCCGTGACCAGAGCGGGGGCCGAACCGCCCGCGATGACGATCCGGGACAGGCCGTCCAGTCGGCCGGCGACCTCGTCGGCCCCCGGCAGCGGCGCCTCCACCAGCGGCTCGACCACCGGTTCGCCCGCCAGGCGCGGGCGGCCGACCACGTCCCCCTCGGCCGTCGACCCGACCGCCACCAGGTGCAGGCGCGCCAGGACGCGCAGCGGCGACTGCCGCCAGATACTCAGCAGCTGGCCGGCCTCCGCCGTGAGCCGCAGCGCGGCGCCGACGGTCAGCGCCTCCGGTTCCGCGCCGAAGTCGGTGCGCCGCCGCACCTCCTCCAGCGCCCAGTCCGCGCCGGACAGCGCCGCGCTGCCGCGGGCGCCGCGCAGGGCGGCCTCCGAGGTGATCTCAGCGCTGCGGCGGCGCATCACCCGGTGCCCGTAGACCCGGTCCACGGCCTTGCGTACGGAGTCCACCGAATCGGCGACACCCGGCAGTCCGGCGAGGCCGGCCAGCGGGTCAGAAGCGCTACTCATAAGTAGGGAGCCTACGCACTGAGCGGGCATGGCACCGACCCCTCCTTGGAGTGGTCTTCTTCACTCACCTTGACAACTCAGCGCTACTCACCCACTACGCTTGGTGAACATGAAGATCGCTTTCGTAGGGAAGGGCGGCAGCGGCAAGACGACCCTGTCCTCCCTCTTCATCCGCCACCTCGCCGCCAATGAAGCCCCCGTCGTCGCGGTGGACGCCGACATCAACCAGCACCTGGGCGCCGCGCTCGGGCTCGCCGAGGACGAGGCCGCCGCGCTGCCCGCACTGGGCGCGCACCTCCCCCTGATCAAGGAGTACCTGCGGGGCTCCAACCCGCGCATCGCGTCCGCCGAGACGATGATCAAGACCACTCCGCCCGGCCGGGGCTCGCGCCTGCTGCGCGTCACCGAGGAAAACCCGGTGTACGAGGCCTGCGCGCGCACGGTCCTGCTCGACGGGGAGCCCGTACGGCTCATGGCCACAGGGCCGTTCACCGAGGCCGACCTGGGCGTGGCCTGCTACCACTCCAAGGTCGGCGCGGTCGAGCTCTGCCTCAACCACCTCGTCGACGGACCGGACGAGTATGTGGTCGTCGACATGACGGCGGGCTCCGACTCCTTCGCCTCGGGCATGTTCACCCGCTTCGACGTGACCTTCCTGGTCGCCGAGCCGACCCGCAAGGGCGTCTCCGTCTACCGCCAGTACAAGGAGTACGCCCGGGATTTCGGGGTCGCGCTCAAGGTCGTCGGCAACAAGGTCCAGGGCCCCGAGGACATCGAGTTCCTCCAGGACGAAGTCGGCGAGGACCTGCTGGTCACCCTCGGGCACTCCGACTGGGTGCGGGCGATGGAGAAGGGCCGCCCGGCTTCCTTCGAACTGCTGGAGGCGACCAACCGGTTCGCCCTCCAGGCGCTCCAGGACGCCGCCGACGACTCGTACGCGCACCGCGACTGGGACCGGTACACCCAGCAGATGGTGAGCTTCCACCTCAAGAACGCGGAGAGCTGGGGCAACGCCAAGACCGGGGCCGACCTGGCGGAGCAGGTCGACCCCGGCTTCGTCCTGCGCGAAGGACTGGACGCCCTCGGCGCGTTCGACGGCGGCGCGGACGCCGAGGAGATCGTCAGCCCTCGTCCCCAGTCTCCTCGGCCGGCTCCGCAGCCGGCTTGACGCCGACGGGGGCGGCCGGCGGCGCCGGCGGCCCCGCGGTCAGGAACTTCGCCCAGCCCTCCTTCGGCGCCTCGCCGACGTCGAGGGTGCGCATCCACTCCAGGACCTTCGGGTCCTGGGCGTCCAGCCAGTCCACCAGCTCCCGGAACGGCACGCAGCGGACCTCCTTCTGGGTGCACATGCCCTTGATCGACTCCTCGACGGCGCGCATGTAGGTGCCGCCGTTCCAGGACTCGAAGTGGTTGCCGATGATCAGCGGCGCGCGGTTGCCCTGGTAGACGCGGTCGAAGGCCTGGCGCAGGCCGTCGCGCATCTGGTCGCCCCAGTAGGCGTGCTGGGAGGGGTCGCCCTGCGAGGTCGTCCCGGACTGGTTGACCATGTAGTTGTAGTCCATGCTCAGCGTGTCGAAGGCGCGGCCCGGCATGGGCACCAGCTGGAGCGGGATGTCCCAGAGTCCGTCCGTCTTCTTGGGCCAGATCTGCTTGCTGATTCCGCTGGAGTCGTAGCGGAAGCCCATGCCCTTCGCCGCCAGCATGAAGTTCTTCTGGCCCTCGAGGCAGGGGGTGCGGGCTCCGATGAGCTCCTTGTCGTAGTCGAAGGGGAGCGCCTCCTCCTGCTTCAGCCCCGCGTTGGTCTTCCAGTTCTTGACGAAGGACTTGGCCTGGTCGATCTCGCTCTTCCACTCGTCCACGGACCAGGTGCCGACGCCGCCGTCGGGCCCGCAGAAGTGCCCGTTGAAGTGGGTCCCGATCTCGTTGCCCTCCAGCCAGGCGGCGCGGACCTGGGTGGCGGTGTCCTTGATGCCCTTGAGGTCGCCGAATCCGATGTCGGAGCGACCGGGCGAGTGCTGCGGAGCCGTGTAGAGGAAACGCTTCTCCTCGGGGAGCATGTACACACCGCTGAGGAAGTACGTCATCCGGGCGTTGTACTTCTTGCCGACCTCGCGGAAGTGGGAGAAGAGTTTCTGGCTGTCCTCGCCGGCCCCGTCCCACGAGAACACCACGAACTGCGGAGGCTTCTCCCCCGGCTTCAGCTTCTGCGGCTTCTGCACGTTCGGCTGCGGCCCGGTGTACGCGGTCGAGCCGTCGCCGATGGGGCGATGGACACTGCCGGGGGCCTCGGCAGCGCCCTTGCGCGCGTTCGGGCCCCCGGCGGCCGGGGACTTCGCGGGTTCCGAGGCGGTGCACCCGGCGACGCCCAGGACCAGCGCCGTGGCGACCAGGCCGCCGGCGATCTTCTTCGTGGCAGCGATCATCCGCCCCACCTCTCCCTCGCTGTTGCATCGCAGGACTTCCGCGCCGCAACGTCCCATGCGGTCCAGCGTGAGGAAGGTATGACAAGCCGGACAAAATGCTTAATCACCCTTTAGCGCTAATTCGTAGGCCAATTGCCCGAATTATCCACCACTCATCTTTACTCTCCATTACCGTCCATTTACTGAGTGTTGAGACTCCCGCCGCTGCAACCCTCATCCCCGAGGAGACGGGACCCCATGACAGCCACTTTCCCCACACGCACACCCGGAGGGGTTCGCAAAGACCTCCCCGCGGACCTCTCCGCCTCCATCACCGTTTTCCTGATCGCCATCCCGCTCTCCCTCGGCATCGCCCTGGCCACCGGAGCCCCACTCCAGGCCGGCCTGGTCGCGGCCGCGGTGGGCGGGATCGTCGCCGGGCGCCTGGGCGGCGCACCCCTCCAGGTCAGCGGGCCCGCCGCCGGACTCACCGTGGTCACCGCCGAATTGATCCAGCGGTACGGATGGCGCACCACATGCGCGATCACAGTGCTCGCCGGGTTCTGCCAGCTCGGCCTCGCCGCCCTGCGCACCGCCCGGTCGGCGCTCATGGTCAGCCCGGCCATCGTGCACGGCATGCTCGCGGGCATCGGCGTGACCATCGCCCTGGCCCAGCTGCACATCGTGCTCGGCGGCACCCCGCAGAGCTCGGCCGTGGCGAACGTCCTCGGCCTGCCGTCCCAGTTGGCCGACCTGCACCCGGTGGCACTCGGGGTCAGCGCACTGACCCTGATCGTCCTGCTCGGCTGGCCGCGACTGCCTGGGCGGGCGGGCCGCGGCCTGCGCAAGGTGCCGGCACCCCTCGCCGCCGTCGCCACGGCCACCGTCTTCGCCGCACTGGCCGGGCTCAGCCTGCCGCGGGTGGACCTGCCGTCCTGGCGCAGCCACGCCCTCCCCGAGATGCCCGAAGGGCCGGTCCTCGGCCTCATCGCAGCCGTACTGACCATCACCCTGGTCGGAAGCGTGGAGTCCCTGCTCTCCGCGGTCGCGACCGACAAGCTGATCGCCTCCGAGCGGGGTACGGACAACCGCCCGCCGCGCGCCGACCTCGACCGGGAGCTGCGCGGGCAGGGCGCGGCGAACATCGTCTCCGGGGCCCTGGGGGGACTGCCCATCACGGGTGTGGCCGTGCGCAGCGTGGCGAACGTCAAGTCCGGTGCGGCCAGCCGGAAGTCGTCCATGATGCACGGCTTCTGGGTGCTGCTCGCCGCCTTCCTGCTGGTCCCGCTCCTCGACCTCATCCCGCTGGCCACGCTGGCCGCCCTGGTGATGGCAGTGGGTGTGCAGATGGTCAGCATCACGCACCTGCGCAGCGTCACCCGGCACCGGGAGGCCATCGTGTACGGGACGACCATCGTGGCCGTGGTGCTCGGCGGGGTGCTGGAGGGCGTTGCCGTGGGCATCGCCGTGGCGGTCGCCCTGGCCCTGCACCGGCTCGCACGGACCCGGATCACGCTGGAACGACTGGACAGCGGCGTCCACCGGGTGCGGGCGCGGGGCCAGTTGACCTTCCTCGCGGTGCCGCGGCTGAGCCGGGTGCTCAACCAGATCCCGCACGACGTGCACGCCGTGGTCGAGCTCGACGGCTCCTTCATGGACCACGCCGCCTACGAGACGATCCAGGACTGGCAGCAGTCCCACTTGGCGCACGGAGGATCCCTGGAGGTCACCGGCCGCTCGGGGCAGGCGGCCCGGATCACAGGGGCGGACCCGGGCGCGGCCGGCACGGCGGACTCCTCCGACGAGTCGGACGGGGCCGACGGGGCGGCCGGGACCCAGGGGGTCGGGCGCGGCCACGACGCCCGCCACGCCGAGGGCGGCCACCAGGGCGAGCGGTCAAGGCGCACCCAGCAGCGCGGGACACACCAGTGCTGCCGCCCCTGGACGCCCTGGCAGAACCACTGCGACCACCGCGCCCCTTCCACCCGTACGGCCACGGCCACGGCCGCGACCATGGCGGCAGCGGTGACCGCGGACGCGGACGGCGACGGGGCACAAGGCCGCCCGGCGACGTCCCGGCGGCGCGGGGCGGGCCAACTGGCCAGCGGGATCAGCGCCTTCCAGCGTGACACCGCGCCCCATGTCCGCGACGAGCTGGCCCGGCTGGCCCGCGAGGGGCAGCGGCCCTCGCAGCTCTTCATCACCTGCGCGGACTCCCGCCTGGTGACCAGCATGATCACGGCGAGCGGACCCGGAGACCTGTTCACCGTCCGCAACGTCGGCAATCTCGTGCCGCTGCCCGGCGCGGAGTCCACGGATGATTCCGTCGCGGCGGCCATCGAGTACGCGGTGGACGTGCTGCAGGTGGACAGCATCACGGTCTGCGGGCACTCGGGCTGCGGGGCGATGCAGGCCCTGCTCAGCTCCGCGCCCGGGGTCGCGGTCACCCCGCTGCGCCGGTGGCTGCGGCACGGGCTGCCCAGCCTGGAGCGGATGGCCAGCCGCCACCACGCCTGGGCCCGGATCGCGGGGCGGCTGCCCGCGGACGCGGTGGAGCAGCTGTGCCTGACCAATGTGGTCCAGCAGCTGGAGCACCTGAGGGCGCACGAATCGGTGGCCAGGCGGCTCGCCGAGGGCACCCTGGAGCTGCACGGGATGTACTTCCACGTGGGTGAGGCCCAGGCGTACCTGCTGTCCGAGGGCGAGGACTTCTTCGACTGCAGGGTCTTCGACACCGTCGGCCAGCACGCCTGAACCGATACCCTCCGGAATCCGTGCCATCGATTGGCCCCTTCCCGCACCCTGCAGCGGGGAGGGGCCGTTCGCACGCCGTTCTGGTGCGGGCCGTCTCCGTGATATAGGTCTAAACCAATTTCAGGATACCTCTTGTCACCTGGGCCGCAGACTGATGAGCTATGCCCGGGGACACAACGGACACCCTGGGAAAGGGAGATGTCGTGAGCAATGAGAGCCTGGCCAATCTGCTCAAGGAGGAGCGGCGGTTCGCACCGCCCGCCGATCTGGCCGCCGCCGCCAATGTGAAAGAGGCTGCGTACGCACAGGCCGACGCGGACCGGCTGGGCTTCTGGGCCGAGCAGGCCCGGCGGCTGACCTGGGCCACCGAGCCGACCGAAACGCTCGACTGGACGAACCCGCCCTTCGCGAAGTGGTTCTCCGACGGCAGGCTGAACGTCGCGTACAACTGCGTGGACCGCCACGTCGAGGCAGGCAACGGCGACCGCGTCGCCATCCACTTCGAGGGCGAGCCCGGCGACAGCCGCGCGATCACCTACGCCGAGCTCAAGGATGAGGTGTCCAGGGCCGCCAACGCCCTGACCGAGCTGGGTGTCGAGGCCGGCGACCGCGTCGCCGTCTACCTCCCGATGATCCCCGAGGCGGTCGTCGCGATGCTCGCGTGCGCCCGTATCGGCGCCGCGCACTCCGTGGTCTTCGGCGGCTTCTCCGCCGACGCCGTCGCCTCCCGCATCCAGGACGCCGACGCCAAGCTGGTCATCACCGCCGACGGCGGCTACCGCCGCGGCAAGCCCAGCGCCCTGAAGCCCGCCATCGACGAGGCCGTCGCCAAGTGCCCGCAGGTCGAGCACGTGCTCGTCGTACGCCGCACCGGCCAGGACACCGCCTTCACCGAGGGCCGCGACGTCTGGTGGCACGAGGCGGTCGCCCGCCAGTCCGCCGAGCACACCCCCCGGGCCTTCGACGCCGAGCACCCGCTCTTCATCCTCTACACCTCGGGGACCACGGGTAAGCCGAAGGGCATCCTGCACACCTCCGGCGGCTACCTCACGCAGGCGGCCTACACCCACCACGCGGTCTTCGACCTGAAGCCGGAGAGCGACGTCTACTGGTGCACGGCCGACATCGGCTGGGTGACCGGGCACTCCTACATCGTCTACGGGCCGCTCGCGAACGGCGCCACGCAGGTCATGTACGAGGGCACACCGGACACCCCGCACCAGGGCCGCTTCTGGGAGGTCGTGCAGAAGTACGGCGTCACGATCCTCTACACGGCACCCACGGCCATCCGCACGTTCATGAAGTGGGGCGACGACATCCCCGCGAAGTTCGACCTGTCGAGCCTGCGCGTCCTGGGCTCGGTCGGCGAGCCGATCAACCCCGAGGCCTGGGTCTGGTACCGCAAGCACATCGGCGGCGACCGCTGCCCGATCGTGGACACGTGGTGGCAGACCGAGACCGGCGCGATGATGATCTCCCCGCTGCCGGGCGTCACACACACCAAACCGGGCTCCGCCCAGCGCGCCCTGCCCGGAATCTCCGCCACCGTCGTGGACGACGAGGCGCACGAGGTCCCGGACGGCGGAGGCGGCTACCTGGTCCTCACCGAGCCGTGGCCGTCGATGCTGCGCACCATCTGGGGCGACGACCAGCGCTTCATCGACACCTACTGGTCGCGCTTCGAGGGCAAGTACTTCGCAGGCGACGGCGCCAAGAAGGACGACGACGGCGACATCTGGCTGCTGGGCCGGGTGGACGACGTCATGCTGGTCTCCGGCCACAACATCTCGACCACGGAGGTCGAGTCGGCGCTCGTCTCGCACCACTCGGTCGCCGAGGCGGCCGTGGTCGGCGCGGCCGACGAGACCACCGGCCAGGCCATCGTGGCCTTCGTCATCCTGCGCGGCAGCGCCTCCGAGACCGAGAGCCTGGTCGCGGACCTGCGCAACCACGTGGGCAGCACGCTCGGGCCGATCGCCAAGCCGAAGCGGATCCTGCCGGTCCAGGAGCTGCCGAAGACCCGCTCGGGCAAGATCATGCGCCGCCTGCTGCGCGACGTGGCGGAGAACCGCGCGGTCGGCGACGTCACCACGCTCGCCGACTCCTCGGTCATGGACCTCATCCAGCGCAAGCTCCCCGCCGCCGGCAGCGAGGACTGATACGGCGACCCCGGCGACCGCACGGGAGGGGCACTCGACGCGACGCGCCGAGTGCCCCTTTCGCGCATAAAGTGACGATCGCCGGATACGCCCTTGCGTACACCCTGTAAAGTATTCAAAGCGTAAAGAAAGACCACAGGGTGCGCCGGGAAGTCTGGTCGGCAACGAGTTCCGCCATGCCGTCCAACAGCCCCCGGAGGTGCCCGCCGTGGCCGCGCCCAGTCCCACCGACCACAAGAGCCGCAAGCTGTTCGGCCGCCTCTCGCTGCCCGAGAGCCGCTACATCGCCGATGCCCTGCGCACCGAGACCGTGGGCGGCGTCCTGCTGCTCGCGGCTGCGATCGCCGCCCTGCTGTGGGCCAACATCCCCGCCGTCTCGGAGAGCTACGCGAGCGTCCGGTCCTTCCACATCGGCCCCGCCTCCCTCGGCCTGGACCTCTCGCTCCAGCACTGGGCGGCCGACGGACTCCTCGCCATCTTCTTCTTCGTCGCCGGCATCGAGCTCAAGCGCGAGCTCGTGGCGGGCGATCTGCGCGACCCCAAGGCCGCCGCGCTCCCGGTGATCGCCGCCCTCTGCGGCATGGCCGTGCCCGCGCTCGTCTATGTGCTGGTCAACGTCACGGGCAACGGCTCGATGGACGGCTGGGCGGTCCCGACGGCCACCGACATCGCCTTCGCACTCGCCGTCCTCGCCGTCATCGGCACCTCCCTGCCCTCCGCCCTGCGCGCCTTCCTGCTGACCCTCGCCGTCGTCGACGACCTCTTCGCCATCCTGATCATCGCCGTGTTCTTCACCAGCGAGATCGACTTCCTGGCACTCGGCGGTGCGCTCGTGGGACTGGCCCTGTTCTGGTTCCTTCTCCGCCGCGCAGTCCGGGGCTGGTACGTCTACGTCCCGCTCGCCCTGGTCATCTGGGGCCTGATGTACAACAGCGGCGTCCACGCCACCATCGCGGGCGTCGCCATGGGCCTGATGCTCCGCTGCACGCGCGGGGAAGGCGAGCGGACCTCCCCCGGCGAGCACATCGAGCACCTCGTCCGGCCCCTTTCGGCCGGTCTCGCCGTGCCCCTCTTCGCGCTCTTCTCCGCCGGAGTCTCGCTCTCCGACGAGGCCATCGCGCAGGTCTTCACCCGTCCCGAGACCCTCGGCGTGGTCCTCGGCCTCGTCGTCGGCAAGGCCGTGGGGATCTTCGGCGGGACCTGGCTGGCCGCCCGCTTCACCAAGGCCGAGCTGAACGAGGACCTCGCCTGGCCCGACGTACTCGCCGTCGCCTCGCTCGCAGGCATCGGCTTCACCGTCTCCCTCCTCATCGGCGAACTGGCCTTCGCCGGCGACGCGACCCTCACCGACGAGATCAAGGCCGCCGTCCTCTTCGGCTCGCTCATCGCCGCCGTGATCGCCTGCGTCCTGCTCAAGCTCCGCGACCGCCGATACCGCGCGCTCACCGAGGCCGAGGAGCGCGACGAGGACCGCGACGGCATCCCGGACATCTACGAGGAGGGCAACCCCGAGTACCACCTGCGGATGGCGAAGATCTACGAGGACCGGGCCGCGGAACACCGCCGCAGGGCGGAGAAGGCGGCCGCCGCCGCGCTCCAAACCGCAGCCGGGTCCACCACCGAGGCCGACCGTCCGGCATGATCTGAGTGACGACGCAGGGACAGACGCACGACCGCCGCCAGGTGGCGGACGACAGAGGGAGAGAGCGATGAGCGCAGTGGACCAAGAGGCGCAGGGAGCCGAGCGCACACTCGGCCAGCTGGTCGCCTCGGCCACCGCCGAGATGTCCGCCCTGGTTCACGACGAGATCGCCCTGGCCAAGGCGGAACTCCGCGAGGACGTCAAGCGCGTGGGCAGCGGTACTGCCTCCATCTCCGTCGCAGGAGTGTTCGCCGTCTTCTCCCTCCCGGTGCTGACCTTCGCCGCGGCGTACGGGATCCACAACCTGGGGCTCGGTCTGGCCTGGTCCTTCCTGATCGTCGGCGGCGCGTTCCTGCTGATCGCGGGCGTGCTCGCGCTGATCGCCGTGCGGAAGTTCAAGAAGGTCAAGCCGCCGGAGAAGTCCATCGCCTCGGTCAAGCAGACCGCCGCGCTGGTCGGGACCGTCAAGCCGCACCCGCGGCCGGTCAGTGACAAGGCTGTGGGTGTGGCACGCTCGTCCTCATGACAGCGCCCACGCCGGACCCCAGCATTCCGCCCACGGCCGCCACAGCTGTGCGGCTCGACCTCCCCGGCGGGAAAGCGGTGACGCACCGGGACGTGGCCGCCAACGGCGCCCGCTTCCATGTCGCCGAAGTCGGTGACGGACCGCTGGTGCTGCTGCTGCACGGCTTCCCGCAGTTCTGGTGGACCTGGCGGCACCAGCTGACCGCGCTGGCCGACGCCGGGTACCGGGCCGTCGCGATGGACCTGCGCGGGGTCGGCGGCAGCGACCGCACCCCGCGCGGCTACGACCCCGCCAACCTGGCCCTCGACATCACCGGGGTCGTACGGTCCCTCGGCGAGCCGGACGCCGCGCTCGTCGGGCACGACCTGGGCGGATACCTCGCCTGGACGGCGGCCGTGATGCGGCCCAAGCTGGTGCGCCGCCTCGTCGTGTCGTCCATGCCCCACCCACGGCGGTGGCGTTCGGCGATGTTGTCGGACTTCGGGCAGACCCGGGCGAGCTCCCACATCTGGGGTTTCCAGCGGCCGTTCGTCCCCGAGCGGCAGCTCGTCGCCGACGGCGGGGCCCTCGTGGGGGACCTGATCAGCGACTGGTCGGGGCCGCGGCCGCCCGAGGAGGAGGACCTCGCCGTGTACCGGCGGGCCATGTGCATCCCGTCCACCGCCCACTGCTCCATCGAGCCTTACCGCTGGATGATGCGGTCGATGGCCCGACCCGACGGGCTGCAGTTCAACCGGCGGATGAAGCGGCCGGTCCGGGTACCCACACTGCACCTGCACGGTTCGCTCGACCCGGTGATGCGCACGCGCAGCGCCGCCGGGTCCGGCGAGTACGTAGAAGCGCCGTACCGGTGGCGGCTGTTCGACGGGCTCGGACACTTCCCGCACGAGGAGGACCCCGTCGCCTTCTCGACCGAGCTGGTGAACTGGCTGAAGGACCCTGAGCCGGACCGGTGACCGCCCGTCGCCCGGACGGCAGTTCAGCAGTCCGATCGTCTTACAGGCATTCAATTGCCCGGCGCATAGGCCAATTGGCCGCCCCGTACGGGGTTACGGACCTTGGGGCCCGGGCACAGAGCCGAGTATGAGCTGGACGCACGACTACGGTGACACCGCGCACGAACGACGCTCGGCAGCTACGCCGGGCACGCACGAGAGGGCCGGCCGCCACGGCCACGACCCACGCCTCGGAATCCCCCTCATCCTGCGCCGCCGGGCCCGCTGGGTCTCCGCACGCCTGCGGCATCCACGGACGTAGGGACCCGGCGGGGGCACCGCGTCAGAGGGCGCAGCCCTGGCTCTCGACGCGGCGCTCGGCCGTCCGGCCCTTCTCGATGTCGTCGCGGATCTCGTCCACGGTCAGCGCGTAGCCGGTGTTCGGGTCGTCGAGGGACTTCGCGAACACCACCCCGTACACCTTGCCGTCGGGCGTCAGCAGCGGGCCGCCGGAGTTGCCCTGGCGGACGGTCGCGAACAGCGAGTAGACGTCCCGTCGGACAGTACCGCGGTGGTAGATGTCCGGTCCGTTGGCATTGATTCGGCCGCGGACCCGGGCCGCGCGGACGTCGTACGCGCCGTTCTCCGGGAAGCCGGCGACGATCGCGTCGCTGCCGCTCGCCGCGTCCCTGTCGGTGAACTCCAGCGGCGGCGCCTTCAGCTTGGGCACGTCCAGGACCGCGATGTCGCGCTCCCAGTCGTAGAGCACGACCTTGCCGTCGTACAGCTTGCCCTCGCCGCCGATCTGCACGGTCGGCTCGCCGACCCCGCCGACGACGTGCGCGTTGGTCATGACCTTGCCGGGCGCGAAGACGAAGCCGGTGCCCTCCAGCACCTTGCTGCAACTGGGCGCCGTACCGACGACCTTCACGATCGAGCGCTTGGCCACGTCCGCGACGGGGCTGGTGGCGAGCGCGGGGTCGGGCGCCTGCACCTCGGTGATGGGCTCGTTGGAGAACGGGCTGAACACCTGCGGGAAGCCGTTGCGCGCGAGGGTGGAGCTGAAGTCCGAGAACCAGTTGTTCGCCTGGTCGGGCAGCACCCGCGAAACGCCCAGGAGCACCTTGGAGTTGCGGACCTCCTTGCCCAGCGTGGGCAGCGAGGTGCCGGCGAGCGCCGAGCCGATGAGCCAGGCCACCAGGAGCATCGCGACGACGTTGACCAGGGCGCCTCCGGTGGCGTCGAGCACGCGCGCCGGCGTACCGGTGATCTGGCGGCGGAGTTTGCCGCCGAGGTGGGTGGTCAGCGCCTGGCCGACCGAGGCGCAGATGATGATCGCCACGACGGCGATGACGACGACCGTGGTGGACACCTGGGTGCCGTTGTCGGTCACCCGGTCCCAGATCAGCGGGAGCAGGGCAACGGCGACCAGGCCACCGCCCAGGAAGCCGATCACCGACAGGATGCCGACGACGAACCCCTGGCGATAGCCGACGATCGCGAACCACACGGCGGCGAGCAGCAACAGGATGTCCAGCACGTTCACGTGGGCCACCGTCTCATGCGTGCCAGTCGAGCGGGACCTGACGTGATCGGTCCCACGGGCGTTCCCAGCCGGCGAAGTGCAGGATCCGGTCGATCACCCCGGCTGTGAAACCCCAGACGAGGGCCGATTCGACGGTGAATCCGGGGCCCAGGTGGCCCCGCGGGTGGACCGTGGTGACCCGGTGCTCGGGATCCGTGAGATCGGCCACCGGAACCGTGAACACCCGGGCCGTCTCGGCCGGGTCCACGGCGCCGACCGGGCTCGGGGTGTGCCACCAGCCGAGGACCGGGGTCACGACGAACTCGCTGACGGGAATGTAGAGCCGGGGCAGCACCCCGAAGAGCTGCACACCGGAAGGATCGAGTCCGGTTTCTTCCTCGGCCTCGCGCAGCGCGGCCGCCAGCGGGCCCGTGGTCTGCGGATCACCGTCTTCCGGATCCAGCGCGCCACCCGGGAAGGACGGCTGGCCCGCATGCGAACGCAACGTGCCGGCGCGCTCCATCAGGAGCAGCTCGGGGCCGCGGGGGCCTTCGCCGAAGAGGATGAGGACGGCCGACTGCCGCCCCCGGCCGTCCTCGGGCGGCAGGAACCGGCTCAGCTGCCGCGGTTCCACGGTCCGGGCGGCCTTGACGACGGGATCGAGCCAGTCGGGCAGCCCCGCGGTGGTGACGGGCGGGCCGCCCCCCTCGCGCACTCCCGCAGTGACCCCGGCCTCGTCCCGTGTACCGCGCGTCATAGGCGCTCCTGTCCGCGTTCCTCTGTCAACAGCGTCTCCCACACCGCAAACGCGGTCCGGGTACCGATTCGTTCCTAGGGCTCCTACGACTCCTGCGCGGCGACCGCGCCGAGCGGCGGCGCGGGCAGGCCGGGGTAGTCCGGCGGCGGGCTCAGCCGCTGGCCCGGCTGGCCGCCCTTCTCGTACTTGAGCAGCTTCTTCGCCTTGTCCGGGTCCGTCTCGCCCTCCCCGTACGCAGGGCAGAGCGGGGCGATCGGGCAGGCCCCGCAGGCGGGCTTGCGAGCGTGGCAGATGCGGCGGCCGTGGAAGACGACCCGGTGCGAGAGCATCGTCCACTCGCTCTTCGGGAAGATCGCGCAGATCTCCGCCTCGACCTTCTCCGGGTCCTCCTGCTCGGTCCACTTCCAGCGGCGCACCAGCCGGCCGAAGTGGGTGTCCACCGTGATCCCGGGGACGCCGAAGGCGTTGCCGAGGACCACGTTGGCGGTCTTGCGGCCGACGCCCGGCAGCTTGACCAGGTCTTCCAGCCTGCCCGGGACCTCACCGCCGTGGTCGTCCCGCAGCGCCTGCGAGAGGCCCAGCAGCGACTTGGCCTTCATCCGGAAGAACCCGGTCGGGCGGATGAGCTCCTCCAGCTCCTCGGGGACGGCCGCGGCCATGGCCTCGGGAGTCGGATAGGCCGCGAAGAGCGCCGGCGTCGTCTGGTTCACGCGCAGGTCGGTGGTCTGGGCGGACAGCACCGTCGCAACGAGCAGCTCGAAGGGATTGCGGAAGTCGAGCTCCGGATGGGCGTACGGGTAGGTCTCGGCCAGCTCGCGGTTGATGCGGCGCGCCCGACGCACCATGGCCAGGCGGGATTCCGGCTTGGCAGCCTTCGGTTTCTTGGCCGAAACTTTGCCCTGGGAGGCGGTCGCGGCCTTCGGGGGCGCCTCCGAAGGGGCCTGTTCGCCCACAGCTGAATTTTGGGCGTCCGTCACTCCTGCGGACCCCTTGGCCTGTGCTCTCACCGGCTTATTGGACACCCGGCCAGCCTAAGGCCGGGCGCTGACACCCGCCTGGACCTCAGGTAACACCACTCCGATTGGCCTCCCGCCGCACAGCACGCCCGTCCGTCCGGCATCCTTGTGATTGATCGCACTGTTTGAGCCGTCCGGCAAAATGGGGAGCGGTCCCCTGAGCTGGTCGACATAGGAGAGAGACTCGTGGACGACGTTCTGCGGCGCGCCCCGCTCTTCGCGGCGCTCGATGACGAGCAGGCCGCGGAGCTCCGCGCCTCCATGGGCGAGGTGACCCTCGCACGCGGTGACGCCCTGTTCCACGAGGGCGACCCCGGCGACCGGCTGTATGTCGTGACCGAGGGCAAGGTGAAGCTCCACCGCACCTCCCCCGACGGGCGCGAGAACATGCTGGCCGTCCTCGGCCCCGGCGAGCTGATCGGCGAGCTGTCGCTCTTCGACCCGGGCCCGCGCACCGCCACCGCCACCGCGCTGACCGAGGTCAAGCTGCTCGGCCTCGGCCACGGCGACCTCCAGCCCTGGCTCAACGCCCGGCCCGAGGTCGCGACCGCGCTGCTGCGCGCCGTCGCCCGGCGCCTGCGCAAGACCAACGACCAGATGTCCGACCTGGTCTTCTCCGACGTTCCCGGCCGGGTGGCCCGGGCGCTCCTCGACCTGTCTCGCCGCTTCGGCGTGCAGTCGGAGGAGGGCATCCACGTGGTGCACGACCTCACCCAGGAAGAGCTCGCGCAGCTCGTCGGCGCCTCCCGCGAAACCGTGAACAAGGCCCTCGCCGACTTCGCCGGCCGAGGCTGGCTCCGCCTCGAGGCACGTGCGGTGATCCTGCTGGACGTGGAGCGCCTCGCGAAGCGCTCCCGCTGACGGACACCGACAGTCGCATCAGAAGGGTCCTGCCCGGCCGGGCGGGACCCTTCCGCGTGCCCGGGCTGTCCGTCCCCGCGGGCCCCTCCCCGGCCCCCCCGGCTCCTCGAACACCCGTGGGGCGGATCGGTGCACAGTGGAGGTATGGAGCACAGGGGTCTGGACGCCTGCGGGTACTTCGAGCGCGAGGGCTCCCTGGGGCAGGTCCAGAGCGAATTCCGAGCGGTCGTGGCCGCCGCGCGCGAGCGGACGGCCGAGGCGTACGGGCGCCGGCTGCACAGCGCGTACCTGTACGGGTCCGTGCCGCGCGGGACGGCCAGGCCCGGGCGCTCCGACCTCGACCTGCTCCTCGTGCTGCACCACGCGCCCTCGGACGACGACCGCGACACAGCCGAGGTCCTCTCGCGCGGCATCGACGAGGACTTCGAGGAGATCGACGGGGTCGGCGTCCTGCTCCACGACAAGGACACCGTGCTGAGCGAGGAGGAACGATTCGACCTCGGCTGGTTCCTCGCCTGCCTCTGCACCCCGCTGCTCGGCGCGGACCTGGCCGAACACCTGCCGCGCTACCGGCCGGACAGCCTGCTCGCCCGTGAGACCAACGGCGACCTGGCCTCGCTCCTGCCCGCGTGGCGCACGCGCCTGCGGGAGGCCTCCGCACCGCAGGAGTACCGGCGCCTGAGCCGGCTCTTCGCACGCCGCCTCGTGCGCACGGGATTCACGCTGGTCATGCCTCGATGGGGCGGCTGGACCAGCGATCTGGCCGAGTCCGCGGAAGTCTTCGGCAGCTACTACCCGGAGCGCGCCGCCCAGATGCGGGCCGCGGCCGCGGTGGCCCGGGACCCGGTCGAGGACCCGGCCGTGCCGCTCTCGTACGTCGAGGACCTCGGCCCGTGGCTCGCGGACGAGTACACGGCCCGCCACGGCACCAAGGCGCGGCCACCCCGGGGCGGGGGCAGGACCTGAGCCGTCCCTTCCGGAGCGGAAGAGACGGCCTAGTCCTTCTGCGCGGTGACGGCGAGGGCCTCGACTGCCAGCTTGGCCTCCGCCAGGCCGGCGCCGGTGATGCGGCGGTAGGCCTTGATCGCCGAGATCTGCCGGTCCTCGCGGATCAGGGCCCGCACCTCGTCCATGCCCGCCGGCTCCGGCTCCTCGATGCCCAGGTGGTCCAGGAGCAGCGCCAGGCGGCGCTCCGTGCGGTCCGCCTGCATCTGGAGGCTCTTCACGCGCAGCGATACCGTCGACGTGATCCATCCCGCGGTGCCTATCAGCACGACGAGCAGGAACATGGTGTTCATTCCGGTCCTCCAGGGATCAGTCCGTGATCTTGAAGGTACTCGAGCTGGGCCCGGACGGACCATTGCGCCGCCGGCCACAGGGACCGGTCGACGTCCGCGTACACCTGGGCGACGACCGCCTCGGGCGTGGTGAAGCCGTTCTCGACGGCCGTCTCGACCTGTGCCAGCCGGTGCGCCCGGTGGGCCAGGTAGTACTCGACGGCGCCCTGCGCGTCCTCCAGGACCGGCCCGTGGCCCGGCAGGACGGTGTGCACACCGTCGTCCACGGTGAGGGAGCGCAGGCGGCGCAGGGAGTCCAGGTAGTCGCCGAGGCGGCCGTCGGGGTGCGCGACCACCGTGGTGCCGCGGCCGAGGATGGTGTCGCCGGTCAGCACCGCCCGGTCGGCGGGCAGGTGGAAGCAGAGCGAGTCGCTGGTGTGGCCCGGGGTCGGGACCACGCGCAGCTCCAGCCCGCCGGTGCGGATCACGTCCCCGGCGGCGAGGCCCTCTCCGCCCAGGCGCAGGGCCGGGTCCAGCGCGCGCACCTTGGTGCCGGTGAGCTCGGCGAAACGGCCGGCGCCCTCGGCGTGGTCGGGGTGCCCGTGGGTGAGCAGGGTGAGCGCGACCCGTTTGCCCGCCCGCTCGGCGGTGTCGACGACCGCCCGCAGGTGGGCCTCGTCCAGCGGGCCGGGGTCGACGACGACGGCGAGGTCCGAGTCGGGCTCGGACAGCAGCCAGGTGTTGGTGCCGTCCAGGGTCATCGCGGACGGGTTGGGGGCCAGTACGTTCACCGCGCGGGCGGTCGCCGGACCGGATGCGACGAGTCCGCGGGGCTGTCCGGGCAGTGCTGCGGCGTCGCTCATGCGGGGCCTCCGGTGCCTCCGGGGCGCCCGAGGCGGACGCGCTTGGTGAACTCGTCGTGGCCCGGCCAGCTGAGTACCACCTCGCCACCCTCCAGCGCGGCCTGCGCCAGCACCGGGGCGAGGTCCTGGGCCGCAGCCGCGGTGAGCGCGTCCGCGGCGCTCCCGTACGGCTCCAGGGAGCGCAGCGTGGAAATCGTGGGCGGCATGATCAGCAGCTCGCCCTTGTCGTATCCGCCGGCGGCGTCGGCCGGGCGGATCCAGACGGTCCGGTCGGCCTCGGTGGAGGCGTTGCGGGTCCGCTGTCCCTCGGGGAGGGCGGCCACGAAGAACCAGGTGTCGTAGCGGCGCGGCTCGAACTCGGGGGTGATCCAGCGCGCCCACGCCCCGAGCAGGTCGGAGCGCAGCCACAGGCCGCGGCGTTCGAGGAAGCCCGCGAAGGACACCTCCCGGGCCACAAGGGCCTGCCGGTCCGCCTCCCAGTCGTCGCCGGTGGTGTCGCCGACGACCGTGTCCGCGGTCGGGCCGGCGAGCAGGACGCCCGCCTCCTCGAAGGTCTCCCGCACGGCGCCGCAGACGATGGCCTGGGCGGTGCGGGGGTCGGTCCCGAGCCGGGCCGCCCAGTCAGCCTGGGAGGGGCCGGCCCAGCCGACGTGGTGCTCCTCGTCGCGGGGGTCGACCCCGCCGCCCGGATAGGCGTACGCACCGCCGGCGAAGGCCATGGAGGCCCTTCTGCGCAGCATGTGGACGACGGGCCCGTCCGGAGTGTCGCGCAGGAGCATCACGGTGGCGGCGAGCCGCGGTTGCACCGGGGTGAGCGAGCCGTCCGCGAGCGCGCGGATGCGGTCGGGCCATTCGGGCGGGTACCACTGGCCCCCGGCGGGGGGCTGCTGCTGACCATTCGGCATGGCCGGATGCTACGGCCATCCGGCCCGATGTTCGAGGGTCGCCCGCAGCGGTCGCCGCGCGGCGACCGGAACGGGGCGGGCCCGGCGAGCGGCGCCGCGCCCCGATCCGTACGGCTCCCGCGGGGATCAGGCCCCGGGGACCAGCTCGACCTGGATCTCGACCTCGACGGGCGCGTCGAGCGGCAGGACCGCCACACCGACAGCGCTGCGGGCGTGGACGCCCTTGTCGCCGAGGACTGCGCCCAGCAGCTCACTCGCGCCGTTCAGCACGCCCGGCTGGCCGGTGAAGTCGGGGGCCGAGGCGACGAAGCCGACGACCTTCACGACACGCGCGATCTTGTCGAGGTCGCCGACGACGGACTTGACGGCGGCCAGGGCGTTCAGCGCGCAGGTGGCGGCCAGTTCCTTGGCCTGCTCCGGCGAGACCTCGGCGCCGACCTTGCCGGTGACCGGCATGCTGCCCTTCACCATCGGGAGCTGACCCGCGGTGTAGACGTAGGCACCCGACCGCACGGCCGGCTGGTACGTGGCCAGCGGCGGGACGACCTCGGGCAGGGTCAGGCCGAGCTCGGCCAGCTTCGCGTCGACGACGCCGCTCATGCCTTCTCCCGCTTGAGGTAGGCCACGAGCTGCTCGGGGTTGTTCGGGCCGGGCACGACCTGGACGAGCTCCCAGCCGTCCTCGCCCCAGGTGTCCAGGATCTGCTTGGTGGCGTGGACCAGCAGCGGGACCGTCGCGTATTCGAACTTCTTGGTCATGGGAGCGAGGGTAGTGCCTGAGATGCGGGGCTCATGCGCGCCCCGGGAGCCGAGTGGTTAGGCTCGGTCGATGTGAGCAGGCTTCAGGTGGTCAGCGGCAAGGGCGGCACCGGCAAGACCACGGTCGCCGCGGCACTAGCGCTTGCCCTCGCGCGCGAGGGCAGACGGACTCTTCTGGTGGAGGTCGAGGGCAGGCAGGGGCTCGCGCAGCTCTTCGGCGCCGAGGCACTCCCCTACGAGGAGCGGAAGGTCGCGGTGGCCCCGGGCGGGGGCGAGGTCTTCGCGCTCGCCATCGACGCCGAACGGGCGCTGCTGGACTACCTCCAGATGTTCTACAAGCTCGGCTCGGCCGGACGCGCGCTGAAGAAGCTCGGCGCCATCGACTTCGCGACGACCATCGCCCCCGGCCTGCGCGACGTGCTGCTGACCGGCAAGGCCTGCGAGGCGGTGCGCCGCAAGGACAAGGCCGGACAGTACGTCTACGACCACGTGATCATGGACGCGCCGCCGACCGGACGGATCACCCGGTTCCTGAACGTCAACGACGAGGTGGCGGGCCTGGCCCGGTTCGGCCCGATCCACAACCAGGCGCAGGCCGTCATGAAGGTCCTCAAGTCCCCCGAGACGGCGGTGCACCTGGTCACCCTCCTGGAGGAGATGCCCGTCCAGGAGACCGCGGACGGCATCGAGGAACTGCGCGAGGCGGGGCTGCCCGTCGGACGGGTCGTCGTGAACATGGTCCGCCCGCACCACTTGGACGAGGACACCCTGCGCACCGCCGCCGAGGACCACCGCGCCGGGGTCGCGAAGGCGCTGTCCCGGGCGGGCCTGGGCGGCGCGCGCCGCGGCGGACTGGCCGAACGGCTGGTCGAGCCGCTGCTCGCGCAGGCCGCCGAGCACGCGGGCCGGGTGGAGCTGGAGCGCGCGCAGCGCGCCGTACTGGCGGGCCTGGACCTGCCGACGTACGAACTGCCCCTGCTCGGGGCGGGGATGGATCTGGCAGGGCTGTACGAGCTGGCCAAGGAACTTCGGAAGCAGTCGGTGGCCGAATGAGCGAGGGGGTGGACACGGTGGGCCTGGACACTCCGCCGCGGCTGGCGGTCGACCGGCTGCTGGACGACCGGGATACCCGCATCATCGTGTGCTGCGGGGCGGGCGGCGTCGGCAAGACGACCACGGCTGCGGCACTGGGCGTACGGGCGGCCGCGCGCGGGCGGAAGGCGGTCGTGCTGACCATCGACCCGGCGCGGCGGCTCGCGCAGTCGATGGGGATCGACTCGCTGGACAACACCCCGCGCAAGGTGGCGTCCGCCGGGGAGGGCGGTGGCGAACTGCACGCCATGATGCTGGACATGAAGCGCACCTTCGACGAGATCGTCGAGGCGCACGCGGACGCCGAGCGCGCCCGGGCCATCCTCGCCAACCCCTTCTACCAGTCGCTGTCGGCCGGCTTCGCGGGCACGCAGGAGTACATGGCGATGGAGAAGCTCGGGCAGCTGCGGGCCCGGGACGACTGGGACCTGATCATCGTGGACACCCCGCCGAGCCGGTCGGCGCTGGACTTCCTGGACGCACCCAAGCGCCTGGGGTCCTTCCTGGACGGGAAGTTCATCCGGGTGCTGATGGCTCCGGCCAAGGTGGGCGGCCGGGCCGGCATGAAGTTCCTGAATGTCGGCATGTCGATGATGACCGGCACCCTCAGCAAGTTGATGGGCGCGTCGCTGCTCAAGGACGTACAGACCTTCGTGGCGGCGATGGACACGATGTTCGGCGGCTTCCGCACGCGTGCCGACGCGACCTTCCGGCTGCTCCAGGCACCCGGTACGGCCTTCCTGGTGGTCGCGGCGCCCGAACCGGACGCTGTGCGCGAGGCGGCGTATTTCGTGGAGCGGCTGGCCGCGGAGCGCATGCCGCTGGCCGGCCTGGTGCTCAACCGCGTGCATGCTTCCGGCGCCGACCAGCTGTCCGCCGAAAGGGCGTTGGCCGCCGCAGAGAATCTTGAAGAGGGCGGCATTGTCGATCAGGAGGCCGGGAAAGCTGGACTTCGTGACACGGCCGCCGAACCCCCCGGCGCCGATGACGACACCACGGCCGTCGACCGGATCACGGCAGGACTGCTGCGCCTGCACGCCGAACGGATGCAGGTGATCGCGCGTGAGCAGCGCACGCGTGATCGCTTCACCTCGCTTCACCCCGAGGTGGCGGTGGCCGAAGTGGCCGCCCTGCCCGGCGATGTGCACGACCTCGCCGGGCTGCGGGCCATCGGAGAACGACTCGCGGCCGGGGTGCCGGCCGGAGCGTAGGCGTTCGTACGAAGGTGGCGGCCGGTACCCTACCCGGCTGCCGCGTACGTCTCGTACGGAACGTCGATCTCCGCGTCTGCATCCATGGTGAGGATGCCCGTGCTGCGCTCGTACTCCGTACGGGCGGTTTCGAGCAGCCGTCGCCACGAGGTGACGGTGGGACGCCGGCGCAGCAGCGCACGTCGTTCCCGCTCGGTCATTCCGCCCCACACGCCGAACTCGACGCGATTGTCGAGCGCATCGGCCAGGCATTCGGTCCGCACCGGACATCCGGTGCACACCGCCTTGGCCCTGTTCTGTGCCGCTCCTTGAACGAACAGTTCATCCGGATCGGTAGTGCGGCAGGCTGCCTGCGCACTCCAGTCGGTAACCCAGCCCATCCCGGCGCCGTCCTCTCCCGAATCGAGGCTCCCCCACGGCGGTAGCGGCATATTCACCGCTGCCAGTTGAGGACGTTACGGAAGGCGGGCACAGTGCAACACCCCCGACGGGCCCAATCTTGAATGGTCCGAACGGACTATGGGTAAGCGGCAGATCACCCGACGGAGTGATCCGGCGACATGCCCGACCATTCCGACGATTCGGGTGCAATCGGCGGATCGACTTCACCGGGGCGGCGGGATTCGGACATCAGTCCACCCCATTCGGGAAGGGTGAAAATCAAGCCGAGGGGTTGATGTGGCACCGGACTGCTGTGACAGTTGGGGTCAGCTTAGGCCAAGGCATTCGCGTGTGTCCGGCGAATCAGAACGTAGGCTGCCCTCCATGGGAAAGAAGCGCTCGGGCGGCGGGCTCACCGGGAGCCAGCAGGCCGCCAAGTTCCTCGGGGTGTCCGTTCTCTCCGGAGTCGTGCTGGCGGGCATGGCGATTCCGGCTGCAGGCGCCCTGGGGCTGGCCGCCAAGGGCACGGTCGAGGGATTCGACGAGATTCCGGCCAATCTCAAGACACCGCCGCTGAGCCAGCGGACCACGATTCTCGACGCCGAGGGTGGCGTGATCGCCACCGTCTATTCGCGCGACCGGCAGGTGGTCCCGCTCACGTCGATCTCCCCGTACATGCAGAAGGCCATCGTCGCCATCGAGGACTCGCGCTTCTACGAGCACGGAGCGGTGGACCTCAAGGGCATCCTGCGCGCGGTCAACCGCAACGCGCAGGAGGGCGGCGCGGCTCAGGGCGCGTCCACGCTCACCCAGCAGTACGTGAAGAACGTGTTCGTCGAAGAGGCCGGCGACGACGAGACCAAGGTGCGCGAGGCCCAGGAGAAGAGCCTCGGCCGCAAGATCCGCGAGCTGAAGTACTCGATCCAGGTCGAGGAGGAGCTCGGGAAGAAGAAGATCCTCGAGAACTACCTCAACATCACCTACTTCGGCCAGCAGGCCTACGGGATCGAATCCGCCGCCCAGCGCTACTTCAGCAAGCCGGCCAAGGACCTGACCCTGGAGGAGTCGGCACTGCTGGCGGGCGTCGTGCAGTCGCCGAGCCGCTACGACCCGGTGAACGACGCGCAGGAGGCCATGAAGCGCCGCAACATCGTCCTCCAGCGGATGGCCGACACCAAGGACGTCTCCCAGGCGGAGGCCGACGCGGCGAAGGCGAAGCCGGTCACCCTCAAGGTCACCAGGCCCAAGAACGGCTGCATCACGGCGGTCAAGGGCGCGGGCTTCTTCTGCGACTACGTGCGCAACACCTTCCTGACCGACCCGGTCTTCGGCAAGACGCGCGAGGAGCGGGCGAAGGTCTGGAACCAGGGCGGCCTCACCGTGCGCACCACCCTGGACCCGCAGTCGCAGGACGCGGCCAACGAGTCCATCAAGGACCACGTCTACCAGGAGGACTCCATCGCGACGGCTGTGACCATGGTCCAGCCGGGCACCGGACGGGTGCTGGCGATGGGCCAGTCCAAGCCGTACGGCTTCGGCAAGAACGAGACGCAGATCAACTACTCCGTGGACAAGCGGATGGGCGGCTCGAACTTCGGCTTCCAGGTCGGCTCGACCTTCAAGCCCTTCATCGCCGCCGCCGCCCTGGAGCGGGGCATGCCGCCGACCAAGGTCTACCAGGCCCCGAACAAGCTCGACTACCCGAGCCCGATCCCCCGCTGCGACGGCTCGCAATACGTCAACACCCGCAAGGAAGAAGCGGAGAACGAGACCGAGGACGAGATCGGCCCGTACGCGCTGCGCACGGCGATGGAGAAGTCCATCAACACCTACTTCGTCGAGATGATCGGCGAGATCGGGCTGTGCCCGGTGTCGGAGATGGCGGCCAAGCTCGGCGTGGTCCCGGCGAGCGGCGCGAAGCTGGCCGACGGCCCCGCCATCGCGCTCGGCTCGGAGGAGATGTCCCCGCTGACGATGGCCAACGCGTACGCGGCCTTCGCCAACCGCGGCGTCTACTGCACCCCCGTCGCCATCGAGTCCATCACCGACGCGCACGGCAAGGCGCTCGCGGTGCCCAAGAGCAAGTGCGAGCGGGCGATGTCGCAGAACACCGCCGACACCATCAACACCCTGCTGAGCGGCGTGGTCGACTCCGGTACCGGTGAGCGGGCCGGCCTGACCGACCGCGACAGCGCGGGCAAGACCGGTACGACCGACTCCCGCTACAACGCCTGGTTCGTGGGCTACACCCCGAACGTCTCCGGCGCGGTATGGGTCGGCTCGGGCGGTGCCAAGAAGATCACGATGGAGAACATCGTGATCGGCGGCAGGTCCTACAACAAGGTCTTCGGCGGCGGCCTGCCCGGCCCGATCTGGAAGGACGCGATCACGGGCGCGCTGTCCGGCCGCGAGGCCCTGCGCTTCACCACGGTCCACATCGCGGAACCGAACATCCCCTCCGGCGGCCCCCGCGGCAACAAGCCGTCCACCAACCCGAGCCGGCCCGGCAAGCCCGGCGGCGACGGCAAGCCCGGCGGGCGGCCCGACGGCCAGACCGCGGGCCAGACCGGCGGCCCGGGCGGGGGCGGCGGGGCCGGCCAGACGGACAACCCCTTCCCCGGCATCACGATCGACCCGGGTACGGTGATCGGCGGCCGCGACGGCCAGTAGCCGTCGCGGGCGGTACGCGCAGACGCCATGGGGGAGGGCCCCGGCCGATACGGCCGGGGCCCTCCCCATCTGTCTGTCTGCGCCTGTGTCTCCCGACCTCTTACGAGAGCGCCTTCTTCACAGCGGCGGCGACACGCCCGCCCTCCGCGAGTCCGGAGACCTTCGGGTTCACGATCTTCATGACGGCGCCCATGGCCCGCGGCCCCTCGGCACCCGCCGACCGGGCCTCCTCCACGGCCTCCGCCACGATCCCGGCGAGCTCCTCGTCGGAGAGCTGCCTGGGCAGGTAGGTGTCCAGGAACTCGCCCTCGGCGCTCTCCCGCGCGGCCTGCTCGGGACGACCACCCTGCGCGAAGGCATCCGCGGCCTCGCGGCGCTTCTTGGCCTCCTTGGCGATCACCTTGAGGACTTCCTCGTCGGAGAGCACCCGGGCCTCCTTGCCCGCGACCTCCTCCTTGGTGATGGCGGCAAGGGTCAGGCGCAGCGTGGACGAGTGCAGCTCGTCGCGCGCCTTGATGGCGGTGGTGAGGTCTTCCTGGAGCTTGGCCTTGAGCGTGGTCATGCAGGTGAGTGTGCCAGGTGCGGGGACGGTGGCGCTCGCCTGTTTTCCGGTCTGCGACGATGGGTCCATGCGTGCGCGTTACGGAGTACCACTGAAAGCGGCTGCCGGAATCGCTGCGGTGGGGGCCGCGGGTGTGGCTTACGCCGCCGGTTTCGAGGCACGGTCCTTCCGGCTGCGCCGGGTCACGGTGCCGGTGCTGCCCCGGGGGATGCGCCCACTGCGCGTCCTCCAGGTCTCGGACATCCACATGGTCGGCGGGCAGCGCAAGAAGCGCGCCTGGCTGCAGTCGCTGGCAGGCCTGCGCCCCGACTTCGTCGTGAACACCGGCGACAACCTCTCCGACACCGAGGGCGTGCCCGAGGTACTCGACGCCCTCGGCCCGCTGATGTCCTTCCCCGGCGTGTACGTCTTCGGGTCGAACGACTACTACGGGCCGCGGCTGCGCAACCCCGGGCGCTACCTGGTCGAGAAGGTCCAGGGCCGGCACGGGCTGAACGGCAACAAGCCGGTCGTCGGCGCCGTGCACAACCCGTGGGAGGAGCTGCGGGACGCCTTCGATGCGGCCGGCTGGCTCAACCTCACCAACACCCGGGCCCGGATGAAGCTGGAAGGGCTGGAGCTGGCCTTCACCGGCCTCGACGACCCGCACATCAAGCGGGACCGCTACGAGAGCGTCGCCGGCGGGCCGGAGGCGGACGCGGACTTCTCGCTGGCCGTGGTGCACGCCCCGTACCTGCGGGTCCTCGAGTCCTTCACCGCCGACCGGTACCCGCTGATCCTCGCGGGCCACACCCACGGCGGCCAGCTGTGCATCCCCTTCTACGGGGCCCTGGTCACCAACTGCGACCTCGACACGAAGCGGGTGAAGGGGCTGTCCACGCACGAGGCGGCGGGCCACCGCTCCTACCTGCACGTCTCGGCCGGCTGCGGCACCAACCGCTTCACCCCGGTCCGCTTCGCGTGCCCGCCGGAGGCCACGCTCCTGACGCTGGCCCCGAAGGCGTAAGGACCCCGCCACCCGCTCCGCGAAAACCGGATTTCGTCTCCGGCGAGAGGTCCGCTAAAGTAATCGATGTCGCCAGGACAGCAACACTTCAGGGCGACGATCGGGGTGTAGCGCAGCTTGGCAGCGCGCTTCGTTCGGGACGAAGAGGTCGTGGGTTCAAATCCCGCCACCCCGACTTCGTAAGACCAGGTCAAGGGCCTGATCCGCTTCAGCGGATCAGGCCCTTCCTGCGTTTCGGGGGCTCGTCAGTAGGGGCGGGGCGACATGATGTGGGGCTCCATGGCCGGGGCCTCGAAGACGCAGCGGGGGATGCCCGGGCCGGGGGTGGCGCGGACGGAGACCTTCGTCGGGGGGTCCGTCGGCAGCTCGACGCGGACGGTCACGGGGTGGTCGTGGTGGGTCGTCGCGTGGCCCGTCTCCTTGCCGTCGACCAGGACCTCGACGACCGCCGTGTGACCGGTCTGGACCGTGGCACTGACCGAGTGACCCGCGTGGTCGATGTGGAAGTGATGCCGCCGCCTCATGAGACCGCCTCCCGCCGCTGCCCCCGTGTCCAGGGTAGCCAACAGCCCCTAGAAGCTCTCGTGGAGCGCGGCCAGCTCCGTGCGGGCCAGGGACGGGAGGTCCGGGGAGGGAGCTTCCGCGGCCAGGGCGTCGAGGTGGTCGAGGACCGCGGCGACGGTGGTGAAGGGGCCGATCGGACGGAGCAGCCAGATGCGGCCGCGGGGGCGGGGCGGGAGGCCGAGGGCGGCGAGGGCCTCGTCGGCCTCCCGGTCCAGGGCGCGCACGTCCGGCTCGGGGAGCGGGGCGCACTCCACGCCGGTGATGTGGCCGTGGCCGTCGAGTTCGGTGTCCACGGCCCAGTGGGTGGAGCGGTCGGGGATCCAGGTGCGGGCCGCCGGGGGCCAGACGTAGGGGAGGAACACCCAGCGCAGGTCCTCGGGCGCCGGCTCCCAGCCGAGCACCTCCAGCTCCCGCATCTCGGGCAGCCGGTCCGCCTCCAGTTCGCTGCGGCCGGTGCGGCGCTGTGCGAGCGGGTGGGGTGTTCCGTCCTCGTCCCACGACATGCGGGCACGCTATCCGAAGCGGTGGCGGATCCACGTGACCTGCGCCGCGACCGCCCGCGTCATGCGTCCATGGCGTTGGCCGCGATGCGTTCGGCCGCGCCGCTCGCGACGTAGGCGGCGGCCGCGCAGTCGGGCTTGCGCTTCGCCTGGTCCTCGACGAGGGCGGTGAAGGCGGGGCCGAAGCCGGCGCGCGGGTGGGCGGCGAGCAGGCGGGCCGTGAAGGACGGGTCGAACTCGGCGAGGCGCAGACCGGAGACGTCGGCGCTCGTGCCCACCTGGAGGAGGTGGCTCTCGACGTCCTCGGCCGCGCCCACGTCGTCCCGCATGTGCAGGACGATGATCTCCTCGGCGCGGGCCCGACGGGCCGCCGGCCAGCCCAGGCCCGCCGTCAGGACGCGCGCCACGTGGCCGCCCGCCTCCTCGAAGGGCAGGGTGTGGCTGTCGAACGGCGCGGTCAGGCCCAGGTCGTGCAGGAGGGCCGCCACGTAGAAGAGCTCCCGGTCGTGGTCCAGTCCGTGGTCCTGCGCGTACCGCGCGCCGAAGGCGTAGGAGCGCACGGAGTGGTTCAGAAGCGCCGTGTCCGCGTACTCCGACGCGATCTCCAGGGCGGCCCGGGCTGAGTTGGTGTCAAGCGTCCACGTCATGGCACGTCAGCGTAGGCGGCGGCTGAAGTCGACGTCCGACGGGGGCTCTCCGGGCCAGGTCAGCCGGGTGGGGGCGGGCGGGGTCTCGGCGAGGACGGAGCCGCGCGAGACCACGTACCGGGGGCGCACCTGGCGGCGGATCGCCTCCTCGGGGGAGGGCGCGGGCAGGAGGACGAAGGATGCGGGGGCTCCGGCGGTGATGCCGTATTCGTCGGCGCCGAGGCCGAGGACGCGCGCCGCACGGTCCGTCACCATCGAGAAGGCCACCGGGATGTCGTCGGCGCCGGTGAGCTGGGCGGCGTAGAGGCCGACGAGGGCGGTCTGGAGCGGGTTGGCGGTGCCGAGGGCGTTCCAGGGGTCCATCACGTCGTCGTGGCCGAAGGCCACGTTGACCCCGGCCGCCAGCATCTCGCGGACCTGGGTGAGGCCGCGCCGCTTGGGGTAGGCGTCGAAGCGGCCCTGGAGGTTGAGGTTGGCGAAGGGGTTGGCGACCAGGTTGATGCCCGAACGGGACAGCAGCCGCTGGAGTTTGAAGCTGTAGGCGCCGTTGTAGGAGCCCATGGCCGTCGTGTGGGAGGCGGTGGCCCGCTCGCGCAGGCCCGAGCGCAGGGCGAGAGTGGCCAGCACCTCCACGAACCGGGACTGCTCGTCGTCGATCTCGTCGCAGTGGGCGTCCACCCGCAGGCCGTGTTCCTCGGCCAGCGCGAAGGCGGTCCGCAGGGAGGCGACGCCGTCCTCGCGGGTGTCCTCGAAGTGCGGGATCGCGCCGACGACGTCCGCCCCGCGCGCGACGGCCTCGCGCAGCAGCGCCTCGCCGTCGGGGAAGGAGACGATGCCCTCCTGCGGGAACGCGACGATCTGCAGGTCCACGACGTCCCGCACCCGGTCGCGCACTTCGAGCAGCGCCTCGAGCGCCGTGAGGGACGGGTCGGTGACGTCGCAGTGCGTACGGACGTGCAGCACGCCGTTGGCGGCCTGCCAGCGCAGCACCTCGGTGGCCCGCGCGATCACGTCCTCGCGGGTCAGGGTGCGTTTGCGCTCGCTCCAGCAGGCGATGCCCTCCCACAGGGTGCCGGAGGTGTTGGGCCTCGGCTCGCCGGCCGTCAGCGCCGTGTCGAGGTGGATGTGCGGTTCGACGAAGGGTGCGGTGAGCAGGCCTCCGTGGGCTTCGACGAGGAGGCCGGTGGCCGGCGGTTCCTTCTGGTCGTCGTAGGGGATCACCCGCGCGATGCGGCCGTCCTCCCCGACCTCGATGTCGGACAGCCCTGACGTGTGGAGCAGCCGGGCGCCCCGGACGATCATCCGCATGGCGCCAGCGTACGGACGAAAGCGGTCAGCCGCGCCTGGCCTGGGCCTTCTGCTGCATGCCGCGCGTCTTCGCCGCCGTGGAGTGGGGGTCCTTGAACGCGGCCTTCGCGCGGGCCTCGGCGGCCGTGTTCTTCGCCAGCGCGCGTTCGGAGTCCTGGTGCGTGTGGTGGCCGGTGCGGGCCTTCTTGGCCATGCTCGTTCCTCCTTGGAGTCCGGGTTCCACTGTGCGCCCGTTCGGAGCAGTCGGCATCCCGGGGGCCGCTGCGGCCACAATGGGCGCATGACCACCGACAGCGAGACCACCCCCGAGACGCCCGACTGGGAGAAGCGGTTCCGTGCGCCGCGCGTCGGGCTGCCCGACTGGGCCGAGGACGCCCCGGACCGTTCGCTCTTCGTCTCCAACGCGACCGGCACCTTCGAGATCTACGCCTGGGACCGCGCCACCGGCCTGCAGCGGCAGGCCACCGACCGCCCCAACGGCACCACCGACGGCGTCCTCTCCCCCGACGGCGAGTGGATCTGGTGGTTCTCCGACACCGACGGCGACGAGTTCGGCACGTGGGTGCGCCAGCCCTTCGCGGGCGGCCCCGACGAGCCGGCCACCCCCGGCCTGGACCCCTCGTACCCGGCCGGCCTGGCCATCGGGCGCGACGGCACCACCGTCGTGGGGCGCTCGACCGACGAGGACGGCTCGACCGTCCACGTGGTCCGCCCGGACGGTGGCGAGCCGACGGTGATCTACCGGCACCGGGAGTCCGTCGGCGTCGGCGACCTGTCGCGCGACGGCACCCTGCTGGCCATCGAGCACACCGAGCACGGCGACGCCATGCACTCGGCCCTGCGCGTCCTCACCCTCGACGGGACCACCGTCGCCGAACTGGACGACTCCCGCGGGGGGACGCAGGAGCTCGGCCTGGAGGTCCTCGGCTTCGCCCCGGTCGCGGGCGACACGCGGCTGCTCATCGGCCACCAGCGGCGCGGCCGCTGGGAGCCGCTGGTGTGGGACGTGGCCACCGGCGCCGAGCAGGAGCTCGCGATCGACCTGCCGGGAGACGTCAGTGCCGAGTGGTACCCGGACGGCTCCGCGCTGCTGGTCGCGCACAGCTTCGAGGCGCGCAGCGAGCTGTGGCGCTACGACCTGGCCGCGGAGGAGCTGGTACGCGTCGACACGCCGCCGGGGACGGTGTCGGGGGCCACCGCGCGGCCCGACGGGACGGTGGAGTACCTGTGGTCCTCTGCTGCCGAGCCCTCGGTGGTGCGGTCCACTTCGGGCGGCGTCGTCCTGGAACCGCCGGGCCTGCGGCCGCCGGGCTCGGTGCCGGTGGAGGACGCCTGGGTGCAGGGTCCGGGCGGCCGGATCCATGCGCTCGTGCAGCGGCCGGCGGGCCACGGCGACGGCCCCTTCCCGACGATCTTCGAGCTCCACGGCGGGCCGGCCTGGCACGACAGCGACGCCTTCGCCGCGACCCCTGCGGCCTGGCTGGACCACGGCTTCGCGGTGGTCCGGGTCAACTACCGCGGCTCGACGGGCTACGGCCGCGAGTGGACCGACGCCCTCAAGCACCGGGTCGGCCTGATCGAGCTGGAGGACGTCGAGGCGGTCCGCGCGTGGGCGGTCTCGTCGGGCCTCGCGGACCCGGAGCGGCTCGTCCTGTCGGGAGGCTCCTGGGGCGGGTACCTGGCCCTGCTGGGGCTCGGTACGCAACCCGACGTCTGGGCCGTGGGCCTGGCCGCCGTACCGGTCGCGGACTACGTGACGGCCTACCACGACGAGATGGAGGCGCTGAAGGCCCTGGACCGCACCCTCTTCGGCGGTACGCCGGAGGAGGTCCCGGACCGGTTCGAGGCGTCCTCACCGCTGACGTACGTGGACGAGGTGAAGGCCCCGGTCCACATCGCGGCCGGCGTCAACGATCCGCGCTGCCCGATCCGGCAGATCGACAACTACGTGGACCGGCTCGTGGCCCGCGGGGCGGTGCACGAGGTGTACCGCTACGACGCGGGGCACGGGTCGCTGGTGGTGGAGGAGCGGATCAAGCAGGTCCGGATGGAGCTGGAGTTCGCGCTGAAGCACCTGCCCGCGCGACCCTGAGGACCGGTGGCCGGTGTACCCCCCGTACCGTGGTGGGGTGCACCGGTTTCTCCTGACCCCGCGCTGGTGGGGGATCAACGTCTTCGTCGCGCTCGCGGTCCCCTTCTGCCTGTTCATGGGGTCCTGGCAGCTCGGCAGGTTCGAGGCGCGTGTCGACAGCCACCGGGAGGCGGCCTCGGAACGGCCCGTCGACCAGGTGGCGGCCCCGCTGGACTCGCTGCTGCCCGTCGATACGGAGACGTCCGGACGGCTGGCTTCCGCGTCCGGGGAGTACGCCGAGCAGATGCTCGTGCCCGAGCGGCGGCTCGACGGGGCGTCCGGTTTCTACGTCCTGACGCTGCTGAAGACCGACTCCGGCAAGGCCCTCCCGGTGGTCCGGGGCTGGCTGCCGGGTGCGGCGGACCCCGCGAAGGCGCCGGCCGCGCCGACGGGCCGGGTGGAGGTGACCGGAGCGCTGCAGGCCTCGGAGAACTCGGGCACCAAGGGCGTCCACGCCCAGGGCGGGCTGCCCGCCGGGCAGCTCGGCGTGATCGCCGCGGCCACACTGGTCAACCTCGTCCCGCACGACCTGTACGACGCCTGGCTGACCGTGCAGACCCCCGTGGACGGGATGCTTCCGGTGCCTGCCCAGGCGCCGACGAACACCGGGCTCGACCTCAAGGCCTTCCAGAACCTCGGCTACACCGGCGAGTGGTTCGTCTTCGTCGCCTTCGTGCTCTTCATGTGGTTCCGGCTCTACCGCCGCGAGGTGGAAACGCTCCGCGACGCGGAGGCGGGCCTGCTCGACCCCGCCGAAGCCGCCGCACCCGCCGAAGCCGCCGCGCAGGATCAGTCGTCGACCGGGATCGCACCCGTCCGGTAGACCGTGCCGCCGCAGGCGTCGGGGATCGTCGTCCGCGTCGTCGGTGCCCCGCTCGTCTGGGGCGTGTGGGACACCTCGACGACGCTCGGCGCCTGGGGCGTGCCCGTCTGGGGCTCCGACGCCGCCTCACTGCCCGGAGCGCCCGACGTGCCCGCCGAGCTGGTCAGCGGCGGCTTGGCGGTCCCGTCCGAGCCGTTCGCCGCGCAGGGCTCGCCCGGCGGCACCCATGCGAAGCGGACCTCGTAGGACTTGTTCGGCGGGAGCACCACCACCGGCGCCTCAGCCGACGGGTCGGGCAGCAGCCCGCTGCCCGGGCCGCCCGCCGTGTGGTCGACCACGGCGACCCCGGAGCCGGGAACGAGCGTGGCGACGGGCGCGGAGGCCGCGGCTACGGTGTCCCGTCCGGTGACGGCGCAGCCCTGGGAGGAGACGTTGGTGACCCGGAAGCCGCCGGCCACCCGGCCATCGCCCTCGGGGTTGCGCACATAGCCCACGACGCCGAGCTGCTCGGCACCGCACCCGGGCACGCCCGGCGCCGCCACCGGCGGGAGCGGACCGGTGCCCGCCGCCGGACCGGTTCCGGAACCGGCCGGGCCGCCCGAGGCCCCGGTGCCCGCCGGGCCCGATGTCGAGCCGCCCGCCGTGGCGCCGCCCTGGGAGGGGTCGGGCTGCCCGGTGGCGCCGCCCGCGGCCGGGGAGCCGCTGCGGGAGCCGCCGGCCTTCGGGTAGGACCCGTAGCCGTTCTGGTGCGGGTCGGAAGCGCCGCCCTGCTTGTCGCCGGCGTGCGCCTCGTGCCCGGCCATGGCCTGGCGGTCCGCGGCCGTGCCCTCGCCGCCCGCGAGGTGCAGGGCGGCCGGGATCGCGGTCCCCGCGAGCAGCGCGGCCGCGGCCGCGCCGACGACGGCCCGTCGCCTGCGGGCCCGGCGCCGCGCGGGGACGCCGTGCAGGATCCGGTCCAGCGCGTCCTCGGAGGGCCGGATGCCCTCGACGGCGCCGCGCAGGAGGATCCGCAGCTCGTCTTCGGCGTCCGCGCCGGCCGCCGCCGTGTGGTCGTCCATCATGACTGCGCAGCCTCCATCGCCACCCGCAGCGCGGCAATGCCCCGCGATCCGTACGCCTTGACCGAGCCGAGCGATATCCCCAGCGTCTCGGCGACCTGGGCTTCCGTCATGTCCGCGAAGTAGCGCAGCACCAGCACCTCGCGCTGGCGGCGCTGCAGCCCCCGCATCGCCTTGATCAGATCGTCCCGTTCCAGCTGGTCGTACGCACCCTCTTCGGCGCTCGCCATGTCCGGCATGGGCTTCGACAGCAGCTTGAGGCCGAGGATGCGCCGGCGAAGGGCGGAACGCGAGAGGTTCACGACGGTCTGGCGCAGGTACGCCAGGGTCTTCTCTCGGTCGCGGACCCGGTTGCGTGCCGAGTGCACGCGGATGAACGCCTCCTGCACGACGTCCTCGCAGGAGGCGGTGTCGTCGAGGAGCAGCGCGGCGAGGCCGAGGAGCGAGCGGTAGTGGGTCTGGTAGGTCGCCGTGAGGTGGTCGACGGTGGTGCCGGGCACCACCTCGGCGGTCTCGTCCTTGCCGCCCGCGTCCGCCTCAGCGCTGTCGCGCTGCGCGGGCACGAGGCCGCCCGGGATCGGTGCGGCAGTCCGCGCGGGGGCCTGCGGGGTCCCCGACGGCGGGACGGGAACGATCACGGGAAGACCGCCGCCGGGCGTGCGGAAATCCCGGCGCGGCGGGAGGATCCCCGTGCGTGCCGGTGGGACGGCCAGTTCGAGCAGTGCCTCTGCCACGCCTGTAGGACACGCGTCCCCCCGTCAGGGTTGTACGCGCGGGGAAGCCTCATCGGAGAAATCCGTATTGCGCTCATGCGTACCCGCTCTTCCCGATTGCCCCGTCCAGCGAAACGGCAGTCGGGCCATCACCTTGATCAAGGGATCGGCACCGATCCTACAAAGCGAATTACGCAAATTCACCTGCGATCAGTTCCGCGATCTGCGTGGCATTCAGTGCCGCCCCCTGGCGGAGATTGTCCGCGCACACGAAGAACTCCAGCGCGTACGGGTCGTCGAGCGAGGCCCGCACCCGCCCCACCCAGGCAGGATCCGTCCCGGCGGCGTCCACGGGGGTGGGGAACTCCCCCGCCGCGGGGTCGTCCACGAGCACCACGCCCGGGGCGGCCTCCAGGATCTCCCGGGCGTGCGCGGCCTTGACCTCGTTCTCGAAGCCGGCCCGAACCGTCAGCGAGTCACCGGTCAGCACCGGCACCCGGACGCAGGTCACCGACACCGGGAGCGCCTCCAGCTGGAGGATCCGGCGGGTCTGCGCCCGTACGGCCAGTTCGTGCGAGGACCAGCCGTCCTCGTCCAGCTCGCCGCACCACGGCACGACGTTGAGGGCCAGGGGGCCCGCGAAGGGGCCCGTGTCCTCGCCCACCGCACGGCGCACGTCGCCGGGCTGCTCGCCCAGGGAGGTGCCGGCCACCAACGACAACTGGCGGCGCAGCGCCTCGGAACCGGCCCGTCCGGCCGCGCTCGCCGCCTGGTAGGTGGACACGGCCAGCTCGGTCAGGCCCCACTCGGCGTGCAGCGCGCCCAGCGAGGCGATCATCGCCGCGGTGACGGTGTCGGGGGCTGCGACGATCCCGCGCGGCCGAAGGCGCGCCGCGTGCGCGTTGATCTCGGGCACCACCAGCGGCACCTCGGGATCCTCCCGGAAGGCGGCGGACTGGTCGACGACGACCGCGCCGCGCGCGGTGACGACGGGCGCCCACCGGGCCGAGACCTCGGCAGGGGTCAGGAACAGCGCGACGTCGCCCGGCCCGAGACCGTCGAAGGCGTCCTCGGTGAGGGCGAGCACCTCGCACTCCTGCCCGCGCACGGACAGCATGCGGCCGGCCGAGCGCGCGGAGGCGATCAGGCGTATGTCGCCCCAGACATCCGCCCGCTGGGACAGCATCCGGAGCAGGACAGAACCGACTGCTCCGGTCGCCCCGACGACGGCGAGTGCCGGAGCCGGGGTCGACCGGGCGGCGGTCATCGTCCGGTGCCTCCGTAGACGACGGCCTCGTCGCTGTCGGAGTCGAGGCCGAAGGCCGTGTGCACGGCGCGGACGGCCTCGTTGACGTCGTCCTGGCGGGTCACCACCGAGATGCGGATCTCCGAGGTCGAGATCAGCTCGATGTTGACGCCCGCGTCGGACAGCGCCTGGAAGAAGGAGGCGGTGACGCCCGGGTTCGTCTTCATCCCGGCGCCGACCAGGGAGATCTTGCCGATCTGGTCGTCGTAGCGCAGGGAGTCGAAGCCGATCGCGCCCTTCGCCTTCTCCAGGGCGTCGATGGCCTTGTGGCCCTCGGCCTTGGGCAGCGTGAAGGAGATGTCGGTGAGGCCCGTCGAGGCCGCGGAGACGTTCTGCACGATCATGTCGATGTTGATCTCGGCGTCCGCGATGGCGCGGAAGATCGCCGCGGCCTCGCCCGGCTTGTCCGGGACGCCGACGACCGTGATCTTTGCTTCGGAGACGTCGTGAGCGACTCCGGAGATGATGGCGTGCTCCACCTGCTCGTCCCCTTGCGGATTCTCGTTGCTGACCCAGGTGCCCGGCAGTCCCGAAAAGGAGGACCGGACGTGGATCGGGATGTTGTATCGGCGTGCGTACTCGACACAGCGGTGCAGCAGCACCTTGGAACCGGAAGCCGCCAGCTCCAGCATGTCCTCGGAGGAGATCCAGTCGATCTTCCGGGCCTTCTTCACGACACGGGGATCCGCGGTGAAGACGCCGTCGACATCGGTGTAGATCTCGCAGACCTCGGCGTCCAGCGCCGCGGCGAGCGCAACGGCGGTGGTGTCCGAACCGCCGCGGCCCAGGGTGGTGATGTCCTTGGAGTCCGCGGACACGCCCTGGAAACCGGCGACGATGGCGATGTTGCCCTCGTCCAGCGCGGTGCGGATACGGCCCGGCGTGACATCGATGATGCGCGCTTTGTTGTGGACCGAGTCGGTGATGACGCCTGCCTGGCTGCCGGTGAACGACTGGGCCTCGTGGCCCAGGTTTTTGATCGCCATGGCCAGCAGGGCCATGGAGATCCGCTCTCCGGCGGTCAGCAGCATGTCGAATTCACGCCCGGCAGGCATCGGGGAAACCTGCTCGGCGAGATCGATCAGCTCGTCCGTCGTGTCGCCCATCGCGGACACCACGACGACCACTTGGTGGCCGTTCTTCTTGGCGTCCACGATCCGCTTGGCGACGCGCTTGATGCCCTCGGCATCGGCTACGGAGGAGCCTCCGTACTTCTGCACGACAAGGCCCACGTGCGCTCCTCGCTCAGTCCGTCTCATTGCTGGTGCAGTCTAACGAGCGCCCGGGATCCGACCGCCTCGTACCACATCATGAGACGAACAGATCACAGTCCGGGTTCCCGCGCCGGAGGATCACCTGCGGCCCAGGCCGCCGAGCTCCTCCGCCATCACCTGTCCGGCCTGCTCCGCGAGGTCGTCCTCGGTGATGTCCTCGTCGGTGTCCAGGCCGTCCAGGGCCGCCAGCGGCTGGTTCAGGCGCACGTGCGAGATCAGGGACTGCAGGGCGCGCAGCGTCGCCGAGGCCGTCGGGCCCCAGTTGGTGAAGTACGAGAACTGCCACCACCACAGCGCCTCCGTGATGCGGCCCGCCTGGTGGTGGATCAGGCCGTGCCGCAGGTCGGCGACCACGTCGGCCAGATCGTCGGAGATCCGGTGGGCGACGGGAGCCTTGCGCGGCTCGTACGGGTCGAAGACCTCGGAGTAGACGTCGACCGGCTCCAGCATGATCGCGAACCGCTCGCGCAGGTCGTCGACGTCCGGCTCCGGGCCGAGGTCGGGCTCGTAGCGCTCTTCGGGCAGCACGTCCTGGTACGCGCCCAGCCGGCCGCCCGCCAGCAGCAGCTGGGACACCTCCAGGAGGAGGAAGGGCACCGCGCTGTCGGGGTCCTCGCCCTTGGCGACCTCGGTGACCGCGACGATGAACGACTCGATCTGGTCCGCGATCGAGGCGGCGAAGTCGTCCGGATCCTGGCCGAGAGCGTGCAGCGTTGCGTCAGACATCGAGAAGTCGCCTTCCTTCAAAGGCCCGCCCCAGCGTGACCTCGTCCGCGTACTCCAGATCTCCCCCGACGGGGAGCCCGCTGGCCAGGCGGGTGACCTTCAGGCCCATGGGCTTGATCATGCGGGCGAGGTAGGTGGCGGTCGCCTCGCCCTCCAGGTTCGGGTCGGTGGCGAGGATCAGCTCGGTCACCTCGCCGTCCGCCAGGCGCGCCAGCAGCTCGCGGATGCGCAGGTCGTCCGGGCCGACGCCCTCGATCGGGCTGATCGCGCCGCCGAGGACGTGGTACTTGCCCCGGAACTCGCGGGTCCGCTCGATCGCGACCACGTCCTTCGGCTCCTCGACGACGCAGATGACCGTCGTGTCCCGGCGCGGGTCGCGGCAGATGCCGCACCGCTCCTCCTGCGCCACGTTCCCGCACACGGCGCAGAAGCGGACCTTGTCCTTGACCTCGAGCAGCGCGTGCGCGAGGCGGCGGACGTCGGTGGGCTCGGCCTGCAGGATGTGGAAGGCGATCCGCTGCGCGCTCTTGGGCCCGACGCCGGGCAGCCTGCCCAGTTCGTCGATCAGGTCCTGGACCACGCCTTCGTACAACGGACTGCCTTCTTTCGCTTTCGTCGGATGGAGGGACCGGGGGAGGGTACTGCTAGAACGGCAGGCCGGGAATCCCGCTGCCGCCGCCCAGACCCTGCGCGAGGGGGCCCAGCTTCTGCTGCTGGAGCGCCTGGGCGTTCTCATTGGCGGCCTGGACCGCCGCGACCACGAGGTCGGCGAGCGTCTCCGTGTCCTCCGGGTCCACGGCCTTCGGGTCGATCACCAGCGCGCGCAGCTCGCCGGAGCCGGTGACGGTCGCCTTGACCAGGCCGCCGCCGGCCTGGCCCTCGACCTCGGTCCGCGCCAACTCCTCCTGCGCGGCGGCGAGGTCCTGCTGCATCTTCTGGGCCTGCTGGAGCAGCTGCTGCATGTTGGGCTGGCCACCACCGGGAATCACAGGGCTCTCACTTCCGTACGTCGGTACCGTCGGGACCTTCGCGACCCCGAGACCTTCGGAACGCTTGGTCAATCCGAGACTACGTGCTCCCCGGGCGCCGCGCCCTACGCCGTGAGGACCAACTCTTTCGAGTGAGAGTCGGGGCGTACGCGTACCTGATGGAGACCTCCTTGCGAGCGGAAATCCCGGGATTCGTTGTCCATCGCCCGTCATTCGAAGGTAGGAAGAGCATGCGCATCATTGCGCACACGCGCACCACCACACGTCAGCGCAGGCAGAGGGAGTGCCGGGTGAGCCAGCCGGAGATGCAGCCCGAGGGGCCACCCCGGGATCCCCGGGAGGAAGGCGGCGGGCCGATGGCGGCGGGCGATCTGACCGGCCGGCCCTTCCCCCTCGGGGACTGGGGGGAGCCCGCCGAGCGGCTCGACGAGCTCTACCGGCGGGTCGAGGCGGACGCGCTGCGCACGGCCGAGTGGTACCTGTCCGACCGGGCGTGGAAGCGCCGGGGGGCGCGCGTACTGCGCGTCGGCGCGGCCCTGGGCGCCGTCACGGGCGCGGCGATGCCGGTGCTGGAGCTGACGGGCTCGGCGCCGGGCGGATCGACGTACGGGTACCTGGCGCTCCTGCTGGGCGCGGCCGCGCTGGCCTGCGACCGGTTCTTCGGACTGACCTCGGGGTGGATGCGGGACGTGGCCACGGCCCAGGCGGTGCAGCGCAGGCTCCAGACGCTCCAGTTCGACTGGGCTTCGGAGAACGTCCGCGAGGTGCTCGGGCCCACCGAGGGCACCGCCAGCGAGGCCGCCGAGCGGTGCCTGACCGTGCTGCGCCGCTTCTCCGAGGACATCACGGAGCTGGTGCGGTCGGAGACGGCGGACTGGATGGTGGAGTTCCGGTCCGGGCCGGCGCCGCTGGTGATGCAGTCACTGGGGGCTCCCGGGGCGCGCGGGGCGGATGCGTACATCCCGCCGGCCCGCTTCCCGCTGCCGCCGGGCACCCGCCCGAACATGCCGCGGCAGCGGCCCCCGGAACAGCCCCGCTGAACCGGTGGAGGGGGCGGGCCGGTGCCGCCCCGCCCACCGGTACGGATGCGGGTGGACGTGCAGGTCGAGATACGGCTGTACAGCTACTTCAGCTACTTCAGCTACTTCAGCTACTGCACGACGACAGGTCCACGTGCAGTGCCCGTGCAGGTCACCGGCTCAGCTGAAGATGATCATCGAGCCCTGTCCGAGACTGCGCGTCGCCGCCGCGTGCAGTCCCAGCCAGACGTGCCGCTCCCGGGCGAAGGGGCTGCCGTCGTACGCGATCGGTCCCGCCGGCTCCTCCAGCGACGTGGGCCGCCCCGGCGGCGCCGGCGCCGCGGGCGGGTTCCCCGGGTCTATCCCGATGGCGGGAGCGACGAAGAGCAGCTCCCGCAGGAGCCCCTGCGCGGACCCGAGCGGTCCGCCCCCGGCCAGCAGTTCCTCGTTCGCCAGGGGCGCCGGGAAGTCGACGGGCACGTAGGCGCCCGCGTGGTCGTAGTGCCACACCAGGTGCGACTGCTGCGCTGTGGGCTCGAACATCTCCAGCAGCTGTTCGTAGTCCCCGCCCAGCTCGTCCACCGGCGTCACCGGCAGGCCGCAGAGCTGGAGCAGGTAGGCCCGTCTCAGGAAATGCAGGGCGTCGTAGTCGAAACCGGCGACCGGGGCGACGTCCCCGCTCAGACCCGGCATGTAAGCGAACACGGGCACGGACGGGAGTCCGGCCTCACCCAGCGCCTTGTCGTACGAGGCGATCTCTTCCGCGAAGGGGTTGTCGGGGCTGTGGCACAGCACGTCGACAAGAGGGACCAGCCACAGGTCACAGGCCACACGGCCTCCGATCAGTCGTTGTCGCCGATCAGGCCAGCGTAGTGCGCCGGACACCCTCCGCGAAGGGGTGCGCAGAACTGGGGGGCCGGCCGGGGCTCAGAGGCGCGCGGCCCAGGCCAGCGCGTGCTCGTTGTAGCCGTGCACGATGCGGCGTACCGCGTCGGCGTCCGCCAGGGTCACGGCGTCCACCAGATCGCCGTGGCCGTCCCAGAGGGCTTCCCGCAGCTGCGGCTCGCGCTGGAGGTGGGGGACGGCGAAGACCCAGCACTGCACGCGGATGCGGTGCAGGAACTCGGTGATGTAGGTGTTGGCGACCAGCCCGCTCAGTTCCCGCCAGAAGCGCAGGTCGTAGCCGATCAGCACTTCCAGGGAGCCGCTCTGGGCCGCCTTGCGCGCCTCCTCGCCACGGCGCCGCACCGACACCAGCATCTCGCCGGAGCCGGGGGTGGCGCCCCGCTCGGCGAGCCGGCGGAAGATGCCGTCCACGACCAGCGACCGCGCCTCGATCATGCCGCGGAAGTCGTCCACCGAGAAGATCCGCACGCGGAAGCCCCGGTGCTGGACCAGCTCCAGAAGCCCCTGGGCCGAGAGGTCCACGAGCGCCTCGCGCACCGGGGTCGCGGAGACCTCGTACTGCTCGGCTATCTGCTTCACCGTGAACTCTGTCCCCGGAGGCAGGCGTCCCGCGAGCACCTCGTCACGCAGCGCGTCCGCGATCTGCTGGCGAAGTGTGTTGCGGGTGACAGCTCCGCTGCCTGGCATAGGGGTCCGTCTCCTGTCGTAGAACTCCGGACACCATAGGCCAGACAGCGAGGCCGAAACCGGACGGTTGGTGGGGGTTATGTGCGGATCCGCCCGCCTGTGAGGACGAGAATCACACCGGAGCGAACCGGCCACCGCCACCAACCGCCCGCCCGTGCGTACGCCCTGGACCGGGCGGGCCGGCCCGGGCGGTTACGCGGTGGTGTGGCGGTCGGCGACCGTCAGCGCCTCGTCCAGCAGGGCCAGGCCCTCCTTCGCCTCCGCCTCCGTGATGGTGCAGGCGGGGACGACGTGGGTTCGGTTCATGTTGACGAAGGGCCACAGGCCGGACGCCTTGCAGGCCGCCGCGAACTCGGCCATCGGCGCGTTGTCCGCGCCGGCCGCGTTGTACGGGACGAGCGGTTCGCGCGTCTCCTTGTCCCGTACGAGCTCCAGGGCCCAGAAGGCGCCGAGGCCGCGGACCTCGCCGACCGAGGGGTGGCGCTCGGCGAGCTCCGCGAGAGCCGGGCCGATCACGTTCTCGCCGAGGCGGGCCGCGTGCTCGACGACGCCCTCCTCCTCCATGGCGTTGATCGTCGCGACGGCGGCGGCGCAGGCCAGCGGGTGGCCGGAGTACGTCAGTCCGCCCGGGTAGGGGCGGGTCGCGAAGGTCTCGGCGATCGCAGCGGAGATGGCTACGCCGCCGAGCGGCACATAGCCGCTGTTGACGCCCTTGGCGAAGGTGATCAGGTCGGGGGTGACGTCCCAGTGGTCGGCGGCGAACCACTTGCCGGTGCGGCCGAAGCCGGCCATGACCTCGTCGAGGATGAAGACGATGCCGTGACGGTCGCAGAGCTCGCGTACGCCCGCGAGGTAGCCGGCGGGCGGGACCATGATGCCGGCGGTGCCCGGCACGCTCTCCAGGATGATCGCCGCGATCGACTGCGGGCCCTCGAAGGCGATGGTGTCGGCGAGGTGGGCGAGGGCGCGCTCGCACTCCTCGGCCTCGGTGCCCGCGTGGAAGGCGGAGCGGTAGAGGTACGGGCCCCAGAAGTGCACGACGCCCGCGGCGGCCGTGTCGGAAGGCCAGCGGCGCGGATCGCCGGTCAGGTTGATCGCGGCGGCGGTGGCTCCGTGGTACGAGCGGTAGGTGGAGAGCACCTTGGCGCGGCCCGTGTGCAGACGGGCCATGCGGACGGCGTTCTCGACGGCCTCGGCGCCGCCGTTGGTGAAGAAGATCTTGTCCAGGTCGCCCGGGGTCCGCTCGGCGATGAGGCGTGCGGCCTCGGAGCGGACGTCGACGGCGAAGCCGGGCGCGAGGGTGCACAGCCGGGCGGCCTGCTCCTGGATCGCGGCGACGACCTTGGGGTGCTGGTGGCCGATGTTGGTGTTCACCAGCTGGGAGGAGAAGTCGAGGTAGCGCTTGCCCTCGTAGTCCCAGAAGTAGGAGCCCTCGGCCCCCGCGACGGCGAGCGGGTCGATCAGGGCCTGGGCGGACCAGGAATGGAAGACGTGCTTCCGATCTGCGTCCTTCACGGCGGCAAGGGTGTGCGGGGTGGCATGAGGGGTCATGAGGTCACGCTAGAAGTGCGCAGGTGGGGAGGGATATCGGCGGACTGTATGGGGGTGGCGGGCCGGTCTCGGCAGTCTGTCTGCGCCTCCGGAGCAGCCTCCCGAAGTATTGACAGCATCCTGTCGTTATGACAGTCTCTTGTCATAGGCGCTTTTCGTGGAAGCCCACGCCGAAGCCGGTACGGCGCGCCGGCGCGGGATGAACCACGAGCACCGTCGGCATCGCAGGCACCACGTGCATCACTTGCACCGCGGCACCTCGGCCACGGTGAGCGCCGCAGGCACCTGGCACCATCCGACGCTGGAGGCGAAACACCATGAGCGAGACCGCTCGCAAGCCCGTCCACCTCGCGGTCTACGACACCTACGCCGACTGGGAGACCGGCCACACCACCGCGCACCTCACCCAGCGCGGCCACGTCGTGCGGACGGTCGGCCTCGCCGCCGGAGCGCCGGTCACCACCATGGGCGGCATCCGCATCCAGCCTGACCTGGGCCTGGCCGATCTGCGACCGGAGGACTCCTCCTTGCTGATCCTCACCGGGGCCTCCCTGTGGGACACGGGCGACGAGCTGGCGCCCTTCGCGGCGAAGGCACGGGAGTTCCTGGCCGCCGGAGTGCCGGTCGCGGCGATCTGCGGAGCCACCGCGGGCCTCGCCCGGGAAGGCCTGCTGGACGACCGCAGGCACACCAGCGCGGTCTCCTTCTACCTGGCAGAACAGCCGGGCTACGCAGGCGCCGAGAACTACGTCGAGGCCGACGCGGTGACCGACGGGGACCTGATCACGGCGGGGCCGACGGAACCGGTCGCCTTCGCCCGCGAGGTCTTCGCCCGCCTGGACGTCTACAAGCCGGACGTCCTGGACGCCTGGTACGGGCTCTTCCACCACTCGGACGAGAGCGCGTACCCGGTCCTGATGGCGGCATCGGCGGCGGGCGATGCTTGAGCCGCCGGCGCTCGGGTCCCCTCGGACCCGGCAGGACCTGCTGAGCCGCACCGCACTCGGGGTGTTCCGGCTGAACGGCCAGTTCCTCTCCCTCTCCGAGGAGCTGGCACGGCCCGCCGGGCTGACCGCCGCCTGGTGGCAGGTGTTGGGAGCGGTACTGCGGGAGCCGCTGCCCGTCGCGGGCATCGCCCGGAGCATGGGGATCACCCGGCAGAGCGTCCAGCGCATCGCGGACCTCCTCGTCGCCAAGGGCCTCGCCGAGTACGCTCCGAACCCGGCGCACCGGCGGGCCAAGCTTCTGCGCCCGACGGAGGAGGGCCGCGCGGCGGTGGACCGGATCGGGCCGGGCCACTCGGCCATGGCCGCCCGTCTCGCGGCGGAGCTGGGGGACGCCGCCTTCGCGGAGACGGTCCGCGTCCTGGAGCGGCTCGCGGCGGCGCTGGACACGCTGCCCGCGCCGCGGGACCCGTCCGATCCCGCCGACCCGTCCGATCGGTCCCCCGTCTGATCGGTCCGGCCCGTCCGATCGGTCCCCCGTCGGATCGGTCCGGCCCGTCCGATCGATCCCCCGTCGGATCGGTCCGGCCCGTCGGATCCGGCTGCCGAAGTCGCCGGGCCCGAGCCTCCGGGGTCGGCCCGGTTGGGGTCCGGGACCGGTGCGGGCCCGGTTGGGGTTCGGGCCGGTTGGGTGTTCGAGTCCGGCGAGGTCGACCGGCAGGCAACCGGTGGGAGCCGCCAACCGTCCTTCCCGGCGGAGCTGTTCGGCCAGCAGGGGAAGGACCACCCGGCCATGGAACAACTGCATCCGCACGACCCGCACCGCATCGGCCCCTACCGCCTGTTGGCCCGGCTCGGCGCCGGCGGTACGGGCCTGTCCTACCTCGCCCGCTCCGACCGCGGCCGTACCGTCGCGGTCAAGCTGGTCCACCCCGGGCTCGCCGCCCACGAGGAGTTCCGCATCCGCTTCCGCCAGGAGGTCGCAGCGGCCCTCCGGGTCGGCGGCGAATGGACCGCGCCGGTCCTGGACGCCGACACCGAGGCCGCGACCCCCTGGTTCGCCACGGACTACGTCGCCGGGCCGAGCCTGCGCCGGGTCGTCGCACACGGCTTCGGCCCGCTGCCGGACCGTACGTTGCGGATCCTGGCCGCGGGCCTCGCGCACGCCCTCCAGGACCTCCACCGGGCCGGCATCGTCCACCGCGACCTGAAGCCCTCGAACGTACTGATCGCGCTCGACGGTCCCCGCGTCACCGGCTTCGGCATCACCCGAACCCCCACCGGGTACGACGCCGGTCCGACCCGGATCGGCGAGGTCCTCGGCTCCCCCGGCTTCATGGCCCCGGAGCAGATCCGCGGCGGGCCGGCGACCGCCGCCTGCGACGTGTTCTGCCTCGGCGCGGTCCTGGCGTACGCGGCCACCGGCCGACCGCCCTTCGGCGACGCGGAGCAGCCCGGCGGCCTGGCGGCGCTCCCGCTGCGCAGTCCCGGAGCGGAACCCGACCTGGTCGGCGTACCGGCGGAACTCCTCGGCCTCGTACGGGACTGCCTGCACGGGGATCCGGCCGCGCGGCCCGGCCCCGCCGAGGTACTGGCCCGCGTCGGCGCCGACGACACCGTGGCCGACGGAAGGGCCCTGGAGCCGTGGTTGCCGACCCCGCTGGTGGCCCGGCTCGGGCAGCATGCCGTACAACTGCTCGACCGCGAGGACGCCGGGCCGGACCGTGCGGTGCCGGCGCCACCGCCGCCCTCCTACTCCGCGTACCCGCCGCCGGAACCGGAACCTCCTCGCAGGCCCCGGACGGCGTCCACGGCCCTGCTCCTCGCGGTGGCCGCGGTCGTCGCGGCCCTGTCCGCCGGCACGGTGTACGCGGTGATGAGCGGGGCCGAGGATCCGCGACCGCCCGTCACGGGTCCCCGCACGCCGGTCGCGGCAGGCTCGGGATCGGCTTCCGCTTCCGCTTCGGCCTCCGCATCGGCCCTGGGCTCCGCCGCGGCCCCGGTGGGTGAGGGCCTTCCCGCGGCCTTCGTCGGGACCTGGCAGGCCGTCCGGGGCAGCCAGACCTGGCGGCTCACCCTCTCGCGCGCCGGCGTCGGGGAGCAGGTGATGTCCCTGGCCGTCCAGGACCCCGGATTCGCCTGTGCCTGGACCGCGGCCCTGCGCAGCGCCCCCGGTTCCGACCCCGACGGTTCCGACCCCGACTCCGTGGAAGTGGAGGCCTCGACCGTCACCTCCGGCGCCCCGCCGACCTGCACGGCGGGCGGCCCGAGCCGGCTGCGGCGGCTGCCTGACGGCGCCCTGCGCAGGGAGCTCGCGGGCAGTGACAGTCCTCCGCTCGACTACCGCAGGCAGTAGCCCGCACCCGTTCGTGTCGGGGTCAATGAGCTCGCACGCAGAGCTTGTTGCGCCGGACGGTCCTGTCGGACGCTGCGGCGCATGGAGCCGTTGAGGGGAGGGGCACGACCGTGGGAGGGGATCGGGGCACGCGACGGGGGGCGTGGCCGGGCTCATCGCCGCGGACGCCGTCATCGAATGGCCCGTGAGCGCCGAACGCGTCGTGGGGCTCGCCCATTCACCGCCGTGAACAGCGACGACGGAGACGTCGACGCCAAGCCAGGAAGCGTCCTGCGGATCCTGGCGGACGAGGACCACGTCGTCACCGAGGTGGAAGTGCCGCAGGGCCACGTCCTCTACCGGGCCGTCTCCCTGTGGACCGTGCGCGACGGGGAGATCGTGGAGGCGAGGGAGCACTGGACCAGCCCCGGCCAGGATCCCGCCCCGCGCCGACGGGCGGGATACGCCGAACCCCTGGCCGTGGACTGAGCCTCGCCGCTCGCCACCCCCCGCTCGCCGCTCGCCACCCGCCCTGGGGGACACCGACCGGAGAACCGGGCGGCTGCACGCCTCCGCCCGGGTCAGGGCGTCGGCTCGGCCGCTCCGAGCCGGTCCAGTTCCTCGCCGATCGCTGCCCGCAGGGCGTCGTGGCGCGGAGCCAGGGCGTACCGCTCGGCGCGCCGGCACTCCTCCTCGTACAGCCACACGGGCAGCCTGACGCGGGCTTCGGGTTCCCAGTCGTAGCGCGGCCAGATGTGGGCGTGAAGGTACGGATCGGTGTTGCCGAGGATCTCGATGTTGACCCGGCGGAAGGCCGGGTCGAGTCGCAAGCAGGCCCGCTCGACGGCCTCGGCCAGCCGCTCCATGTCCGAGAGGTACGCCGCCCTGCGCGGCCGGGACAGGTCCGAGAGCCGGGTCACGGCCGGGTCGTCGGTCAGCAGAACCGAGTAGCCGGGGAGGAACTGCCAATCCCCGATGACTGCGAAACCGGCGTCGAGGCGGCGCAGGACGGTCGGGTTCACCCCGCGGTGCGCGCTGCCGATGCGGTCGAGGCGCCAATCGCCATCTGTCACTACGAAACTCCAAGGGCTTTTCCGGGAAGGGGAGTTGGACTTTCCACTGGGAGGGCAAAGGGTGGGGCGTTCTGGCTCTGAAGTATTCCCTGTCATACCTGAGAGCTAGGTACGGACACGGCTCCATGGCGGGACGCCGACCAGGGGCTCGGATTTCTAACTTCGGTGGTGGAGAGGGGCGCTGACGGCCCTTCCGGACACCGAGGGAACACACCATGGCCACGGGGACGGCACGGGCGGCGGACAACTGGGCGGACAGGGCACGGGCAGCGGACACGGCGGGCACGGCGAGCACGGCGGAAGAGTCGGCGCGGGCAGCGGGCACGGCGGACAGGGCGGGGGGAGTCGGCGCCGGTGAGGCCGTGTTCGGCTCCGGGAAGGCGGGCGGCGAACGTGGCGGTCGGCTGCGCCGTACGTTGCTGGCCTCGCTGGTCGCGGCGGCCGTGATAGTCCCTGTGTCCGCCGCAGCCTCGGCGCAGGTGCCCGCCCCGACGCCCGCAGTGTTCGCCGAGGGCGCCCCGGCCCAGAGCCGCTATGCCGCCAACCGCGACAACATCGCCGAAGCGGTCCGGATGGCGCAGGACGCCGCCCGCTCCGGCCGGGCCGGCCGGCTGCGGGCGATGGCGGCGGCCGGCTCGGCGCAGTTCCTCGCCTTCGACGGCCGCGGCAGGGGCCGGGCCGTCGAGGTGTTCGGCGAGCTGGCGACCGCCGAACGGATCGCCGTCCTGGTGCCCGGATCGGACACCACCCTCGACACGTACGAGAGGTTCCGGTCCGGAGCGGTCTCCCTCCAGCAGCGCCTGCGAGCCGGACATGCGCGCACCGCCGTGGTCGGCTGGCTCGGGTACGACACGCCGGGGACTGTCAGCACGACCGTGCTGACCTCCGGCCGGGCCGACCAGGCCGCAGCCGAACTGGGTCCGTTCCTGGACCGGTTGGGGTACATGGCCGCACCGGGCGCGCAGATCTCGCTGCTCTGCCACTCCTACGGCTCTGTCGTCTGCGCGCGGACCGCGACCGGCCCCGCGGTCGGTGACGTGGTCCTGTACGGCAGTCCGGGCACCGGGGCCGGATCCGTCCGGGAGCTGCCGACCTCGGCCCGGGTATGGGCCGGCCGGGGCAGTGCCGACTGGATAGCCGGCGTGCCGCACGTCAGGCTCGGCGGTCTCGGCTTGGGCACCGACCCGGTCGACCCCGCCTTCGGGGCACGGACCTTCGCCGCCGGAGGCGGCGGCCACAGCGACTACCTCGAGCCGGGCACCCGGTCCCTCGACGCCCTGGCCGCCATCGTCCTCGGCAGCGATCCCGCCCGGGAGGGCGGCCATGCGTGAAATCCGCTCCCGCTGGTCCGCCCTGGCGGCTGGCATCGAGGCGGCCACGCCGGCCGACCGGGACCGGGCCGTGGACGCCCTCCGGGCCCTCGCGATCCTCGGCGTGGTCCTCGGCCACTGGCTGGTCACCTCCCTGACCACCGTCGACGACGGCGGCCTGCGCGGGACCAGCCCGCTGGCGCACATGCCCTGGCTGGCCCCGGTGTCCTGGGTGTTCCAGACACTGGCCGTCTTCTTCCTGGTCGGCGGCCGTGTCGCCGCCCTCGGGTACGCCTCGGCCCGCGAGCGGGGCACCTCGTACGGAGCCTGGGTCGGGCAGCGGCTGGGCCGGCTGTTCCGCCCGGTCGCCGCGGTGCTCGTCCTCTGGACGGTCGTGGCGTGCGGGATGCTCGTCGGCGGGGCGGAGCTCGACACCGTACGGACGCTGGTCAAGCTGGTCCTGTCGCCGCTGTGGTTCCTGCTGGTGTTCGCCGCCCTCACCGCCGCGACTCCGCTGGTGGCCCGGATCAGCCCGGTGTGGCCGGCCGCCGTGGTGGCGGGGGTCGACCTGTGGCGCTTCGGGGCGGGCGGGCCGGAGTGGATCGGCTGGGCCAACGTGGCCGCCGGCTGGCTCGTTCCTTTCACGCTGGGCGCCGCGTGGTCGCGCGGGGCCCTCGCCCGGCGCGGCCGGCTCCTGCTCCTGGCCGGCGCCGGCGCCGCGGCCACCGCCGCGCTGGTCCTGTGGGGCGGGTATCCCGGGTCCATGGTGGGCGTGCCGGGGGCGACCGTCTCGAACCTCAACCCGCCGACGCTGGCCGCGGTCGCGTTCGGACTGGCCCAGTGCGGGTTGGCTCTGCTGGCCCGCGACCGGCTGGCCCGGCTCATGCGCAGCCCGGCGGCCTGGGCGAAGGCGGCGCTGGTGAACCTCTCCGCCATGACGATCTTCCTGTGGCACCAGACCGCCATGATGGCCGTGACCGCCCTCGGGCTGCTGGTACCGGCCCGCCTGCCGGGGCTGCACACCGCGCCGGACTCGGTGGGCTGGATAGCGGCCCGGGTGGGGTGGCTGCCGGTGTTCGCTGCCGCGCTGGGCCTGTGCTGGGCAGCCTTCCGCGCCTACGAACAGGCCCGGCCTGCGCGGTCGGCCACGGCCACGGCAGCCCGTTGCGTTCCGGGCACTTCCGTCGAGGAGATCACCCATGCCTAGGCTGACCGACGTGAACGAACAGCGCGTGTCCACGGCCGAGCCGGAGCCCTCCGATGTTGTCAAGCGGGCCACACCGGGCATGGCGTTGGCCCTGGAGCTGTTCACGCTGCGGCGCGATCCCCTGCCCCGGATGGGCCGGCCGCGGTGGCTGGCCCGGCTGCCGCACGCGCTCGTCGCCTACGCGGCGGTGTTCTTCGCGTTCCTCACCACCGAGCAGCTCATGGACCACTACGCCGTCAAAGGCGGCCCGCCGCTGGCCGTCGCACTGCTGACGGCGCTGTCCATCTGGCTGGCGATGTTCCGCCCGATCGCCGCCTGGTGGCTGGGCCTGCTCGCCGCGGGCTGGAGCGCCTGGTTGATCCACGGCAGCGTCGGTCAGGGCCAGACGTGGCCGTGGACGCCCGGCGGGATCTTCGCGTTCGCCCCCGTGCTGCTGCTGGTCGCCCTGCGGGTGCCGCCCCGGATGACCATATGGGTCGTCGGCATCTCCGTCGCCCTCACGGGGGCGGCCGAGCTGACCTTCCGTCCGGACGGAAGCCAGATCTCCTCCGTGGGAGCCACCGTCCTCTTCGGCTTCGTCGGGCTCCTCGGTTACGCGCTGCGCGCCCTGCGGCTGGCCCGCGGCGAACTGGTCGAGCAGGAGACGCTCACGGCCGAGGAGCGGGCACGGCGCACCCTGTTGGAGGAGCGCAGCCGCATCGCCCGCGAGCTGCACGACGTCGTCGCCCACCACATGTCGGTGATCTCCATCCAGGCGCAGGTCGCCCCGCACCTCGTGGAGAATCCGTCCGAGGAGCTCAAGGAGAACCTGGCGGGCATCCGTGAGAACGCACTGGAGGCCCTCACCGAGCTGCGCCGTGTCCTGGGGGTGCTGCGTTCCGAACAGCCAGGTGATCCTGCGGCCCCGCAGCATCCGCAGCCGACCCTGGCCGAGTTGGACGGCCTCGTGGACAACGTGCGGGGGGCGGGGCTGGACGTCACCACGGAGGTCGCCGGCATACGCCGGGCGCTGGCCCCCGGGGTGGAGCTCACCGCTTACCGGATCGTGCAGGAGGCGCTGAGCAACTGCCTGCGCCACGCGCCTGGTTCGCGGGTCGAGGTCGGCGTCGCGTACGGTCCGCGCGAACTGCACCTGTGCGTCGCCAACAGCGCGCCGACCCGGCCGGCCCCGCCTTCGCAGGGAGCGGGGCACGGGCTGCTGGGCATGCGGGAGCGGGCGGGCATGCTGGGAGGCGAGCTGGCCGCGGGCCCACGCCCCGACGGCGGGTACGAGGTCAGCGCTGTGCTCCCGATGGCTCCGCAGAACCCGCCCGCCGGCAACGGCACGGGCACCGAGACGAAGAAGGCACCATGAGCACACCGATCAAGGTGATGATCGCCGACGACCAGATGATGGTGCGGCAGGGCTTCACCGTGCTTCTCAACGCGCAGCCCGACATAGAGGTCGTGGGGCAGGCGGTGGACGGGGCGGACGCCGTGGCGAAGGTCGCCGAGCTGGCCCCGGACGTGGTGCTGATGGACATCCGCATGCCGGGCATGGGCGGTATCGAGGCCACGTCGGTGATCACCCGGGTTCCCGGCGCCGCGGTGAAGGTGCTCGTGCTGACCACCTTCGACCTCGACGAGTACGTGTACGAGGCGCTGCGGGCCGGGGCCTCCGGGTTCCTGCTGAAGGACGCGTCCGCGGACCAGCTCGCGGAGGCGGTACGAGTGGTGGCGGCCGGTGAGGCGCTGCTGTCGCCGAACATCACGAAGCGGCTTATCACGGAGTTCTCCCGGCTGGGGGCGCCGCGCGCGCCGTCGCGGGCCCGGATCGACGTGCTGACCGAGCGGGAGACCGAGGTGCTGTCGCTCATCGCCCAGGGTCTGTCGAACGCGGAGATCTCCGAGCACCTGGTCCTGGCCGAGCAGACCGTGAAGACCCATGTGAGCCGGATCCTGGTGAAGCTCGGACTGCGGGACCGCACGCAGGCGGCGGTGTTCGCGTACGAGAGCGGTCTGATCCGTCCGGCGGGCTACTGACGGACCCGTGTAGTACTTGAGAGGGACCCTGGTATATCCCCATCAGCGGCGACGCGGACGAAGGCGGTACAGACCTACGGTTGTGCGTATGACCGAGACGACCACCGGGGGGACAGCCCGGACGCCTGAATTCCGACTGGCATCGGAGGTGATCGCGACCCTGCGCCAGGACCTCCTCACCGATGCGTTCGCCTACCGGCCGCTGCCGCTGGCAGGGGCCCCGGGCCGCTTCTCGCGACGGCTCCCCAAGGGGATACGGCGGTATGCGCCGTGGCGGCAGCATGCGGCGGTGGGAGCGCTGGCCTTCCTCGCTGTGCTTTTCACGATGGACGGGCAGTCGAGCTACCTGGGCGATCTGGGCCGGCTCGTCATGGGGCTGATAGCCGCGGTTCCCGTCCTCATGACGCTGGTGCGGCCGGTGGGCGCGTGGTGGGCGGCCGTCGCGATGACGGTGGTCCTGGCCGCCCTCGGCGGGGGCGTCAGCTGGCCGTGGACCCCGGGAGCCTTCTTCTCCTACATCGTCGTCCTGTTCGTCGTCGCTCTGCGGACCGGACCCCGGGTGGCAGTGTGGATGTGGGCGCTGACCCTCGCGCTGGGAGCCGCCATCTCCGTGGTGTTCACCGGCGAGTGGGGGTCGAACGCGCCGGAGATGGCGGTGACCTCGGCCTTCGCCCTGGTGATCGCCGGCAGCATCCAGATACGCCGGCACGCCAAGGCGGAGGTGAGCGCGCAGCAGGAGGTCACGGCAGTCGAGCGGGACAAGCGGACGCTGCTGGAGGAGCGGACCACGATCGCGCGGGAGCTGCACGACGTGGTGGCGCACCACATGTCGGTGGTCGCGATCCAGGCGGAGGCCGCTCCCTACCGGGTGAAGAACCCGCCGCCGGAGCTGGAGGCGGCGTTCGTCACCATCCGGGAGAACGCCGTGGCGGCCCTGACGGAGTTGCGGCGGGTCCTGGGTGTGGTGCGCTCCGCGGACTACGAGGCGCCGGACGCCCCGCAGCCGACGCTGGCCTCGCTGGACGGACTGCTGGCCAATGTGCGCGAGGCCGGGCTGAGTGTGGAGAAGACGGTCACCGGCGCGGTGCGGGAACTGCCGCAGGGCGTCGAGCTGTCGGCGTACCGGATCATCCAGGAGGCCCTGAGCAACACCTTGCGGCACGCCCCGGGCGCGGCGGCGGGGGTGGAGGTGTCGTACGTCCTGGGCGGCCTGGGGATACGCGTCGTCAACGAGGCGCCGACCGGGGATGCGCCGCCCTCGCCGGGGGCCGGCCACGGGATCACCGGGATGCGGGAGCGGGTGGCCATGCTGGAGGGGGAGATGACGGCCGCGCGTACGGAGACCGGCGGCTACGAGGTCGCGGTGTTCATTCCGGTGCGCAACCGTCCCGAGCCGGTGCCCGAGCCGCAGGAGGGGACGGTATGACGATCAGGGTGCTGATCGTCGACGACCAGATGATGGTCCGCGAAGGGTTCTCGGTTCTGCTGAACGCCATGGACGGCATCGAGGTGGTGGGCGAGGCGGTCGACGGCCGGGAGGCCATCGCGCGGGTTGCGGCGCTGCGGCCGGACGTGGTGCTGATGGACATCCGGATGCCTCTGATGAACGGCCTTGAGGCGACGCGGGAGATCGTGGCCGCGGACACGGACGCGAAGGTCCTGGTCCTGACGACCTTCGACCTCGACGAGTACGTGTACCAGGCGCTGAGGGCGGGGGCCTCCGGGTTCCTGCTGAAGGATGCCTCGGCCCGTCAGCTGGCGGACGGAGTGCGTGTGGTGGCGGCCGGCGAGGCCCTGCTGGCGCCCTCGGTGACCAAGCGGCTGATAGCGGAGTTCTCGAAGATCTCCGAGGCGCGCAAACTCGCGGATCCGGCGGGGGTGGGCGAGCTGACGGAGCGGGAGACGGAGGTGCTGATCCTGATCGCGCAGGGACTCTCCAACGCGGAGATAGCCGACCGGCTGATCGTCGCGGAGTCCACGATCAAGACCCATGTGAGCCGGATCCTGGTGAAGCTGGGCCTGCGGGACCGGACGCAGGCGGCGGTGTTCGCCTACGAGACCCGCCTGGTGACACCGGCCTGATCCGGAGGCGGAGCGCTTAGTCTGCGGGGATGGGCTTTGATCCGTGGGATGCCGCGTTCGTCGCCGATCCGTACCCGGCCTACCGGGAGTTGAGGGAGCGGGGGCGGGCCATCTGGTGGGAGGCCACCGGGCAGTGGCTGGTGCCGCACTACGCCGATGTGAGCGCGCTGCTGCGGGACCGGCGGCTGGGTCGGACGTATCTTCACCGGTTCTCGCACGAGGAGTTCGGGCGGGAGGGGCCGCCGCCGGAGCACGAGCCGTTCCACGTCCTCAACGGCAACGGACTGCTGGATCTGGAGGATCCGGCGCACGCGCGGGTGCGCCGGCTGGTGGCGAAGGCCTTCACCCCGCGGACGGTGGAGCGGCTGGTGCCGGCCGTGCAGCGGATGGCCGGGGAACTGGTGGGGCGGCTGCTCGCGGACGGCGGCGGGGACCTGCTCGCCACGGTCGCCGAGCCGCTGCCGGTGGCCGTGATCGCGGAGCTGCTGGGTGTGCCCGAGTCGGACCGGGCGCTGCTGCGGCCCTGGTCGGCGGACATCTGCGGAATGTTCGAGCTCCGGCCGGACGAGGAGACGGCGCGGCGGGCGGTGCGGGCGAGCATCGACTTCAGCGCGTACCTGCGGGAGCTGATCTCCGAGCGGCGCACGCGCCCCGGCGAGGACCTGGTCTCGGGGCTGATCGCCGCCCATGACGACGAGGGACGGCTCAGCGAGCAGGAGATGATCTCCACCTGCGTCCTCCTGCTGAACGCCGGGCACGAGGCCACCGTCAACACCACGGTCAACGGGTGGTGGGCCCTGTTCCGCAACCCCGACCAGCTCGCTGCGCTCCGCGCCCGCCACGATGCCGAAAAGTTGTCCACAGCTGTGGATGAACTCATGCGGTACGACACTCCTCTGCAGATGTTCGAGCGCTGGGTGCTCGACGACATCCGCGTCGGCGACACCGACATCCCCCGCGGGGCCGAGGTCGCACTGCTCTTCGGATCCGCGAACCGGGATCCGGCCCGCTTCGAGGACCCCGACAGCCTGGACCTCGAACGGGCCGACAATCCGCACCTGACCTTCGGGGCGGGGATCCACTACTGCCTGGGGGCGCCGCTGGCGCGGCGGGAGCTGGAGGCATCGTTCGGGGCGCTGCTGGCGGACGGCGTTCCGCCACTGCGGCTCGTCGAGGAGCCGCAGTGGCATGACGGGTACGTCATCCGCGGGCTGAAGCGCCTGCTCGTGGAGTTCTAGGCCGTCCCTTTTCCGGGTTCAGGCGGTCATGTCGCGGCGGCGCAGGCCGGGAGGCCTGCATGACTGTCGTCAGGGCAGGCCGCCGCGAGGGCGTTCAGGAACCTCCAGCCCTGCACCTTCACCTCGTGCCCGCCCGGCAGGTGGGCCATGCCGTTCGGCGGTCCGACGAGCTCGGCGCTGATCGACGTACGGGTGAGGTGGCGGAGAACGGCTAGGGTGCCGGTCTCCGCGGTGCGGCCCTGGCGGGCCGGCCGCACGAGCGGACAGGCCGGGCCAGGCCCAGCCGGCGGGCGTCCGGGACCCACAGGACCCCGCCCCGCCCCGGGTCCCCCGCCAGCATCACCACCCGAACGGACGGCGCCGGTTCCCTACGGGGCCACGGGCGTGGTGGCAGGACCCGCCGTCCCAGCACCCCCAGGGTCAGCACGTGCCGCTCCCCGCCCAGGAGCAGGACGACCACGGGAAGCCGTCGGCGCGTCCGCTCCACCGCGGCCTCGTACCGAACCCAGCGCACCGCCGGGTCCCGCAGCGCGCGGCGCGCCCGGCGGACGGCGCGGAGCTCCCGCACCCCGAGCACCACCGGGCCCAGCAGCACCGCGAGCATCCCCGGGCTCGTGAGCACCGCAGCGACCACCGCGGGCCAGCAGAACACCGGCAGCAGGCACAGCAGCAGCGCGTCCCGCCGCCAGTCACCCAGCGCCTGCACCTGCGACGACACCGACGGCTGCGCCTGCGCCGCCGTCGCCCGCACCGCCCGCGCCGTCTCGGTCACCGGGGCAGGGTGAGCGTCCATACCCCGGGGCGCAGCGTCCACGTACGGCGGCGGACCGGACCGGCCATCGCGCCGTCGGCCCGGTAGCGGAAGTCCGCGCCCGACACCGTCACCGTCTTCGCCCGGGCCGTCACCGTCGAGCCGCCGAAGCCGCCGCCCGTACGCACCGAGACCTCCGCCGGTTCCCCGTCACCCCGCGTGCGCACCGAGACGTCCGCCACGGGCTGGTCCACATCGGCCAGCAGGACCCCGTCGGCCTCCACCCGCAACCTGTGGTGCCCGCCGCCCACCCCGCCCGCCGCCGCCACCGGCCGGACCAGCGTCCGCACCAGCGAGCGGTACGCGCTCCACACCGACGGCCCGGCCGGTCTCGGAACCCGCTCCGGCCCCCGCAGCGGCGGGATCCGCAACGCGCCCAGCACCACCCCGTCACTGTCGTCCACCAGCAGGTCGCACGTGCGGGCCGAGCCGTCGAGCACCGCCCGGGCCGCCGCGACGGCGGACTGGGGAACCCCCAGGGACCTCGCCAGCGCCAGGGACCCCACCGGCCCCACCGGAACCAGCGCCAGAGCGCTCTCGCCGAGCCCCCGCTCCCGGTGCAGCAGCCCCACGGCCCGCACCAGGGCCCGGTCGTCGCCCACGATCACCGGCTGCCGATGACCCCGGCGGGCGAGCGCCCGCGCAAACTCCTCCTGCGAATCCGGGAGGCAGATCTTCGCCGCCGCTCCCGCTGACAACACATCTTTCGCGATCCGCACGGACTCGCCGTCAAGACGGCGGGCGACCGGGTCGACGAGCACCAGCAGACCGCCTACCGGCGCGCCCGCTTCGCTCATGGTGGGCTCTGGAGCCGACACCTCGGTCCTTCCTCGGGTAGCATCTTTGTGCAAGAGGCCCTTGCGCTATTGCGCCAGGGCCTTCGTCTATTCCGGGGCAACCCGTCCGACGGCTCAGCCCGCGTACATCGTCGTACGCCCCCCTGGCCTTGGACATGCCCCATCCGGAAGAGGTGTACGCCTGTGCCCGCTCTTGTGCTGCTCGGAGCTCAGTGGGGTGACGAGGGCAAGGGAAAGGCCACCGACCTGCTCGGTGGATCCGTTGACTATGTAGTGCGCTACCAGGGCGGCAACAACGCCGGCCACACGGTCGTCGTCGGCGACCAGAAGTACGCGCTGCACCTTCTCCCTTCCGGCATCCTCTCCCCCGGATGCACCCCGGTCATCGGTAACGGCGTCGTCGTCGACCCGGCCGTCCTGCTCTCCGAGCTGCGCGGTCTCAACGAGCGCGGCATCGACACCTCCAAGCTGCTCATCAGCGGCAACGCCCACCTGATCACGCCGTACAACGTCACTCTCGACAAGGTCGGCGAGCGCTTCCTCGGCAAGCGCAAGATCGGCACGACCGGGCGCGGCATCGGCCCGACCTACGCGGACAAGATCAACCGCATCGGTATCCGGGTCCAGGACCTCTACGACGAGTCGATCCTCACCCAGAAGGTCGAAGCGGCGCTGGAGGGCAAGAACCAGCTCCTCGCGAAGCTGTACAACCGCCGCGCGATCGAGTCCGCGGCCATCGTCGAGGAGATGCTCCAGTACGCGGAGCAGATCAAGCCGTACGTCGCCGACACCACCCTGATCCTCAACAACGCGCTGGACGAGGACAAGGTCGTGCTCTTCGAGGGCGGCCAGGGCACCCTGCTCGACGTCGATCACGGCACCTACCCCTTCGTCACCTCGTCGAACCCGACCGCAGGCGGCGCCTGCACCGGCACCGGCGTCGGCCCCACGAAGATCAGCCGTGTCATCGGCATCCTCAAGGCCTACACCACCCGCGTCGGCGCGGGCCCGTTCCCGACCGAGCTGTTCGACCAGGACGGCGAGGACCTGCGCCGCATCGGCGGCGAGCGCGGTGTGACCACCGGCCGCGACCGGCGCTGCGGCTGGTTCGACGCGCCGATCGCACGTTACGCCACCCGCGTGAACGGTCTCACCGACTTCTTCCTCACCAAGCTGGACGTGCTGACCGGCTGGGAGCAGATCCCGGTGTGCGTCGCGTACGAGATCGACGGCAAGCGCGTCGAGGAGCTGCCGTACTCGCAGACCGACTTCCACCACGCGAAGCCGATCTACGAATACCTCCCCGGCTGGTCCGAGGACATCACCAAGGCCAAGACCTTCGAGGACCTGCCGGCGAACGCCCAGGCCTACGTGAAGGCCCTGGAGGAGATGTCGGGCGCCCCGATCTCCGCGATCGGCGTCGGCCCCGGCCGCACCGAGACGATCGAGATCAACTCGTTCCTGTAGGCAGGGAGCCCACCACCCGAGGGGCGGGACGCGCACAGCGCGTCCCGCCCCTCGGGCTGTCGCACCTCGACTTCACCGCGGGCGGACGTCGCCGGCCCTGAGCCGTCTCGGGGGGCGCGGTCCGCGTGGGCGGAAATATGATGGGCAGGTCCTTTCCGCGGCGGAAGCAGGGACGGATGCACCATCGTCGGAGCCTTCGATGAGCCGGCGCCGTCCCCCTCGGGTGGCCAGCGCCGACCTGCTCAGCATGCTCGGCCGGCTGACCGCGCAGGCACGGCAGGGCGTGGAGCTCCAGCAGGCCCGCGTGGAACTGGCCGAGGCCCTGCAGCGCGAGATGCTGCCCACCGCGCTGCCCTCCCTGCCGGGCCTGCGCACCGCGGCCCGCTACTCGCCCGCCCGGCACGGCCTCGACATCGGCGGCGACTGGTACGACGGCTTCCGGCTGCCGGAGGGCGCGCTCGCCTTCTGCATCGGCGACGTACAGGGGCACGACGTCGACGCCGCCGCCTTCATGGGGCAGGTCAGGATCTGCCTGCGGGCCGTGGCCGCCGTCGTCGTCGATCCCGGCGAGGTCCTGAGCCGGGCCAACGAGGTGCTGCTCTCGATGAACCGCGACCTCTTCGCGACCTGCAGCCTGCTCCGCTTCGACCCGGACACCTGGGAGCTGGAGAGCGCCCGGGCCGGCCACGTCCCCGCTGTCTGGGCCACGGTCGACGGCCGGTACGGCATAGCCGAGGACAACGGCGGGCTGCCGCTGAACCTGGTGCCCGGGTCGGCGTACGCGGTGACCCGACGGCGGCTGACCCAGGCGGGATCGATCGTCCTGCTCACCGACGGCGTGGTCGAGGGCCCGCGGTTTCCCCTGGAGGTGGGGCTGGAGCGCGTGGTCAGGGTCGTCCGGGAGGCTGCGGGCACCGACCCCGCAGAGCTGGCCGCCGAGGTGATGAAGGTGGCCGATTCGACGGGCCACGCGGACGACGCCGCGGTGCTCGTCCTCAGCCACGACGCGGCCGCAACGGCCCCGGGGACGGACTCGGGCCCGGACCCCGGCCCGCAACCCCAGGGCACGGCGTAGCGCGTGTCACGGCCCGCCCGGCCCGCGGGCTGTTGTCTGATGACGTGGTGCGCACCGAAGGATGGCGACGTCCGGCCGAACTGCTCCTACTGATCCTCGCCGTCGCCGTCGCCTACTACATCGGCGGGCGGATCGGGCTGCGCCAGAGCGTGACCGTCGACGGCGCGCAGGTCACCCCGCTGTGGCTGCCCACCGGCATCGCGTTGGCCGCCCTGCTCTGGCTGGGCCTGCGGGTCTGGCCGGGGATCGCCCTCGGCACCTACTTCGCCATCGAACGCATTAGCGAATTCGACCTCAGTGACTTCGGCATCCTCGCGGGGAACACGATCGCGCCGGTGTGCGCCTACCTGATGCTGCGCCTTGTGGACTACCGCACGCAGATGGACCGGCTGCGCGACGCTCTGGCGCTCGTCTTCCTGGGCGGCCTGCTGCCGATGCTGATCAGCGCGACGGCCGGCACCTGGACCCTCGTACTCACCGGCGATCTGCCCCGGGGCGGATTCTGGCCGGTGTGGGCGGCCTGGTGGGTCGGGGACGCCATGGGGGTGCTCGTTCTGACCCCGCTGCTGCTCGTTCTGCGCCGGGCCCGGCTGCCCCGGGACGACTACCGGCTGGCCGAGGCGTCCGCCCTGGCGGTCACGTCCGTGATCGTCACCCTTGTGGCCACCCGCAGCCACCTGTCCGTGCTCTTCCTCGTCTTCCCGCTGCTGATCTGGGCGGCCGTACGCTTCCAGTTCGCCGGAAGCGCGCCGTGCGCCATGCTGATCTCGGTCCTGGCCATCTCGGCGGCTCACGACCACGCGGGGCCGTTCGTCGACTACGGCCTGCTGGAGCTCATGGTCAACCTCCAGGCCCTCAACGGAGCGGCTGCCCTGACCGGGCTGCTGCTGTCCGCGCTCGTCACCGAGCAGAACAACGTACGACTGCGTATCGAACAGGTCTGCGAGGATCTGGCCGAACTGGTGGAGCACCTGGCTCCGGGCGGCAGACCGCCCGAACGCTGAAGCGCCCCCGGGGAGGCCGTCCCCGGGGCGCCCGGCGGAGGGTCAGTTGCTCTCGTCGTAGCCGAAGACCTTGCCCGCCGTGGCGCCCGTGCCGTCGCGTGTGTCCAGCAGCCGGGTCGGCGCGTGCGGCGGGGACTTGGAGCCCGAGGTGGCGAAGGTGACCTGGTTGGAGGCCTGAATGGCGCCTGCGACGCCGGTGACCGCCACCTTCACCACGTACTCGCCGACCTCGGCATGGACGTGGTCGTGACAGATCCCGCCGGAGCCCTTGACCGTCCTCTTCTCCGTCGCCCCGCCGCCCCAGTCGACGACGACGTCGAGCTCGGCGTCCGGGCCCGTGATCTTGGTCGTGAGCCCCAGGCCGTGTGCGGAGTGGCTTTCGCCGGTGATCTCCGCCGCCGGCCCCGGGTGGTCGGCGGCCTTGTTGCCCGCGCCCGGATCAAATCTCGATCAGCGTAACCAGTGTGCCGCCCAACCCCCCGTGGGTTTTCGCCCTCGTCACCGGTTGCGGCGGAAGGCCGAAGTCCGCTACCAGGCCAACTGGGAGATCTCCTCCGCGACCACCGCGCAGGCGTCCGCCGCGGGGTCGATCAGCGGGAAGTGGCCGACCCCGTCGAGCAGGGTCAGCCCCACCATCTCCCCCGCCTTGGCGGCCGCAGCCACGTACGCCTCGGCCACCGCTTGCGGGACCACGATGTCGTCCCGGCCCTGGACCACCGCCGTGGCGATGCCCGTCGGCAGCAGCGACGCCGGGTCGGCCGACGGCAGCCGCTCGTCCCAGTGGTCGCCACCGCCCAGCAGCTGCGCGCTCGCCCCGCCGCACACGCCCAGCTCCTCCGCCACCGCGAAGTCCGCGATCGGCGCCAGCGCCACCACCCCGCGCAGCATCGGCGGGGCGGACAGCCGCCACGGCGAGCCGTACGGCAGCACGTGCCGGGCCGCGGCCCACAGCGCGAGGTGGCCGCCCGCCGAGTGGCCGGTGACGACGACGCGGCGGAGGTCGGCCTGCGGCAGGGCGGTCGCAACGAGGCCCGGGAGGGCGTCCATCGCGGCGGCGACGTCGTCGAACGTCTCCGGCCAGCGCCCGGCGACCGGCCCCACGGCGTTCTGGTTCGGCAGGGAACTTCCGCGCCGGTACTCCACGTTGGCGACGGCGAAACCGCGCCGCGCCAGGAAGTCCGCGAAGGGGGTGACATGCTGCCTGTCGTAGGGGGCCCGCCACGCTCCGCCGTGCAGGACCACCACGAGCGGGACCGGGCCCGCGGTCTCGCCGCGCGGGACGTAGAAGTCGACGACGTGGTCGGGGTGTTCCCCGTATGCGGCCGTCACGTCCGGTGCGACCGCCGGATGGGCGAAGGCCGAGGCGGCCTCGGCGGCGTCCCGTTCCACGGCGGCGGGGTCGGTCATCGGCTCAACCTCTCGGTAACGCGTGGGACAGCGGGGACAGATGTTCCGGTGTTCCGGCAGAGCGGGACCGTATCAGTCTGGAACAGCAGGTTCCGTGCTGGGCCCGGAATATGACCGGGCGGACGGAGCCGTAGCCCCGCCCGCCCGGTGATGTGACGTTTCGCTACCGCGTCACCCGAAAACGTGACCCAGCGTGCGCGCTGCGCGCTCCGCGTCGGCGAAACCGACGTAGAGCGGGGTGAAGCCGAAGCGCAGGACGTCGGGTGCGCGGAAGTCGCCGATGACGCCCTGGGCGATGAGCTCCCCCATGACCTCGCGGGCGTTCTCGGTCCGCAGCGAGACTTGGCTGCCCCGGCGCTCGTGCTCGGCCGGGGTGACCGACTCGACCAGGCCCTGCGGGACGTACGCGGCCACGCATTCGAGGAAGAAGTCGGTCAGGGCGAGGGACTTCGCACGTACCGCCTCGACGGCGACGCCGTCCCATGCGTCGAGCGCCGCCTCCAGCGCCAGCATGGACAGGATGTCCGGGGTGCCGACGCGGCCGCGGGTCGCGCCCCGCGCCGCCTCGTAGGCCGGGGTCATCGCGAAGGGGTCCGCGTGGCCGTTCCAGCCGGGGAGGGGGGAGTCGAAGGCGTCCTGGTGACGCGCGGCGATGTACAGGTACGCGGGGGCGCCGGGCCCTCCGTTGAGGTACTTGTACGTGCAGCCGACCGCCAGGTCGACCTCGTGCGCGTCGAGGCCCACGGGCAGGGCGCCCGCGGAGTGGCAGAGGTCCCAGACCATGACGGCCCCGGCGGCGCGGGCCGCCGCCGTGAGGGCCGGCAGGTCGTGGAGCCGGCCGCTGCGGTAGTCGACGTGGTTGAGGAGGACCACGGCGGTGTCCGCGTCGATCGCCTCCGCCGCCTGCGCGGGGTCGACCGGGACGACGGTCAGGCCCGCCAGCCGGGCCGCCGACTGCGCGATGTAGCCGTCGGTGGGGAACGTCGCGGAGTCGACCAGCAGCTTCGTCCGGCCGGGAGCCGCGAGGCGGGCACCTCCGACCAGGGCCTTGAAGAGGTTGACGCTGGTGGAGTCGCCGACGACCACTTGGCCGGGGGCGGCGCCGAGCAGCGGGGCGATCTTGTCGCCTATTCGCTCGGGCGCGGTCCACCAGCCGCTCTCGTCCCACGAGCGGATGAGGAGCTCGCCCCACTGCCGGGCGACGACGTCCGCGGTGGTCGCGGCCACGCCGGCCGGGAGGGCGCCGAGCGAGTTGCCGTCCAGGTAGACGACGTCCTCGGGGAGGGTGAAGCGCTCGCGCAGCTTCGCCAGCTCGTCGGCGGCGTCCAGGGCGGCCGCGCGGTCCCGCAGCCCGGTCTCGAGGTCCGTGGCGGTGCCAGAGGTGTCAGACATGGCTGCGCGCCGTCCAGAGTTCCGGGAAGACGTTCTTCGTCGCGCGCTTCTCCAGCCAGGCCACGCCAGCGGAGCCGCCCGTGCCGGTCTTCGCGCCCATCGCGCGGCGGGTGGCGACCAGGTGGTCGTTGCGCCAGCGCCAGACGAGCTCGGCGACGTCGGTGAGGACCTCGCCGAGGCGGTGGAGGTCAAGGTTCTCGTCCGGGGCGGCGTACAGGCCGGTCCAGACGGCCTCGACCTCGGGGGAGGCCTCGTAGCGCAGCGACAGGTCGCGGTGCAGGACGGACTCCGGGACCGGCAGGCCGCGGCGGGCCAGCAGGCGCAGCACCTCGTCGTAGAGGCTGGGCTCCTGGAGGGCCTTCTCCAGCTCCGCGTGGACGCGCGGCGCGCCGCGGTGCGGGACCAGCATGGAGGACGACTTCTCGCCGAGCAGGAACTCCATCCGGCGGTACATCGCCGACTGGAAACCGGAACCTTCGCCGAGGGCACCGCGGTAGGCGTTGAACTGCGCCGGGGTGAGCTGGGCGAGCGGGCGCCAGGAGGCGTTGAGGGCCTCCAGTTCACGAAGGGAACGTTTCAGCGCATCCATCGCGACGGGGATGCGGTCCTCGCGCAGAGCCTTCGCGGCGGTTTCCCACTCGTGGACGATGACCGTGAACCACAGCTCCATGACCTGGGTCGTGACCAGGAAGACCATCTCGCCGGGGTCGTCCGAGCGGAGGTGCTGGAGGTGGGTGAGGACGTCCGCCTGGACGTAGTCCTCGTACGGGGTCGTGCCGTCGAAGTCGAGGTTCGGGGTGTCCCCGCCGACTCCGGAGGCATCAAGGGTGTTCGACATCGCTGTCTCCTCGACACGTGCTTCCGGGTAGCGGTCCGCTCCTTCCGTGAGGTGAGTGGAGCCCCGGTCCCCTGCCCGCATCATAGGGCGCCGTCACGCCGGCGCTCCAGCGGGGAGTGAGGCAGACCACATGAGATGTCCGCGTGTCACTCCCCGCTGTACGGCATCAGGCGCTCAGCGTGTCCGCCGCAGTCGGGGACGAGTCGCGCAGGAAGGTCGTGCAGCGCTCGTACTCCTCCTTCTCGCCGATCGCTTCGGCCGCGCGGGCCAGGGCGTGCAGGGCGCGCAGGAAGCCGCGGTTCGGCTCGTGCTCCCACGGGACCGGGCCGTGGCCCTTCCACCCGGCGCGACGCAGTGCGTCGAGAGCGCGGTGGTAGCCGGTACGGGCGTAGGCGTACGACTCCACCGTGCTGCCGGCGGCGAAGGCCTCGTCGGCGAGGACCGCCCAGGCGAGGGAGGACGTGGGGTGCGCGGCGGCCACCTCGACGGCCGGGGTGCCGGCGGCGAGGGCCTCACGGCCGGGCTCGTCGGGGAGGTGGGTGGGGGCGGGGCCCCCGAGCAGGTTCTGGTGAATGGACATGCCCCCAGTCTGCCGGGTGCGGTGGTCCGCAAAACCCGCCGTTCCCCTCGTGTGTCGGGGGCGGAGTGTGCGGTGCGGGGTGCGGTGGTCCGCAGAACCTGACGGCCTCCTCGGTGCCACCCGACGGGAGCCGGGGGCCGCGGAACCGTCCGGCCCCCCGGCGCCGCCGCTGCGGTGGTCCGCAGAACCCGCGACCCTCCTCGGGGGCGCCGTTCCGACCGGGTCGGGGCGGTGCTCCGCAAAACCCCGCCGTTCCCCTCGTGTGCCGGGGGCGGAGTGTGCGGTGCGGGGTGCGGGATGGGGTGCTCCGCAGAACCTGACGGCCTCCTCGGTGCCACCCGACGGGATCCGGGGGCCGGGGAACCGTCCGGCCCCTCGCCGCCGCCACGGCCGGGGCCGGTGCGGGGTGGGCGCAGGATCTGCTGGGCGCTGCGGTGGCGGGTGCGGGGCGGTGGGTTCTCCGCGGGCGGCGCGGCCGGGTCAGTTCGCGGGGATGGTCGCCTCGACCGGCTCGCGGGGTGTGCGGGGAGGCGTCAGGGGCGGCTGCGTTGCGGAGCGGTCGCACCGGCAGGCCTCGTCCGGGTCGTGCAGGGCCCTGGCGCCGCGGCCGGGCGCGGTGTCGAGCCGCTCCGCGACGGCCGGGACCACCAGGCCCGGCATCACGCTCGCGTAGAGCGCCGAGACCTCCCGGTCCAGGTCGAGGCCGAGCGTCTGCGACATGACGTTGAGCCCGGCGAAGGCCCCGACCACCAGTCGCGCGGCCGCCGACGGGTCCACGTGGGAGCAGTTCGCCGCGCTCCTCCGCCTCTGCCATCAGGGCGGTGTGCAGATCGATCCATCCCAGGTACGGCGCCGCCCGGTCCAGCTCCCGACCGTTGTGCTCAAGAGTGAGGCGTGCACTGCCGCGCATCAGCACGTCGTACCGGAGACGGTGCGAGAAGACCATGCCGACGTCGACGAACTCCTGCGCCTTGAACTCCTGCGGGGCGAGCGGCGCATGCATGCTCACCTGGGCCTCGATCACGGCCTGCGCCAGGTGCTCCTTGGACTCGAAGTGGAAGTAGAGCGCACCCTTGGTGACCTTGGCGAGGCTGACGATCTCCGTCAGCTTGGCCGCGTCGTACCCCCCGGTCCTCGAACACCACCGCGGCGGCCTCCAGGATCGCCCGGCGGGTGCGCACCGCACGGTCCTGCTTCACCTGCGGTCGTCCAGCCCTCATGCGCCCCTGTCCCCCTCGCCCCCGGATGAAGTTCACACCATCGCGGAGCCACCGTCCACCGGCGTCCGCGCCCCTCCCCCCGACCCGCCACGACCGGCCCCGGCCTGGCCCGACCCCGCCCGACCCGGGAACGCCGGAGGGCCCGGCCTCCGTCGTGGGACGGGGGCCGGGCCCTCCTGGGCGACTGCAGTCGCGGCGGCTGCTGCGGCTGCTGCGGCTGCTGCGGCTGCTGCGGCTGCTGCTGCCGACTACTTGATCTTGGTGCCGGCGGAGCGCAGGTTCGCGCACGCCTCGACGACGCGCGCGGCCATGCCCGCCTCGGCGGCCTTGCCCCAGGTGCGCGGGTCGTACTTCGACTTGACGCCGACCTCGCCGTCGACCTTCAGGACACCGGCGTAGTTGCTGAACATGTGGTCCACGACCGGGCGGGTGAAGGCGTACTGGGTGTCGGTGTCCAGGTTCATCTTCACGACGCCGTTCTCCAGCGCGGTGGCGATCTCCTCGGCCGTGGAGCCCGAACCGCCGTGGAAGACGAAGTCGAACGGCGAAGGCTTGCCGAACTTCTCCGCGACCCCGGCCTGGAGGTCCTTGAGGAGCTCGGGGCGCAGGACGACGTTGCCCGGCTTGTACACGCCGTGAACGTTGCCGAAGGAGGCTGCCAGCAGGTAGCGGCCCTTCTCGCCCAGGCCCAGGGCCTCGGCGGTACGGATGGCGTCCTCGACGGTGGTGTACAGCTCGTCGTTGATCTCGTGGCTGACGCCGTCCTCCTCGCCGCCGGTCGGGGTGATCTCGACCTCGAGGATGATCTTCGCCGCGACGGCCTTGGCGAGCAGTTCCTGGCCGATGGCCAGGTTGTCGGCCAGGGTCTCGGCGGAGCCGTCCCACATGTGCGACTGGAACAGCGGGTTCAGGCCGCGGGCGACGCGCTCGGCGGAGATGTCCAGAAGCGGACGTACGTACCCGTCCAGCTTGTCCTTGGGGCAGTGGTCCGTGTGCAGCGCGACGGTGATGTCGTACTTGGTGGCGACGATGTGCGCGAACTCCGCCAGGGCAACGGCGCCCGTGACCATGTCCTTGTTGTGCTGGCCACCCAGGAACTCCGCACCACCGGTGGAGATCTGGATGATGCCGTCGCTCTCGGCCTCCGCGAAGCCCCGCAGCGCAGCGTGCAGGGTCTGGGACGAGGTCACGTTGATGGCCGGGTAGGCGAACTTGCCTGCCTTCGCCCGGTCGAGCATCTCGTTGTAGACCTCGGGGGTTGCGATGGGCATCTGTCCGCTCCTTGGATGTGCGGGGAGTGTGCTTATTGCTGGCCCTGACCTGGGGGCGACGTCATCGTCGCGCCTATCTTTCCAGACTCCGCGCAAGGGTCCAGCCCACCGGTCTCACGTGATGGGCGAACGGCCCGGGATGTTTCACGTGAAACATCCCGGGCCGCGGGGAAAGACCAGGTCAGACCCCCCTGAAGGGCGGCCGGGGATCTTTGTCGCCAGTTGTCGCAGTGGCCGGTCAGGACAGGCCGAGGTCCTCGAGGCGGTAGCCGGTGAGGTACGGCAGCCCCGCCTCGGCGATCGCCTCGGCCGCGCCGCGGTCCACGATCGTGGCGACGGCCACGACCTCGCCGCCGGCCTCGCGGACGGCTTCGACGGCGGTCAGCGGGGATCCGCCGGTGGTCGAGGTGTCCTCGACCACCAGGCAGCGCTTGCCCTTCACGTCGGTGCCCTCGATACGACGCTGCATGCCGTGCGCCTTCTGCGCCTTGCGGACGACGAAGGCGTCCAGGCGCTGCCCGCGCGCGGCGGAGGCGTGCAGCATGGAGGTGGCGACCGGGTCGGCGCCGAGGGTGAGGCCGCCGACGCAGTCGAAGTCGAGCTCGGCGGTGAGGTCGAGCATGACCTGGCCGACCAGTGGTGCCGCCTCGCCGTCGAGGGTGATCCGACGGAGGTCGATGTAGTAGTCCGCCTCCCGGCCGGAGGAGAGGATCACCTTGCCGTGCACCACGGCCTTGTCCTTGATCTGCTGCAGAAGCGCATCCCGTACGTCACTCATGCCGACGAGCTTAGTTGCGGCCTAGGCGAGCCGCCGCCACGTCCAGGTCGTGGAGACCTCCAACGGGTCGACGGGGGTGACCAGGCGCGGAGCGGTGTTGATCCCGTTCGGCGGGCCGGACTGCGGCTCGACGCAGACGGCCTCTGCCTGCTCGTCGTAGACGACCACCCATTCGGACCTGCTGGTGATGCGCAGCTCCAGCGCGCCGGGCCAGGTGAGGGTGACGTCGACACCGTCGGGCATGCCGAAGCAGTCGTCCCAGGGGCCGGGCGCCGGGTCGATCCGCTTGCCGGTGGGGAGGTGGTCGGCGCCGCGCTCCTCCTGCCAGGCGGGGTCGAAGGCGATCTCCACGTCCCGGCCGCCGAGGTTCCGCAGGAACCAGGGGTGCCAGCCGGCCTGGGCCGGGAAGGAGTCCCCGTACGTCTCGACGCCCATGGCGAGGGTCAGCGAATCCTCGGCGAGCGTGACGACCTGGGTGACCCGGCCGGGGGTCGGCCAGGGGTCGACGAGGTCGTAGGTGAAGGCGGCCTCCGTGGCGGTGGCGCCGGCCGGCCGCCACGGCACGTCGCGGCCGAGACCGTGGAGGGCGTGCGGCGGATGGTCCAGGGGCATCTGGTGCACGGTCGCACCGTTGTGGAAGCGGCCGTCCTTCATGCGGCCGCACCACGGCACCATCGGGAAGGATCCGTACCTCGTCCCCTGGCGCAGCAGCTCGGTCCCGTCGATGCGCAGACTGCTGATCCGGCAGCCGTTCTCCTGGTCGACAGTCACCTCGGTGCCGCCGGCGCTCAGTTGCGTACTCATGCGGTTGACCCTAGGTGAATCCGGCCGGGTGGAGGGCCTGAGGCCGCAGGTCAGCGGCGGCGGCGCAGGGCCCGGCCGATGACGACGGCCGAGGCGAGCGCGAGCGCCGCGGCCGGGGCGATCCAGCGCAGGCTGTCACCGGTCGCGGTGGCGGCCGGCGCGGGCACCGGGGCGTACCGGCCGCGCGGAGGCGCGTGGTCGACCTCCTCGGCACTGCGGCCGATCATGGTGCGGCGGGCGTGGGCGGCCTCGGCCGGGGGTCGCGGGGCTCCGGCCGCGTCCAGGTCCTCGAACCCGCCGGCCAGGAACGGGTCCAGGGCGGGGTCCAGGGAGGGGGGCGGCACCTCGGTCTCGAAGACCGAGGCACTGACCTCGGTGACCTCGTCCTCCGGCCCCGCCGGGCCGTCGGCGTCCTCAACCTCGGCCTCGGCCTCGGCGACGGGATCGCTGATCGCGGATCCGGCGGCCAGCTGGCCGGCGGCCCGGTCGAGCAGCCTGCGCAGGGCCGTGGCCGCGGCATCGGGCGCGAAGGAGGCGGCGCGCCCGTCGGCGGTGGCGCGGGCGTCGAAGTCCAGGCGGGTCCCGCCCGGGACCGGAGTCAGGCGCAGCCCGAGGGAGAACTTCACGGTGCCGCTGCCCCGCACTTCCGTGCCCTCACCTTCAAAGGTGAAGTGGTCGGGATCCTGCTCGATGACGGCCGCGGAACCCCGATAGGTCACGGTGCTCCCGCCGGCGCGCACCCTGAGCCTCCCGGAGAGCGGGCCGACGCCCGTGTCGGCGTCCTGCTGGAGTCCCGGCACGCACCGGGCCACCCGGGCGGGGTCGCGCAGCACGGCGCGGAGGTCGTCTGCCGGGACCGGGACGAACACCTGATGCTCCATGCGGTCGAGCCTACGGCCTGGACCGCACCGGGTCACGAATACCGCGGATGCGGCAGCGTCGAAGGCGGGAGTCCGCTCACCCGGGTGCGTTCGGCGTCGCGCGCCGCGTCCTGGAGGGAGCCGGTCGACAGCGAGTGCAGTGCGGGCGTCTCACGGTCCACGCGCAGCGCAGGCTCCTGGTCGCGGGCGGCCAGGACGAACCCCCAGTCCTGCGGCGGCGCGCCGGCACCCCCGAGAGGGGTGCGGTCGGGGCCGGCGGCGAAGCCCGTGAGGCGGCCGCCCGCACTGTAGGGGGCGGTCCGCAGGCCCGCCGCGCGGAGCGTGGAGTCGACGGTCCAGTACGTGCGGGGGCGCGTGGCAAGCGGCCCGGCGTGCACGGCCATCCGGCCGCCGGGGGCCAGGGCCCGCGCGGCCAGTCCGTAGAACTCCTGCGAGTACAGCTTCGTGCTGGGAGTGATGCCGGGATCGGGGAGGTCGGAGAGGATCACGTCGAAGCGGTCGTTCGCGGCGGGCCCGCGCAGCCAGCGGAAAGCGTCCTGGTTGACGACGGCCAGGCGGGGATCGGAGTACACCCCCGCGTTGAGCGCGGAGAGCATGGGGTCGGTGCGGGCGAGGCGGACCACGCCGGGGTCGAGCTCGACGACGGTGACGGAGGTGACGTCCCGGTAGCGGAGCACCTCGCGGGCGGCGAGCCCGTCGCCGCCGCCGAGGACGAGGACGCGGGCGTGGCTGCCGGTCATGGCGGGGTGGACCAGGGCCTCGTGGTAGCGGTACTCGTCGTAGCCGCTGACCCGCAGCCGTCCGTCCAGGTACAGGTCGAGGGAGCGCGGGGAGCCGGTCGCGGGGCCGGTGAGCACCAGTTCCTGCACCCCGGTCTGGACGGCGACCCGCACCTCGGAGCCGTAGACGGCGCGCCGGGCGAGCCGCTCGAAGTCGTCGGCGAGGACGGTCGCGGAGGCCAGCACGACGAGGACGGTCACGTTCGCGGTGATGAGCAGCCAGCGGCCGCGCCGGCTCAGGTCGTGGCGGAAGAGCCACAGGACCAGCCCGCCGCCGACGACGGCGTTGACGGTGCCGGTGAGCATGGCGCCGGTGAGCTGGCCGAGCATCGGCAGCAGCAGGAACGGGAAGGCGAGGCCGCCGACCAGGGCGCCCACGTAGTCGGCGGCGAACAGGTCGGCGACGGCGCCGCCCGCGTCCTGTCGGCGGATGCGCTGGATGAGGACCATCAGCAGCGGGATCTCCGCGCCGATGAGCATGCCGATGGCGAAGGAGAACGCGACGAGCGCCGGGCGGGACTCCCCGAGCCAGGCGAAACTCGCGTACAGCGCCATGGCGGAGAGGCCGCCGAGGAGGGCGAGCCCGGCCTCGATGGCCGCGAAGCCGAGGGCGGGGCGGTGCCGAAGGCGTTTGGCGAGCAGGGAGCCGATGCCCATGGCGAAGACCATGACGGACAGCACGACCGACGCCTGGGTGACGGAGTCGCCGATGAGGTAGGTGCCCAGGGCGAGGAGCTCCAGCTCATATACGAGCCCGCAGGCCGCGCAGACGAACACGGTGGCCAGGACCAGGAGTCGGCCCGTCCGGGGCCGTACGGGCAGGGCGGCCGGGACGGTCGCGGCGCCCCGCGGCTCCGGAGCCGGGAGGACCCGGCGCGGGACGGAACGGTCGATCATGAAGCGAACCGTACGTTACGGCCCACTCGCATCCGGTCACCCACATGGGTGCAAGTGGCGCACTGATTCGGCCAGTTGGCGTAACCACACCGCACGCCCCCCGCCGTGGGGCGCCGTCCGGCCGCGTACCGTCCGAACCTGCGTCCCCCGCACGGCTCAGGTCCTCTTCCCGGTCCTGCCGGTCTCGCGGCCTCCGGTCCCTGATCCGGCATGATCCGGCCTTGTCCGGAAGAAGGGCCCTACAGCAGCGCCGGTGTTTCCAGGGCGGGAGTCGCGGCGCCCGTGCGCACCCCGATCCGCGTGCGGGTGGCCACCAACTGCCCCTCCTGCGGGTACGCGTGCCAGGTGCGCCACCGCACCTGGCCCTCGTACCGCTGGGCGAGCATGGCGGTGAAGGCGTGCGGGCTCCCCGGGAACGTCCCCGCCAGCCCGTTCGGGTGATCGGCCACCAGCGCGAGCAACTCCTGCGCCCGCCCCGCGAAGGACCCCCGGGACAGGTTCTCGACCCGCGCGGCGAACTCGTACTCCCAGTCGCCCACCCGCTTCGCCACGCCGAGCGGCAGCGGCGTACTGCTCCCGGGCATGCAGGCGACCGTCTCCGAACAGAGCACGTCCCGCTCCTCCAGCAGAACCTGATGGGAGGCGCCGAGCAGGCGCAACTCGACCTTCGCACCCGAAAGTTCGAGGTTCAGCACGGCCAGGGCGGGCAGCCGGTCCCGACCCAGGGCCCAGGCGAGATCGGCGGCACGCGTGTCGGTGTAGGAGGTCTGGAGGGTCGTGAGCATGAGTCGGCTCCGCAAACGCGCGAGGGAGATGGGCCGGGGCCCGCCAGCGGTAGCAAGCACGGGTGGGGGGACACCGGCACGGGTCCACAGGAAGTCCAGGGAGGTCCGAGGACTGGTCTACTCAACCGAGGGAATCATGAAAGGCACGGCACTCACAGCGTTTTTACCCAACTTGACGGGGTTTACATCCCCCCGGGGGCTCGGCAGTTCACGTGTTCAACAGGTTGCGTCCCGCGCGTCGGGATGCATGGACAACGCGCGGGGCGCCCGAGGGGAAACGGCCCCTCGGACGCCCACGTCAGGACGGCGTCGGCGACCTGGTGTCAGCTGCCGCCGCCGCACCCCCCGCCCCCGCAGGAGGACGACGAACCGCACGAGGACGACGAACCGCAGCCCGACGTGCCGGCGTCGCCGGCCCACCGGCTGCTCCTGCCGCGGCGCGTGCGGCGCGGGCGGGAGCCGGGCCCCGCAAGCCTCCGGACGAGCCGGCTCATGAGGAACACGAACAGCGCACAGATCACGAGCACTATCAAGACGAACTCCATGTCCGCCCCTCTCTCACGCCCCGGTCCTCCCGGGGAGCGGGATCCCCGCGTCCCGCGTGGTGGAGGGATGCCCCCCGCCCGCGCGGCCCAAAGCACACTTGAGCAAGTCCAGAGCTTGCGCCCAGGATGGCGCCCATGAGCGCACCCGTGGGCAGCGACCGCCCCTTCCTGAACCGCCGGCTGGCGGCCTTCGGCACGACGATCTTCGCGGAGATGTCGGCGCTGGCCGCACGCACCGGATCGATCAACCTCGGCCAGGGATTCCCCGACACCGACGGTCCGGCGCAGATCGCCGAGGCGGCCTCCCGGGCGGTCCTCACGGGCCTGGGCAACCAGTACCCGCCGGGTCCCGGCGTCCCGGAGCTGCGCAGCGCGATCGCCTCGCACCAGCAGCGCTTCTACGGCCTCGGCTACGACCCCGACACCGAGGTCCTGGTCACCGCGGGCGCCACCGAGGCCATCGCCGCCTCCCTCCTCGCCCTCCTGGAGCCCGGTGACGAGGTCATCGCCCTGGAGCCGTTCTACGACTCGTACGCGGCCTGCATCGCGATGGCCGGCGCCGTCCGCGTCCCCGTCACCCTGCGCCCGCACGGCGGGGCCTTCGCCCTGGACCTGGACGAACTGCGCGCCGCGGTCACCCCGCGCACCCGGCTGCTGCTGCTGAACACCCCGCACAACCCGACGGGCACCGTCCTCACCCCGGACGAGCTCGCGGCGATCGCCGCACTGGCGGTCGAGCGCGACCTGCTGGTCGTCACCGACGAGGTGTACGAGCACCTGGTCTTCGAGGGCTCCCACATCCCCCTGGCGGGCTTCCCCGGCATGCGCGAGCGCACGGTCACCATCAGCAGCGCGGGCAAGACGTACTCGTTCACGGGCTGGAAGGTGGGCTGGATCACCGCCCCGCCGGAACTCGTCTCGGCGGTCCGCTCGGCCAAGCAGTTCCTCACCTACGTCTCCTCGGGCCCCTTCCAGTACGCGATCGCCGAGGCGCTGCGCCTGCCGGACGACTACTACGACGTCTTGCGCGCCGACCTCGCCGCCAAGCGCGACATCCTCGCCGACGGCCTCGAGGCGGCCGGCTTCCAGGTCTTCCGCCCGCGCGGCACCTACTTCATCACCACCGACATCACCCCCCTCGGCGAGAAGGACGGCCTGGCCTTCTGCCGTGCCCTGCCCGAGCGCTGCGGGGTCGTCGCCATCCCGAACCAGGTCTTCTACGACGACAAGGCCGCCGGCGCCACACAGGTCCGCTGGGCGTTCTGCAAGCGAACGGCTGTATTGCAGGAGGCGGTGGACCGCCTCGGTCGGCTGGCTCGCTGAGAGCGGCCAGGTGAACGTGTGGGTGCAGGGTCCGGCATCGCAGCCGGACCCCGTCCCGCGACGGGAACGACCGGGTAGCGCACCCGGCCACCGCTCGTGACCTCGAACTCCCACTGCCCCCGCGCGGATCCCTTCCCTTCCTTCGTGGCAGTTTCCGCGGAGCCGGTGTCGGCGATTCCAGTTGTCACGCGACAGCGGGTCGGTGCGCAGCGCCTCCGGGCATCGGTGGTCACAGGCCCGCGCCGCGCGGCACCGTTCCTCTCAGCTGTCACCGCCTCCGTGGTCCCGAAGACCACATTCCACCCGCTCGGGGGTGGGACGCTGACACGGCCCTTCTTCGGGCTCACCCGCTCACCTCGACCGAACCAGGTCGTCATGTCTCGGCGTTCTGCAAGAGGACCGAGGTCCCCGAAGAGGCCGCGGATCGGCTGCGGCGGCTCCAGGCCGCCCGCCGCCGCGCCGCGGCGGGCCGCACCCGCGCAGTGCCCGATCTCACCGGAGCTTCGCAGCCATTCCCGCCCGGCGCGGGGCGGGGGCCGCTTAGTGTGCCCGAGGCTCCTCCTCGTCCGGATGGGCGTCCTCACGCACACAGCGCAGGAAGTCGGGGTAGATGACGGCGACGGGCAGTACGTCTGTTTTCGTGCGGCCGCGGGACGTCAGGGCCGTCGGTGTGCCCACGGCCGCGCTCGCGCTCGGCGTGTTCGCCGCGATCCGCGTGACCGGGGCCGCCGTGCTGGCCCTCGCCGCCTGGTGGGCCGGACGCAGCCCCGTACGGGTGCTGGGCCACTCGTGGGACTCCGTCTGGTACCTCGCCATCGCCCGGCACGGCTACGGCCGCACCCAGATCTGGCCCGTCACCGGGCTGGTGCAGAGCGACTACGCCTTCTTCCCGCTGTATCCGGCGCTGGTGCGGCTGGCCGGCGGCGGCGAATGGGGCGGACTTCTCGTCTCCTGGACCGCTGCCGCGGTGGCCGCCGTCGGCGTCTACCGGGTCGGCGAGCTGGTGGCCGGGCGGCGTGTCGCGCTGCTGCTGGTCGCGCTGTGGGCGGTGGTCCCGCACGCGGTGGTGCTCACCCTCGCCTACACCGAGCCGCTGCTGGTCGCGCTCGCCGCCTGGTCGCTGTACGCGCTGCTGCGCGAGCGCTGGCTGCTCGCCGCGTCGCTGGCGCTGGTCGCGGGGCTGACCCGGCCCACGGGGATCGCCGTCGCCGCTGCCGTGTCCGTCACGGCCCTGCACGCCCTGCTCGTGCGAAGATCCCGGGCGCCCGGTGTGTGGGCGGCCGGGCTGCTGGCGCCGGCGGGCTGGCTGGCGTACGTGGCGGCCGTCGGGGCGGCCAGGGACGACGTGGCCGGGTACTTCGCCGTCCAGCGGCAGTGGGGCTCCCGCTTCGACGGGGGCGGGGCCACCCTGTCCAAGGTCTGGGAGGTGCTCGCCGGCGGACCCGTGGCCCTCGCCACCGCCGTGTCCGCGCTCCTGCTGGGCGCGGCCCTGCTGCTGGCGGTGCTGCTGTGCGTCGACCGGCCGCCGCTGCCGCTGCTCGTCTACAGCGCGGTCCTGCTGGTGATCGCCGTGGGCGGGGCGGGCTACTTCGAGTCGAAGCCGCGGTTCCTGCTGCCGGCTTTCCCGCTGCTGCTGCCGCTGGCCGCCGTGATGGCACGAGCCCGGCCGCGCTCCGCGGTCGTGGTGACCGCGGGGCTGGCCGGGCTCGGTTACGGCTACGGGGTCTACCTCCTGGTGTTCGCCAAGATGCCCCTGTGACGGCGTGGGGTCAGTTGTCCCCGCCGTCCTCGCCCTCGCCGTCGGCGGAGTCGATGTCCTTCTCCAGTCCGAGCTGCTCCGTGAGCCACTTGTCGAACTCGATGGACGCGCGGACCCAGCTGACCGTGGAGGACACGAAGTGCTCCAGGTTGACGCCGGTGCCGATCAGCATCTGCGCCTCGCCGATCAGGCGGACGGAGCCGTCGTCGTGCGTGTGGCTGTAGACCTTCGGCCACAGGGTGCGACGGTTCCAGTCGTCGATCGACTCGAGGAGCTGCGGCTTCTCGTCGATCTTGTGCGGACGGTCGTAGAAGGTCCGCACCGAGAAGACCTGCTGCTCCGCTTCGCCGCGGAACATGAAGTACGTACGGAACTCCTCCCACGGCGCCGCGAGGTCACCCTCGTCGTCGACGACGTACTTGAGCTCCATCTGCTCCAGCAGCTGCTTGACCAGATCCTGGTCGGGGACGACGGGGCCCGCCGGTCCTGTGGCCTGCGGATCGGGCTGCTGCCCTCCGAAGTTCGGAATCGAGGCCGGGTCGATGCTCACCGTGTACTTCCCTTCGTGCGGATACTTGCATCCTCCCCCATCCCGCCCACCTCATGTCCAGCCCGACGGTCACGGATCCGCTGCGGGCGGACAGGAGTGCACCCCGCGCACGTTCCTGTACGCGGGGTGCCCGGTGGTGCGAACCGGTCGGACGCCGGTCAGAGTGCCTTGCCCACCAGCAGTCCCTCGCCCGCCACGTCGACCCGTACGGTGTCGCCGTCACGCACCTCGCCGGAGAGGATCTCCTTCGCCAGGCGGTCGCCGATCGCCGTCTGGATCAGGCGGCGCAGCGGCCGGGCGCCGTACGCGGGGTCGTTGCCCTTGTCCGCCACCCAGGCCAGGGCCTCGGGGGTGACGTCCAGGGTGAGGCGCCGGTCGGCCAGGCGCTTGGCCAGGCGGCGGATCTGGAGCTCGGCGATGTGGGCCAGCTCGTCCCGGCTCAGCGCGGAGAAGACCACCAGGTCGTCCAGGCGGTTGAGGAACTCCGGCTTGAAGCTCGCCCGGACCATGTCCAGGACCTGCTGCTTCTTCTGCTCGGCCGAGGTGGCCGGGTCCATCAGGAACTGGCTGCCCAGGTTGGAGGTCAGGATCAGGATGGTGTTGCGGAAGTCGACGGTGCGACCCTGCCCGTCCGTGAGCCGGCCGTCGTCCAGGACCTGGAGCAGGATGTCGAAGACCTCGGGGTGGGCCTTCTCCACCTCGTCGAGGAGCACCACGCTGTACGGTCGGCGGCGGACGGCCTCGGTGAGCTGGCCGCCCTCCTCGTAGCCGACGTAGCCGGGCGGGGCGCCGACGAGCCGGGCCACGCTGTGCTTCTCGGAGTACTCCGACATGTCGATGCGGACCATGGCCCGCTCGTCGTCGAAGAGGAAGTCGGCGAGTGCCTTGGCCAGCTCCGTCTTGCCCACGCCCGTCGGGCCGAGGAAGAGGAAGGAGCCGGTCGGCCGGTCCGGGTCGGCGATGCCGGCGCGGGTGCGGCGCACGGCGTCGGAGACGGCCCGTACGGCCTCGGTCTGGCCGATCAGGCGGCGGCCCAGCTCGTCCTCCATACGGAGCAGCTTCTGGGTCTCGCCCTCCAGCAGGCGGCCCGCGGGGATGCCGGTCCAGGCGCCCACGACGTCGGCGATGTCGTCCGGGCCGACCTCGTCCTTGACCATCGTGTTCTTCGACGCGCCGGCCTTGGATGCCTCGGCCTCCTCCTCGGTGGCCTCGGCGAGCTCGCGCTCCAGGGCCGGGATCTCGCCGTAGAGCAGCTTGGAGGCGGCGTCGAAGTCGCCGTCGCGCTGGGCCCGCTCGGCCTGGCCGCGCAGGTCGTCCAGGCGCTCCTTGAGCTCGCCGACCCGGTTGAGGGACTGCTTCTCCTTCTCCCAGCGGGCCGTCAGGCCGCGCAGCTCCTCCTCCCGGTCGGCCAGGTCCTTGCGGATCTTGTCGAGGCGCTCGCGGGAGGCCGGGTCGGACTCGTTGTTCAGCGCCAGCTCCTCCATCCGCAGGCGGTCCACCGAGCGCTGGAGCTCGTCGATCTCGACGGGCGAGGAGTCGATCTCCATGCGCAGCCGGGACGCGGCCTCGTCGACGAGGTCGATGGCCTTGTCGGGCAGGAAGCGGGAGGTGATGTACCGGTCGGAGAGGGTCGCGGCGGCGACCAGCGCGCTGTCGTTGATGACCACCTTGTGGTGGGCCTCGTAGCGGCCCTTGAGGCCGCGCAGGATCGCGATGGTGTCCTCGACGGACGGCTCGGCGACCAGCACCTGCTGGAAGCGCCGCTCCAGCGCCGGGTCCTTCTCGATGCGCTCGCGGTACTCGTCGAGGGTGGTCGCGCCGACCATGCGGAGTTCGCCGCGGGCCAGCATGGGCTTGAGCATGTTGCCGGCGTCCATCGCGGAGTCGCCGCCGGCGCCCGCGCCCACGACCGTGTGCAGCTCGTCGATGAAGGTGATGATCTGGCCCTCGCTGGACTTGATCTCCGCGAGGACGGTCTTGAGCCGCTCCTCGAACTCGCCGCGGTACTTGGCGCCGGCGACCATGGCGCCGAGGTCGAGGGCGACGAGCCGCTTGTGCTTCAGGGACTCCGGCACGTCGCCCTTGACGATGCGCTGGGCCAGGCCCTCGACGACGGCCGTCTTGCCGACGCCGGGCTCGCCGATGAGCACCGGGTTGTTCTTCGTACGGCGCGAGAGCACCTGCACGACGCGCCGGATCTCGTGGTCGCGGCCGATGACCGGGTCGAGCTTGCCGTCGCGGGCGGCCGCCGTGAAGTCGGTGCCGAACTTCTCCAGGGCCTTGTACTGGCCCTCGGGGTCGGGGGTGGTCACCCGCCGTGCTCCTCGTGCGTTCTGGAAGGCGTCCAGCAGCTTCTTCGCCGTCGCGCCCTGCGTGGAAAGGACCTCACCGGCCGCGCCGCCCTTGGCCGCGATGGCGATGAGCAGGTGTTCGGTGGAGAGGTACTCGTCGCCGAGCTTGCCCGCCTCGCTGTCGGCCTCGGCGAGCACGGCGAGCAGGTCGCGGGTGGGCTGCGGCGGCGCGACCGTGGAGCCGGTGACGCTGGGCAGCGCCGCGAGGAGGCGTTCGGCGCCGCTGCGCACGGCGGCCTGGTCGGCGTCCGTGGCGATCAGCAGGTCGGTCACGTTCTCGTTCTCTTCGCCGGCGAGCAGCGCCAGCAGCAGGTGCGCGGGGGTCAGATCGGCGTGGCCTTCCTTGACGGCCCTGCTGGTGGCCGCGTTCAGCGCGTCCCGGCTCTTGTTGGTCAGCTCGGCGTCCACTGCGTCTTCTCCTCTCCGAGGGATGCAAAGGGTCTGACAGAGTCAGCGTATGCAAAGTTGAGTCTATTCCACTCAAGGCAGTTGAGGGGACCGCTTGCCCGTACCCTTCGGGCCATGTCCCATGACGTACTCAACCCGACGCCCGAGTACCTCGCCTTCTGGCGGGAGCGGCACGTCTGCACGCTGACCACCCCGCGCCCCGACGGGACCCCGCACGTGGTGCCGGTGGGCGTGACGTACGACCCCGAGGCCGGCATGGCCCGGGTGATCAGCAACAAGCACAGCAAGAAGGTCCGCAACGTCCTGGCCGCGCAGGCCGCACAGGAGGGCGGGGCGCGGGTGGCGGTCTGCCAGATGGAAGGGCGCCGCTGGGCGACTCTCGAGGGCCGTGCGGTGGTCCGCACGGACGAGGCGTCGGTCGCCGACGCCGTGGCGCGCTACGCGCAACGGTACGGGCGGACGCCCTCGCCCAATCCCGACCGCGTGGTCGTGGAGATCACCCTGGACCGGGCCATGGGACGCGCGTGAGCCGTCGATCCCTCGCCCTGTCCGGTTGTTGATCCTTCACCTTGTCCGAATAACGCACTGGACGGCGGCATCACAACGGCGCCATCGTGGTCAGGTCCACGATGGCGCCGTTGTGTGGGGGTAGCGCCTGAGCGATCTGCAACGACGGGGGAATCGCTTCAGGCACTGCGGGGGGTGGCGGTGGTGATGTCGGGCTCGAAGAGCTGGTGGTCCCGCTGATCGAGATTGACGAAGACCATTCCGTAGCGCACCTCGCAGCGGACGGGCTGCGGCGCGCCGCGCGGGCGGCGCAGGCACCGGTAGGCACGTACGTCCTCGTCCTCCTCGCGCACGATGACGATCGGCTGGCCGAACAGGGTGACCATCAACGAGTCGCCGGGGTGGGGGATGGCCGTGGCGAGGTCGATGAACTGCCAGCCCGAGCGGTATGCCGACGCCATCTCGCGGCGGAAGCCGCGGTCGTCGGGGGTCATGCGGACACCGTCGCAGGAGCCTCGGTCCAGCCGGTGTCGTCCTTACCGCCCAGCTCCGCGGCGGTCCAGCCGGTGTCCGCGTACTTGCCCACGGGCGCCGTGGTCCAGCCGGTGTCGAACTCCGTGCTCGTCAGGCTCGTGCCCTGACCGTCCCTAGCGCTCCCCGCGTCACTTTCGACGGCGCTGACTGCCCCAAAAACCGCAACGGCGGAGAAACCTATGGCAAGCACCGAGCGAAGCATTCTCTTGTACATGGTCGGCTTCGTCCTCACTTGATGGAATCCTCTCCCCCGCGTGTCAGACGATGGCTCATTCAGGCACGTCAATGCCACAGGGACGATGCATCATGTTCTTGCATGTTCAGGACCCTGGGGGGTGGAGATTTGACGCAAAAACCGACAATGGCGACACATCCCCACCCCGTCACGTCCATGTGCGCCGAGGGGACGCGGCTCTACGCGGCTGCCCTGAGCACCGGCCGGATCGCCCGGCAAGAGATCCAGAACGCCCCCTGCCTGCTGGAACTCGCCCTACTGCAGCCCGACCCGGATGACGCGAACCAACTCCGCCCGGTTCCCCCGTCCGTGGCTTTGGCTCAACGGCTGCATCCGATTGAACGCGAGATCCAGGACCGCCGACGCAGCGCTGTAGATCTCACCGACACTTTCGAGCCTTTCCTCGCCATCAGTGCACAGAGTCCGGCCGACACCCACGCCATCACGGTGCTGGAGGGTTTCGAAAGGATCAACGCCGCGCTGAACCTCGCCACGGCCGAATGCCACACCGAGGTGCTGACGGTCCAGCCGGGCGGAGCACGCCCCTCCGAGGCTCTCACACAGGCCCTGGAGCGCGACCAGCCGCTGATCGACCGCGGGGTCAGCATACGGACCCTCTACCAGCACACCGCGCGGCACAGCCAGGGCACGCTCGCCTACGTGGACCGCATCTCCATGGGCAAGGTCGAGATCCGCACGCTCGAAGAGCTGATAGAGCGCCTCATCATCTTCGACCGCACGGTCGCCTTCATCCCCGTGAGCGACGACCGCCGGGTGGCCCTGGAACTGCGCCATCCCGGCCTCGTCGACTACCTCATCAAGGTCTTCGAGCAGCTGTGGCACCGCGCCGTGCCCCTGACGGAGGAGGTGACGTACCGCAGCACCCCCGGCGGCATCACCGGCGTGCAGCGCACCATCGCCCAGCTCCTCATCGAGGGGCATGTGGACGAGGCCATCGCCCGGCGCCTGGGGATGAACGTACGCACCTGCCGCGCCCACATCGCCAAGCTCGCCACCACCCTCGGCAGCGGCAGCCGGGCCCAGCTCGGCTACCTCATCGCGCAGTCGGGCATCCTGGGCCGCCCCTCCGCGCCGCAGGAGTGCGAGGACGCCGATCCGAACCGGGCCCGGCACCAGGAGCCGGAAGTCCTCTAGAAGGCCTCTGGAAAGCCTTCAGGCCCCGCCCTGGAAGGGGCGGGGCCTGAAGGCGTCCTCCGGCCCAGAGGGGCTCAGCTCAGTCCAGCGGGCGCTTCGGGCTCGGGCGCCAGACGACCAGGGCGCTGCCCGGCTGCGGGGGCTGATACGGGACCAGGTCGCGGCGGTACGAGGCGTGCACCTGGGCCTCGCGGGCCCGCAGGGTGGCGGCCGCGCCGTCCACCGCGGCGGAGAGCTCGGCGACGCGCTGCTGGAGCGCGGCCACCTGGTTCTCCAGTTCGATGATGCGCTTGATGCCCGCCAGGTTGATGCCCTCGTCCTGGGACAGCGTCTGCACCGTGCGGAGCAGTTCGATGTCCCGGGCCGAGTAGCGCCGGCCGCGGCCGGCCGTACGGTCCGGGGAGACCAGGCCGAGGCGGTCGTACTGGCGGAGGGTCTGCGGGTGCAGGCCCGAGAGCTGGGCGGCGACCGAGATCACGTAGACCGGGGTCTCGTCGGTGAGTTGGTAACCGCTTCCCAGACGGGAAGACTGTCGTCGGCGGCCGTCCATGTCATGCTCCCTTCGCGGACTCGAACAGCGCGGAGCGCGGGTCCTGCGACTCCGTCGCCTCGCGGTACATCTCCAGCGCCTCGCGTGCCTTGTCGGACAGCTCGGTCGGAACCGCGACCTCCACGGTGACGAGGAGGTCCCCGCGGGTGCCGTCCTTGCGGACCGCCCCCTTGCCGCGGGCCCGCATCGTACGCCCGTTCGGGGTGCCCGGGGGCAGTTTCAGCGTGACCGACGGTCCGTTGAGGGTCGGGACCTTGATGTCGGCGCCCAGAGCCGCCTCCGCGAACGTCACCGGAACGGTCACCGTGAGGTTGTCGTCCTTGCGGCCGAACACCGGGTGGGTCCCGACGTGCACCACCACGTAGAGGTCGCCGGCGGGGCCGCCGCGCTCGCCCGGGGCGCCCTTCCCGCGCAGCCGGATCCGCTGGCCGTCGGAGACGCCCGCCGGGATCCGGACCTGCATGGTGCGGGAGCTGCGGGCCCGGCCGCTGCCCTTGCAGACGTCGCAGGGGGTCTCCGCGATCAGGCCGCGGCCCTTGCAGTCCGCGCAGGGGTCGGTCAGCGAGAAGCCGCCGCCGCTGCCGCGCGAGACCTGGCCGGTGCCGACGCAGGTCGGGCACACCCGGGGCGTGCCGTTCTTGTCGCCGGTGCCCGAGCAGGCCTTGCAGGGCGCCTGCGAGGACATCCGGAGCGGGACCGTGGCCCCGTCCACCGCCTCCGTGAAGGAGAGGGTGACCTCCGACTCGATGTCCTGGCCGCGGCGCGGCTGGGTGCGGGTGCCCGCACCCGGGCCGGCGCCGCGGTTGAAGAGGCCGCCGAAGACGTCGCCCAGGCCGCCGCCGAAGCCGCCGGCCTGGCCGCCCTGCTGGGTGCCGCCGAAGAGGTCGCCCAGGTCGAAGTTGAACGAGCCGCCGCCCGGCCCGGGGCGGAAGCCGCCGTTGCCGAACAGGGCGCGCGCCTCGTCGTACTCCTTGCGCTTCTTGGCGTCCCCGAGGATGTCGTTCGCCTCGGAGATCTCCTTGAAGCGCGCCTCGGCGGAGAGGTCGCCCTTGTTGGCGTCCGGGTGGAACTCGCGCGCGAGCTTCCGGTACGCCTTCTTGATCTCGGCCTCGGTGGCGTCCTTCGGGACACCGAGGACCTTGTAGTAGTCCTTCTCGACGAAGTCCTTCGTGCTCATCCCCGGTGTCCCTCCTCCCGTGCCGCTACGTGTACTGCGTCAGCCCTGGTCGGCTGCATCCGCGTCCTCGCCGGACGGCTTGTCGCCCTCCGCGGACTCGGACTTGGGGGCCGCGCCCGGCTGGGGCTCGGCCACCGCGACCCGTGCGGGACGGATCGTACGCTCGCCGATCCGGTACCCCGGCTGCAGGATCGCCACGCAGGTCGTCTCGGTGACGTCCGGCGCGTACGAGTGCATCAGGGCCTCGTGGACCGTCGGGTCGAAGGGCTCGCCCTCCTTGCCGAACTGCTGCAGGCCCATCTTGGCGGCGACCGTCTCCAGCGACTCGGCCACCGACTTGAAGCCGCCGACCAGCTCGCCGTGCTCCCGCGCCCGGCCGATGTCGTCGAGCGTCGGCAGGAGCTCCGTCAGGAGGGACGCGACCGCGATCTCCTTGACGGTGATCCGGTCCCGCTCCACCCGGCGGCGGTAGTTCTGGTACTCCGCCTGGAGCCGCTGGAGGTCCGCGGTGCGCTCACCGAGCGCGGTACGGGCCTGGTCCAGCTGCGCCAGCAGGGCCACGTCCTGTGCGCTGTCCCCGGCCGGGGCCGCCCCCTCCGCCGTTTCGGCGGAGTCGGCTGCCTTCGGCTCGGCGTCGTCCTGAGCGGCGTCGGCGGGGACTTCGGGCTTCTCGTCGAAGCCCGGGGTCTCCTCCGACATCAGGCAGCGCCACCCTTCGGCTTCTCGTCGTCGACGATCTCGGCGTCGACGACGTCGTCGTCGGCCTTGGCCTGGCCCGCGTCACCGGCGCCGCCCGCGGCGCCCTGGGCGGCCTGGGCGTCGGCGTAGATCGCCTGGCCGAGCTTCTGGCTGACCGCGGCGAGCTTCTCCGTCGCGCTGCGGATCTCGCCGGTGTCCTCGCCCTTGAGCTTCTCCTTCAGCTCGGCGACGGCGGACTCGACCTCGGTCTTGACCTCGGCCGGGACCTTGTCCTCGTTGTCCTTGAGGAACTTCTCCGTCTGGTAGACGAGCTGCTCGCCCTGGTTGCGGGACTCGGCGGCCTCCTTGCGGCGCAGGTCCTCCTCCGCGTACTGCTCGGCCTCCTGGCGCATGCGGTCGACCTCGTCCTTGCCGAGCGAAGAGCCGCCGGTGACGGTCATCTTCTGCTCCTTGCCCGTGCCGAGGTCCTTCGCGGTCACGTGCATGATGCCGTTCGCGTCGATGTCGAAGGAGACCTCGATCTGCGGGACACCGCGCGGGGCCGGCGGCAGGCCGGTCAGCTCGAACATGCCGAGCTTCTTGTTGTACGCCGCGATCTCGCGCTCGCCCTGGTAGACCTGGATCTGCACGGACGGCTGGTTGTCCTCGGCCGTCGTGAAGATCTCGGACCGCTTGGTCGGGATCGTGGTGTTGCGCTCGATGAGCTTGGTCATGATGCCGCCCTTGGTCTCGATGCCGAGGGACAGCGGGGTCACGTCGAGGAGCAGGACGTCCTTGACCTCGCCCTTGAGGACACCGGCCTGGAGGGTGGCGCCGATGGCGACGACCTCGTCCGGGTTGACGCCCTTGTTGGCGTCCTGACCGCCGGTCAGCTCCTTGACGAGCTCGGCGACGGCCGGCATGCGGGTGGAGCCGCCGACCAGGACCACGTGGTCGATCTCGGACAGCTGGATGCCGGCGTCCTTGATGACGTTGTGGAACGGGGTCTTGCAGCGGTCGAGCAGGTCCGCGGTGAGCTGCTGGAACTGCGAGCGCGTGAGCTTCTCGTCCAGGTGCAGCGGGCCCTCGGCGGACGCCGTGATGTACGGCAGGTTGATCGTGGTCTCCGTGGAGGAGGACAGCTCGATCTTCGCCTTCTCGGCGGCCTCGCGCAGACGCTGCAGGGCCATCTTGTCCTTGGACAGGTCGACGCCGTGGCCGTTGGCGAACTGCTTCACCAGGTAGTCGACGACGCGCTGGTCCCAGTCGTCACCACCGAGGTGGTTGTCACCGTTGGTGGCCTTGACCTCGACGACACCGTCGCCGATCTCCAGGAGCGACACGTCGAAGGTGCCGCCGCCGAGGTCGAAGACGAGGATGGTCTGGTCGTCCTTGTCGAGACCGTAGGCCAGGGCGGCGGCCGTCGGCTCGTTGACGATGCGCAGGACGTTCAGGCCCGCGATCTCGCCGGCCTCCTTCGTCGCCTGGCGCTCGGAGTCGTTGAAGTAGGCCGGGACGGTGATGACCGCGTCCGTGACCTTCTCACCCAGGTAGGCCTCGGCGTCGCGCTTCAGCTTCTGCAGGATGAAGGCGCTCATCTGCTGCGGGTTGAAGTCCTTGCCATCCAGGTTGATCTTCCAGTCAGTGCCCATGTGGCGCTTGACGGAGCGGATGGTCCGGTCAACGTTGGTGACCGCCTGGCGCTTGGCCACCTCGCCGACGAGGACCTCGCCGTTCTTGGCGAAGGCGACGACGGACGGCGTGGTCCTGGCGCCCTCGGCGTTGGTGATGACGGTGGGCTCGCCGCCTTCCAGAACGCTGACGACGGAGTTAGTGGTGCCCAGGTCGATGCCGACCGCACGTGCCATTTCGATTCCTCCAGCTGACTTGAGTGGAACAGACTCAACCATGCCGCATCGCCGCGCATGCGTCAACAGAACTGAGTCGGGTCGGCTCAACCTTTAGCTGCCGCTTACGCGCAACCTTGGGTTTTCGGCGGGCGGGGCGGCCGGACGAGGGACCCGCGCCGCGCGGCGCGCCGGGGCCGCGACACGCGTGCGGCAGCGTGCTGGCATGCCCCTCACACTCACCGCCCCCCGGCTGCGCGTACCCGCAGCCCCGCCGGCGAAGCGGGTGCTCGACCTCGTCGGGGCGGTGCTCCTGCTCGCCGCGCTCGCGCTGCCGCTCGCGGCCGTCACCGCACTGCTGTACGCGACCCGGGGCGGGCGGCCCTTCGCACGGCAGCCCGCGGCCGGCCTGGCCGGGCGGCCCTTCCGGACCTGGCGCTTCGACACGGCCGGGCCGGGGCGGACGGGCGCCCTCCTGGAACGCTGCGCGATGGAGGGACTCCCCCAGCTGCTCAACGTGGTCCGCGGGGAGATGTCACTGGTCGGCCCGCGCCCGGAGGCCCGCACGGACTGCCCCGACCGACTGCTCGTACGCCCCGGAATGACCGGGTTGTGGCAGGTGAGCGCACGCTCCGACCTACCCTGGGAGGAGATGGCACTGCTCGACCGGCATTATGTGGAGAACCACTGGCTCGGGATGGACCTCGCGATCCTTGCCCAGACCCCGCGGGCGGCCTATCGACAAAGGCTCGCCTGAGCGACACAGATCACCGCACGCTCAGCTACATTGCGGCGTCGGGAATGGGTAACCTCAAGCCTTGACTTCATAAGTTACCGCTTAGTAAGTGCCGCCCGAGGAGCCCTCCCATGCAACTCGCCGCGATCATCGTGTCGCTGGTCCTGACGGTGGTCGGCGTCGCGCTGCTCGCACGAGCCGTGGCGCAGATCTACCGCTTCGTGAAGATCGGACAGCCCGTACCGGCCGGCAGCCGCACGGACGACCCGAAGGCCCGAACGCTGACCCTCGTCCGGGAGTTCCTCGGCCACAGCCGGATGAACCGCTGGGGCATCGTCGGCTTCGCGCACTGGTTCGTCGCGATCGGCTTCCTGACGCTGCCGCCGACCCTGGCGCAGGCCTACGGCCAGCTCTTCCAGGCCGACTGGACGCTGCCCGTCCTGGGCGGCTTCCTGCCGTTCGAGATGTACATCGAGTTCATCGGCCTGATGACGGTCGTCGGGATCCTGGTCCTGATCGCGATCCGCCTGCTCAGCCTGCCCTCGCGGGCCGGCCGCAAGTCGCGCTTCGCCGGCTCGAAGGCCTGGCAGGCGTACTTCGTCGAATACATCATCCTCACCATCGGCCTCGCGATCCTCTGCCTGCGCGGCCTCGAGGGCGCCATCCACCACGTGGACGGCTGGGAGCCGGCGTACTTCGTCTCGTACCCCCTGGTGATGGCCTTCGAGGGGCTGTCACCGAGCGCGCTGCAGAACGCCATCTACTTCACCGCGATGATCAAGATCGGCACCTCGCTGATCTGGATGATCGTGGTCTCCCTGAACACCAACATGGGTGTCGCGTGGCACCGCTTCCTCGGATTCCCGAACATCTGGTTCAAGCGGAACGCCGACGGGGCGAGTGCGCTGGGCGCGCTCCAGCCGATGACCAGCGGCGGCAAGGAGATCGACTTCGAGGACCCGGGCGAGGACGACAACTTCGGCGTCTCGCAGGTCGAGCAGTTCTCCTGGAAGGGCATCCTCGACTTCTCCACGTGCACCGAGTGCGGCCGCTGCCAGTCGCAGTGCCCCGCCTGGAACACGGGCAAGCCCCTCTCCCCGAAGCTCCTGATCATGTCGCTGCGCGACCACGCGCACGCCAAGGCCCCGTACCTGCTGGCCGGCGGCGGCAAGGACATGGAGGGCAACGAGAAGGCCACCGCGGAGCAGCTCGCCGACGTTCCCGCCACGGCGCTGGCCGAGGCCGAGCGCCCGCTGATCGGCACGGTCGAGGAGAACGGCGTCATCGACCCGGACGTGCTGTGGTCCTGCACGACCTGCGGTGCGTGCGTGGAGCAGTGCCCGGTCGACATCGAGCACATCGACCACATCGTCGACATGCGCCGCTACCAGGTGATGATCGAGTCGGCGTTCCCGTCCGAGGCGGGCACGATGCTCAAGAACCTGGAGAAGAAGGGCAACCCCTGGGGCCTGGCGAAGAAGCAGCGCGTCGAGTGGACGAAGGAGGTCGACTTCGAGGTCCCGATCATCGGCAAGGACGCGGAGGACCTCTCCGAGTTCGACTACCTCTACTGGGTCGGCTGCGCCGGCGCCCTGGAGGACCGGGCCAAGAAGACCACGAAGGCCTTCGCGGAGCTGCTGAACATCGCGGGCGTCAAGTTCGCGATCATGGGCGGGGACGAGAAGTGCACCGGTGACTCGCCGCGCCGCCTGGGCAACGAGCCGCTGTTCCAGCAGCTGGGCCAGGAGAACGTGGCCATGCTGAACATGGCGTTCGGCGAGGACGACGAGGACCCGTCGACGAAGAAGCCGAAGTCGGCGAAGCGGATCGTCTCGACCTGCCCGCACTGCTTCAACACCATCGCGAACGAGTACCCGCAGCTGGGCGGCGAGTACGAGGTCATCCACCACACGCAGCTGCTCCAGCACCTGATCGACGAGGGCCGGCTGACGCCGGTGACGCCGGTCGACGGTCTGATCACGTACCACGACCCGTGCTACCTGGGCCGGCACAACAAGGTCTACACGCCGCCGCGCGAGATCATGTCGGCCGTGCCGGGCCTGCGGCAGCAGGAGATGCACCGCCACAAGGAGCGCGGCTTCTGCTGCGGCGCGGGTGGCGCGCGGATGTGGATGGAGGAGCGGATCGGCAAGCGCATCAACAACGAGCGCGTCGACGAGGCCCTGTCCCTGAACCCCGACATCGTCTCCACCGCCTGCCCGTTCTGCCTGGTCATGCTGACCGACTCGGTCAACGGCAAGAAGAACGAGGGCCAGGCGAAGGAGTCCGTCCAGGTCGTGGACGTGGCCCAGTTGCTGCTGGAGTCGGTCAAGGCTCCGGGGCCGACCGAGGAGGAACTGGCCGCCCTGGCGGCCGAGGCCGAGGCGGAGGCCGCTGCGGCAGCCGCTGCGGCGGAGGCGGAGGCCGCAGCCAAGGCGAAGGCAGCCGAGGAGGCGAAGGCCAAGGCAGAGGCCGAGGCGAAGGCAGAGGCCGAGGCTGAGGCCAAGGCAGAGGCCGAGGCGACGGCAGAGGCCGAGGCGGCAGCTGCGGCTGAGGCGACGGCAGAGGCCGAAGCGAAGGCCAAGGCAGAGGCCGAGGCTGAGGCCGACGCGACCGAAGCGGAGGTCGAGCAGGCCGACGCGGCGGAGGCGGCCGACGCCGAGGCGGAAGCCGCGGCGGCGCCGGAGACGGCAGCCGAGCCCAAGGCCCAGCCCAAGGCCGAGCCCAAGGCCGAGGACGCCAGGTAGACGCCTGAGCACTCGGGCAACACACGGAACGGCCGGTCCCCGCTCGGGGCCGGCCGTTCCGGCGTTCCCGGTCAGCCCCGGGCCGGCATCTCGGCGAGGCCGAGCCCGGCGGGACCCGTCGCGGCGGCCATGCCGCCACTGCTCGGAACGACCCGGACGTGGTCCTTCTTCGGCGGCGGTCGCGTCGACCGTGTACCTCTCGATCAGCCTCACGACGTACCTGCCGCGCGGACCGTCCACCCGCTTGGCATCCGCCCGTCCGCCACCGCGACCCGCACCGAGCTCTCCACCTCGCCGTGCTTCTTCGCACCAGGCTTCGGCCGGGGCTCGGCCTCGGCGCCCCGTCCGGCCACGACGTCACGGTGCCGTTCGGGTGGAGCACGACGTGCAGGCCGTTGCTCTGCCCGTACGACGCGGCCCCGCCCCGGCTGACCAGGGTGTCCAGCCTGGTGGAGCCCGCGAGGATGCCGGCCTCGAAGTGACTCCTGCCGATCTTGTGGACCGCGGCGACGGATCCGTCCGCCAGCTTCACGGCGGCGACGAAGGCACGGACAGCAGGCACCGGCCCGTGCTTCGGGTCCACCGGGCGGCTCGACAGACGGCCGCTCGATGCGGGGCAGCACCTCCGGCCCGGACACGGTCGGGGAGACCGCGAAGGCGGGCCCGACCGGGAGGCGGCGGACAAGAAACTACGGGTCCGGTATGCGGGTATCCCGCCGGGAACGTGACGAAGACCATCAGAACGCTACGTAACCACTCGAACCGGTCAGGCAGTGGCGACGATCCGAGGGTGGGGAGAACCCCCCGGGGATCCCCTAAGGGATGTCACAGGTCAGCCGCAAAGGGTGCGTGTTTCCGGCTGCCCGGCCACCGGAGCCCGCCGGACCAGGTACGTTCGATCACGTGGCTGGATTCAGGATCGGACGCGGCCGTAACGACAACCGCCGTCCGCAACACCCCCCGCAGCAGCAGCAGTCGTACGGTCAGCAGCAACCGCCGCCGTACGGCCAGCCGCCCTACCCTCCCGTCGGCGGGCCGCCACCGCAGCAGCAGTGGCCGCAGCCGAACGCCGGGGGCCACGGCGAACCGGAGTACTTCGACCCGTACGGGCAGCAGCAGCCGCACGCGCAGCAGCCCCCCTACGGGCAGCAGCCTCCGTACGGGCACGGAGGCGGCGGCAACTACACGAACGACAACCCCGGACACACGCAGGTCTTCGCCGTCGGCGAGGACCCGTACGGCCAGGGCGCGACCTACCAGGCGGGTGCTGCCGCGGCGGCGCCGTCCGGTCCGCGACTGCCGTGGAAGGAGCTGCTCCGCGGCATCGTGACGCGGCCCGGCCAGACCTTCCTGCAGATGCGCGACTACCCCGTCTGGGGTCCGGCGCTGACCGTGACCTTCCTCTACGGCCTTCTCGCGGTCTTCGGCCTCGACGACGCCCGCAAGGACGTGATCAACGCGACGCTGTCGCAGGCCGTCCCGATCGTGCTGTCCGCCGGCGTGGCCTTCGTCATCTGCGGGCTGCTCCTGGGCGCCGTCACGCACACCCTGGCCCGCCAGATGGGCGGCGACGGCAGCTGGCAGCCCACCGTGGGCCTGTCGATGCTGGTCATGTCCATCACGGACGCTCCGCGCCTGCTCTTCGCCGTGTTCCTCGGCGGCGACAACATGATCGTCCAGGTGCTGGGCTGGGCCACCTGGGTCGCCGCGGGCGCGCTCTTCACCTCGCTGATCAGCAAGTCGCACGACCTGCCGTGGCCGAAGGCGCTGGGCGCCTCCGCGATCCAGCTGATCGCCCTGCTGTCGATCATCAAGCTGGGCACCATCTAGCGCGTACGCGGACGCGCGAGGGGCCCCCGGCTACGGCCGGGGGCCCCTCGCGCATATACGGGGACGAGAACCGATCAGGCGTCGAGGACCTGGCCCTCGCGCTTGACGACCGGCGGCTCGACCGACCACGGGAAGTTGATCCACTCGTCGGTCTTCTTCCACACGTACTCGCACTTCACGAGGGAGTGGGACTTCTCGTAGATGACGGCGGAGCGCACCTCGGCGACGTGCCCCAGACAGAAGTCGTGCACCAGCTTCAGCGTCTTGCCGGTGTCGGCGACGTCGTCGGCGATGAGGACCTTCTTGTCGGTGAAGTCGATCGCCTCGGGCACGGGCGCCAGCATGACCGGCATCTCCAGCGTGGTGCCGACGCCGGTGTAGAACTCCACGTTGACCAGGTGGATGTTCTTGCAGTCCAGGGCGTACGCCAGACCGCCGGCGACGAACACGCCGCCGCGGGCGATGCTCAGGATGATGTCGGGCTCGTAGCCGTCGTCGGCGATCGTCTGCGCCAGCTCGCGCACGGCGGCGCCGAATCCCTCGTAGGTCAGGTTCTCGCGTACTGCGCTGCTCATGCCTCGTGCCTCACCTGGGTACGGTGGAAGTTCTGGAAGGAACGCGAGGCGGTCGGCCCGCGCTGCCCCTGGTACCGGGAGCCGTACCGTTCGCTGCCGTACGGGAACTCCGCGGGCGAGCTGAGCCGGAACAGGCACAGCTGGCCGATCTTCATGCCCGGCCAGAGCTTGATCGGCAGCGTGGCCAGGTTCGACAGCTCGAGAGTCACGTGACCGGAGAATCCGGGGTCGATGAACCCGGCGGTCGAGTGCGTCACGAGGCCGAGGCGGCCCAGGCTGGACTTCCCCTCCAGCCGGGAGGCGATGTCGTCGGGCAGTGTGATGACCTCGTAGGTCGACGCGAGGACGAACTCACCGGGGTGCAGGATGAACGCCTCGTCCCCCTCGGGCTCGACCATCCGGGTCAGGTCCGGCTGCTCGACCGCGGGATCGATGTGGGCGTAGCGGTGATTCTCGAACACCCGGAAGAACCGGTCGAGACGCACATCGATGCTGGAGGGCTGCACCATCGCCTCGTCGAACGGGTCGATGCGAATCCGTCCGCTGTCGATCTCGGCCCGGATGTCTTTGTCAGAGAGAAGCACGCCCCGAGGATACGCAGAGCGCGCGGGCCACCCCCAATCGAGAGGGACCACCCGCGCGCCCGGCCGTACGTCCCGACGGCCGTGAGTCTCGCCGAGCGCTCAGCGCTTGGGCGCACCACCGACGGGGACGGCCTGCCGCAGGCGCGCGCACCGCGGACACCGCAGCAGCCGCCCGGGCCCGATCCGGCCGGGACCGAGATGCTGCAGCGGGAAGGAGGCGGTACTGAAAACGTGCCCTTCGGCACAACGGACGACGGTGTGCTCCATCGAGTCCCTTTCCCCAACGAGCCGTACTGCGACGAATCGCCACATTAGGGGATGATCGGCACCTGCTCCAGCCGCCGCTCCGCACCCCACGGTACGCCCCAACTCCCGCACGCACACGCCTCGGTGCACACCACAGACAACGACGACCCCGCGGTGAATGCACCGGGGGTCGATCATGAGGTAGAGTGTGCAACGGTAGGGATCCAGGCAACTGGCCCACTGCGCGGATGTAGTTTAATGGTAGAACATGAGCTTCCCAAGCTTATAGCGCGGGTTCGATTCCCGTCATCCGCTCCACGGCAAAGCCCCAGGTCAGCGACCTGGGGCTTGTTTGTTGTCTAGACCCATCTGGGGCCGTGTGCCATTCGCGTGCCACAACTCCCCTAATGGGGCGTCAGATTGAAGCGGGTCACCTCGTACGGGCCGCCCGGCCGGGAAGCTGCGGCGGGAGCGCGGGCATGACCTTGCCCCCGGCCCCCGCGACGCGGCCGCACTGGCCACGGCCTGCAGGCACCTACGATGCGGCGGGCCGGCGCTGGTGGATCAGCACACCCTCGTCGTCAACGACCGACGGCAGCCGGAACCGCTCACCTCGTTCCAGACGGAGCAAGTTGTCGACCAAGACGCTCCCACCCGTCGGGGAAGCGCGTCTCGGCCGGTGCCGCCCCTGGGGTGGCCGGGCGGACCGGGGCCAGGGGCACCGGTCCGCCAGTCAGCGACCGAGGGCGGATCGCAGCCGGGGATGAGTCCGCGACCCGCCACACGCGCTCGTCGAATCGGGCGGCAGGCGGATGCCCGCCGCCACCCCCAGCGGCGGCCATGTCCCTCCCGAAGCGGGCATGCGTGCCCCGGAAGCACGTCCAGGTCGTTCACTGACTGAACGGGGCAAGGGTTCCGGCGCTGATGGCGCCCCGCAGGACGTGGACGATCTCCTCGGGCTTGAGGTCGATGCCGTCGAGCCCCTCCACGGTCAGCGGGATCTGCTCCAGCGCGTACTCACCTCGGCCCTCGGCGCTGAACTCGGGCCCGGTGCGATCCTCGAAGGACCACGTCGCGATACGGGCGAGGTAGAAGAGCTGGCGCTCGTCGTCGGACTCCATGGTGTGGAGGAGCCGGACGATGTCGGCCTTCCCGGCGATCTCCTCGTGGATCTCGCGGTGGAGGGCGGCCTCCCGGGACTCGTCACTGGGCTCGACGCCGCCGCCGGGGAGGACCCAGTACTCGGGAACGTCGCGCTTGGTACGGCGGATGACCAGCATCGTGTCGTCGGCGGTGACGAGGACGGCGCGGACTCGTTCCTTCATGTCGGTCTGTCTCCTTGCTTGTCGGCGTCTCAGTGCAGCAGCCAGCCGCCGTCGACGTGGACGGATTGCCCAGTGATGAACGACGCGGAGGGGCCCGCCGGGAACGCCACCAGGGCGGCGACGTCTTCGGACCGGCCGCTCTCCGGCGAGCCTGATCATCGTGTGCGCCACCTCGTGCGGCAACTCGCCGTCCAACCGGCAGAGATGGGGATCCGGGGGCCGCCGCCCGCACTCCCCGCTCGGCCGAGTCACCGGCGGGGAAGTCGGCCCAGGGCGAGCCGGCGGATGCCGAGCGCTTCGTCCAGCGACTTCCGGCCGGCGGCCATGCGCAGGAAGCGGGGACAGCTTTGTCGACGCCCTCGGCCTGGACCGCCATCCCGTCGCTGCCGCGGAAGCCGTCGACCGTCAGCGCCCTTGCCCTTGCCCTTGCCCGTGCCGGGGCGACGGGCGACGGGGACTTCGCACTCGGGGCAGCCGGCCACGCGGAGCTGATGGGCAGCCCCGGCGGGCCTGCCGCCCGATGCGTCACCCCCGCGTGGCGGGTTCAGCCGGGTCGGGAGTCTGCTGCCGCGGCGCCGTCAGCCCGCTGCTCACGCACCCCGGCGGCAGGCACCACAGTCGTGACAGGGCCTCGCCGGTCAGGCGTGCTCGTCCAACGGCGGTTGGGCGGGCTGGACCGACCAGCTCGGCGGCTCGTCGTTTCCGGAGTCCTCGTCGCGCTCCGCGTCGGCGGCTGTCGCGTGGATCTTGCCCGACGCGTGGTGGACCGGCGCGTACACGGCGTAGAGCTGCAGGGGCTCGTCACCGATGTTGGTGACGTTGTGCCACGTGCCGGCGGGTACGAAGATCGCCCAGCCGTCCTCGACCTCCCGGTCGAAGTCGAGCCGATCCTTCGCAGGGCCCATCTGAACGCGGCCCCGGCCCGCGTCGAGTCGTAGGAACTGGTCGGTCTCCGGGTGCGCCTCCAAGCCGATGTCCTCCCCCACCGGGATCGACATGAGAGTCAGCTGCAGGTACTTCCCAGACCAGGCGACCGCGCGATGGTTCGTGTTCTCGAGCGTCGCCCTCTCGAGGTCGAAGCTCTGCGGTTCCGGCCCGATGTCCTTGATGGTCATCCTTCTCTCCCGTTCGACGAAGGTGAGGACGGTACGCGGCGCACGGTCGCGGTCTGGCGCCGGCCACGCCAACGTTCTCAGAGCCCTGGCTCTTCCGGGCACAAACACGCGAGCCGCCGCTTGCACCAGGCCCGGTCGTAACCGACCTCAACGCGGCCCCGCCCGACGAGCGCGCCGTCCAGCGGGGCAAGGCCCCTCGCGGTGTGCGCAGCCTGCCCGGACGGCGGCCGTGGCCGGCTCGCTTGTCGGTGCCGGTGTCCACGTACACGGCCTCCAGCGTGCCGATCTCGTGGCCCGCCGGTGGCGACGACGTCTTGGTTCCGCCGGAGCCCCCGATCCCGCAGCCCGCAGCCGTCGTTCCGGGCCCCTGCTGGCCTCGCTCCTGGTCCCGCTGCCGGGCAGAGTCGATTACCTCACCACTGGACACGCGAAAATCTATGACGGCCGGAGTAGACATTGGGCGTCGCCAAGGTTATGGTTTTTCTCGTAGCCAGAGAGACAACAGGGCCCGGCAGAGACGAACTGCCGGGCAGCAGTACTCGCAGTTGCAGTGCGCATGGCGGTGCGGTGGTGGAGTTCCGAAGCCACGGAAGTTGCAGGACGGCGACGGGACTGGCGACCGGACCGGGTGGCCCGCAGTGATCAGGGGCCGCTGTCGGAGGTACCGCAGTCCACGCGGTGGCGGTACCTGTAAGTGCAGTACCCAGCAGTGAAGTCAGTGAGCAGCACCTCGGTGAAGGCGTCGGCTGCGGGCGCGCGCACCGGGAAGTTCGGCAGTGGGGTTCCAAGCCAGAGCAGATGCAGGATGGGCGACGGGGCTGGCTGCCGAAGAACGGCGCTGTGTCAGGCCAGAGCAGTACCCAGCAGTACGCAGTTGATCACCGAGGGAAGAACGGAGGAGCCGAGCGCCATCAGGATCGCCCGGGCGGAAGTCGGAGCCCGGGTACCGCAGGACATCGATAGTGAGGTGGTCTCCGGTCAAGCATCCGCGATCCCCGCACTCCCGGCAGCATCTGGGCCGGGTCGGCGGAAACACAGGGTCGGCGCCGTATCAGGGCCGACAGATGGTGTAGTAGTTCCTTCGGGGCCCTGGTGCTGTACAGCGCCAGGGCCCCTCCACGCGTTCCATGAGAGAGGTTCAATGACAGCAGACGACTCGTTCGGCCGTCTCGACGACGACGACTACCCCGCCTACACCATGGGTCGGGCCGCCGAGATGCTCGGCACCACCCAGGGCTTCCTCCGCGCCATCGGAGAAGCCCGCCTGATCACCCCGCTCCGCTCCGCCGGCGGCCACCGCCGCTACTCCCGCTACCAGCTGCGCATCGCCGCCCGCGCCCGGGAACTCGTCGACCAGGGCACCCCCATCGAGGCCGCCTGCCGCATCATCATCCTCGAGGACCAGCTCGAGGAAGCCCAGCGCATCAACGCCGAATACCGCCGGGCCGCCGAGTCGGCCGCGCCGCCGCCGCCCAAAGCCTGAGGCGAGGCGCCCGCCGCGGCTTCGGCGGGCCACGCGCATTCAGGGGCCCTGCTCGGCGGGGAACTCCCCGCTCGGCCGCCATCGTCGGCCACGGCCGCACGCCGGGTGGCGGGTGGAGTGCCGCGCCGCCGGACGGTCCGGCGGCTGTCCGGCCGCTGAAGCTCCTGTGAGGTCCGCCGGTGTCGGCCCGGTACGTGGCCCGAAGGGTGCCCTGTCGGCGCCTACGCATGACCGTGGCGTCTCCCCTGGAGGCGGCCAACGTGAACGTGGGGCACTGTCCCCGAGCAGCGAGGGCAGGCACACCCCCACAGCACGGCGCTCCGGCACTCCGTCCGTGTGGATCGTCGGCCGATCACCCGAGGCAGGTCCGACCGCTGCGCCCGGTAGAGCGAGGGAACCATGTGTACCGCGGGGGCCAGGGCGATCGGCGAAGGTCAGGCCGGCGACCCGGGCCTCCTTGATTGCCCGGGCCTGTCCCGAGGCCGCCGACGAACCCCCAGAGGTCACGCATTGCGCTGGTCGTGGGTGTCCTGGCGGAGCCGGTCGGTGTGGCGGGTGAGGGCGTCGATGCGTTCGGCGAGTTCCGCGTCCTCGGGCCGCAGGTGGGTGCGGGTGGCGGTCAGGGGGCGCAGGAGGCGGGCGGCGTCGTTGTCGGCGAGGGCCAGATTCAGTTCGCCGATGGCGCCCACGGCGTCGGCCGGGAGGCTGGTGAGGGCGGTGACCTGCCCTGCGAGGCGGCGCAGGTCTGCCGCGTTGTCGCGGGCCCAGGCGTTCACGTTGCGGTCGGCGGCGCGGGTGTCGCGGGTGGCCTGGACGCGCTCTTCCCCGGTGCTTCCGGCCTTGCCGGGGCGGAGCCGGAGGTAGCGCCGCTCGGCGGCCTGGCGGCTGGCGACCCCGAGGGGGCCCGCCAGGTCGGCCCAGCTGGCTCCCTGCCCTCGGGCGGTTTCGATCAGGCCGGTCTCCCAGCCGGCGAGCTGCTCACGGACCTCGCGCAGCATCAGCAGGGCAGCCAGGGCCGGATGCGGGCCCGCGTCCGCCGCGGGCGCCGCCGTGGCGGACGGCGTTCCCGCGGAGGGGTGCCGTGCGTCCTTGACGGCCCGGTTGATGGTCTCCAGTGCCGCAGCCGCGGCAAGGAAGGGAACGGGTCCGGTCGGCTCTGCGGGCTCGTTCATGGCAGTCTCCGAAATCTGTCATCCTCCTGATGACGTCCAGCTTGTCATCGCTTCGATGACATGTTACAACGGAAGCACGTTGAAGCGCATGGGCAGTTCCTGCCTGAACCAAACTGGAGGTGTTTCGCGATGTTGATGCGCACCGACCCGTTCCGCGAGATGGACCGCATCGTCCAGCAGCTTTCCGGCACCTCGGGCACGTGGTCGAAGCCGTCCGTGATGCCGATGGACGCCTACCGCGAGGGCGACGTGTACGTGATCGCGTTCGACCTGCCCGGCGTGAGCACCGACGCGATCGACATCGACGTCGAGCGGAACATGCTGACCGTCAAGGCCGAGCGCCGGCCCGCGGGCAAGTCCGACAGCGTGCAGATGGAACTCTCCGAGCGGCCCCTCGGTGTCTTCTCCCGCCAGATCATGCTGGCCGACACCCTGGACACCGAGCGCATCGAGGCCGACTACGACGCCGGTGTCCTGACCCTGCGGATCCCGATCGCCGAGCGCGCCAAGCCCCGCAAGATCGCCATCGGCGGCGAGTCCGACCGCAAGCAGATCTCCGGCTGACCGAGCCCGCACCGGCGGCGGAGGACGGGGGCTCGATCCCCCTCCGGCACCCCGCCCTCCGCACCCAGCCCCCTCGCCTTCACGCACTCGCCCCTTCGCCCCCTCGCCCCTTCACCCCTCCCCGGAGGTGACGTGAGATGCCGATGCGCCGGGAAGCCTTCCTGGACCAAGTCCGCGAACGCGGCGAGTACCGGACCAGGGAAGAAGCCGAACGCGTTGCCCGCGTCGTGCTGGCCCTGCTGGGCGCGCACCTGGTCGGCACCGTGCGGGCCGAGCTCGCCGCCCGCCTGCCCGAGACGTACGCCCTGATCCTCCTCAACCCCCTGCAGGCAGCCGAGCCGCTCTCGCCCGAGCGCTTCGTCCGCGCGACCGCGGCCTGGATCGAAGGCGCCACCGAGAAGACCGCCCTGTGGGACATCGGGGCGGTCCTGTCCACCGCGGCCGCAGCGGCGGGAGACGTCCTCACACGCGAGGTCCTGCTCCAGCTCCCGCCCGGCTACGACCTCCTCTTCGGCCACCCCCGGCCCACCTGACCGCCCGCCGTCATCGAAGAGAAAGGCAACCGCAGCACCATGTACGACCAGCCTCGACCGAACCCCGGACAGCTCGCCATGTCGTACGACCAGATGCTGGAACGCGTGCGCTACGAAGGCGCCCACCCCACGCGCGAACGCGCCGAGGAAGCCGTCCGCACCGTCCTGGCCGCCCTCGGCCGACAGGTCACCGGAGACGAACGCGTCGACCTCGCCCAGGCCCTGCCCGTCGAAGCCGCCCTCGCCCTGACCGCCCAGACCCCCGCCACCGACCCCCTCACCGGCTGGGGCTTCGTCAAGGACATCGCCGCCCGATCCGCCACCACCCCCGCCATCGCCCGCTGGGACACCGGAGCCGTCCTCGCCGTCGTCGCCCGCCTCGCCGGCCCCGACCTCCTCTCCCGCATCCTGCGCCAACTCCCCGCAGGCTACGCACTCCTCTTCGGCCAGGCCGAACTGCGGCAGCCCCAGCACGCCGCCTGATGCCGCGCTTGCCCGGGCCCCGCCGGCATCGGCGCACACTCCGACGAGATCTGAGAAGCCGCCACAGGCCCGGAGACGCATTACGGGATCGCAGTTGCGGAGCGACCTGCACGTGCCGGAAAAGGGCCTGGCCGCCGCATGCACATACCTGGCCGGCGAAGGACTGGTCACCGCCGGCCGGGAACCCGGCAACACCCCCGCAATGGCCACCCTCACCCACGCGGGAATCCGGCACATGGAGGCCGGGAAGGAAGGGACCGCCCCCGGCACTGCCGGACCGGCGGGATCAGCGGGATCAGGGGCGGCCGACCGACCGGCTCGATCCGACGGTGGCTCCGCTCGTGGTCGTGGTTCACCGCATGACCGGACGGTTGGCGGCCGTGTACTCGTCCGCGACGGTGAAGACGCTGGCGCAGCGCGGACATTCCGCTCCACCGAACAGGTGGGCAATGCCGTCGGCGAGCGCCTCCTGCCCGTCGCGGACCGTGATGTCATGCATCCATCGGCCGGTCCCGGTGAGTTGCCCAGCAGCCGCCGGACGCAGGTCCCGCCGGATCTCCTCATCCCCCTCGCGCACCCCCGAGTAGCATCCGAAGCCTCCGACGACGATCGTCACTTTCAGACCGCAGTGGGGACAGTCCACGCCGATGATGTCGTCCGTGAAGCCCTCCAGGGCGTTCGCCCAGTGGTACTCCTCTTCGACCGCGAGCAGGGCACGGAAGGACACGAGGTAGTCGGCCGGCCGCGACCGCAGGTGCGCGTCCAGCACCTCACGGAACTCCATGATCGCGTCGGCGCAGTCGGCCAGCAGGCCGTCGCAGCCGTGCCGCCCTGCCGCGCGCTCGAGGATCTTCCCGGCCAGCCCGCGCGCCTCCGCGCTGCGCGGCGCGAGGCGAACCAGGCGCGGGAAGGCGGCGAAACTGGCCGGAGACAGCAGGTCGTGCTCGAGGACGAGCCGCCAACCCAGCTCCTTCCACGCTTCACGGTCGTCCTCGCGCTCCACCCGCTGCAGGAGCTCGGGAACGCGGTCAACCTCGAACCAGCAGTCGCGCATCCGTGTCCAGTCCACCACCTGGGCATTGAACCCTCCCAGGGCCGCCAAGGGCGACTCCGCATCCGTAGGTCTGTCGCGGTGGCAGCCCCGAGTGACCCATCGGAGAGGCCCGGTGGACAGCAGCCGAGAGCGGTACGCCCGGGCCCGATCACAGCCGCCTTCTCCGAGGGCCTGCCCCTTCGGATCGGCCCTCGTCAAGCCCCGCAGCACGATGTCGTCGCCTCCGAAACGCCGCCCCCGGAGGCGAATCAATATCTGTGCCCGCGGTCTGAGGATTTCACGGACCCCGGTGGGAGGGTTTTTGCCGCAACGCGCACGGTGGAATCATTTCACGCCCGCAAACCACTGCGGCGTGCTACTGTCGATCCTGGTTGCAGTTTTGGTACCCACAAACTTCAAGCGCCCGCATGCGGCCTCCGCGCCCCGTGGGAGCGCTTTATATTTCCGGGTCATTTTCCGGGCGGGGCATCATCGCGGCGACACGGCGTCCGTGCAGTGCGGACGCCGCTGTACTGCCCCAAAGGAGATTCGACATGGCATCTGGCACCGTGAAGTGGTTCAACGCGGCCAAGGGTTTCGGTTTCATCGAGCAGGACGGTGGCGGCCCCGACGTGTTCGCCCACTTCTCGAACATCGCCGCCCAGGGCTTCCGCGAGCTGCTCGAAGGCCAGAAGGTCACCTTCGACATCGCGCAGGGCCAGAAGGGGCCGACGGCCGAGAACATCCTCCCCGCCTGACACTGACGCGCATTGTGTAGCTGGGGCCCGCATCCCTCGGGGTGCGGGCCCCAGCTGCACCCATTTCCGCCACGGTTTCACCTGCTGGATCCGACCTTCAGAAGAGATTCAGCCCCCCGGAGCCGAACCAGGCACATGCACATGCACTTGCACTGGTATTTCGCGCCCCCATGGCATTCCGCATTCCAGCGACCACGCCCGCACGAATTCCGTCGGCCAGGTTCGCTTTCGCATTCCATTCGGCCCCGTTCTCGCGATGCCCCGCACTGTTCTTCCGCTGCGGGCATTCCTTGATACGCGGCGTATCAAGGAAGGTTCTCCATGAATCCCACACGTACGAACAACCGGTCCTCTCACACCCGTAAGCGCACCGGCGGCCCCGCTTTCGACTCCGCCGGTTCGGGTCGGGGCAGCCGCTTCGGCTCGTCCGCGCGGAGCGGCTCCGGAGCTCCGAGCCGCTCGGGCGGCCATGGCCGCCGCCCCGCCGTGGTGCAGGGGGAGTTCGCCCTGCCGAAGACGATCACTCCCGCGCTGCCCGCCGTCGAGGCGTTCGCGGACCTCGACATGCCCGCCGAGCTCCTGGCCGCCCTCGCCGCGCAGGGTGTGAGCGTGCCGTTCCCGATCCAGGGCGCGACCCTGCCCAACTCCCTCGCCGGCCGCGACGTCCTGGGCCGCGGCCGCACCGGCTCCGGGAAGACCCTGGCCTTCGGCCTGGCCCTCCTGGCCCGGACCGCCGGACAGCGTGCCGAACCCCGCCAGCCGCTCGCCCTCGTCCTCGTACCCACCCGCGAGCTGGCCCAGCAGGTGACCGATGCCCTCGCCCCGTACGCCCGAGCGGTCAGGCTCCGCCTGGCGACCGTCGTCGGCGGCATGCCCATCGGCAGGCAGGCGGGTGCGCTGCGCGGGGGCGCCGAAGTCGTCGTCGCCACGCCGGGCCGCCTCAAGGACCTCATCGACCGCGGTGACTGCCGCCTGAACCAGGTCGGCGTCACCGTCCTCGACGAAGCCGACCAGATGGCCGACATGGGCTTCATGCCCCAGGTCACCGCCCTGCTCGACCAGGTACGTCCCGAGGGCCAGCGGATGCTGTTCTCGGCGACCCTGGACCGCAACGTGGACCGGCTGGTGCGTCGCTACCTGACCGACCCCGTCGTGCACTCCGTGGACCCGTCCGCCGGGGCGGTCACGACGATGGAGCACCACGTGCTGCACGTCCACGGCACCGACAAGCACCGGCTGACGACGGAGATCGCGGCGCGCGAAGGCCGGGTGATCATGTTCCTCGACACCAAGCACGCCGTGGACCGCCTCACCCAGGACCTCCTCGACAGCGGGGTACGCGCGGCCGCCCTCCACGGCGGGAAGTCCCAGCCCCAGCGCACCCGGACCCTGACCCGGTTCAAGACCGGGCACGTCACCGTCCTGGTGGCCACGAACGTCGCGGCGCGCGGCATCCACGTCGACAACCTCGACCTCGTCGTCAACGTGGACCCGCCGACCGACCCCAAGGACTACCTCCACCGCGGCGGCCGTACCGCCCGCGCAGGCGAGTCGGGCAGCGTCGTCACCCTGGTCACCCCCAACCAGCGCCGCGACATGACCCGCCTCATGGCCGCCGCCGGCATCGTCCCCCGGACCACCCAGGTCCGCTCCGGCGACGAGGCCCTGAACCGGATCACCGGCGCCCAGGCCCCTTCCGGCGTCCCCGTCACCATCACCGCGCCGGCCTCCGAACGGCCCAAGCGCGGCGCGACCACCCGCGGCCGACGCAGTCCCGCAGCTGCTGCCCGGCGCACGAACGTGCCCCGGTCCGCCTTCGATGCGGCGGCCTGAGAACCACGTGATCAGGAAGCTCACCCATCTCTGCAGGAGGCACCTTTTGACGCTGGTCCAGATGCAGCCCCGCCCGGCGGGCGACCACCCCGTACACCGGACGGTGCACGATGCCATGAAGGCCGCCGGACCGCAGGTCTGTGACGACATGACGGTCGAAGTGGCCCTGTCCGTCATGACCAGTGCCGACGAGGGGCATCTCCTCGTCTGCGACAACGACGGCGTGTGCACCGGGCTGGTCACGCGGGCCCAGCTCGCCGCCGTCCGTGACGGCGACGCGTACACGGACCGGGTGCGCCTGCGCGAGATCCTGGGCGGCCACGGGCCGTTCACATCGCCCACGACCACGATGGCCGAAGCCCAACACGCGATGCGCTACCGCCGGCTCGACGCACTGCCCGTCGTCGACGAACAGGGCAGCGCTCTGGGCGTCCTCGCCCTTGCCCGCTGAACCGTCCCCACCGCGGCCGGTCCGTTCTCCTCCTCTCCCTGCGAGGCATCATGCGTTGCGTCATCGCCCGATTTCCGTTCGACCTGACCAAGAGCGGCGTCCTGGAGTCCATGGCGGGCATCAAGCCCGAGCCCGTCACCGGTGAGTCCGTGATCATCGGCCGCCGCACCTACCCCGTCAAGCAGGTCGGCCAGGTCATCACCCGCCAGGACCGCCGCGACTTCAGCGCCGACGAGGTCCTGCGCGCCATGGCCAAGCTCGGCTTCACCTGTCGGGGCCTTCCCGCGCCCGCCGCGCCCGTGCGCGCCCTCAGCCCGCTCCAGCGGGCGGCCGCGATGCTGGGCACTCCCGTGGCCGTCTGACCGGCCGACAGGCGCGAGCCGACACACGCACAGCAGGGGCCCGACCGGCGCATGCCGGTCGGGCCCTTCCGCGTACCGGCCGCCACGCGGCGGTTCGCCACGGCCGCATCACCGGCCCCGCGCCCTGGCCACCTCGCCGATCCCGGTCGATTACCTCACCGTCGAACACACGAAAATCTACGTCGGCCGAAGTAGACATTCACGGGTGTCGTGGTTATGGTTTCTCTCGTAGCCCAGAAAGACAGCAGGGCCTGGCAGAGACGAACTGCCGGCAGAAGCACACGTAGTTGCAGTACGCAGGACGGTGCGGTGGTGGAGTTCCGAAGCCAGGTTTGCAGGAAGGCGACGGGACTGACGACCGGACCGGGCGGCTCGCAGTGATCAGGGGCCGCCATGAGCAGTGACGCAGTGGCAGTACCCGTAAGTGCAGTACGCAGTACCCGGCAGTGAAGTCAGTGAGCAGCACCTCGGTGAAGGCGCCGGCTGCGGGCGCGCGCACCGGGAAGTTCGGCAGTGGGGTTCCAAGCCAGAGCAGATGCAGGATGGGCGACGGGGCTGGCTGCCGAAGAACGGCGCTGTGTCAGGCCAGAGCAGTACCCAGCAGTACGCGGTATCAGCAGTACGAAGTCCCCCGTTGGGTAAGCAGTTGATCACCGAGGGAAGAACGGAGGAGCCGAGCGCCATCAGGATCGCCCGGGCGGAAGTCGGAGCCCGGGTACCGCAGGACATCGATAGCGAGGTGGTCTCCGGTCGAGCAACCGCGATCCCCGCACCCCCGGCAGCGTCTCGGCCGGGCATGCGGCAACAGAAGGCCGGCGCAGTACTGGGGCCGGCAGATGGTGTAGCAGTTCCTTCGGGGCCCTGGTGCCGTACGGCACCAGGGCCCCTCCACGCGTGGTGCAGGTGACAACGGACGACTCGTTCGGCGATCGTCTCGGCGACGACCATCCGGCCCGCGCCCGGGAACGCTCAGGTGCCTCGTATCGGCACACCTGACGCGGCCGCAAGGCTCCACGCCGGCGAGCCGCCGGACCGGGGCTGTGGCCGCGGGGCTGCCCCGGCTCAGCGGACCGAGGGCTCCAGCAGGGTGAGGGTCGTGTGGTCGAGCTCGACCGGGACGCCGGTGGGAAGGGTCAGGACCGGGTCGGTGTGGCCGAACTCGAACTCGGTGACGATGGGGAACGTCGTCCCGTGGCACACATCGAGCACGACGCGCTCCAGCTGGTCCCGCTGGGCCTCGGACCACCCGCGCGGTCGGCCCAGGACGAGGCCCTCGACGCCGTCGAGCAGGCCTGCGTGGCGCAGCTGCCACAGATCGCGGGCCGCCTGCCCCGGGCCGTAGCCGTTGTCGTCGGTGAACTCGAAGGCGAGAACGTGGCCCCGGTAGTCCGGCAGCCAGGGCGTGCCCAGCAGTTGGAGCGCGCTCGGGACACATCCGGCGAGCAGGGGCCCCTGGGCCAGACCCGGACGCAGCGCCTTGCGCGGGAGCGCGGGGACGGCGTTGCGCGAGCGGCTGTCGTCGGCCCAGTCGACGAACTCCTCGATCACCTCGGACGCGGTCGGGAAACGTCCCGCCCAGCCCCGCATGACGAGCTCGCTGAAGGAGTCCATGGTGAGCTGGGGGGTGCCGCCGTTCTCGGCGAACTGGGAGAGCAGCGCCGGGCCGTAGAAGGTGGTGGCGCCGGTCCTGGCGTACAGGGCGTGGTGGAGCACCGTCGCGTCCGAGTAGCCGCACAGCACCTTGGGGCGGGCCCCGAACGCCTCGTAGTCGATGAGGGGCAGCAGTTCGGAGGCGGTCAGTCCGCCGATCATCCACAGGATGGCCTGGGTGTCGGGGTCCTGTACGGCGCGGTTGAACTCCTCTGCGCGTCCCGTACGGGACTCCGGGCAGAGCCCGGGCTTCACGGACGAGATCGACACCCTCAGACCGGTCCGGGCCGTGAGGTCGGCGGCGCCGCGGGCTGCCCGCTGCGGGAAGACCTCTCCGCCGCGCCAGGACGGGGACACCACGGTGACCTTGTCCCCGGCCTTCAGCCGGTGCGGACGCAGCCGGGTCTGCCTCAGCCGGTGCGCCTGCCCCTCGGACACGCCGTAGGTGGAGCGGAGTTCCGCGTCGGTGGTGCGGGGGTTGCGGTCCAGCATGAAGAGCGCTGCGCGCAGGTTGTCGGCCATCGCGGCCTCCCTGCGCCGCCGTTCGGCGGTCAGTACGTCGAACAGCTGCCGGGTGGCGCCGAAGCGGGCCAGCAGCCGCTCGCCGCCCTCCACACCGAGTGTGCCGTCGAGCAGGTCCAGAAGGCGCAGGACGAACTTGCGCACCACCGACCCGGGGCCCTTGCCCGAGAGCCGGGCGCCGTCCTCAACCAGCATGGTGACGGCGCGGAAGAGGTTCACCGCGTCGGCGGCGGCCTCGTCCCCCAGACCCGCAGCGGTGGCCATGGAGACCCGGTCGGCGATCTCCGGCAGGGAGAAGGCGTTCGGACCGTAGGGGATCGCGGCGGTGACCTCGGTGCCGAATCCGACCTCGGCGTATCGGCGTTCGCCGTTGTGGACGACGATCAGGTTCGACAGCGGCTGCCAGCGCGGGCAGCGGCAGTCGGGCCGGCATTCCGGTTCGCAGCCCACGTCCGGGCGCCGGTAGTAGTAGGTGATGCCGCGTCCGGTGAGCGGGCTGTCGCTGCCGTACGTCCAGCGCGTACCGACGGTGGAGTCCGGCAGGACGTGCAGGACGCCGCCGTGGAGGGCGGCCGCCCTGCCGACGGAGTCCTGGAGGTCGGTGTCCCGGGAGTCGATGAGGATGTGCAGCCGGTCCACCGGGGGGTGGCCGAGCGCGGCGAGGGTCGCCAGGTGGGTGTCCTCGGCGATCCGGTCGAGGTCGTCGGGGCCCTCTACGTCGGCGAGCAGTCCGACCATGCCGAAGGCGAACAGCCAGGGGCGCTCGCCGTGCGCCCGGAAGCACGGCTGGTAGTGGCAGATGGAGCCGATGCGGCCGCCACGGGCCAGGGCCTGCTTGTGCGGGGTGATGGTCGCGTTGACGAACGTCACCGAGGAGTCCGCGTCGGTGAGCCGGGCCGCGGGGGTCAGCTCGTATCCGCGCTCCGTGAGGGCGTCCAGGAACGCGGTCGCCACGCCCCGGGTCGCCGGACTCCCGCCCACGGAGGACGCCGTGGCGAACATCCGCTGCCGAATGGCCTGTTGCGTCTGCGACGGTGTCGTCAGCGTCGGATGAGGGGCGACGTCAATCATCTTCGTCTTCCTTGGTCGGTGGTCCACCCTGAAGAGAGCGCTTGCCGCCGGCGCCCGCCGCCCGGGGACTCGGAGCACGGGCCGGGATCGATGGTCCCCCGGCCGTTCCAGCATTCGCCAGCGGGAACGCGGCTGACAGCACTCCGCTGTGGCACCTACTCGCCTGGCAGCTTGGTGCCCGGGAACGGCCGTCCACAGTAGGGGGATTAGTCGCAAATATCCGGGCATTTCATCGCCGGGCTTGTGCCATCATGAGCCGCGCGGGCAGGGCGGTCCGCCGCCCGGTGTCCGGGGACTCGGCATCGGCGGGGACGTCCCGGCGGCCCCTGCGCGGAACTCGTCGAATTCACCTGCCCGAATTTTGTCAGGGCCCGTACGGTACCGATTTCCGCAGCACCGATTTCCACAGCCGTCCCGGGCCATGCCTGCCCCCCACCCGTACGCATCATTCCCCAGGAATCAGGCACTCCATATGATCCGAACATTCACCAGCGATGAGATACGGGACACGTTCCTGGAATTCTTCGTCGAGAAGAACCACACCAGGATCGACTCGGCGTCGGTCATTCCCGTGAACGACCCGTCCCTGCTCTTCGTCAATGCCGGCATGGCGCCGCTCAAACGCTATTTCCTCGGCGAGGTGCTGCCGCCCGCGCCCGACCTCTGCAACGTCCAGCCGTGCGTGCGGACCAACGACATCACCGATGTCGGCGACCGCCACCACCTGACGTTCTTCGAAATGCTCGGCAGCTGGTCCATCGACAACTACTTCAAGGAACGCGCCGTCGAGCTGGCCTTCGAGCTGCTCACCGATCGCTTCGGATTTCCCGCGGACAAGCTGTACGTCACCGTGTACCAGGGAGACCCGGCCCTCGGCCTGCCGCCGGACGACGTCTCGGCCGCCGCCTGGGAGCGGGTCGGCATCGCCCGCGACCACATCGTCTACCTCGGCGAGGACAACTTCTGGTCCACCGGCGACACGGGTCCCTGCGGCCCGTGCACCGAGGTCTTCTACGACACCGGCGCCGAGCACGGTGAGGAGTACCGTCCGGGCGGGGAGTTCGACACGACGAGCCGGTACATCGAGATCTGGAACGCCGGCGTCTTCATGGAGTTCGACAAGCGGCCGGACGGCCGCTTCGAGCGCCTGCGCTTCCCCAGCGTGGACACCGGGTCCGGGCTGGAGCGCATGGCGATGGTGCTCCAGGGACACGACTCGGCCTACGAGACCGACCTGTTCGCCCCGATCGTCCGGGCGGTCAGGGAGGGCCTGGGCGGAGCCTCGGCCTCCGAGCGCGACGTGCGGATCATCTCCGACCACATCCGCTCCTCGACCTTCATGCTGAGCGAGGGCGTCGTGCCCTCCAACGACGGCCGCGGCTACATTCCCCGGCGCCTGCTGCGCAAGGCGATCGCCGTGGCGACCCGCAGCGGCTTCCAGGACATCGACGTGCCCGAGCTGGCGGACGTCGCCATCGACCGGCTGAAGGGCGCCTACCCCCAGCTGGGCCGCAACCGGGACCGCACCCTGGAACTGCTCGGCAGGGAGCAGCGGGACTTCGGCCGGGTCGTACGACGCGGCCTGGACCAGCTGTCCGGGCTGGCCGCCGGCCCCGGGTTCCGGATCTCCGGCGAGGAGGCCTTCAACCTGTACGCCACCCAGGGCATGCCGGTGGACCTCATCCGCGACTTCGCCGCCGAGCAGGGCGGCTCGGTGGACGAGGCGCGCTTCGCGGAGCTGTTCTCGGCCCACCGCGAGCTGTCGCGGGGCGGTCAGGGCAAGGCGGACGCCGGTGCCCCCAAGGGCGCCGTGCGGACCCTCGCACCCGCGTTCACCGCGGCCATCGGCCCGGCCGCCACGGAGTTCCTCGGCTACGAACGGCTGGAGTCCGCGGCCCGGGTCCTCGCCGTGGCCGGCCCCGACGGCCCGGACGGCCCCGCCGAAAGCCTTGCCGAGGGCGAGCAGGGCCTGGTGGTCGTCGACCGCACGCCCTTCTATCCCGAGGGCGGCGGCCAGGTCGGCGACACCGGCACGATCACCGGACCGGAGCTGTCCGCCGAAGTGACGGACACCCGCCGGATCGACGGCCGCCACGTGCACCTCGTCCGGGTCACGAAGGGCGTCCTGCGGGCCGGCGACACCCTGGAACTGGCCGTGGACGCCTCCCACCGCCGGGCGACGATGCGCAACCACTCCGCGACCCACCTGCTGCACGCGGCACTGCGCGAGGTGCTCGGCGACCAGGTGCGGCAGGCAGGCTCGCTCGTCGCACCCGACCGGCTCCGGTTCGACTTCGAGCACCCCCAGGCCCTCACCGAGGAGGAGACCGATCAGGTCGAACGCCTGGTCAACGCCCGGGTGCTGGTGAACGCGGGCCGCGACGTACAGGTGAAGCCGTACCAGGACGCGGTGCGCGACGGGGCGATCGCCTTCTTCGGCGACAAGTACGGCGACGACGTCCGCGTGGTCTCGTTCGGGGACGTCAGCAGCGAGCTCTGCGGCGGTACGCACGTGAACGGCACGGCCGAGATCGGGCTCTTCCGGATCATCGCCGAGGGCAGTGTGGGCGCAGGGGTTCGCCGGATCGAGGCGCTCACCGGTGAGGCCGCACTCGCCCACACGCTGGACCGCGACCGGACCCTCAAGCAGGTCGCGGGCCGGCTGCGGGTGTCGGTGGAGCAGCTTCCCGCGCGGATCGAGGCGCTCACCGCCAAGGAGCACAAGCCCGCCCGGCAGAACCTGATCAGCGCGCAGTCCCTGGCCGCCGAGGTCCGTGAACCGGTGCCCGGTCGGCGCTACGTCCTGCTCGTCGATCCGCCCCTGGACCCCAAGCAGATGGCCGACGAGGCCGGCCGGCTCGGCGCGGAGCTGAACGCCGCCGTGCTGTTCCTGCTGGCGGACGGCGCGGGGGCCCTGCGCATCGGTGTGGGGGTGCCGGCCGACGGGCCGGGCACGGCCAAGGAGCTGCTGGAACGGGTGCTGGCGGTGACCGGCGGCCGGGGCGGTGGCAGCGCCCGGTTCGCCCAGGGCGGCAACATCACCGTTCCCCTGGCCGAGGCCGCGGCGGCCGTCCACACGGTGCTGGAGGGCGCTTGCGCATGACGGACGGCCCGTAGGCGCCGGACGGCCCGCGACCGGCCGGCGCACGGCGCACGGGGCCCTCCCCCCCGTACCCACGGGTGGGAGGGCCCTTGCCGTCTCGCGGCGCGGCCGGAACCGGATCCGGCACCCTCGACCGCACCCGCACCCGCACGCACCCGCGCGGAGGCCGCACATGCGTGAGCGAGGGTTGCGGGTGGGCCGCCGATGACGACGGCGGTCCACCCGCAACCCTCGCTCACACCGGCCGAGGTGAGCCGGACGACGCAGGTCAGAGCCCCACGGCGACCCGTTCCCAGACCGTCCGGCAGAACGCGGCGGACCGGTCGGCCGCGATCGGGCCGACCGGCCGCCCCGCGGTCCATTCGGCGAATGCCGCGATGGCCTCGGTGAGGGTCGCCCGGGCGATGCCCGCGCCCAGGCAGAAGTGGTGGCCGGCCCCGAAGGACAGGTGCGGACGGTCCCAGTCCCCCTCCGCCGGGATCCGGAAGCGCTCCGGGTCCGCGAACACGGCGGGGTCCCGGTTGGCCGCGGCCACCACGAGAGCCACCCGCTCACCGGGCCGGATGGTCGCCCCGGCCACCTCGATCGGCTCGGTGGCGGTGCGCGGCACGAAGTGGAACGGGGCGTCGTACCGGAGCGCCTCCTCGGCCACCTGACCCGCGTCGAGACCGCCCCGGTGCAGCCGGTCGAGTACGTCCCCGGCCTCGTCCAGCAGGCTGACCAGCGCGGAGCCGAGGCTCGCGGCGACCGGCTCGATGCCGCCGGTCAGCAGCTGGGCGTACAGGGCGGCGCCCTGGTGCGGGTCCAGGTCGAGGAAGGCCCGGATCTGCGGGGGCCCCTGCCCGGCCCGGGCCATGGGCAGGATCACCGTTCGCAGGTAGTCCTGGAGTTCGAGGATCGCCGCGCGGGAGGCGGGCGCCCGGTCCGGGTCGCACTGGGGTACGCCGATGAAGTCGATGATGTCGGAGGACCAGGAGAGGACCGACTCGCGGTGCTCGTCGTCGATGCCGAGCAGTCGGCAGGTCACCGACACGGCGAGGGGGTGGACAAACCGTCCCAGCAGGTCGGTCTCCCGGGGATCGCAGTCGGCCAGCAGTTCCCGCGCCTCCCGCGCGATCCACTCGCGCAGGGGGCCGACACCGGCGGGCCGGTATCCCGGACCGGCCGCGGAGCGTACCCGCGTGTGCGCGGGGGGATCGGTGAACATGGGCCAGGAGTCGAAGAAGTCCACCACGTCCTGGATGCCGGTACGGGCGGCCGCGTCGAGGTCGCCGAAGAAGCCCGACCCGATCCGCGCCGACAGCCTGGTGTCCCGGAGCAGGGCGTTGACCTCGCGGTAGCTGGTGACGTACCAGCATTCGGTCTCGGCGTCCCACCACACCGGCGCCTGCTCGCGCAGGCGCCGGTAGTGGGGGTGGGGGGAACGGGCGAACTCCTCCGACAACAGCGACAGCGATCCCGCTGACAGTGTTGCGTGCATGATCAGTTCAGCTCGTCTCGGTGTCGGGCCGTCACGCCGGGCGGCGGCTGACGACGAAGAGGTTGTTGCCGCGCGCGGCGATGCCCGGGGTGGTGCGCAGCGCGTTCTCCATCGCGAAGATGCGCTCGACGTTGTCGCCGGCCAGGATGTCCACCAGCTTCTCCGTGGAGCCGTGCAGCTGGGTCTCCTGGTAGCCGGGGTAGATCAGGTTCGGGAAGCCGGAGACCACGGCCAGCTCCAGGCCGGCGTCCGCGTGCATCTTCTCGATGCGCTCGAGGTCGAACAGGTGCATGTCGGGCATCTGGGTGGTGAAGCGGCCGCGCCGGCCGAGGGCCTTCTCGGCCTCGTCGAGGTTGCCCACGCCGATGTTGAAGAAGGCGGTGTGCCAGACGCTCGGCAGGAACGACACCAGCAGGCCGCCCGGGTTGAGCAGACCGGCGATGTCGGCGATGACCTTCTCCGGGTCGGCGACGAAGCCGAGCACGTTGTGGAAGTTGAAGGCGAGGTCGAAGGTCTGGCCGGCCAGGGTCTCGGAGACGTCGGCCAGGTCGCCGCGGACGAAGGAGACGCGGTCGGCGAAGCCGCGGCGCCGGGCCTTCTCCTCGGCGACGGCCAGCATCTCGGCGGTCAGGTCGAAGGACGTGCCGCGGCTGGTCGGCGCCTGCTCGGCGAAGAAGGTGGTCCAGCGGCCGGTGCCGCAGCCGGCGTCCAGGAAGCGGAAGCCCTCGGGGAGCTTGGAGAGCACCTCGTCCTTCAGCGCGGCGGCCAGCAGCCGGTCGGACAGCATCCAGTACGGCTGAAGGTCGACGTCGTCGTAGGCCTCGGCCTTCACGGAGAAGTAGTCCTGGACGTCTGCGAGCAGGTTCTCGGTCATGAAAGGGATCTCCTCTGAACGTGGTGCGTCGCGTGATCTGTTGCGCGATGCGTTGCGATGCGTGGCTCCGGCGCTGCCCACCGCGTGACACGGAGGGTGGAATTCCCGAGGCGGCACGGAAAAAGAACGGCCCGGCGGCACGGGATCGAAGTACGCACGGAAAATCGGCGAATCGGCCGCCGAAGGGGCCATGCCGAAGGATGATGACGTGAATGTATCCCCGGAGATGCGCGGCAATCAACGACGGATTGTTCTCCGGGCAGGCACCAAGCTGCCACGAACATAGCTGCCAACCACATCACTTGGCCCGCCGCCACCCGTGCCGACATATTGGTCGGCGGGGGAATCATCCTGTCTCGATCAACGGGACCGTCCGTGACATCTGCGCGCGGCTCTTCCTCCCGATCAGTACGTATGCCAAGACGGCTCCGGAGAACCCACGAGATCCTCCGGCGGCCGGTCTGCCACCGAACAGGAAGAAAACATGAGCCTCAAGAACGAGTTCTCCCACGGCGGATGGCGTCCCTCGGCGGACCGGTTCCTCGAGATCGTGGACCAGCCGCTGTACCGGACCCTGGTCGACCTCCAGGACCTCGTGACCACCCGGACGACTTCCTTCTGGAGCGAGCGCGGCGTCAAGTCCGTGCACCTGCCGATCACCACGAACAGCATCTCCAGCCCGATGGGCCTGGGCAGCGACTCCCTCCCGGTGGAGATCGACCTGTTCGGCGAGCGCACCTTCCTCGCCGACTCGATGCAGTTCATGCTGGAGTACGGCTGCCGCCTGAGCCGCAACGGCGCCTGGTACCTGATGCCGAGCTTCCGGGGCGAGGACGCGGACGAGTCCCACCTGAACCAGTTCTTCCACAGCGAGGCCGAGCTGCCGGGCGGCCTGGAGAACTGCATGGACGTCGTGGACGCGTACGTGCGCTCGCTGGCCGCCGGCGTGATGGAGAACCTGTCCGAGGAGGTCCGCGAACTGGCCGGATCCACCGCGCACATCGAGCAGATGCTCGCCCTGGACGCCTTCCCCCGCCTGACCTTCGACGAGGCCGTGGCCCACTTGGGCGACGACCCGTACGCGGTGGAGCAGCACGACGGCTGGCGGACCCTGACCCGGCACGGCGAGCGGCGCCTGATGCAGGAGATCAGCCCGGTGCTGTGGGTCACCCACTTCGACCACCTGTCGGTGCCCTTCTACCAGGCATACGGCGACACGGAGCAGCGGACCGCGCTCAACGGCGACCTGCTGTTCGGCATCGGCGAGACGGTCGGCTGCGGCGAGCGCCACGTGGACGGTGCCCAGACCCGCGCCGCCCTGGCCCACCACAACGTTCCGGAGGAGTCCTACGACTGGTACGTGCGGATGAAGCAGGGCACGCCGATGCACACCTCGGGCTTCGGGCTCGGCGTCGAGCGCTGGCTCATGTGGGTGCTCAACCACAAGGACATCCGCGAGCTCCAGCTCGCTCCCCGCCTCAACGGCGTGGCGCTCACGCCGTGACCCGACCGCCTTCCTGGAGCGCGGCCGAACTCGCCGCCAGGATCGCGGAATTGTCCTTCGAGGTGCTGGAGGTCCCGATCGGGTGCGACACCGACCTGGCGGAGGCCGGGCTCGAACCGAGTGCGGCGATCCGCCTGGCCGCCTGCGTGCAGGCGGAGTTCGGTGTCCGCATTCCCGTCGCGGACATCTACGCCGGACGCACGCCCGGCCGTATAGCGGCCGGGCTCCGTCGGCCGGGGGCGGCCGGCGGGGTCCCCGGCCCGCACCTCCCGCGCGGGGGAGCGGAGGCCGGGCGGCCCTCCGACGTCGTGTCCCTGACCTATACGGGCACCGGGGACGTCGGGATCGACCCGGGCCGCCTGACCACGGCGCTGAGGACGGTGGCCGCCCGGCAGCCCGCCCTGCGGACCCTGCCCGCCGGGGCGGGGGACGACGCCCGCCGATCCGCGGTCCTGCCGGACTGGGACCGGCTGGGCGTCGATGTCGTACCCGTGCCGGACGCCGGCTGGGAGGCCCTGCAGCAGGCCCGCGACCTCGCCGCGGCCGGGTCCCTGGAGGGGGTCGACACCGTCCGCGGTCCTCTGCTGCGCTGCGCCCTCTACACCTGGAACGGCGGGCGCATGCTGGCGGTCCACGTGCACCGCAGCGCGCTCGACACCTGGTCGCTGGACGTCTTCGAACGCGAGCTGGAGAGCGCGTACTCGGCCGCCCGTCCATCGGACCCCGAAGGGTCCGGGCGGGCGGCCTCTGCCGTCCCGCGGACCGCGCCCGGCGCCGAGCCCCTGCCCGCTGTGGCCGAGTGGCACCGGCGGCTGGCCGCGCTGCCCCCGATCGTCTGGCCGGCCGGGGCTCCGGCCGGCGGCGATGACGCAGCCGAGGGCAGCGGTGCGGCCGGCGGCGAGGTGGCCGAGTGGGCCGTACCGGTCGACGGCGCACTCCTGGGGCGGCTCCGTGCGGCGACCCGCACCCTGGGCGTGTCCCTGACCTCTCTGGTGCTCACCGCCTACGCACGAGGGCTGGCGGCGTTCACCGGGCAGCCGGAGTTCCGGGTCGGCCTGGTGGTGTCGGGCCGGGTGGAGCCGTGGCCCGAGCCCGCACTCGGCCGCCGGGTGCTCACCCTCCTCGTACGCGTGCGCGCCGTACCGGGTGAGCCGCTCGTCTCACTGGTCCGGCGCTGCGACCGGGAGTTGCTGTTCTCGGCCGACCACTGGTGGTACGAGGGAAGGCCCGAGCCCCTGCTCCAGGCGACCCTGCGGGTGGAACCGGGCGGCCCGGCCCGGGCCCTGCGTCTGGGGGCTTCCCTGCTGGCGCCGGCGCGGCTGCCCGGCATCGCCCCCTCGACCGACCTCTCCGCGGAGCTCCTGCGATCCGAACGTCCCTGCGGGACAAGGCAGTTGCTGTTCACCTCGGACTCCTCGCGGATCGGGGTGACGGGCCTGCGGCGACTCGCCGGTGCGGTGCGCACCGCGCTCGCGGAGCTGGCCGTGGAGGCTGCGGCCGAGGGGTGAAACGAAGGGTGAGGTCCAGGGGTGAGAAGAGGGGGAACAGGACGGACGGGGCGCCCGCTGTGCAGCGGGCGCCCCGTCCGTGTCTGTGCGTGCCGCCGGTTCAGACCGCTTCGGACTGCAGCCTCGGCTCCGCGGGCTGCGCGGGCTGCATGGACCGCTCGGAGTCCGCGGGCTGCCCGGACTGCCCCGGCCCCTCGGACCGGTCGGACCGGTCGGACTGCTCGGACTGCTCGGGCTCCGCGGACCGCGCCGTGCCGGGCAGCCGGAGCACCCGGGCCAGCAGTGCGGTGGTCGCGGCGGTCGCCGCCGCGACGAACACCCAGACGCGGGCCATGCCGTGGTCCGCGAACAGACCCGCGGCGAACGGCCCGACGGTGAACCCCAGCGAGGTGGAGATCCCGAGGAGGGCGTTCGCCCGACCGCGGTCGGCGCTGGTCGCGGCGGCGTTGACGAGCGTCGGCATCGCCATGGAGTAGAAGGCGGCGCCCACGGAGGCCACCGCCACACCCGCACAGATCGAGGTGAGCAGCACGACCCGGGAACCGGACTGGAGCGCGCCGATCAGGACGACCCAGAACACCATCCAGGTCAGGGCGGCGATCGCCAGCGACACCCGGTGCGGGGTGCGCTTGACCACCGGCATCAGGGCGATCTGCGCGATCACGGCGAACGCGGTGTCCGCCAGGCACATCAGCGCGATGTCCGAGGTCCGCACGTCCGAGACGGCGACCAGGACGGCGGGGATGCCCGACTCCAGCTGCGAGTAGCCGATGGAGAACATCAGGAACCCGATGAGGAGCACCGCGAGCAGCGGCCCGTTGGCCAGCACCCGCAGGTAGGAGGACTTCCGGCCGCCCCCCTCCGGCTGGTCCTCCGGAGCCGGCAGGCTGCGGCCCGCGACGACGGTGATCAGCGCGGCGAGGACGAAGGTGACGGCGTCGGCCAGGTAGACGGCCTGGAACGTCCACAGGTGCTCGACGCTGACGGCGATGCCGGCGAGGATGCCGCCGACGCCGAGCGCGGCGTTGGCGACACCGAAGTGGAAACCGAACACGACCGGGTGCCGCTCTGCTTCCACCGCCTCGGCGAGCAGCCCGTACCAGACGCTGGTGCCGCCCACGCCGAGCCCGAAGACCGCGGCGGCGGCCAGGGCCTGCCAGGGAGCCGTCACCCAGGCGTACATCCCGGTGCCGACCGCGGCGAGCAGCAGCGCGGTGAACGCCGCGCGCACACCGCCGAAGCGGTCGGCCGCCCAGCCGGCCACCAGGCCTCCGACGAAGGCGGTCACGGAGGTGAGGGCCATCGCACCGGTGGCGACGGAGATCCCGAAACCGCGCCCCTGGACGAGGTAGATGACGAGCAGCGGGAGGACCAGACCGGATCCGAAGGAGGTGACCCCCCTGGCCAGCAGCAGCTGCTTCGCCGGCGCGGGCAGGTCCCTGAAGTCCTGGACGACGCTCATGCGGCGGCCTCCACCGCGGGCCGCGTCTCGAAGACGAGGGCCGATTCGAGGGCGAGGGCCCGCTCGGTGAACTGCTCCTCGCTGTCGGCGCCGATGACGAGGCTCAGGCCGGGCGCCAGGCTGTTCGTCCAGACGACGTCGCCGACACGTGCGGTCCGGTCGACGTCGAGGACGTACGGGAACGCGGCGATCGCCGCGTCCGAGGGTTCGCCGGTGATGCGGCCGGGCGTACGGGGGGTCAGCATGACCCAGCCGACGTACGGGTGGGGCGGCGCGGGCAGCGGGTCCGGCTGCCGGTCCGGGGCGACCAGGGACTCGGCCCACACCTCGCGCAGGTCGGCCCCCCGGGCCCGGAACGCCTGGGTGGTGCCGCCGCCGCCCGGACGGGTGGCGATCTCGGAGAACCAGAGGCTGCCGTCCGGGGAGCGGAACAGCTCGGTGTGCGTGATGCCGTCGGTGATCTCCAGCGCCTCGTTGACCCGGGCGTGCAGGTCCTCGACGGCCGCGTACAGCTCGGGCTCCCTCTCGGCGGGCAATTGGACCGCGCCGTTGAGGTGGCCGGGGTCGTCGAGTTCGATCCGGGGTCGCAGGTACTTGCTGACGGCGAACTCCCAGGCCCTGCCGTCCACCCAGACCGCGTCGACGTGGAACTCCTCGCCTTCGATCATCTGCTCCGCCATGAAGCGGCCGTCCGCGGCGTTCCCGGCGAGCCAGGCCTCGAGCTCCGCAGCCGTCCCGACCCGGGCGGTGCTGACGACGCCGGCACCGGCGACGGGCTTGACCACGGCCGGGAATCCGATCTCCCGCTCGACGTGCCGGGCGGCGGCGGCCGGGTCGCCGGACGGGACCGTGGTGAAGCGTGCGGTGGGCACGCCCAGCCGCCGGACCGCCTTCTTCATGGCGCGCTTGTCCCGGACCCGGACGCTCTGGACGATGGTGGGCCGGCCCAGGCCGAGCAGAGCGGCCAGATAGGCCGCGGCGAACTGTCCCCGCTCGCAGACGCTCACCACCCGGTCGAAGGCCAGGCCCTCCTCCTGGAGGCCGGTGACGAGCAGGGCCAGCTCGTCCATCGCCTCGAAACTGTCGATCCGGACCAACCGTTCCAGGCGGCCGGTGATCACGGGGTCGAGATGGCGGTGCTCGGCCTCCCACGCGTCGATGAGCAGGACGACGTCCACACCGCGGGACAGCAGGGCCTCGATGGCTCCCACTTCCCAACGGCAGACCAGAAAACGCATGAAACACCTCGTGCAATCGTCCGTGGGCGGGAGCCGCCGATGCCGCCCCGGACAGGGAGATGCATTATGCGGATTTCTCTTCCGATATCCCGCCCCCACAGATATGAATTCCGTGGACAAATTGTCGTTCCGGGACAATCGCCGACTCAATCGATCCGCGGGGCAGCTTGCGGACTGGCACCTTGGTGTCACCCCGCCCCGGCCCCCGCCCTCCGATCTGGGGCGATCACGCTATGTGACGATCTTGGACAGCGCGCGCACCTGCGGGCTACAGTCCCTCGCGGTGCGATGCCCCGAAGCGAACATGCGGGGCTGAAGAAAGAGAATGCGAAATGATCTTGGAGCGCCTCGGGGGCGATACGGCGGATTCGACGGATTCGACGGAACCCGTGCTCGACTGTCTCGGCCTGACCCGGCCGGCGGAGTCGACCTACCAACTGATGCTCCGCAATCCGGAGTGGGACGCGCCCGAACTGGCCGCGGCACTCGGCACCACCGAGGAATCGGTGGCGGCGAGCCTCGCCGAGCTGATGGACCTCGGCCTGATCTGGCCGTCCCACGAGGACCCGCGCCGGTGGGTCGCCATCCGGCCGAGCCTGGGGCTGGGCACGCTCATCGCGGAGCGGGAGGCCGCGCTCCTGAAGGAGCAGCACGAACTGCAGCAGGCCCGCACGGCGATGCTGAGCCTGATGCGGGAGCAGGAAGCCGCCCAGGGTCCCCGGGAGACCGGCGAGATCGAGTACCTGCGCAGCCTCGACTCGACCAGGCACCGCATCGCCGAGCTCTCCAAGGACGTGCAGTCGGAGATCCTCGCGCTCATCCCCAAGGCCGGCCTGTCGCCCGAGAGCCTGGAGGCCAGCCAGAAACTGGACAGCGAGGTGCTGGCCCGCGGGGTGTCCCTGCGCACCCTGTACCTGGACAGCGTCCGCAACCATCCCGCGACCCAGCAGTACGCGGTCTGGCTCACCGGTCTCGGCGGCGAGATCCGCACGGTGCCCACCCTGCCGATGCGCATCATCGTGATCGACCGTAAGACGGCCATCCTGCCCATCGACCTCAAGGACAGCCGCGCCGGAGCCGTGCTGATGCGCGACGCCAGCGTGATCGCCGCCCTGGTCGCCCTCTTCGAGCGGCTGTGGGAGTCGGCCCTGCCGCTCGGCACCTCGGGGCAGCGCGACGACAAGGGCCTCACCGCCCAGGAGCGCGAGCTGCTGCGCATCCTGGCCTCCGGGATGACCGACGAGGCGGCGGGCAAGCGGCTGGGGCTCTCCCTGCGCAGCGTCCGCCGGATCATGGCGGACCTCATGACCCGGCTGGAGGCGCGCAGCCGCTTCGAGGCCGGGGTGCGCGCCGCGGAGTGCGGCTGGCTGTGAACGGCCGCCTCTGAGCGTCCGGGTCCGAGCGTCCGACTGTGAACGGCCGGCTCTGGGCGACGGCGGCGCCGGCTCCCCGGTACCGGGGAGCCGGGCCGACCGGACCCGCCCCGGTTTCAGCGCGCCGGGGCCGCGGCGGCCACGGGTACCCGGACCGGGTGCATCCAGCCGTAGGAGTCCGGCTGCGTCCCGTACTGGACGGCGGCCAGCTCGTCGCGGAGCATCGTGGTGATCTTCCCCGGGCGGCCGTCGCCGATCCGGACCCGCCCGTCCGCCGTGGTCACCGCGCCGATGGGCACCACCGAGGCGGCGGTGCCGCATGCGAACGCCTCCGTGACCCTGCCGCCGGGGGCCGTCAACTCCTCCAGCGCGATCGGCCGTTCTGCGACCCGCACACCCAGGTCCGGCGCGATGCGCAGCAGGCTGTCCCGGGTGTTGCCGGCCAGGATCGTTCCCGAGAGCTCGGGGGTGACCAGGAGCGGAGCCCCGTCGTCGTCCTGGGTCACGCAGAAGAAGTTCATCGCGCCGAGTTCCTCCACCCAGCGGCGCTCCTCGGCGTCGAGCCACAGCACCTCGTGGCAGCCCTGGGCCAGGGCCTGCGCCTTGGCGGCCAGGCTGCCCGCGTAGTTGCCGGCGCACTTGGCGGCCCCCGTGCCCCCGCGGGCGGCCCGGATCTGGTCGCTCGCGCACCACACGTCGATGGCCTGGTAGCCGTCGGCGAAGAAGTGGTCGACCGGGGAGGCGATGACGGCGAACAGGTACTCGAGCGCCGGCCGCACTCCCAGCGAGGGCTCCACCGCGATCATGAACGGGCGCAGGTAGAGGCTCTGCCCGGGCCCGCGCGGCACCTCGTCGGCGTCCGCCCGGACCACCGCGCCGCACGCCTCGACGAACAGCTCCTCGGGCAATTCGGGCATGGCCAGGCGGACGGCACTGCGGTTGAAGCGCTCCGCGTTGACCCCGGGCCGGAACAGGGCGAGCGAGCCGTCCTGCTGCGGATAGGCCTTGAGCCCCTCGAAGATCGCCTGGCCGTAGTGCAGCGCCATGGCGGCGGGGGACAGGGCCAGCGGACCGTGCCCGGTCAGCTCCACTCCGGACCAGCCCGACCCGTGGGTCCACCGCGCGAGCGCCATGTGCCGCGTGAAGTGCCGGCCGAAGCCGAGCCCCGTCGCGCCCATCCGGCTCACTCCCCCATCACGTAGGCCGGCAGCAGCGCTGCCTCCAGCTCCGCGGCCCGCTCGCGGAACTCGGCCTCGCTGTCCGCGCCGAGGACCAGCAGCGTGCACCAGACCGAGGGGTGCAGCTCGCCGATCTCGGAGCCGACCGGGCGGCTGCGGACCGTCTTGAGCACGTACGGGAAGCGGGAGACGAGCTCGTCGGACGGGTCCTCCAGGATCCGTCCGGTCACGGCCGGCGCGAGGTTGATCCACCCGATGTAGGGGTACGGAGCCGTCTTCGCCGGCAGCTCCTCGCCGGGCTCGCCCAGGGCCGCGGCGATCCACAGCTCGCGCAGGTCGGCGCCCTGCGGGCCGAAGCTCTCCGGGATGGCACCGCCCGCGAAGCGGGTGGCCATCTCGGAGAACCACAGCTCGCCGTCGGCTCGCCGGAAGATCTCCAGGTGGGTGATCTCGTCGGTGATGCCGAAGGCGGTGTTGATGCGCTCGTGCAGCTGCTCGATCTCCTCGTACAGCGCGGCCTCGCGGTCGCGGGGCAGGAGGATCGAGCCGTTGTCGTGGCCCGGGGTCGTGACCGTCATCCGCGGGCGCAGGTAGCGGCTGACGCCGAAGACGCGCGCCTTCCCGTCCGCCCAGACCGCGTCCACGTGGTACTCGTCGCCGTCCAGGACCTGCTCGGCCATCAGGAACTTGACCGTCGAGTCACCGGCCGCCCCGCGCAGCGCCGCCGTGAGCTGCGCCGCGTCCCCGGCCTTGAAGGTGTCCACCGAGCCGAGGCCCGCTGCCGGCTTGACGATGACCGGGAATCCGAGCTCCTCCTCGACCCGGCGGACCGATCCCTCGACGTCGCGGGTGGACAGGGAGACGTATCGGGCGCAGCGGATCCCGGCCTGCTGGGCGCGGTCCTTCATCGCGCGCTTGTCCCGCATGAGCACGGAGGTCTCGACTGCGGGCAGCGCCAGCCCGAGCAGCTGCGCCAGGTAGGCGGCGCCGAACTGGCTGAACTCGGAGAGGCTGAGCAGCCGGTCGATCTTCACACCGTCGGAGCGGATGTCCACGGCCAGCTGCGCCAGCTCGTCGAGGGCGTCGAAACTGCGGATCACGTAGTGGCGGTCGACCCGGTCCAGCAGCTCCTGGTCGATGCCCCGGTTGGCGGCTTCCCACTCGTCGAAGACCAGGGTCACGGACGCGCCCCGGTCGAGCACGGCCTCCAGCGTGACCCGGTCCCATCGGCACACCAAGACATTCATCTGTTTCTCCCTACGTCCTTCTCGCGATGTGCCGGATCAGTCCCAGTTGAGGCTGCTGCGGGTGGCGGCCGGAGCGGCGGCCACCTCGGGCGCGGTCTCGTCCGCCGCCGAGACGACCGCCCGGGCCGCCGGGTCACCGGCTCCGAATTCGGCCGCCCCGTATGCGACGGCGATGAGCGCGGCAAATGCGGCGACCGTATTCCTGACACACTTCATGTGGAGCTCCCCCGTGTTTCAGTACCGATAACCGGCCGGATCATTTTGTGTTCCGGCCCGATTTCCCCTTGCGTCGATCCTGCATGAGGAGCCGCGACGGACCCAAGGGATGCGGCTGGCAGCATGGGGTCTGGCACGTTGGTGTCACTCCGCCCCACCCCGCCACGGCGGTCTCCAGCCTGTGATCAGGGCGTCTCGCCGAGGGACGGCCCGCCGGGGCGGGCGGGATGTGTTCCGCCGGGCGGGGTGCCGGTCGCCGTGTCGGCGTCGGGGCGGGCGGTGGCCCCAGGAGGATGTTGGCCGACGCTTCCCGGGAGCTCCCGCGAGTACCGTGGGAGGGGCATCCGGGGCCGCACCGGCGATGGGGATGACAGGCGTGTCGACATCGAGTCACGAAACATTCGGCGCACCCTGCTGGGTCAGCCTCATGGCCCGCGACGTCGGCGCCGCCCGGACCTTCTACAGCGCGGTCCTCGGCTGGCGGTTCGGCAGCGACCGGCTCGGCGAGGGCTTCGCCGTCGGCTTCAGCGACGGCATCCCGGTGGCCGGCCTCGGTTCCATGCCCGCCGGTGTCACGGTCCCCGTCGCCTGGACCCCGTACTTCGCCGTCGACGACGCCGACGTCACCGCGTCGCGCATCCTCGAACGCAGCGGGACCGTCGCCGTCGGCCCCCTCGCCTTCGGTACGGGACGGGCGGCGCTCGCCTCCGACCTCGACGGCGCGGTCTTCGGGATCTGGCAGGGCGACGCGATCCCCGACTGGGGCATGGGCGGTGAGGCCGCGCCGGCCTGGCTCGAACTACGCACCAGGAACGCCTTCGACGCCGCCATCTTCTACGGCGAGGTCCTGGAATGGGCCTGCGCGCACGCCGGGTGCTGCGAGGTCGCGTACATGGAGGAGGACAACCGCATCCTGCTCCGCCACGCGGGCCGTACGGTGGCCCGCCTGCACGGCGGGACGCTCGCGCAGGCACCCGACCCGCACCTGCGGCCGCGCTGGCAGGTCCACTTCCGGGTACCCGACCTGGAGACCGCGGTGAAGGCCGCCACGGGTCTGGGCGGCAGCACCGTCTCCGTGGCGGACTCCGGGCCCGGACCCCACGAGGTCACCCTGCGGGACCCCGAGGGCGCGCTGTTCGGCATCGTCGGGCCCGCCGACTCCCTCCCCTTCTGACTTCCCGATCCCCCCTCTGTCTTTCGGCAGAGGTACGGATCGGCCGCAGGGTCCATGCTGGCGCGGATCCCGGCATCGATACTGGTCAGCGTGGTCCCCAGCAGCCCTTCGCCCCGCCCCGCCCGCGTCCGCCCGGTCGCGGCGACGGTCGGCGCCGGCCTCGCCGGGCTGGGCGTGTACGGGGCCGTCGGCCACCTCGGCTTCCTGCCGTACCCGGCCCTCCAGCTCGCCGTCCTCGCCGCCGGCACCGGGCTCCTCGCGCTGCGCCGCCGCCTTCCCGCGGCCGTGCTCCTGGTGCTCGCCGCGCTGACCGGGCTCGTACCGGCCGTCGGACCCGTCACGGCGGCGGCCGCCTGCTCCGTGGCCCGCCGGATGGCCCGGCCGCGCCTGCGGGCCCGGCTGCTGGCCGGCGCCGGGCTCCTCCTCGCGGTCTGCGCGACCGCGGCCGGACCGCGGCTCGGTCCCGGGTCGGCGGCTTACGGGCTGGCCCTCGGCCTGGCCCTCGCGCCGACCGCCGTGATCGTCCCCGGCCTCATCGGCACCGCGCAGGGGCAGCAGGGCCGCCTGATGCGGGCGCTGCGTGAGCGCGGTGACGCGGCGGAGCGGGCCCGTCGGCTGGCCGACAGCGAAGCCCGGATCCACGAGCGGTCCCGCATCGCCGCCGAGATGCACGATCTGGTGGGCCACCGGCTCAGCCTGGTTTCGCTGCACGCCGGAGGCCTGGAGCTGGCCCTGGCACACGCCGCGCCGGAACTGCGCGAGGAGGCCGTCCTGGTCAGGCGCACCACCCGCGACGCCATGCGCGAGCTGCGCCAGGCCCTCGGCGTGCTCGGGCCGCTGGACCGCGACACCGGGCCCGACGCGCTCACCGACGCGACCGGCACCCGCGCCGACATCGAGGCGCTGGTCGCGCACTCGCGCGACGGCGGGATCGCGGTACGCCTCGACTGGACGGGACCGGACCTCGGCGCCCGCCCCGCACCGGTCCGCCGGGCGGTGCACCGCGTCGTACGGGAGGCCCTGACCAACGTGCACCGGTACGCGCCGGACGCGCACGTCGGCGTGAGCGTCGTGCACGACGGCACCCAGGTGCGGGTCACCGTACGCAACGGGGCGCGGCCCGGGCCGCCGGCCCCCCTGGAGGAAGCGGGGACGGGGCGCGGCCTGACCGGCCTGCGCGAGCGGGTGGAACTTCTCGGCGGGTCGTTCGAGGCGGCCACGCTGCCGTCCGGCGGGTTCCGGGTGGACGCGGCCGTGCCGGCCGAGCCCGACGGCGACCGCGCCACCGGACGCGCCGACCCGGGGGCGGACACTGCGCGGCCGCCGGCCGGCGCGGACCCGTCCGGCCCGGCCCCGGCCGCCGCAGATCCGGCCGCCGCGGGGCACGACGGGCGCCGGACCGCCGAAGCCCTGACCCTCGCCTTCGGGCTGGCGGCGCTGTCGGCGCTCATGGTCGTCGGGATCGCCTTCGTGCACGCGGCCCAGCCGTCCGGCCGCTCCGGGCCGGCCCCGCTGCCCCGGGTCGGCATGACGTACGGGGAGGTGGCGGCGCTCGGCGTACTGGACAACGGCGCGGTACGGGCCGCCGCCACCGGCCATGAGCCGCCGCGCCCGGACGGTACGGCCGGCTGCGTCTACCCCTTCAACGGCGCCACCGAGCGGCGCCCCGGCGGGCTGCTCATCGCCCGCTACTGCTTCGACGCCGCCCAGCGGCTGATCGCCATCGACCGGTTCGACGTCCCGTCGGTCCGGGACGCCACTCCCTGGGAGATCCCGTGACCGAGCCCGTCCTGCCCGCCCGGCCCGCCCTGCCCGACCGGCCCATCCGTGTGCTGCTCGCCGACGACGAGACGATGATCCGGCACGGCGTCCGCCTGATCCTGAGGCACGCGGGCGACATCGACGTCGTCGCCGAGGCCGCCGACGGACGGCAGGCCGTCGAACTGGCCGCCGCCCACCGGCCCGACGTGGCGCTGGTGGACATCCGGATGCCGGTGTGCGACGGCCTGGCGGCGATCGCACCGCTGCTCGCCCTCGATCCGGCGCCGCGCGTGGTGGTGCTGACGACCTTCGGCGACGACGACAACGTCCTGCGGGCACTGCGCGAGGGCGCCGCGGGCTTCCTCCTGAAGGACGAGGGCCCGCAGGAGCTCATCGCCGCGGTGCGGGCGGCCGCCGCCGGCGACTGCGTGCTCTCCCCGGGCGTGACCGGGTCGGTGATCGCCCGGATGCTGCGCGGCGGCGAACGGGACGGCTGCGGCCCCGCGCCCGCGGACGAGCGGATCGCGCGGCTGACCGTACGCGAGCGGGAAGTCCTCTCGATGCTGGGCGAGGGGTTGTCGAACCAGGACATCGCCGGGCGGCTCGGCATCGGGATCGGCACGGTGAAGACGCACGTCGGCGCGGTTTTGGAGAAGACCGGCTCGGCGAGCCGGGTCCAGGCGGCGCTCCTCGCCCACCGGACGGGCCTGGCCTCCTGACACCGGGCGTCGGCGCCGTCTCTGCCCGACGGCGGAGGCGGCGCCGGCGCGACTGGGTCCGAAGACAGAGGGGACGGGCCGGCAGCCCTCCCTCGGACAGAGCTCGACTCCCACCTCCAGCAGGATGTTTACGCAGGTCAGGGCCGCGAGCATGGATTCGTCCCCCGGTCCGACCGCCCCCTTGGGGTGCGGACCGTCGCTCCTCGCACCCGAGGCGGAGTCCCCACATGTCGCAGTTCTCTCCTTCCCCCGAACCGGCCGCCCGCGCCACCGGTCTGACCAAGGTGTACGGGAAGGGGGACACCCGGGTGACCGCCCTGGACGCCGTGACGGTCGACTTCGCCCGGGGCCGGTTCACCGCCGTGATGGGCCCCTCGGGCTCCGGCAAGTCCACGCTGATGCACTGCCTGGCCGGGCTGGATCCGGTGACCTCCGGTTCGGCGCGCATCGGCGGCACCGAGCTGTCCTCGCTGAGCGAGAAGCAGCTGACCGCCCTGCGGCGGGACAAGGTGGGTTTCGTGTTCCAGGGCTTCAACCTCATGCCCACCCTGACCGCGCTGGAGAACATCACGCTGCCGCTGCGGCTCGCCGGACGCCGCCCGGACCCCTCCTGGCTCGAGGCCGTCGTCGCCACCGTCGGACTGGCGGGCCGGCTGGGCCACCGCCCGGCCGAGCTCTCCGGCGGTCAGCAGCAGCGGGTCGCGGTGGCACGGGCCCTGATCTCCCGGCCCGAGATCGTCTTCGCCGACGAGCCGACCGGGAACCTCGACTCGGGCTCCGGCGCCGAGATCCTCGGCTTCCTGCGGGACTGCGTACGGGAGTTGGGGCAGACGGTGGTGATGGTCACCCATGACCCCGCGGCCGCGTCGTATGCGGACCGGGTGCTGTTCCTCGCCGACGGCCGCGTCGTCGACGAACTGCACGAACCGACCTCCGCGGCCGTGCTCGACCGGATGTCCGGCTTCGAGAGGGGGAGCGGGAGCGGGGCGGGTCACCGGGAGGACGCGGCACCCGGTGCGGGACGCCACACCCGCTGACACCTGCGCACCGCCTTCCGCCTCCCCGCGCTCGACCCCGCACTCGAACCCGCACCCGCACCCGCACCCGAAAGCTCCCCATGCTGCGAACAGCCCTGCGCAACGTCCTCGCGCACAAGGCCCGTCTGGCCATGACCGTCCTGGCGGTCTGCCTCGGTGTCGCCTTCGTCTCCGGCACCCTCGTCTTCGCCGACTCCTCCGCCGCCGCCTACCGCGCCGCGGCCTCGAAGAACTTCGCCGGCATCGCGGTCAGCGTGACCCCGAAGGACTCCCCGGACGCACCCCCCGGCGAAGACCGCACGAACGTCCTGGACGACGCACTCGTCCGGAAACTGGCCGGCGTGGCCGGTGTCGCCGCCGTACGGCCCGCCGCCGACGGCTCGGCCACCCTGTCCGCCGCGGACGGCACCCCGCTCCGGGCCGGCAAGGCCTGGGCCAACCTCGGCGCTGCCCACGTACCCGGCGCGGACGGCGAGGACGAGCGGTATCCGCTGGCCGAGGGCCATGCCCCGCGGAGCGGCGAGGAGATCGCCGTGGACGCCGGCACCGCCGCCGCCGGCCGGTTCCGCATCGGCGACACGATCACCCTGGCCACCGACGGCCCGGTGATGACCAAACGGCTCGTGGGCATCGTCGCCACGCAGGACACCCGGGTGACCGCGGGCGGCACCCTCGCCCTGTTCGACAGGGCCACCGCCCAGCAGTTGTTCGCCTCGCCCGGCCGGTACACCGGGATCGACCTGACCGCCACCCCAGGCACCAACCAGGCCGACCTCGCCGGCCGGGTCGCCTCCGTACTCCCCGCGGGGCGGGCCGAGGCCACCACCGGCGCCGCGCAGGCAGCGCAACAAGCCCTCTACGTCGACACCCTGACTCGTGGTCACGCCAAGCTGCCGCTGGTCTTCGCCGGGGTCTCGCTGTTCATCGGCTCCTTCCTCATCGTCAACACGTTCACGATGCTGGTGACGCGGCGCACCCGCGAGATCGCACTGCTGCGGGCGATCGGCGCCTCGCGCCGCCAGGTGGCCGGCTCCGTGCTCGCCGAGGCCGCCCTCGTCGGGCTCGTCTCCTCCGCCGCCGGATTCCTGCTCGGGCTCGGCGTCGCCGCCGTACTGCCCGGCCTGCTCGGCACCGCGCAGGACACCCTGCCCGACGGGCCGCTGGTGATCGGCCCGCGGCCCGTCGCGGCCGCGCTCGGCGTCGGCATGGGGGTCACCGTGCTCGCCGCGTGGCTTCCGTCCCGCAGGGCGGCGAGGGTCGCCCCCCTCGAGGCGATGCGCTCGGCGCAGCAGCCGCCCTCCGCAGCGCGCTCGCGGATTCGCGCCGCCGCGGGACTGGTCCTGCTCGTCCTCGGCGCGGGGCTGCTGGTGTCGCTGAGCGGGGTGAAGGACGCGTCGGCGCAGAACCTCCAGGACGCGATGCTCGCCTGCGGCGTCCTCGTCGTCGCCCTGATCGTGCTCGCACCGCTGCTCGCCGCACCGGTGATCCGGCTGGCGGGGCGGCTGACCGGCCGGTTCGGCGCCGCCGGCCGCCTCGCCCGGGAGAACGCGCTGCGCGACCCGCGGCGCACCGCTGCCACCGCGTCCGCCCTGATGATCAGTACGGCGCTGGTGGCCGGGCTCGCCGTCGTCGGCCACTCCACCGCCCAGGCGTTGGACCGGCAGGCCGCGGCGGGCCTCGGCGCCGACTACGTGATCGGCACCCGCGCCCCCACCCACGGCATCGAACCGGCCGCCGTCCGGCGGGTGGCCGCCGCCGCGGGGGTGCGGACCGCCGCGGCCGTCGCGGACGTGTCGCTGTTCGTCGGCGGCGGGGTCCGGCAGATCACGGGCGTGGACCCGGACGCCGTCGACGCGGTCATGAAGCTGGACTTCACCGGCGGTTCCGCCGAAGAGCTCGGGCCGGGCCGGATCGCCGTCTCCGCCGCCCTCGCCCGGGAGCAGGGGCTCGCCGCCGGCGACCGGATCACCGCACGCATCGGCCGGGGCCAGGACCTGAGGCCGTACACGGTCGTCGGCGTCTACCGGGACAACCCCGTCGCCGGCGACGCGCTCGGCGACCTCGGCGAGGTGCGGCAGCACGGCTTCCTGCCCGGCTCCGTGCAGCGGATCCTCGTGCGCACGGAAGACGGCGCCGCCTCCGACGCCGTCGGGAAGCGGCTGCGCACCGCGGTCGGCGACAACCCGCTGCTGAAGGTCCAGGACCGGACGGCCCTCGTCCACGAGGCCGCCGGCAGCATCGGCGACCTGCTGACCCTGATGTACGGGCTGCTCGCCGTCGGCACGGGGGTCGGTGCGCTCGGCATCGTGAACACCCTGGCCATGTCGGTCTCGGAGCGGACCCGGGAGATCGGCGTGCTGCGCGCCATCGGCATGGACCGGGCCGCTGTCCGGCGGATGATCCGGCTCGAAGCCGTGATCGTCGCCGCGTTCGGAACCCTGCTGGGGCTGGCGGGCGGCGTGTTCAGCGCCTGGGCGGTCGGCTCGCTGGCGAACGGCGCGATGGCCCAGTACTCGTTCGCGCTCCCGTGGGGGACGCTGCTGCTGGTGTCCCTGCTGTCACCGGTGATCGGCGCGGCCGCCGCGGTCCTCCCCGCACGCCGGGCGGCGGCACTGGGCCCGCTGTGCGCGGTCGCCGAGGCTTAGGGGGTGTCACCTGGAGGGCCCACCTGAACAGGCGCGTCCCGCGATGGTCTGGGTCCAATGGCAGGGCGCGGCCGTCGCCGCGCCCCGCCGCTGCCCAGCCGTCCCGGGAGTGCCATGAGCGAGCCGTCCCCGTCACCCGGCGACCCGCGCGGCGCGGCGCCGCCCTCCCGACCGGCCGCTGCCCCCGGCGGCGGATCGCGTGGGGGGAGCATCGCGAAGAGCACCCTCTCGGCGGTACTGATCACGCTGACGTGCATCCTCGTGCCGGTCTCCCTGCTCACCGTCTGGGTGCACGACATCGTGCTGGACACGGACCGGTACGTCTCCACGGTCGAGCCGCTCGCCTCGAACCCGGCGATCGAACAGGCGGCCGTCCACCGCATCACGGAGGCGGCCGATGTGAAGGTGGACGGCTCCCAGGTCACGGCCGACCTGGCGAAGTGGCTGGAGTCCCAGGGTCTTCCGCCGCGCGTGGGCGCGGCGGTCAAGGCACTGGGCCCGCAGCTGGACTCGGCCGCCGACCAGGTCGTCTCCAAGGTGGCGACCCGGTTCGTGGAGAGCGACCGGTTCGAGAACGTGTGGACCGTGGCCAACCGTGCCGCCCACAACGCCGTGGTGCACGCGCTCACCGGCAAGGGCCGGGGTGCGGTCGGGGTCGACGGCGGCACCGTCACACTCGACATCGGCGAGGCCGTCGACAAGGTCAAGGAAGAGCTCGTGGCCGCCGGGGTCTCCCCGGCGGAGAAGATCCCCGAGGTCGACAAGCAGATGGTGCTCTTCCAGAACGACAAGCTGGGGCAGATCAGGGGCGCGGTGCGCCTGCTCGACGTCCTCGGCAACTGGCTGCCGATCCTCACGGTCGTCCTGGGCGCGGCCGGCGTACTGCTCGCGCGGCGCCGGCGCCGGGCCCTCGTGACCACCGCCCTGTGCGCCGCGTTCGCCTGCCTGCTGGTCGCCGTCGCCCTGGTGGTGGGCCGCCGGTACTACCTCGACCACCTTCCGGAGGAGGTGCAGTCCCCGGAGGCGGCGGCAGCCGTCTTCGACACCCTGGTGCGCTTCCTGCGGGTCAGTCTGCGGACCGCGATGGTCCTCGGGGTCGTCGTGGCGCTCGGCGCCTACCTGTCCGGCGCCGGCCGTCTGCCGCGCGGCGTGCGCGGCCGGGCCGACCGTACGGCCGACTCCGCGGCGCGCTGGGGCGCCGGACACGGGGTGCACACCGGCGGCGCCGGCCGGTGGGTGGAGGCCCACCGCCACGCACTGACCGTGGGCGCGCTCCTCGTCGTCGTGCTCGTGTTCGCGCTGTGGAACCACCCGACGGTGCTGACGGTGCTGTTGCTGGTGCTGATCCTGCTCGCGGTGCTCGCCGTGCTGGCCTTGCTGGCGGCCGGCGGGCGCGTCGGCGACGGCGCGGAGGCGGGAGCCGGTGCAGGAGCGGCGCCGGAGCCAGGTCCGGGGCCCGGAACGGGCGACCGGCCGGAACGCGGATGAGTCCGGCGGGCACCGCCCCGGGCGGGGCGGGCCCTGCCGGACCCGTGCGGCTCAGGCCAGGATCCTGGCCTTGGCCCGGTCGAACTCCTCCTGGCTGATGTCGCCCTTGTCCTTGAGCGCGGAGAGTTTGCTCAGCTCGTCCGCGCTGCCGCCGCCACCGCTGCCGGCCGCCTGGCGGACGTACGAGCGGAATGCCGCCTCGTTCTCCTTGATCTGCTTCGCATCGCGCTCGTGCATGCTGCGGCCGCGCGCGACGACGTAGACGAACACGCCGATGAAGGGGACCAGCAGCACGAGGACGAGCCATCCCGCCTTCCCCCAGCCGTGCAGGCTGTGGTCACGGAAGATGTCCGTGATGATTTTGAAGAGCAGGAAGAACCACATGACCCACAGGAAGAACCACAGCATCGTCCAGAAGAGGTTGAGAAGTGGATAGTCGTCCATGCCCGACTCCGATCATGCACGTGGTACTTCATTGATACAGGCGGGTCGGTTGCTCCGCATGCGGAGCAAAAGCGGCATCTATTGCACCCATGCGCGGGACAGCGTGACCATGGACGCATGAGATTGCCTTCCTCCGTTCACGAGGAAGGCCCGTTCCGCTCGACGGGGAACAGCCGATGGTGCTTGACCTGATCGTCATCGGGCTGATGATCACGCTCAATCCGCTGCCCATCATGGCGTTCGTGCTGGTGGTCTCCGCACCCGGGGGCGTGTGGAAGGGACTCGCCTTCATCCTCGCCTGGCTGGGCTGCCTCGTCGTCGTGATCGCCATCGTCCTGCTCATCACCGGCGGCGAGCCCCCACCGCCGCGTTCCCCGCCGTCCACCGCCGGCCTGGCGGTCCGACTCGCCATCGGCGTCGGGCTGGTGGCGTACGCCGAGCACCGGCGTCGGCGGCGCCCCGTGGCGGGCGCCGCCCCGAAGTCCGGCGGGCCCCGGTCCGGCTCCGTCGAGGAGCCGAGCGCGCTCTCCCGGATGGACCGGACGTCCGTGTGGTCCGCGGCCGGGCTCGGGGTGCTCCTCCAGCCGTGGGGCATGGTCGGTGCGGCCGCCGCCACGGTCCTCCAGGCGGACCTCTCCGACAGCGCCACCTACCTGGCCCTGCTCGGCTTCTGCCTCCTGGCCACCTCCACCCTGCTGGCGATGGAGCTGTACATGGTGTTCGCCCCGGAGCGGGCCGCCCTGGCGCTGACGGGCATGCGGGCGTGGCTGTCGGACCACAAGGACCCGGCGATCGTCCTCGGCTGTCTCCTCCTCGGCGTGTGGCTGGTCGCCAGGAGCCTCTACGACCTCACGCACTGACGTCGGACCCGGGAAGCCCGCCGCTCCGGTCGCCGGATACGGCGGGTGCCGTTCTCCTGAAGGCATGGAACGCAACGCCGCCCGCCGCCACCGACGCGTCCTCCTGGGCCACTGCCTGCGCGCGACCGGCTCGGTCGTGCTGCTCACGGCGCTGTACTACCTGGCCCCCCTGGAGGGCGGCTTCGGCGTGCTGACGGTCCTCACGCTCGTACTGGGGCTGCTCGCCTTCACCCTGCTGACGGCCTGGCAGGTCAACGCCATCACCCGGTCGCAGTATCCGAGGCTGAGCGCCCTCGAGGCGATGGCCACCGCCGTGCCGCTCTTCCTGGTGGTCTTCTCCGCGACGTACTTCATGCTCTCGGAGAGCATCCCGGCGACCTTCACGGAGCCGCTGGACCGCACGGACGCCCTCTACTTCACGGTCACGGTGTTCGCGACCGTCGGCTTCGGCGACATCGCCGCCACGACCGGGACCGGACGGGTGCTGGTCACCGTGCAGATGATCGCCGACCTGATCGTGGTGGGCGTGATCGCCAAGGCCCTCTTCGGGGCCGTGAAGATCGGAATGCGCAGGCGTGGCGGTGAGCGGCGCGGGGGACCGCCGTTCGTGGACGACGAGGAGCTCTGAGCCGCGCGCCCCGTCGCGCGGAAATGGCCCCGTCCGGGGGCCGGACGGGGCCATTTCGCGCAGGAGCCGGCTGTCAGCCGGGGCACTTGAGGCCGGAGGAGGCGGCCGTCGTGGCCTGCTCCAGCGACTGGATCTGGGGCTGCAGCTGGGTGAGCGCCTCCGTGCCGGTCGTGTCGCCCGGCAGGTCCTCGTAGCCCTTCTTCAGGTTCTCGGCGGCGGACTGGACCGCCTCGCGCTCCGCGTCCTTCATCTTGTTCGCGTTCTCCTTGACGTCCTCCCAGTCCTCCTGGACGGCGTCGTAGGCGTCCTTGATCTCGTCCTTGGTCGCGACGGCGGGGTTCAGGGCCTTCAGCTTGGCGTTGTCGGCCTTGAGGGCGTTCAGATCGGTGCACAGGTCGGCCGCGGCCTCGGTGGCCTCCTCGGCGGGGGAACTGTCGTCGGAACACGCGCTGAGGCCGAAGACCGCGCTCAGGCAGAGCACACCGACCACCGGGAAACGCTTCATGGAGGGGCCTTCCTCAATCGGGCAAACCAGGCGTACGGGACCTTCCGGTACTACGACAAAATATGCACAAGCGGACACTGCCCGCATCCGCACCGCTCCGCCCCGCCACGGCCCGGGCCGGCCACCGGCCCCACTAGGCGGCGGGCCGGATGTTCTGGTTGAGGTGGAAGAGGTTCCCCGGGTCGTACGTCCGCTTCACCTCGGCCAGACGGTCGTAGTTCCCCCTGTAGTTGGCCCTGATCCGGCTCTGGTCGTCCTCGGCCATGAAGTTGATGTAGCCGCCCTCCTCCGAGTGCGGGGCGGTGGCCTCGTAGTAGTCGCGGACCCAGGCGATGTTCGCGTCGTTGTCCGCGGGGTCCGGCCACATCCCTGCGATGACGGTGGCGAAGGACGCGTCGCGGTAGGCGAAGGCGGTCTCCTCCGCCCCGACGCGGTGGCAGGCGCCGTTGATCGGATAGATGTGGACCGTCGAGTTCACGGCGGGCAGCTTCGGGCCGTGCACCAGGTGCGCCTCGATCGCGGCGTCACTGAGCTCGGTCACGAAATTGGCTTTCCAGTAGTGCTGCAGGCCGGGCGGCACGAGCGCGTCGAAGGCGCTGTTGAGCGCCGGGTACGGCATGGGCCCGACGTGCTCCGCCACCACCGGGGCGAAGTCGCGGAAGGCCCGCAGGGCCCGCTCCCCCTCGTCGAGCGGCCCGGCCCAGCACGCCACGATCAGGGCGAAGGGGTCGCCGTGCCGGTCCGCCGGGATGAACGGCAGCGGCGGGGCGAGCTGGAAGGCGGGGAAGCCGCCGAGCTGCTCCGGAGCGTCGGCGATGTACTCGGCGAACGACCGCAGGACGGTCGCCGCGTCGTCCAGCTCGAAGAGCATCGGTCCGCCGTAGATGTCCCCGACCGGGCTGAGCCGGTACTCGAACGAGGTCACCGCGCCGAAGTTCCCGCCGCCTCCGCGCAGCGCCCAGAAGAGGTCGGGATTCTCCTCCTCGCTCGCCACGACGATGCGGCCGTCCGCCGTCACCACATCGGCCGAGATCAGGTTGTCGCAGCTCAGACCCAGCCCGCGGCACAGGTAGCCGATGCCGCCGCCGAGGGTGAGCCCGCCGATGCCGGTGGTGGAGATGATCCCGCCGGTGGTGGCCAGCCCGTAGGCGTGCGTCGCCGCGTTGAAGTCGCCCCAGGTCGCACCGCCCTCAGCGCGCGCCGTGCGGCGCGCGGCGTCGACGCGGACCCCGCGCATCGCGGACAGGTCGGCGACCACGCCGTCGTCGCAGGTGCCGAAACCGGGCACACTGTGCCCGCCGCCGCGGACCGCGAGGTCCAGCCCGTTCTCCCGCGCGAAGTCGACCGCCGCCATGACGTCGCCGGCGTTGGCGCACCGCACGAGGGCGGCCGGCCTCCGGTCGATCATGGCGTTGTTCACCGCGCGCGCCGCCTCGTAGGCGTCGTCGTCCGGGGTGACGACCGCCCCGCGAACGCGTTCCCGCAGCTGGTCCATCGAGAGCTTGCCCATGACCATCGCTCCTCGCCCTTCGTACCTCGCTCCCACGCCGCGCCGAGACGCGTGCGCCTGGGGCTGCCGCTACGGCTCCAGATGGCTGAAGCCCACCTCGAAGTGGTCGACCCCGACAATCTGCTGGCCTTCCCGCCGGGCGGTCTCCTCGCGGATCCGGCTGGCCAGTTCCTCGCTGTCGCGCATGCTCCGCTCGTCCTCCCACAGGGTCAGCGACTTGGCCTCCCCGGTGGCCCGGTCGACCAGGTAGTAGACGCCCCGAAAGCCGGGTGCGTCCCGTACCTGCCGGACGATCTCCTCCGAATGCGCGACCAGGTCCCCTTCCGCGGGGACGGGTGAACCCTGGTAGGTGCTCAATCGTGCGAACATCTGCGGCAGTCCTTCCTGGCCCGGCCGCCGTCGGGGGACAGGCAGCTCCAGGACCAGCGTGCTCCGGCAAACCGCGCCCCGCATGCCGGAGCGGCGCGACAATGGTGGCGGAGGACGCGTCTGCCGGTGCCGTTGCGGAGAGGCGGGACGTCGAGGTGACGTACATAGCTGTGACCGCCCTGAGCCATGTCGGGCTGGTCCGCGAGCACAACGAGGACAGCCTCGTCATCGGGCCGTGGACCCTGTGCGGGACCGTGACCCAGAATCCCCAGACGCTGGTGTTCCCCTTCGGCAGACCGCTCGTCGTCGCGGTCGCCGACGGGCTCGGCGGGCAGCCGGCCGGAGAGGTGGCCAGCGAGCTCGTGGTGCGCCAGCTCTCCTCGCTGGGCCCCTCACTGGACTGCGCGGAGGCCGTCGGCGACGCGCTGAACCTCTGCAACGACGCGGTGTACTCGGCCACCGACGGCCGGCCGGACCTGACCGCGATGGGGACCACGGTCGCGGGCGCCCTCGTCCTGGCCGAGTCACTGCTGTCCTTCAACGTAGGCGACAGCAAGGTGTTCCACGCGGCGCGCGACGGGCTGCGCCAGGTGAGCGTGGACGACAGTCCGCCCCCGGTGCCCGGGCACCGCACCACTTCCGCCGTCACGCAGGTCCTCGGCGGCAGCCGCGGCCACAGCTCGATCACCCCGCACATCGAGACCTTCGCGCTGGCGGAGGGGGACCGCTACCTGGTGTGCAGCGACGGGCTGACCGACCCGGTGCCGGACGACGCGATCGAGGAGCTGCTGCGGGTGCACGACGACGGCAGGGCTGCCTTCGAGCTCTGGAAGGCCGCGATCGACGCGGGAGGACCCGACAACATCACCCTCGCGCTGCTACGCATCGGCGCCTGACCGTATTACCGTATTACCGCTCATCGGATTTCAGGACCGGCTATCCGGTGACGCGACGCCGGAATTATCGGGCCGGAAAGGCTTTACCGGTTCTCCGGTTATCACTGTGCTACGGTGACGCCAGTTGCGGTTGTGGTCCCCAAAAGCTTACAAGTGCTCTCACCCGATTTTCCGGTGGGTGCACTCTTCATTTCCGGTTCGATTTCCGGTCGGGGCAATCATCTCGGCGACGCCGGGTCCGCACAGTGCGGCCCGGGCACTGCCCCAAAGGAGAACGCGCATGGCATCCGGCACCGTGAAGTGGTTCAACGCGGAAAAGGGTTTCGGTTTCATCGAGCAGGAGGGTGGCGGCGCGGACGTCTTCGCCCACTACTCGAACATCGCCACTTCCGGCTTCCGTGAGCTCCAGGAAGGCCAGAAGGTCACCTTCGACGTCACGCAGGGCCAGAAGGGCCCGCAGGCCGAGAACATCGTTCCCGCCTGAGCCCGGCGAGACCGGCACTGAAGCCGACGCCGACACCTGCGCCGACACCCGCGTCGGCGCCGACGTCGCCGCGAAGGCGAACGGGCCCGCGGCCCGCACCTCTGCGTGCGGGCGGCGGGCCCGCTTCCGCGCCCGCCGGAAATCGGCCGCCGTCACGGCGGAACCAGCGCCAGGGGCCGGGCCCACTTGCTAGAGTCCCTGCCCATGTCGATCCCTGACGACCTGCTCCGTGACCTCGCCGCCAAGGTCGAGTCGGAACAGACCAATCAGATGTCCCTGACGGTCGTCGTGAACGGCGCCGTCATCACCGGCCGCCTCGCCCCCGAACGCGTCTGGCGCCAGCGCGTGGCGGAGGTCCTGCGGGACTCCGACCAGCTGGGCCCGTTCGCCGAGGTGTTCAGCTCCCCGGGAAACACGGGCGGACATCCCGCCGGTCCTCCCTCGCACCTGCACTTCCACGTGGCGCGCATCCTCCAGGGACCGGTGGGCATCCCCGAGACCGGCGGGATGTACCGGATCGCCCTCGGCGACGTCAGCGCCTGGACCGTGGGGGACTTCAGCTACTCCGACAAATAGCCGCTGCCCCGGTCGGCCCCCGCGCCGCACACCGTCCGCATGCGGATCTCGATGCCGGGGCGCCCTGGACGGACGGGCGAGGACGGAAGCGGCGTCGGGCCGGGGGACACGACTGCGGGGCGAGCGGCCCACAGCCGAGTGCCGCCAGCGCTGGGCCCGGCCCCCGAGGCCGCCGACCGGGTGCTGGGCGAGGCCCTGGAGCTGTGGCGCGGCCCCGCCCTGCTCGGTTGTCGCGGCCTCCGGCTTCTTACGAGCGCCGGCGCCCCGGCTCCCGGAGCTCCGGCCCCGGACGCCGCGGGCTCCGGTTCCGGCGCGTCGACGCGGGGCCGCAGCATGCCTCGGGAGACGCGTGGCGACCCCCGCCACGTCCACATCCTGGACGTCTACGCTCGTTTCATGAACGCAGAAGCCGACGCCCTCAGGACCGTCAAAGACGCTGACCGGAAGCACGTCTTCCACTCCTGGTCGGCGCAGGAGCTCATCGACCCGCTCGCCGTCGCCGGCGCCGAGGGGTCGTACTTCTGGGACTACCAGGGCAATCGCTACCTCGACTTCTCGAGCGCCCTGGTCTACACGAACATCGGCTACCAGCACCCCAAGGTCACCGCGGCCATCCAGGAGCAGGCGGCCAGGCTGTGCACCGTCGCGCCCGGATTCGCCGTCGACGCGCGTTCCGAGGCCGCCCGGTTGATCGCCGAGCGCACTCCGGGCGACCTCGACAAGATCTTCTTCACGAACGCCGGGGCCGAGGCGGTGGAGAACGCCGTCCGCATGGCCCGGCTGCACACCGGGCGGCCGAAGGTGCTGTCCGCGTACCGCTCGTACCACGGCGCCACCTCCACCGCGATCAACCTGACCGGTGACGCCCGCCGCTTCGGCAACGACTCCGCGACCGCCGGCGTCGTGCACTTCTGGGGGCCCTTCGCCTACCGCTCGCCCTTCTACGCGACCACGGAGGCGGAGGAGTGCGCGCGTGCCCTGCGCCACCTGGAGGACACCATCGTCTTCGAGGGCCCGCAGTCCATCGCCGCGATCATCCTGGAGACCGTCGGCGGCGCCCCCGGCGTGCTCGTGCACCCCGACGGCTACCTGCCCGGGGTACGGGCGCTCTGCGACCGCTACGGCATCGTCTTCGTCCTCGACGAGATCATGGTCGGCTTCGGCCGCACCGGTAAGTGGTTCGCCTCCGAGCACTGGGACGTCACCCCCGACCTGATCTGTTTCGCCAAGGGCGTGACCAGCGGCTACGTACCGCTCGGCGGTGTGGCCGTCTCGGCGGACATCGCCGAGACCTTCGCCCGCCGGCCCTACCCGGGCGGTCTGACGTACTCGGGGCACGTGCTGGCCTGCGCCGCCGCGGTCGCGACGATCAACGTCATGGAGGAGGAGGGCGTCGTCGAGCAGTCCGCGCGCACCGGAGACGAGCTCCTCGGGCCCGGCCTGCGCACGCTCGCCGAGCGCCACCCCTCGGTCGGGGAGGTCCGCGGCCTCGGCACGTTCTGGGCCCTGGAACTCGTCCGCAGCAAGGAGACCCGCGAGCCGCTGGTCCCGTACAACGCGGCCGGGGCGGACAACGCGCCGATGGCGCAGTTCGGGGCCGCCTGCAAGAAGGGCGGGCTCTGGCCGCTGATCGCGGGCAACCGGATCCACATCGCGCCGGCCTGCAACATCTCGCCGCAGGACGTCGCGAAGGGGCTGCAGATCCTGGACGAGGCCCTGGCCGTGGCCGACGCGCACACCATCTGACCTGCGGGTCTGTGGGGTCGCCCAATGCGCCGGTGCTGGTGTTCGGAGGATCCGTGCGGTGGTCAACGCCCCGTACGCATGCTGCAATCCGTGCAGGCCACCTACGTCGAAACAGGCCGAGCACCTACGGACCGGGATGCACGTCAGTCCCGGGGCGGCCCCCTCGGGGCCGAACGGCGGGGAGCGGGAAGACCGCTGGACGCCGGGCGTACGGGATCCAGAAGTACGGACTCCGTGTTCCCGAGTACCCGAAGGAAGACAGCATGAGCAAGCACGTCCTGGCCCAGAACCAGTACGGCAAGGCCGAGAACCGCATCGTGAAGGTCACCCGCAAGGGCAACGACGGCTCCTGGCACGAGATCCGCGACCTCAACGTCTCGGTCGCGCTCCGCGGTGAGTTCCGCGACGTCCACCTGACCGGCGACAACGCCAACTGCCTGCCGACCGACACCACCAAGAACACGGTGTACGCCTTCGGCAAGGAGCACGGCATCGAGTCGCCGGAGGCCTTCGGCATCCTGCTCGCCAAGCACTTCGTCTCCTCGCAGGCGCCGATCCGCGAGGCCCAGATCCGCATCGAGGAATTCGCCTGGGAGCGCATCCCCGTACCGACGCGCAAGGAGCAGCACTCCTTCGCCCTCAAGGGCCAGGAGGTGCGCACCGCGCAGATCACCTACAGCGAGACGACGGGCCTGCAGGTCATCTCGGGTCTGAAGGACCTGACCGTGATGAACTCGACGAACTCCGAGTTCCACGGCTACATCAAGGACAGGTACACGACGCTCAAGGAGGCGTACGACCGCATCCTGGCGACCAAGGTCACCGCGCGCTGGGCACACTCGGCGCTGGCCGCCGACGACCCCGGACACGACTGGGACCAGGCATACAGGAAGGTCCGCAAGAACATGCTGGAGGCCTTCGCGGAGACGTACTCGTACTCGCTGCAGCAGACCCTGAACCAGATGGCCGAGCGGGTGCTCGACAACTGCCCCAAGGTCAACGAGGTGCGGCTCAACCTCCCCAACAAGCACCACTTCCTCGTCGACCTCGAGCCCTTCGGCCTCAAGAACGACAACGAGGTCTACTTCGCGGCGGACCGCATGTACGGCCTCATCGAGGGCACCGTCCACCGTGACGGCGTGCAGCCGGTGATCGCGACGTCCGACTGGATCGTGGCGTGACACGCCCACGCCCGTCGTGAGCCGGGCCCGGACCGCGTCGCGGGGTCCGGGCCGGGTGTTCCGCTATGTGCGGGGCAGTTCGTCCTGAGGCCGGCCGACGAGGAGGTTCCAGCGCCCGGCCCTCCCGGTCAGCGTGGTGACCCACTCCGGCCGCACGTCGAGCCGCCAGAAGGCAACCGCCGGGAGTTCCAGGGCGTACACGACGGCCGCCCGCACGACGGCCTGGTCGACCTCGGCCCGGTACGTGCCCGGGGCCAGTGCCGCCAGCTCCGCCCCCACGCGGGCGATCAGCGCGTCCACGGACTCCCCGCCCGGCGGTGCGTACCCGGGATCCGTCAGCCAGGCATGCAGGGCCTCCGGGGCCTCGGCCGCCACCTCCTCCAGGGTGCGTCCGGCCCACTCCCCGGTGTCCGGCCCGCGCAGTCCCTCATGGCCGGGACACGGCCGCGCGTGACCGAAACGGCCCTGGCGGGCCGCTGTGTCCAGTGGGGGGCGCACGAGGTGAACGCGCACCGACTGACTCTTCATAAGGGGAGCCTAAGCGCGGTACCGTCACGAACGAGACAAGTCCATGACGACGGTATGACGGAAGCACCGGTGAGAATCCGGCACGGTCGCGCCACTGTGAATCCTCCCGGAGGGGGAGGGGAAGTCAGACCCGTCACCGTCGTCGAGCGCACCACTGACCGGGACGCGTGTTCCCTCTGGAGGTTCTGCAATGGCCAACTCCGCCGTGCCCACGACGAACGCCCCCGCCATCGCCCCCATCTCGCTCTCCGCACTCGCCCCCTGGGCGGTGTTCGTCGGCGTCCTGATGCTGGTCCTGCTCTACTTCGTCGGCGCCGAGCAGGGCGCCACCGCCGTCTTCGAGGGCGAGACCATCCACGAGTGGCTGCACGACGGCCGCCACCTGCTCGGTTTCCCCTGCCACTGATCCGCTTCCCCTGCCAACGACCACCCCCGGCAAGGGATCCGTCTCAGCAAGGGACCGAACCATGAACTCCGCATCCCCCCGCACCCTGCTCGTCCGGGGCATGCTCGCCGGCCTGCTGGCCGGCGTGGCCGCCTTCCTCGTCGCGTACCTCCTCGGTGAGTCCGAGGTGGACGCGGCCATCGCCATCGAAGAGGCCGCCGCCGGGGCCGGACACGACCACGGCGGGGAGGCCCCGGTCAGCCGGGCCCTCCAGGCCACGGCGGGTCTCGCCACTGGCGTCGTGCTCTACGGCGTCGCGCTCGGCGGCCTCGCCGCGCTCGTCCACTGCTTCGCGTCCGGCCGCATCGGCCGCTTCGGCCCGCGGGCCACGGCAGCGCTGGTCACCACCGGCCTGTTCGTCACCGTGACCCTGGTGCCCTTCTTCAAGTACCCCGCCAACCCCCCGGCCGTCGGCGACCCCGAAACGGCGGCCCGTCGGACCGCCCTCTACCTCCTGATGATCGTGCTGAGCGTGCTGCTGGCCGCGGGCGCGGTCATCCTCGGGCGGCGGCTCGCGCCGAAGCTCGGCAACTGGAACGCGTCGGTGGCCGCCGGCGCGGCCTTCGTCGTACTCATCGGAATCTCATACGCCGTCCTGCCCGGGGTCGACGAGGTCCCGGCCGGCTTCCCCGCCACCCTGATCTGGGACTTCCGCCTCGCGTCCCTGGCCATCCAGACCACGTTGTGGACGACTTTCGGCCTGGCCTTCGGTTTTCTAGCCGACCGGGCCCTTGTGCCCACTCCCGCACCCAAGGAGGCTGTGCTGCCGACGAGTTGACGATGAAAGGCCGATAGTCCATGGCGACGGCGATCAGGGAATGGCGGGGCTGGACGGGTGCCGCACCCTTCTGGCTAAATTCCTTCCTGCTGCTCCTGGCCCCCTGCTGCGCCGTGACGCTGTTCGGCCAGATCGGCATCATCGCCGCCCTGGCCGCGCTCGGCGGCCTGGCCCGCCACCTCTGGTACGGCGACTACGGCCATCCGGCCATGCACCTGGCCGCCGCGCTCATGGGGGCGGGCACGGCGGCCGTCGTCCTGTGACCCCGCGGGCCGGGGTCACCGAGCACCACTGACCCCTCACCCGTTCGGGCGTATCCACGACGGCCCCGGCGGTCGGTGCGCCGAACCGGCGCGAGCTGCGAAGACTCCCCGATCGTGCGAAGACACGCCCGTGACTCCATGTCAGCCTCTCGTGTTTCACGGTGTGCCGATGGGCAGAGGAAGTGTCCACTGCTCACATGACCCGGCCGCACGAGCCGGACAGGAGGGAATCCCATGCCCCGCGCCAAGTGGGTCGTCGCCTCTCTGACGGTGGCTCTGCTGTCCAGCACCGTCGTGGTGTTGCAGCGGACCGAGGGTGCCGCGCCCGCGGCCGCGACCACCGACGACGCGCTGCCCTCGCGGGCGCTGGGACTGTCCGGCCACCGCCGTCTCGTGCGGGAACTGGAACAGTCCGGCGAGAGCCGCCCCGGGGCGGCGGCCCGGCCGCGCAGGATCGCCGCCGGGCCGCTGAGGACGGTCTCCGGACCCCTGAGAGCAGCCCGCCCAGTGCGGTTGCGCATCCCGAGCCTGGGCGTCGACGTGCCGTTCGGCGTCGACGGCGAGGAGGCGTCCTGGGACTCCGCGGGGCCGGCGCCGGGCGCCGCCGGAACCGCCGTCGTCACCGGAACCGCTCTGCGGCTGGGGGAGTTGCGGCGGGGCCGGACCATCGAGATCCAGCGCGCGGACCGCCGGACGGCCGTGTTCACCGTCGTGGGGGTCTCACCCGGCAGGGCTTCCGTCCGGGAGGAGCCGCCCGGAGGCGCCCAACTTCGGCTGATCGGCGGGGAGACCGCCGTGCTGGCCCGGCTCACGGGGCACCGCAGCAGTAGCTGACATCTGGGGGGCTGTCAGCCGAGGGGTGGGTCTTCGTCCCCCGGTCGGGGGCTTCTCGGGGTCCGTCCGGGAGTCTTCCGGCGTGGCGGGGCACACCCCTCGCATGACCTGGAGGCTGCACGCACGCACGGCACTGACGAGGGCGCTCACCGCGGCCTGCGTCGTGCTGCTGTGCGTGTTCGGCGCCGGTCCGGCCGGTGCGGCCGCGGCGGAGTACCGCCCGGCCTCCTCTGCCCCCGCGGAGCCCACGGCTCCCGGCGAGCCCGCCGAACCCGCGGAGGGCCAGTCGGATCCCGCCGCCGATCCCGAGGCACGCGCAGCCGTACGGTCGACCGCGCGCGGGCCGCTGTGCGTACAGCGGACCCTCGCCCTGTTTCACGTGAAACAGGGCGAGGGTCCGGGGCGCGGGCCCCGCACCGGAGAGACCGGCCCGTCCCTGCGGACGGTGCGCAGTGTGGTGCTGCGCTGCTGAGCGGACCGAGTCCCCAGCGCATCCCCCACACCCCCTGAGCACCGTGAGGTTCCGCCATGCCCATCGACCCGTACGCCGCTCTGAACGCCATGCTCCGCGCCGAGGTCTCCCGCTTCGCACCGCCCGTCCGCCAGTCCGAGCCGACCGCTCCGCCGAAGACCCCGGCCCCGTCCGTGGAGGACGAGGGTGATCCGCAGCAGACCGCGGCCTCGCAGCCGGCGGCCTCCCGGAAGGTCGGCGCGAGGACCTCTGCCGGCGGCTCGGCCGCGTAGCGGCGGCGAGCGGACAAGGAGGGGCGGGGGGGGGGGGGGGGGGGGGGGAGGGGGGGGGGGGGGAGGGGGGGGGGGGGGGGGGGGGGGGGGGGGGGGGGGGGGGGTAC